>DASYEV010000042.1:0-103611 GCA_036498835.1 Acidobacteriaceae bacterium | reverse complement strand
AGGATCATGATCGCGTTGGGATGGTAGGCTTTTCTCGCCTGATATCCGCGGCGGGAGAACCGGATGAACCTCACAGAACTCAATCACCGGTTTGGTATCGCCGGGGTCGTCCTCTTCGACGAAGACCGCGGCTTCACCCGGCTGCGAGTCACCAGCAAAGCATGTGCCGCGACGATCTACCTGCAGGGCGCGCATCTCACGGCATGGCAACCGGCCGGAACGCCGCCGGTCATCTTTCTAAGCCGGGCCAGCGACTTCACGCCCGGCAAGCCCCTCCGCGGAGGCGTACCTGTGGTGTTTCCGTGGTTCGCCACGGATTCCAAACCGGATCGGATCGATGGCCACCCCGGACCTTCGCACGGCTTCGCGCGCCTGCAGGAGTGGTCGGTGAACGCGGTTCATCACAGCGGACCGGCGACCAACATCCGATTGACCCTGGGGCCTACAGACATGAGCCGGTCGATGGGCTTCGATCATTTCCTGCTTACCATGGACATCACAGTAGGAACGGAGTTGCGGCTCCAGTTCACTGTCCACAACCAAGCGGACGCGCCGCTCAAGTTTGAAGAAGCCTTGCACGCGTACTTCCAGGTTGTCGATGTGCATGAAGCCACTGTGTCCGGCCTGGAGCCCACACCCTACATCGACAAGACCGATCACATGACGGTCAAGCCCGCTGCCGGCAAGCCGATCACCTTTACCGGCCCTGTCGACCGTGTGTACAAAGACACCGCAGCGCCCCTTACGATTCACGATGGCGCCCAGAGCCGTGCTATTCACGTAATCAAGAGCAACTCCATGTCCACCGTCGTATGGAACCCAGGCAAAGCAATGCCTGATCTCGGGGAATGGGACTGGCATGAGATGCTCTGCGTCGAAACCGCCAACGTGGACAGCAACGCCCGCACGCTCAAGCCGAGTGGAGCATGGCAGATGGGCGTTACGGTGCGGGTCGAGCCGCTGAAGGGTTAGGGCCGAAATAGCGCTGAAGGCGCGTTCTATACCAGCCTGGGGCGAACCGGGGTCCCCGGCGAGCGCTTTTGCTCGCTGGGGTGGAGAAGCCCCAGGTATGCAGACAATCAACGCGTAAGGGCTGAAGGCCCGCCCTATCGTGGTGCCACTATAGGGCGGGCCTTCAGCCCTTGATCTCTTATCGTCACTGAACCTGGGGCTTCGCCCCAGGCTGGTATAGCGTCGCGCCGTTGGCGCTTGAAAGCATGGCCGTTTCGTTTTCTTCAGAGCTGCAATGGCTCTCACCCACACTAAAGCCCCGCCCTTTCAAAACTTTACTGTCTCGAGATATCGCCTCATCACGCCTTCGGTGCGTAATCCTCACGATAGGGCGTGAAGATATCCAGCACCTCGCTGTCTTCCATTGCGGATGCCTGATGTTCCACATCGCCTGCAACGAGAAACGAGTCGCCGCTCTTCGCGTCAAACCGGCCGCCCGGATGCTCGAACACGATATGGCCGCTGACCACGTACACCATCTGCTGATGCGGGTGACTGTGGCGCGTGCCAACCCAGCCCTTCTCCATGCGGTGGCGCACCAGCATCATGCTGGGGCTCCAGGACATCACCTGGCGGCGCAAACCATCTTCAGGAGTGGTCATGCCCGCATCGTCTGAAGAAATCACCGCGATCTTGTTCTCTGCCATTCTCTCTACCTTTCGCTCCTACTTTCCTTCAAGACTATGTCAACGCGTTGCGGCCTGCATATCCGCGAGGCGCACCGTGTTATTCAGCAGAGTGATTTCGGGCACGCTGCCACCGCCTTCGATCGAGACTGTCCCGCCTATCCAATCTGCTTTCCCCTTCAAATTCAACGAGACAGTTGCAGTCTTCGGCTGCATGTCGAGCGGCGCTTTCAGTGCGGGCGTCATCGCCGTGGCCAGCACCTTTCCCTCCCGGTCTCGCACGATGACTTTCTCAGGCGGAGCATCCACAGCGCCAAGGCTATGAATCTTGACACGCATCTGATGGCCTTCAATCCTGACGTCTTCACGATCGATCCCGAGATCGGGCCGCGACCAATAGGGCACGCCTTTCTCCTTCAACGTTAGTTCCAGCACCGTCGTGGTCCCCGGTGCAAAAGTGATCTCGACACTGCGGCTGCGTTCGAACGTCACCGTCGATGTGGTTGTGCCCGTCAAAGGAGCGTTCGCCGCCGCTTGTGTGCTCTGCTTGATCTCCCACTGCCCTGGATCGATCTCCCATCCCGTCATCTGCGCCGTTACGGGCTTGTTGTCCAGGTTGTAAGCCAGAATGCGGATGTGGTCAGGCGTGCCTTCGGGCACCAGGATGGCCACGCTTTCGTCATTCGCCGGTGCAGCGAAACGCCAGCTCACCACATTGCCGGGATAGATATAGTTGCGCATCAGCGCGACGCCACCCAGACGCGAGCGCTGCAGCTCCCCATTGTTGAAGTACACGCGGTCGATCCAGAGACTGCCCTCGCGGTTGATGAATTGCCGTTCGCTCGCAGTCTGTATCTGCGAGGTATAAAGCTTCTCCAGATAGCTGGTATCGCCAGTCAACTGCCAGGAGAGCTGCTGATTGGTTTCGCTGGTAGTACCTGAGTCTGTGCGGCGGTCGGGCGCCGCGCTGCGCAGCAACTGCTTGCCCCAGGTATCACGCGTCTTCAGGATGTCCATGGCGTCCGCATTGATGGTGCGCAGCGCACTGGGCCCGTCATCGCCAAACGGCGCCAGGTATTTGGGATCATCTGTCCACTTGTAGGCTGCCCACAACATGAACCAGGGAGTCATACCGTTGCTGGGGAGGTCTTCATTGGTGTGGAAGTTCACGCTGAAGTGCATGATCATTCTGCCATTGGCATCCGGACGGCGATGCGCGAGAAAGCCATCTGCGACCTCCGTGACCACCTTCCGCATCGCCGGCGAGCCATTGAAAGAAACAAGCTGCAGCGCGGGATGAAAGACCATGTAGGAGCGGTCCTTGCCCCATCCCCATACGCCGCCCTCGGCCATCTTCGTTCCACTGAAATACGACGACCGGATCTGCCGTTGCCCCGCACTGTTGATACCCGTCAGCCATTCGAGCCGCCGCGATGTTTCCATGGCCCGCTCCAGCATTTTGGGGCTGCCATAGTCCAGCATCAACGCCTGTCCCAGCGTGTTCAGCCCGTCTTCATAACTATGCAGCTCATCGTATTGAGCGCGTGCCAGACCGTTCTCCCACATACCGTTGGCGAAGGTCGCTTCCAGCCCACGGTTCAGTGATGCTTTGAGTTTGTCCGGATCAGCACCCATCATGGCGAGCCCCGGCCACCAGTTCAGAAAGTCCGTATCGTCAGACAAGCCGCCGCCGAACTCTCCATCGGAAATCTGGCGGTTGTCGATGTACCACTCAATGAGGCTCTTCATCTGCTTCAGGTCTTCCACCTGCAGATAGGCCCACTTCGGCACGCCTGCGGGCGCCACCGGCGGCGTGAAGGCAGGGCGTATCTGCTCGTGATTGACTTCGTTCCAATACTTGCGGCCGAGATCGTTCGTGGGGTCCACCCGCAGCAGATCGCTGATGTCCGCATCGAAGCGATTGAAGATGTTCAGCTTGCGCGAGTTCACCGACTCTTCCACCAGGTTCGCGTAGTTGTCACGAACCTGCGTCAACCTGTCGGCCACATGTTCCGGCAACGCTTCATCCCACGGTTTAAAGATCAGCCGCAAGTGCATGCCTTCCAAGGTTTGCGTGCCGAACTCCGGACTGGCGGACGCAATGGTGAGATAGAGGCTCTTGCCATTGGGCAAAAGCCGGTCGCGAGTATCCAGCCAAAGCGTATGCGCCTCACCAGGCTTCACGGAGAAGCTGAAGTCCAGCATGTTGCGCATGGGCCAGATCGGATCCTTGACCTGGATATTCATCGGGATCAGATCACCATGCGCCGGCTTGATATTCATCGCCGGCAGATCGATCGCGATACCGTCCAGCCCGGCGTGCATGTTCTCCCAGCTATAGGTCGCTCCATGTCCTTCGCTGGCCTGCAGAGCCCTGAAATCCGCGGGCACCACGATATGCACCAAAGGCATCGCGCCACCTGTCGCCGCAGTCTTCGTCCGCCCGCTGATGGAGGTGCGGCCTCCGCCGGTCGACACGCCCGGCATGGCAATCATGGTGGTGCGTTCGTCCGCGGCATAACGGCCGTGAATGAAGTCGATCACGGGCACGACGGATGGGTTATCGCTGCCGCTGGTCGTAGCTGTGATGTTGTACCGCAGGACGGCGATGCCCTTCGGCTCCGCACCCGCATGCACGTAGTACGCTTCAAACTCGCCGATGGGCCATTCCTGTTCGGCGTTGGTGAAACGCACCTTTTCGCCGTTGACAGGTGTCGCGGAATCGAATGTAGCCCGCTGCGTTGATCGCCCCTTCTCGAACAGCTTGGCTGCGAGCATCGGCGAGGTGTCGTGCTGGTCAGGATCGGCGACGGCGGCTGGCTTGCCCTCACCAGGCGTCAACAGATCGAAGCGGCCCGACGCACCGCTGCGCACCTCCAGGTGGTTCCATGGCTCATCCGGCAGATAGAACGTGACCGACTTACCCGAGAGCGCATAGCAATCCCAGTCAGGAAGCTGGAAATAATCGAAGCGTCCGGGAAGCCGCGAGCGGTTATAGACGCCCGGCCATGTGGTTTCGGGAATGCCGTCGGTTCCCTTCCACCACCAGCGCTTCAGGTCATACGCATCGTGGATCTCCACTTTGCGTACCGTGGTCGCCTGGGTCGGAAGCGCTGCGGGAAGGTGCGCAGGATCGTTCCACCCATAGCGAGTCAACCATTCGGTCTGGGCAACCGCCTGCGTTCCAGCTCGTGGCATTGCCGGAATGTTCTGGGGGATATCACCGTGGGCGAGTTCCGCGATGTTCTCCCCGGAAAGCGCGCGGTCATAGATGCGCAGTTCGTCTAGGTCTCCACCGCGGTCGTAGTTGTAACTGCTCTCAACGCCGGTCGGCGCAATGATGCGCGAGTGCGGCCCAAACTGATCGAGCGCTGCATCGAAGGGTCCAGTCGCTTTCGCTTCACCCGCCAGCCTGCCATCGACATAGAAGCGGATGCCTGTGGTTTCATCCCACGCCAGCGCCAGGTGTACCCACTGGTCCGGCTTCGGGAAACTGGGCAACGTGATGGATACCCGTGTGCGCCCAAGATTCGTGTCCGTAACGAAGGCATCGAAGCCATGGCCGTTATAGTCAATGCGCAGCCACACCATGTCCCAACTGGAATGGTCCCCGTAGCCCACGCGAAACACCGGAAATTCGGTCGCATCCACCGCATCCCGCGACCGCCAGAAGAATGACAGCGTGCCTCGCTGCGAGTAGATGTTGCCCGGCGCCCAGTAGGACAGCAACTGCTTGTCACCGCACTGCAGATACTTACCCTTCGCGCCGCCGGGAAGGATCTTTACATCGGAAAGAAAGTTTGGTTCCGCTGTTCCGCCGGCCGAGTAGTCCGCCTTGAACCCGTGGTCTCCGGAGAGATAGAACAGCAGGCTGGGCTCTTTCGCGGACTGAACCTTAACATCCTGAGCAGAGCTAATCCGAACCGCAAACAACAGTGCAACCAGCAGCAATCCCCGCATGCGCATCAAGAACTTCCCACCTGGCCCGGAGAACATCGAAGCAAGTCACGGGCGCTCGCCAGTGTAGCGGGTGGGCAAGGCACCTGCCAAGCAACTTTGGCAACAGGTCAGACAGCTACTTGATGAAGCAATAGTCTTGGAACTCCATTCGGGAAGCCGTTATCAAGAGGGCTTTCCGGGCAGCGAGCCCTCCTATGCTCACCTCGACGCCACGGGTCGAAAGCCTTTCTTGCGAAGGCGAAGGCGCGCGACGGTTGCCGCCACGCCAAGCAGCACTGCGATTTCAATGAACACCTTGCCGCCGTCCAGCAGGTCCGGATGCCCATCTTTCAGGTTGGGATCCGTCAGGACGCTGTGAAGAAACAAGAGCGCTGCCGCCGGAAACACCAGATAGTGAAGGTTGCGCCATACCGTCCGGGGCATGAAATTGCGGAGCAGCGAGGACACCAGAACAATCAGCAGCAGATACACCGCGCCTGCACCGGCAAGATTCAACTTCGGTTGCAGGTACGAGTGAATCGGCCAAAGAATGTCCATCACGAAAAACCTGGGCGTCCGCAGAAACAGCAGCACCAGCGGATGCGTCAGCGTCAGCACGATGGCCAGATAGGCCGTCCAGCGATGCAGCGCGAAGAGATTGATGTGCCGGTGGGGCCATAGCCTGACCGGACTGTAGCGCAGTGACAGCAGCATACCGATCAACAGATTGGCTGTGATGAATCCCACCGCGCCCAGACCCAGGTAGGAACAAAGGTCCAGCAGCGTCATGCCCACCTCGCAAACGTCACGGTCGCTCTCCTAGGCTCCAAGCCGCAGCACAAATTCCGCCACCCGATGTCCCGCGTGGGCAAAGCCGTAGACCAACACCCCAACAACGAGTGCCGGAAGGATGATCGCATAGGCGGCTTGCAGCGCACCGCGCAATGTAAACCGCCGCACGGCGGGCTCCGCTTCGCCCAGCAGGCGCATGACACGTACGCGAAGATCGTCGCTGCGGTCGAGCAGCGCGATGGAAGTAAACGGAAGCTCCATTGTGTTCTCCCGGGCAAGAGACACAAGCATTTCCGCCAGGAGCACCGCACGATGACTCCCCCGCTTTCCTGTTCCCTCTTCATCCGCTGCCAGTTCCGCCTGCAGACGCCATTGCTGTTCCAGCGACGCACGTCCGCTACTGCGGAATCCAAGGTGTGGCAGCGCGGTCAGCAACAGCAGCTTGAAATTGTCATGTTGCCGCGCATGCGCGCCTTCGTGGGCGAACGCAGCTTGAAGGGCTGGAGACGAGAACCGCGATTCGTCCAGCAGGTTCCGGGAAAGAAGAATCGTTGCAGAGAAAATGCCTGTGACGGCAAGCACCGGGCGAATCCCCGGAGCCAGGCGAAGCGGTATCCCTTCCTCGGTCCTGCCGATCGCCGTGCACGAATCCCGAAATCGATTCGAACGCACAACGGCGAAGGCCACCCGCACAAGACTTGCCGCGAACCAGACCAGCGTCCCCGCCGCCAACACCATGCACAGCAGCCCCACGCGCTCGCTACCGTGATTGTCTTCCTGGCGCATATACGCGGGCACAAGCACACCCGCGAGAAGCACGATCGGCGCCAAACGCGCTCCCAAAGCTAGAAGAAAGATACGCCGTTCGCGACTGCGGACGCTGGCCTCCGGAAAGGCCGCCATCACCGCCCCTGAAACGCTCCACGCGAAGGCCTCCAACAAGACCTGCAGAAGACCCGCGCAGCACAAAGCCAGGCAAAGAACGCGGCACAAATAAGAAAGAGCCATCACTTGCTCCTCTGCTGTTTGGATGATTTGGACGCTTCGCCAGAAGGCATCTGTTCCGCAGCCAGACGCTGCCTTGCGGCACGCACCTTGTCTTCCAGTTGGTGCAGCATCGCATCGTCGTAATGTCCGATGGCGTCGACCAGACACGAGAGCAGCATGTCCTTGTTCCCCACGGCATCCTTACTTGGCGGAGCGTTCGAAAAGAAGCGCTGCAGCAACGCCAGTGCTCGGCCGCTCTCCACATCATTGGGAGAAATCGCCGGCGAATACAGGAACGCCCGGTCGTGCTTGACACGCTGCAGCAAACCCTTCTTGAAGAGTCTGTCCAGCGTGGTCATCACGGTCGTGTAGGCCAGGCGCACCGGAAGGCCATTGCTTACCTCCTGCACGGTTGCGCTGCCGCGCTCCCACAGAATGCTCAACACTTCACGCTCCCGGTCGCCAAGCCGGCTGGCGCCCGTGGAGAGGAGAGGGCTAGCGGCACGCGACGGGGTTTCGCCCTGGCGTGAAGGCTGTTGCTGCGACGGGCTGGAAAAGCGAGGCATCGGCAAAATGCTCTGGGCAAAATGATCTGTGCAGTAAATTGGTGTGTACTACGAACTACTACCGGCCGTAGTTTCAATTTCTGTTCAACCTCAATGTACCAGCGGGTTCGCTGAGCGCACTTCGCGCACCGATCCCAGGAGACGAATGACCATGCAATTCCGCTCGTTTGCCCTCGCGTTCGCCATGGGATTCAGCGCCACAACAGCCTTACTCGCGCAGGCTGGTGCAGTGAATCCCTCGTTGTACTCGGATATGCGCTGGCGCGAGATCGGCCCTATCCGCGCCGGAAGGACGCGCGCCCTCGCCGGCGTCCCCAGCCAGCCCGCCACGTTCTACCTCGGCGCAGTGAATGGTGGAGTCTGGAAGACCACGGACGCTGGAGACACCTGGCACAGCCTCTGGGATAGCCAGCCGACCGGCTCCATCGGTTCCATCGCGGTTGCTCTCAGCGATCCCAACATCGTCTACGTTGCCAGCGGCGAAGGTCTCGCCCGCCCCGACCTTTCCGTCGGTGACGGCATCTATAAATCGACCGACGCGGGCAAATCCTGGACACACCTCGGCCTGCGCGATGGTCAGCAGATCGGCCAGATCGCCATCGATCCCCAGAATCCCGATCGCGTCTTCGCCGCAGTCACCGGCCATCCTTATGGACCCAACAAAGAGCGCGGCCTCTACCGCTCCACCGACGGTGGCAAGACCTTCCAAAACGTTCTCTTCATTGACGAATTCACCGGCGCCTCGGAAGTCCAGATCGACCCCAACCATCCCAACGTCGTCTTCGCGGGCATGTGGGAGCGCCAGGAAGGCGCGTGGGAAAACGGCGCGTGGAGCGGAACGCACGGCGGGCTCTTCAAGTCCACCGATGGCGGCGACCATTGGACCAAAGTCACAGGCGGCGGTCTGCCCGACAACATCGTCCAGGTCAACGTCACCATTTCGCCCGCCGATTCCAACCGCATCTACATTGAAGCCGCGACCGAGCGAGGCGTCGGGCTGTATCGCTCCGAAGATGGCGGCGCAACCTGGGTGCATGCTCCAGAAGACGACACGCGTCCCGAAGCCCGCATCGGCGGCGGCGATCTGCCCGTCCCGAAGGCCGACGCCAAAGATCCCAACACTCTTTACGTCGCCAGCGTTGTGACCTGGAGATCGACCGACGCCGGCAAGACCTGGTTCGGTCTGCGCGGCTCACCCGGCGGGGACGACTACCAGAACATCTTCGTCAATCCCAACAACCCGAAGATCATTGCGCTGGCCAGCGACCAGGGCGTCATCATCTCGCAGAACGGTGGAGAAACCTGGGCCAAGTGGTACAACCAGGCCACCGCGCAGATGTACCACGTCACCGCGGACAACGCGTTTCCCTACCGGGTCTGCGGAGGCCAGCAGGATAGCGGCAGCGCCTGCGTCGCCAGCCGCGGCAACGATGGCCGCATCACCTTCCACGACTGGCATCCCGCGGGTATCGAAGAGTACGGCTATGCCGCGCCCGATCCCCTTGATCCCGACATCGTCTACGGCGGCAAGGTCACGCGTTACGACCGCCGCACCGGACAGATTCAAAGCGTGGAACCCAAGCCTCTGCGCAGCTACCGCGTGCTGCGCACGCAGCCGCTGATGTTCTCTCCGGTGGATCCGCACAAGCTTTACTTCGCCGCCAACACGCTGTGGATGACCATGGACGGAGGCAAGAACTGGAAAGAAGTCAGCCCCGACCTGACGCGTTCCGCGGGCTATGAGATTCCGGTTTCGCTGGCGCATTACAAAGATTCTCCGACGATGAGGCCTACGCAACGCGGCGTGATTTATGCGCTCGGCCTTTCGCCTCGCGACGGCAATCGCCTTTGGGCCGGCACCGATGACGGCCTGCTGTGGACCACCGCCGACGGCGGCGGCCACTGGACCAACGTCACGCCGCCGGAGATGAAGCCCTTCTGGAAGGTGTTCAACATGGATGCCGGTCGCTTCGACAAGCTCACCGCGTATGCCGCGATCAACACCATGCGCCTGGACGACATGCGCCCACATCTCTTCCGCACCCACGATGGCGGCAAGACCTGGAAAGAGATCGACAACGGCCTCCCAACAGACCAGCCCACTAACACCATCCGCGAAGACCCGAAGCGCAAAGGCCTGCTATATGCCGGCACCGAAACGCAGGTGTTCGTTTCCTTCGATGACGGCGATCACTGGCAGTCTCTTCGTCTGAACATGCCTGCAAGCTCCGTGCGCGACCTGCAGATCAAGGACGACGACCTCATCGCTGGCACGCATGGCCGCGGTTACCTGATCCTCGACAACCTCACACCGCTGCGCCAGATCGCCGGCAGGTTGTCGTCCGCCAGCGCGCATCTCTACACACCGCAAACGGCCATCCGCATTCGCGGCGACATGAACCCGCCAACCCCATGGCCGCCCGACATGGCGACCGGCGAGAATCCTCCCGATGGCGCGATGATTGACTACTATCTCGGGCCGAATTTCTCGGGCAAGGTTACGCTGGAGATCGCGGACAGCAAGGGTGAGATCGTAGCTCGCATCAACAGCACGGACCCTGTTCCGCCGCTCGATCCTCGCTATCCCGATCCCACGTTGTGGGCGCGGCCTCCGCGCGTGCTCGCCGCCACACCCGGTCACCATCGCTTCCTGTGGGAGATGCAGTATCCGCAGGTCCCTGGCATGTCCAGCGGACCGGATGCGGACCAGGCCGTCCCCTACAACACGCCCGCAGTTTCAACAGCTCCATGGGTGATGCCCGGCACGTACACGGTCCGCCTCATCGCCAACGGCAAGGCCGAAACCGCGCCGCTGACGATCGTGATGGACCCACGCGTCAAGACTCCCACCGCGGAGTTGCAGCAACAGTTCGATGAGTCCAAAAAGCTGTATGACAATTTGCTGAAAGCTACCGCAGCGCTCCACGAAATCACCGTCCTGCGCGAGCAACTGAAGGCTCGTGCCGGCGATGCGCCTGTCGCGCAATCGCAGGACTCCCTCAAGAGCAAGCTCGATGCGATCGCCGGCTCTGAACGCGCAGGTCGCGGCGGTGGTGGCGGCGGAGGCCGCGGCGGACCAGCCGGTCCTCCGACGCTTGTCTCGGCACGCAGCCAGGTAGCCCGCATGGAACACGAAATCCAGAAGGCGGATCTGGCTCCTACGACGGCGCAAATGGAAGCCTGCGAAATCACCAGCAGGCCTTTGGAAGCTCTGGTGCAGCAGTGGACCGAGCTCAAACAAACCGTAGTGAAAGCATTGAATGAGCAGTTGATCCGGGAGAAGCTGAATGCCCTGAAGATCGACACCTTCCGCATCGATCACGACGTCGAAGACCAGATCCAGGTGGGCGACGAAGACTAAAGAATGACTCACGGCCGATCAAAGGCCAACGATATCGAAGGCCGTTTTCTCTCAAAGAAAACGGCCTTCGCGTTTTTCGATCGCAGCCGCAGCCTTATGGCCGATGTTCGGTATCGAGCACGAACCCGTTTACTACTACCAATGGTAGTAGCGGCCTTTATCTTCTATTCATAAACTGGGGTTCGTTTTACGACAGACCCCATTTCCCCTATTCCTGATTAGCCCTTTGCCTGCCTGGGAGGCCCACGTTGCCGTCGCGCCACGCCGTTGCTCTGCTGTCCGCACTTCTGCTCTCGCCCATCTGCTTTTCCGCCATGGCGCAAACACCCGACACGGCAACGCTCCAGGGCAGCATCACCGACACGACCAAGGCAGTGATTCCCGGCGCTCATATTGTGCTGACCAACGAACTCACCGGCCTCATCCGTCAGGCAGATAGCGATGGGGCGGGGCGCTTCTCCATCGCAGGCCTGCCCGTCGCTGGCGCTTACAAGGTGAAAGCCAGCAAAGATGGGTTCGCCACCGCGAACGCCGAACACATCGCTGTCGCCGGCGGCAGCAGCGCCCTCGTGTCGCTCACGCTTCGTGCCGCCGGAGAAAATTCAACGATTACGGTGGAAGGCAGCGCGGATGATGTCCGCATCGACCAGCCGCAGCTTGGCCTTCATCTCACGATAGAGCAGATGCTTGAGACACCGTTGCCCAACAACCGCATTACATTTCTTCCGCTGCTCGAAGCAGCCAATCGACCTGCGATCAACCAGGGCGACATCTTCATGAACCAGAACCTCATCACCACCAACGGCGCCGGGCGCCGCCAGGCATGGTTTGAAGTCGATGGCGCCAACTCGGCCGATATGTGGGGACGTCAGACCATCTTCACCAACGTCCCGCTCATGGCCGTGAACGAGATGTCCGTTCTGACCAACGCGTTCTCCGCCGAGTACGGCGGCTCCACCGGCAGCGTCATCAACATGGTCACGCGCAGCGGCGGCGACAAACTGCATGGACAACTGCTGGAACTCTGGCGCCCCGCCGACACCGAGGCCTCTCTGACAGGCTTCACCACCAGCAACGCGGCCAGCGGCAACGACGTCACCAGCGACATCCTCGGCCAGACTGCAGCTTCGCTCTCAGGCCCGCTCGGCGCCAGAACCCACTTCTTTACCGCGGGCGAATACAACCGCGAAGCCAAGGCTTCGCCCATCACCAGCCCCATTGCTCCTGGCAGCTACGTCGGCCACTATCGCGGCTGGCTCGGTCTTGTGCGCTTCGATCACCAGTTCAGCGATCGTAACAACGCGTTCTTCCGCGCTAACGTCGATCACTTCTCGGACTCCAACCCCAATGGCATCGTAGGCGGCTCCAGTCTTTCGACCGTTGCCCGGATCTTCCGCCGCCGCACCTATAGCGGAGAACTCGGCGATACGGCCGTGCTCAGCTCGCACATGGTGAACGACGTCAGGCTGCAGTTCCAACTGGCCTCGCCTGTCACCGAGTTCGACCCCGTGGTCTACGGCACACAGTTCGTAGTCCCGATTACATCTTTGTGTGGAACCGTCGCCTGCGGCACGTTCACCTCCGGCACATCGCAGTCCGCTCTGCTGATGAACCGCCAGTATGAGTTCTCCGAAACGCTGGCCTACACCCTGGGCCGTCATCAGCTCAAAATCGGCGGCAACGTCATCGACGCGCACAACGGTGGCAACAGCAAAGAGTTCGGCGGGCCCATCTTCCTGGGCAAGTTCACGTACACAACATGCACCCAATCTGCCGCGGTATGTGAAAGCCCTGCCTACCTTAACAACATCGCCAACGTGGCCAACTACCAGCAGAGCTATGGCAACCAGAGCTATGTCGTCAATGACCAACTCTGGGCCCTGTTCGCGCAGGATGATTACCACGTCTCCCACAGACTCACGATCAATGCCGGGCTGCGCTACGAGCGCCAGACACTCACGGACGCCAAGCTGAACTTCGGTCCGCGTGCCGGCTTCGTCTACGACACCACCGGCGACGGCTCCATTGTCGTGCGCGGCGGCTTTGGCATTTACTACTCGCAGATTGTGGACAACGCATTCGCCAGCTATGCGCTTGGCGAACCCAGCGGCGTCTTCACGTACACGGCCACACCTGGCCAGGTTGGTTTTCCCACCAGCGTTTCCTCCGCACCGTTGCCGGCTCTGCCTGCGGGCGCGCCGGTTCCCATCCGCAGCCTGTACGTGCGCCCCGGGCAGCCAGCCCTGCTGAATCAATACTTCCCCACAAACGTTCTCCCCGCCTATCCCAAGGCGTTGCTCAACCCGTACTCCGAGCAATACACCGCGAGCCTTGAGCATCGCTTCGCGCCTGGCTGGGTGCTCAGCGTCGACTACGTAGGAGCCCACACACTGCGTATCATTCGCCCGCTGGATGTCGATGGACCATCCGCGTTCCTCCGCACTGCGCAAAACCAGACACGCACAGCGCAGGCCGCCAACTGCACACGTCCTTACTGGATTTACTGGTACGCACAGCACGGCACAACCTGCACCACGGCCAACACCAATCCGCCGCCGTACGGCGTGATCCAGACCGACGTCAACAATGGCTATCTGCATTACAACGCGCTCGACCTGAATGTGCGCCACACCTTCAGCCACCACTTCGCTGCGCTCTTCAGCTACACGTGGTCGCACACGCTGGATAACGTCGACCCCGACACCACCAGCCAGAATCCGAACGACACCAACTTCACCCAGCATGAGGAGTACGGTCCGGCAATCTACGATCAGCGCCATCGCCTGGTGATCAGCGGCGTCTATGCCGCGCCCTTCAAGATCAGGATCGGTGGCGTCAGCACACTTGCCAGCGGGCTTCCCTATAACCTCGTGACCGGCACCGTCAACAGCGGCGACACCGGCGGCACAACCGACCGCCCCGTGATCAACGGTGCTGTCGTCGGCCGCAATGCTGGACGTGGACGCAACACCTACAGCGTCGATCCATTCATCAGCCGTGAGTTCCCGCTTTACCATGAAGCTGTGAAACTCGATCTTCGCGCCGAAGCTTTCAACGCGCTGAACCACCCGAACTTTGTCGGTTTCAACGGCACCTATGGCAATGGCGCGGCTCCTGCCACGCTGGGCACGCCGCTGGCCGGCGTTACCGCACAATTCCCTGCGCGGCAGATGCAGTTCTCCGCCCGGGTGAGCTTCTAATGCACTGGAACCGCAAAGCCGCACTCGCGTATGCGCTGTGCACAGCGTTGCCGTTGGCGGTGACGATCGCTCCCACGCCCAGCTTTGCGCAAACCCTCACCGGAGCCATTGCAGGGAAGGTCGTCGACAGCAAAGGCGCATTGGTTCCCGATGCGCAAATCACCCTTCACAACACGGACGTCGCTACGGCGCGCACGCTGCATAGCGGACCGAACGGCGGCTTCCGTTTTGCCGGGCTCAGCTCCGGAGCCTACACCATCGAAGGCAAGGCGGGCAGCCTCGCTACACGGCGGCCTGTGCGTCTTACAGTCACTCTCGGCAGCAGCACAGAGGTGGTTCTCCGGTTGGATATCGCTCCCATGAAGCAATCGGCCACGGTGACCGGGCGCGGCGCCAACGTCGAAGGCAATACCGTTGCCCCGCCCCCGAACACTGCCGATGCCAGCGTCGGCAGCTTCCTTCCTGGCCTCACCGTCACCTATCTTCCCAACCGTGAGCGCGACTTCTCGCAGTTCACCGACCAGGCTGCCGCCACCGCCGACGATCCTGACGCCACCGGCGTGATCATGTCCGGGCAGCGCAGCAATGCCGTTGCCGTTGAACTCGACGGTACGCTCTTCGTCGACCCCTTGCTCGGAGGCCGCCGCGGCAAGGACGACGACGGCGCGATGCTGCCGCTCAGCGCCGTACGCGAGTTCGAAATCATTCACAGCGGAGTCGATGCAGGCATCGGCGATACCGACGCCGGGCTCATCAGCGTCGCAACCAAGTCCGGCAGCAACCGCGCCCGCGGCGATGCCTTCTACACCGGACGCCCCACCCCGTTCACCTCCGCCGACGCCTTTGGGCAGTCACTCGACAACCTGCAAAACGCATTCGGCTTCGGCTACGGCAGCCCCATCCGCAAGAACCACAGCTTCTACTTCATCAGCGCGGAGCAGGACTTCGTCCACGCGCCCTACTACGTGACGTTCGCCCCGCAGGCGCCAGGCACCGTGGTCCCCGCCGCCCTCGCCGCACAGCAGGGAGAGATCGTTGAGAGCCAATCCCCCACCGCCGTCTTCGGCCGCATGGACTTCAACCTTTCTCCCGCGCATACGTTGAACATCGAGCTTGGCTACAACCGCGAACAGCGTAGCAACTCGGGCGACGGTCTCACCCGCTCGCTCAGCACCACCGGCTTCGCCGCGAACATCTCCGGCCAGAGCCTCACAACCCGCATTGGCCTCACCAGCGTTCTGAGCCCGCGCATGTTCCATGCGGCGGTGTTTGCGTGGTCCAGCGATCATCGCAACCGCACGCCCAACTCCTCAGCTCCGGAACAGTTCGTCAACGGCTTCGGAGCGCTCGGAGGCGATGCCAGCGGCCGCCATCTCTTCACCTCGCGCCAGGCTCAGTTCAGCGACGACCTCACACTCACTCGCGGCCACAATGAGCTCACCGTCGGAGGCCGCTTCGCCTTCGGCCCTGCCTATGAGGAGCAGGAGCAAAACCTCAACGGCCGCTTCGACTACAACTCGCTCGCCGCGCTTCTTGCCAACCAGCCACGCCGCTTCCAACAGACCTTCACCACCGGCGATACGCGCTACCGCGGCACAGTCACCGAGGTGGCCTTCTACGCGAACACCCGCACCCAACTTCGCTCCAACCTGTTTCTGACCGCAGGCGTCCGCTGGGCCGGGCAATGGAACCCGCAACCCGCGCACCCTAACACCGCGCTCGCCGTTACGCAAAGTATCCCTAACGACCTCAGCCAATGGCAGCCGCGCCTTGCGCTCGCCTGGGACGCCAGCAAGAAGATCACGCTACGCCTCTCCTCAGGCCTCTACGTCGCGCCGACACCAGCAACCTTCTTCCATCGTGTCTTCGCCGACAGCGGCGCAGTGACGGTCACGGCGGACAGCTATTTCGACCCCACACTTTTGACACTCACCGGCGGAAACACGGCCACGCCGCACGCACTCCCTGCTGTACCCGGCGGTCTCACCACGCCCAACGCAGTCGTCACCGGCATCGCTCCCAGCTTCCGCAATCCACGTTCCCTGCAATCGGCGGTCAGCTTCGACGACCGCCTTCTCCCCAAGCTCGAACTCACGGGTGGCTACATCTACGCCAGCACCTGGCGTCTCAGCCAACAGCTCGATGAGAATCTTGCAGCCCCAACCATCGGGGCCAACGGACTGTCGCAGTTTCTTCTTCCCCGCCCCATCACGGGCGTTGGCCGGCTCCTCGTCGAGCAGTCCACGGCGCACTCAAGCTACAGCGGTGGCTACCTCAGCGTGAACGCGCCGTTCTCACGCCGCACCACACTGCTCGCGAACTACACACTGTCGCGCACCCGCGATGACGACTCCAGCACCGGACCGTACAGCCCGGTCACGGCGCTCAATCCATTCAACCTTCGCGCGGAACGTGCGTTCTCGTCGTTCGACCAACGCCAGACGTTGAACGTCAACGCCATCTTCAATCTGCCGGTTGGCTTCAAGCTCAACCCCTTCTTCGTCGCGCATTCCGGCATGCCCTACACCCCGATCGTCGGCTTCGATACGCAGAATGACGCCAACGACTTCAATGACCGCATAGCCGTCAACGGCGCCGTAGTGGCCCGCGACGTCGATCGCCAGCCCGCCTTCTTCGACACCGATCTCCGCGTCGTCAAAGACTTCACGCTCAAGGGCGAAGGCCACCACCTCGACCTGTTCATGGACGTCTTCAACATCACGGGAGCCCGCAATCTGCGTTTCGACAGCCAGGGCACGAGCCTCTTCGGCAACGCCGCGAACCCCGTCTACTCAGCAGGAACACCGCTTTTCGCGCCCGGAGTCACACGGCTCGGCGGCCCGCGCGAAATTCAATTCACCGCTCGCCTGGTCGGCTTCTAAACCCAAGACCGGGGAGAGATGCTCCGCCTTCACGCAAGTTCAAGGTGAGTCGAGACGACAGTTCAGGCGCCACCTCGGCAGGAGTTTTGCTTAAGGGCACGCGTTCACGCGTGCCGTACGGCGGGGACGCAGGTCGGCTTCAGCCGCTGAGGTACCCGTTTCTCTGAGAGCCACGGCAGCCATCCAACGACGAGCTCAGGGGCTGAACAGGCTGCGGAAAAAACTCCTTCGTCTGCGTGCTGGACGATCATGAGGCACGTTTCGGAAGGGCCAGGCTTCAGCCCGGCCACAAAGGAATCCATGAGAGGCCTCTTCCGCGCTGCCGCAGGCTGGAGCAGAGCCCGCAGGGCGTCGCGACTGAATTGCCGTTGCGAATGCCCGTGCGATTAGGGATGTCCGGGTTTGCCGAAAATCTTCCTGAGAGGCACAAATGCGGAGAGGAGCTCCATACCCAAGGGAGCCGAGGCTGTTCGGCGGCTGTGGAATGCAATTCCGTCGTTGCGCCCTACGGGCTTCACCCCAGCCTGCGGCAGCGAGGTGAAACGCAGGTCCTTGCATGGCATCGTAACGGCCGGGCTGAAGCCCGGCCCTTCCGGTTCTTGCCTCACAGCGCATCCCGCATCCTGATTGAGGGTTTTTCAGCAGCGTGTGAAGAACGTTTCGTTCAAGCTCAAACGGCACGGGTGAACACATGCCCTTAAGCAAGGCGGACCTATCCAGGCTTTCTGAGGCCGTACCATCGACCTCGCATAGAACAGTCTGCTTCGGAAAAATCTCTCTCCCACCGCCAATTTGGGTCTTATTACGAAGACGAACCGTCTACTATCGCACGTAGTACATACAAACTCTGACATGCTGACCACCCCGGTCAGCCATTGTGCTGTTTTTCCTGAGGAGCCTCCATGGGAACTGTTCGCCGCACCGTCGTCGTCGCGCTCTGCCTTCTTGCCGCTCTGTCCGTTTCCGCGCAGAAGCCCAGCATAGGCCAATACTCCAGCGAAATGCTGGGTGGACTCGAATGGCGTGATGTCGGCCCCATGCGCGGAGGACGGGCCTATGCCGTCTCCGGCGCAGCGACTCAACCCGACACCTTCTACATGGGCTCGGTAGGCGGCGGAGTCTGGAAGACCGTCAACGCCGGCCGCACGTGGTTCCCTATCGCGGATCAAGGCATTCCCATCGGCTCCATCGGAGCCATCGCCGTTGCTCCCTCGGACGCCAACATCGTGTACGTCGGTACGGGCGAGCCCGACATCCGCAGCCAGCACTCCTACGGCATTGGCGTCTTCAAGTCCACCGATGCCGGCAAAACATGGAAGTCCATTGGCCTCGAGGATTCGCGTCAGATCGGCCGGATCGCCGTTGATCCTCACAATCCCAACATCGTCTTCGTCGCCGCGCTCGGCCACGTCTATGACGCCAACCCAACCCGCGGTCTGTACCGCTCCGTGGACGGTGGCGCCCATTGGAAGAAGGTTCTCTCCGATCCCAAACGCCCCGAGGACGTAGGCGCGGTCGAAGTCACTATTGACCCGGTTCACCCTAAAACTGTCTATGCCTCGCTGTGGGGCACACGCCGTCCGCCGTGGGCGGTCTATGCTCCCCCCAACCTCCCGGGTGGCGGTCTCTATAAGTCCACCGACGGCGGCGACACCTGGAAGAAGCTTGCCGGTGGTTTGCCCTCCGACGACTTCGTTGGCAAAATCGGCATCGCGGTTGCCCCCAGCAATCCCAACCGCCTGTGGGCAGTGGTCGATGATCTGGGCGCCGCCATTGCGAAGCCCCTGCGCGGTGGAGGTGGTGGAGGCGGTCGACCCCAGGCGCCTACCGGCGGCGGCGTTTACACCTCGGACGACGCCGGCAGCACCTGGCGTCTCGTCAATGGTGAGCAGCGTCTTTGGGGCCGCGGCTGGTACTTCAGCGCCGTCTCGGTCGACCCTGCAAACCCTGACCGCGCCTATGTCATCAACACCGGCACGTATGAAACCACGGACGGCGGCAAGACCTTTGTCCCCGTCAAAGGTTCACCTGGCGGTGACGACGACCACCAGATGTGGATCAACCCTCACGATGGCAATCGCCTGGTGCTCAGCACCGACCAGGGAACCGTGGTCAGTGTCGATGGCGCTCAGACCTGGAGCACCTGGTACAACCAGCCCACCGCGCAGATCTATCACATAGCGGCCAGCAACGACTTCCCGTATCACCTCTACGGCGCGCAGCAGGACTCCGGAGGCGTCGGCGTCGCCACCTGGTCGCCTTTCGGCGTGCTGAGCTTCCGCGACTGGGAGCCCACTTGCCTCGCGGGTGAAAGCGACACGGTCGTGCCTGATCCCGATCCCAAATTTGCGCGCGTCCTCTACGGCAGCGGCGCGGGCCGTTGCGATCAGTCACTGAACGTTCCGGTGCCGCTGGGCGGCGATCTGCCTGCTCCCGACCCGGCCGATCCCAACCGGAAAACCTGGACGCTTCCTGAAGTCTTCTCGCTCGCCGATCAGGCGCTGTACTACTCCAATCAGTTTGTCTTCCGCACCCGTGACCGCGGCAAAACCTGGCAGAAGATCAGTCCCGATCTCACCCGCCTTCATCCCGACGTGCCGAAGAACCTCGACCCAGTCACGGCCACGGACATCGATCAGCCCATGACCGACCGCTTTGGCGTGGTCTACACCATCAGCCCTTCGCCACTCGATGCACGAACTGTCTGGGTAGGCACGGATGACGGACTCATCCAGACCACGACCGACGATGGCGCGACCTGGAAGAACGTCACACCGACGGCATGGACAGCCTGGACCAAGGTTTCCCAGGTTGAGGCCAGCCACTTCGAGACCGCGGCTGCCTATGCCTCCGTCGATCGTCACCGCCTGGGCGACATGAAGCCCTACATCTACCGCACGCATGACGGAGGCAAGACCTGGACGGAAATATCCCACGGCATCCCTGAAGGAGCGTACGTCAACTCCATCAAAGAAGACACGAAGCAGAAGGGCCTGCTCTACGCCGCAACCGAACTTCGCGTCTACGTCTCCTTCAACGATGGCGAACAGTGGCAACCGCTGCAGCTCAACATGCCTGTCACTTCCGTGCGCGACATTGTCGTCCACGGCGATGACCTGGCTGTCGCCACCTACGGCCGCGGGTTCTGGGTGCTGGATCAGATGACGCCGCTTCGTCAGCTTGCCGCCGACGGTAAGAAGATCGAGGCCGCAAAGGCCCACCTCTTCGTTCCCGGCGAGTCGATGGCAATTCACAACGGCAGCATGAATGGCACGCCGATTCCGCATGAGGATCCGCAGGAGCTCAATCCGCCCGCCGGTGTCGTCGCCTATTACTACCTCAAGAGCGCGCCCACCGGCCCGCTCAAGCTGGAGCTCATCGACGCCAACAACGTTGTCCGCGCTTGCCTTGCCAGCGACACTCCCATAAAGCCGGTCGACACCGAAGCGATCAACGTACAGGCCATCTGGGAGCAGCCCGCGCCTCCGCCTCCCGCCACAGCCGGTGTCCACCGAGTGGCGCTGAACGTGCGACCGGCGCGTGGGTTTGGCGGTGGTGGTGGACGCCGGCCGGCTCCGCCTCCGCCTGCAGACGCCTGCAACCCCGCAGGCACCGCACCTGCGGAAGCAGCGGCGCCGCCGCAACGCCGAGGCCGCGGTGCGCAGGGACTGCTGCCCGGCAACTACACCGTTCGCCTCACCGTCGATGGCCAGAGCTACACCCAACCTGTCGACATCAAGCCTGATCCGCGCGGCCTTCCGGAAGCCGCGGACAATCCTGGTCCCGGCAACAACGACTGAACAGCAACACCACCTGGGGGACATCATGAGCGCTTCGTTTCACGGCCCCGCACTCATGCCCGGAGTGAACCAGCAACAGCAGAAAAGACCTTGGCCATCCACCCTATGCAGTTAGTTGAATCCTCTGCATAGGGCGCTCTCCTTCAAATTTTCCGGTACAAAACGCCAGGAACCTTCCGCCGCGCCAGATTGCCGACAAGTTGTATACTGACGCCTCCAGTCACTTTCCCTACAACTGAATCGTGGAGAAACCCGCATGAAATCTGCTTCAGGCCGATATGCTGTCACTCTCTCCGTTGCATTTTCCTGCGTCGCTGCGACATCCCTGCACGCACAATCCACCCCGGCACCCGCCCCCGCCCACGCCGCGGCTTCGGACACACGCATTGCCTCCACGCCTCACGTTCCCGAAGACATGCTGCAGGGTTTGCAATACCGCATGATCGGCCCACATCGTGGCGGACGCTCCACCGCTGTTTCCGGCATCCCCGGTGACCACCGCACGTTCTACATGGGCGCAACCGGCGGCGGCGTGTGGAAGACCACCGATGGTGGCGATGTCTGGGAAAACATCTCGGACGGCTACTTCAAGACCGGCGCTGTCGGCGCGATTGCCGTTGCAGTCTCCGATCCCAAAGTCATCTACGTGGGCACCGGTTCCGCCAGCATTCGCAACAACATTGAGATCGGCCGCGGCATGTACAAGTCCACGGATGCCGGAGCCACATGGTCCATGATCGGTCTCGAAGACGCCGGCCAGATCGCCCGCGTTCGCATCGATCCTCGCGATCCTAACCACGTCTATGTCGCCGCAGTTGGCCACGCCTTTGGCAACAATGCCGAGCGCGGCATCTTCCGTTCGCGCGATGGCGGCAAGACCTGGGAAAAGAGTCTCTTCGTCAACGAGAGCACCGGCGCTGTCGATCTTGTGATGGCTGCCGACAATCCCAACGTTCTCTATGCCTCGATGTGGACTGGCGCACGCCATCCCTGGGGAATGGTGGCCGGGTCGACCGACGGTGGGATCTACAAGACCACCGATGGTGGCGACCACTGGACCAAGCTCACCCAGGGACTGCCCAAAGGCGCGGTCGGCAAGATCGGCGTCACGGTTTCTCCGGTCAACCCCAAGCGGGTTTGGGCCTTGATTGATGCTGTCGACGGCGGCATGTTCCGCTCGGACGATGCGGGCAAGACCTTCACCCTGATCAGCCCTGCCCGCAATCTTCTCGGCCGCTCCTGGTACTACGCCCATATCTTCGCGGACACCCAGGACGCCGACACGGTCTACGCCGCCAACACCGACTTCTTCAAGTCCACCGATGGCGGCAAAACCTTCAACCCGCTGGCCATGCCTCATGGCGACAACCACGACCTCTGGATCGATCCCAAAGATCCACTCACCATGATTGAAGCCAACGACGGCGGCGCCACCATCTCGGTCGATGGCGGCAAGACGTGGTCCACGCAGCTCAATCAGCCGACCGCCGAAATCTACCGCATCGTCGCCGACGATCAGGTTCCCTATCGCGTCTACGGCACGCAACAGGATCAGTACGACGGACTGTCGCTGCCCAGCCGCTCTGCCCACTTCGGTGAGCGTCTGCAGTTGCAGCACTGGTACACCATCGGCGGCATGGAAGGCGGCTTCGTTGCCGTCGTCCCGAAGAATCCCAACATCGTCTACTCAGGCGGCCCCGGAGGCATGACAACGCGCATCGATCTCGCCAGGCAACATCTGCGTTCCATCAACGTCAATGCAGGTATGCGCGGCGGCGATCTTCGCTTCGCCTGGGACTCGCCGATCTTCATCTCTCCGCTCGAACCGGATGCTGTGTACCACACCTCCAACTTCGTGCATAAGACCGTGGATGGTGGACAGACGTGGAAGACCATCAGCCCCGACCTGACGCGCAATGACAAAACCCATCAAGGCGTCGGCACAGGCCCCGGCAGTGAAGCCGAATCCTATCCAACCGTGTCGACCTTCGCCGAGGCCGTCAATGCGCGCGGCGTGCTCTGGGCCGGCAGCGACGATGGTCTCGTGCATCTCTCGCGCGATGGCGGTCTGCATTGGCTCGACGTCACACCCAAAGGCATGCCGGAGTTTTCAACCGTCAATACAGTCGAACCTTCTCCCTACGATCCCGCGCGGGCGTTCCTTGCCGTCTACCGCTACATGCTGGACGACTACCACCCCTACATCTATCGCACCAACGATTACGGCCACACATGGTCCCTGCTGACCGACGGAACCAACGGCATCCCCGCCGACCAGCCCGTGCGCGTTGTTCGCGAAGACCCCGTACGCAAGGGCCTGCTCTACGCCGGCACCGAGTACGGCATGTTCGTCTCGCTCGATGACGGCAAGCACTGGCAGCCGCTGCAGCTCAACCTCCCTGCGACGCCGGTCACCGACATCGTGATCCATGACAGCGATCTCGCGATCTCCACCAACGGCCGTTCCTTCTGGATCCTCGACGACATCAGCCCGTTGCGCCAGCTCGCTGTGCAGACCTTTGAGAAACCGCACCTCTACCCCGTCCGCCCCACCTACCGCATCGCCACCGCCGCGGACGAAGACGACCAGCCCTACATCGGAGGCCCTTGCTGCGTCAGCAACGTACGCGATCTCTACACCGGCGCGCGTATTGAGCGCCATCAGTTAGGGACCGAGCCGCCTGAAGGTGCGATCGTCTACGCCTCGTTCCCGGACAAACCCACGGAGCGTGTCACGCTTACCGTGACCGACACGGCAGGCAAACTCCTTCGCACGCTTGTCGACACCGGCGCGCCCGGCGGCCCTGCAATTCACGCCGGCCTGAACCGCTTCAACTGGGATTTCGCCGTGGAATCCCGCAGCCCCGGAACGCCCAAGCCGGCGCAACGCGGTCCCAAGGCAGTCCCCGGTACCTACCAATTCCACCTCACCGTCGGTTCCGGCACGCAATCGGCCACACTGAAACTGCAAGGCGATCCGAAAGCGCACATCACGCAGGGGGACTATCAAGCACAGTTCGATCTGCTGACCCGCATTGAGGACGATCAGGCGCAGATTCGGAAAGCCGGCGCAACCATCCGCGAACGCCGCGCCGGCCTCCCTGCCGCAAGCCCTGAACTGGCCAAGCTCGATGCCCTGCAAACTTCACTCGGTATCGGACTCGAACGAGGCGCCGGCCGTCGTGCAGCCGGCAATGGCCCGCCACCGCTGATTGGAGAATTGACCAGCCTCTACACCTTCGTCAGCGGCAGCGAAGACCGGCCCACCGGCGCTGCACTCGAACGCTACCGGGATATCCACAAATCCCTGACCGAAAACCTCGCCAGGCTGCATTCGGCGCAGTAGCTTACACGGGCTTCCGTTCGGGCGGCTCATACGAGAAGTTCTGTTTGAGCTGCTCCGGCCTTAGGATGCGCGGCGCTGCGCCGGGTGGCGTCACCACGCTCGCCTTCTGCGTCTTCAGCTTGGCGTACTCGGCCTGGACATCGGCCGGGAAGGTCAGCATCTCCTTTTCAAGGTCGTCCAGCAGTTGTTGGACGACCGCCGGATTCTGCTTGGCCACGTCATAGGCTTCGAGCGGATCGCGTTCGAGATGATAAAGCTCCGGATTGGGGAGCCAGAAGTTCTCCGACCCCATGGTGTGATCGTTGGTGTAAATCTCGCCGTTGTTCTGGGCGACACGCAGCTTCCATGCGCCACCGCGAATGCAATGAACATCGTTCTTGTTGCCGGCAGGCGAGAAGTAGACGAACGATTTCACCGGAGCTTTCTGCCGCTCCATCAGCGCGTGGCTCATATCGAATCCGTCCAGAGGCAAGGTGGTCTTCTCCAATCCGCACCATGCCGACAGGGTAGGCAGAAGGTTCATGCTGGACAGCCATTCGCCACATACGTTCGCGGGTGGAATATGCCCGGGCCAGCGGATGATGCACGGAACCCGCACCCCGCCTTCAAAGCAGGAACCCTTGCGTCCGCGCGTGAGACCATGCGAGCCCTGGAACCAGGGACCGTGGTCGGAGGTGAAGATGACGATTGTGTTCGAAGCCTTGCCACTCTTCTCCAGCGCTTCAAGAATTCTGCCCGCGCTCCAGTCGATCTCTTCCACCGCATCGCCATAGTCGCCGAATGCCGACCGGCCCTTGTACGCCTTGGACCCACGTGCCGGGTCATGCGGATAAGAATAGGCAACATAGAGAAAGAAAGGATCGGCAGAATTCTCCTGCAGAATCTTCACGGCCTCCGCCGTATAGGTGGGCGTGAGTTCTGCCCTGTCCGTCTCCGGTTCCACAATTTCCTTGTCGCGCATCAACGGCAGCGGCGCCATGTCATCGCTGTAGGGCACGCCGAAGAACGTATCGAAGCCGCGGCTGGTGGGCAGGTATTCCGGCGCATCGCCAAGATGCCATTTCCCAATCGCGTGTGTCCGATAGCCACGCTTGCGGAAGAGATCGGCCAGCGTCGTTTCCTCCAGCGACATGCCCGACTTTGCGTGGGGGAAATAGGCGCCCTGCGTATGGCTGCGCGGCGCATAACGCCCTGTCAATACAGCCGCACGCGAGGCAGAACAGATCGGGTGCGCCGAGTTATAACGCGTGCAGCGAACACCCGCAGCCGCCATGCGATCTAGGTTTGGCGTCGGGATATTAGCCCCGTAGCAGCCGAGGTCCCCGAAGCCGAGATCGTCGCAGATCATCAGGATCACGTTGGGCCTCTCGTTGGGCCCTGCCTGCCCATGAGCCTGCTTTCTCTGCTCCGCTGCCGCCACGGTGGGCAGTGATGCCATCGCCGCCGCCATCGACGCCATAAATGTCCTTCGATCGATTCCCATGGTCCCTTTCGTGCCTCAAGACTGCGCGAAGCAGGCATGTTGGTTCGCCGACAATTTTGAAGCAGAGAAGCCCAGACCGTTCCAATTTACGGAAACGGTCCGGACAAGTCTCGGCATCCACAGTATCAGGACAGTTGTGGCATTTCTCATGAAGGTGTACCCGGTGCCGAGGATGCTGACGTCGAATCGTCGCCGCGCGAACGATCAGGGCAGCGGCGTAGGGCGCGAACGCGAGACGCCTGCAGCAGTTTGCGGGACGTCATTGCTATGAATGTTCGCTTGCGAACTGTAGTGCTGTGGCGTCTTTGCTAGGCTATTGCTCCGAATGAGCAGCAACTGCACACAGTCGGTTCGTATTGCGTGCCGTGCCAAACCCGGAGCGGCAGGCATCGTCAGCTACCGCGTGTATGTCAGTGGGCATCCTGAGCCGTGGCAGATCACGCCGGGCTGGTACGGTTCGGCGGACGAAATCCTGGCTGCGTTCTCGCGGCCGTTGCGGCGAGACTTACAGGATTTGATCGTAGACAGCCTTTCGCACAAGCGAGATGTAGAGTTTTCACTCGCTGGAGCCTTCATCGCGAGTGGCGTTGCCTGAAGCGAACGGCAGCGAGCTTCAGAGCAAGAATTCCAAATGATCATCAACCGGCGAAAAGACCTCGCGATTGCAATCGCGTCGCGCCGTTCCCCGGGGCGATCAACCGCCGTCCTGAAGGCTAAAAAGACGCCTGAGTCCTGGCCAGAACAATCGCCGAAAGCGCCGCCTGTGCCTTGTAGTAATTCACCATGCGTTGCGGCTCCGCTGCGCCATACGGTTCCAGATTGTGCGCCCAACGGAAGCCAATTGGCTGGTACCAGAGCTGCGTTTCCACACGGAACGGCCCGGATGCATTTCCGGTATTAATGACGTAGCGGATAGAACTGCCCTTGCCGGAAAAATTGGGATCGCTCTTCGCGGCGCCGATTACCGCAATATCAGGACTGGCCGTGAGCTTATCGAACCCCGACGGCAACAGGCGATTGTCTTTGAGATAGCCGACAGCGCTGAGTAGCCCGGTGGTCACATGTCCGTTCGTATCTCCCAGGATGGGCTCGAAAATCTCCACTTGATCCGGGCTGGTGATCTCGCGATGGTGAGGCTCAAAGTTCGAAGGATCTTCATCATTTTTGTTGCCTGCAATCGAGCCGTCGGCGTGCAAAGCGCCCGACTCGAAAACCGCGCGTCCGCTGCGGTCATAAACAACTACATGCAACCAGGCTCGGCGCGAAGGGTACGCGGTGGGAAGCTTATGGCCGCTGAGATTTTCAACGGTCACATCAAAGGCCAATCGGCCCTCACCCGCATCTTTCCGGCTCAGGCTTACACGCGCGGCTTTCGTCTGAAGGAAGTCCCTCGTCCGAGCCATGGCTGCGTCCAATTCCTCCGGCAGAGCCTGCACGCTAAGTTCCTCGCGATGGTCCTTCAACATGCCTTCCATCACAAAGTTCGCACCCACAAACGTATGCCGGTGCATGCCTGTACGAGGTTGTCCGTAGAGGGCCGTTATTGCAACCGGCTCCTGAACTTCGGGCATGTGACAGGACTGGCATGTTTCCTTTCCTGGGTAGTTGCTGTGCAGCCATTCCTGATACGGCATCTGCTCGGGAAGCCGGCCCACCTCTTTGCCGCCAGGGCCGAGCGCTTTGGTAAACAGCGTGTGGCAGGATCCGCACAAAGCCGAGTCGCGGATGTGATCGGCATTCTGCGGCAAAAAACCGCCCGTCGAAGACTGCATCACCCGTTGATGGCCGGCATCGACGACGAATGGACCATATTCCAGGTGACGATCTTTGGCGGCAGGGGCCGCAACCGCGACGTTGCCGTTAAACGTCGCGTCTGTGCCCAGGCCGTCTTTTTCGATTTGATGACACACTGCGCATGAAACTCCATCGGATGCCGCCCGATCATGCTGGCTGGATAACGAAAGCGGAAGATGCGCGAAGACCTCTGTCTTCCTGCCTGCGAAACGATTGGTGAGATGTTCCACCGGCATATGGCACGTGGAACATTCATCTTCAATCGCGGCCTGCGACTCGGGGTGGTCCAGGGCCTCGCGGCGGAGACTGCCCTGCCAGTAAGGATCACGGGAAGCGTTGGCCATAATGCTGGCGCGCCAATCGAACCCGATCGAGATATCGTCGCCCGCGCTCGTCTTCAATCCGTTGTGACACGCAACACAACGATCCGAGGTACGGAACTCGGGCTTTGCCGCTTCGCTGGCCTGAACCGTGGAAGCCCCGCCCGAAAGGAACAAGGGCGCAATACAGGATGCGACTAGCGCGCAGAGCAGGAGTCTGAAGGAGCGGCTCATTTCCAACCCTCCCAAAGCTTTCCGTCAGCGCGGTCCCAGAGAACGTAAAACATCACCTGGGGTGGACGTCCGGACGTGTCCGTGAACGGCGCTCGTACACCCACCGCTGCGCGAATATGCTGACGGCGGCTCACCGTTACCTGCATCTCGGGCAGAACATCCCAGTCAACGCGTGCGCCATCGCGAATGTCACGCGAAGCCAGTATCTCGGCCATCGGCGACCACAATCGTCCCAATCCATGGTTTGCTCCAATCGCCTGGCCTAGAGTTGCGCGCCAGAACACATTCTGTGAAGCAACCCGGGTGTTGACTGGAAGGTCGGCGCCGGCCTGCAGTTGCAAAAAGGTATTCGTTGGGAAGAGCTGGTCGAAAGCGAGGAAGGGCTCGAAATTCGTTGTCCCGCTGCCAAACCCTCGGTTGCTGTCTCCCGTGGGGGCGAGAACGCCACCTTGCACGCTGAAGATCGATCCCCGTTTCAAATTGGAATAGACGACATGTTTCAGGCCAAACGTGATGTCGCCCACCCCGCTGGTCCATGCGTGATTCTGGTCCGCATAGTTCACAGGAACGTCAACCTCAATCTGGTCGCGCATGCCGAGCGTCTGTTCGTGGATCACGTCGGTGGTGAAGCTGGGTGCGCCAGTCGCATTCATGGCGGTCGAAACCACCAGCTCATCTTCCGGAAACGCCTTTTCCGTGACGATCGCCCGAGGAAGGTTGAGTTCACCACGCGGCCAGTGCCGGTTCGTACAGAAGCTGCGCAGGTAGGCAATGGCGTCATTCACCTGCTGCTGCGTCAGCAGTTCGCCGAAGGCCGGCATGATCTCGGAAAAGCCACGCGCTTTCCCTCCGTAAAGGATGATGTCCTTCCATGTGGAGTCCGGTTCGGGCGTCGTCTGGTCGCAGCGGGTGAAGTCCGGGAAGGTGTCGGGCCTCGTGAAGACTGTGCTGGTCATGGGTGCGCCCTTACCCTCGCTTCCATGACAGGCAATGCAGCCGTTCTTATAGACATGTTCGCCGCTACGCACGTCTCCAGGCTGCGTGTGCCGCAGGGTCTGCGTACGGGCCACGGCAGCGAAGCATAAAGCAGCCAGTGCGAGGACGATCAAACAGATTCTCAACATCAGTCCCCGGTGGGCTTCATCATGCCCTGGATCCACGTCATTGCGTTGTTCTTCTTTTGAGGTTGGTTCAATGACCTGAAGTTCCGCCACCTGAATCATGCAACACCACTCTTCATTGGGGACGCCATGTCGTATCCATTTTCACAGGAATCTCATTTTTTATGGGAACCGTCAGGAACGATCCGACACGGCGGCCTGATCGAGGTGATTTGTGGTATCTGGAGCTAACGCCTGAGCATGGCACAAAATACCGGCCGCCAACAGCAACGAAGCGGACACTGCAGGAATGACGATCCGCCTTCCACCAAGACATAGACAGGGTCTGAACATGGGTCCCTTCAGCGGCTCTCCGGCACTCGCAAGAGCCCATTACGTTCCGCCAAGGAGACGAGCAGGTACCGGAGAGCTACACCTCGTTGTAAAGAAAGAGGATGACCCCGTGAAAACGGGAAAATGACGATTTGTTCATGCAGCAGATTCGCTGCCCGGCAGGCGATCTCTATGGCAATTCGATTGCAATCGAGGCTCCGCCCTCTTGCCTGTTGCGAGCACTGACCGCGCCGTTATGGCTACGCACCACCGCCGCAACAAATGCAAGACCAAGTCCGTGACCATCCGATGCCGTACCTTTGACGTATTTTTCGAAAAGTCTGGGCAGGATTTCGGCGGGAAAACCGGAACCATCGTCTTCTACCAGGACGGAGCTTCCACCCTCCTTATGCTGGACAGTCACGGTGATTGTTCGCCCTGACATCACGTGTTTGAGTTCGTTATCGAACAGGTTGGTCATTGTTCGCTGCAACAACGCCGCGTCAGCCTGCACCCAGATGGGCCCTTTCCCTTTCACGATCAATGTCAACCCTGCCTGCGCAAACACAGGTTCGTATAACTCTCCGAGTGAGCGCACTGTGGCTTCCAGATCGACAGCTTCTCTCCGCAACCGCAACGCATCGGCATTGGCTTCAGAGACATCCAGCGATGTGCTCAGCAGCGTGGAGAGCCTGTCGAGCTGCTCAATGGAATTGACGATCGCTTCTTCTTTCGCACCCGCTTCGTCGCTCATCAAAGCCATCTCAAGCTTTCCACGGATCGAGGTCAGCGGACTGCGCAGGTCGTGCGCCAGGGAATCGGACATGGTGTGCAACTGCTGAACAGACGCTTCAATCCGGTCCAGCATCTTGTTGAACGTGGAGGAGAGCTGTGAAATCTCGTCGTTTCGTCCGCCCACGGGAACCCTGCTGGCAAGGTTGCTCCTGCCGATACTGGAGGCGGTTTCAGAAATCACCTGCACCCTGTGCAGCATGCGCCGCGTGCTGATGAAAACGATCGCGCTGCCAAAGGCGATCATCCCACACCACAGGGCGGCAAACTCCCAGCGCAGCCGGAGCAGGACACGCTGCTCGTAGCTTTTTGAGAGCGCCAGGTAGATGTGATCGCCACTTGGTATCTCCGCCGAGGCAACACGGAATGGCACCGAGAAGCCCGGAACCCTTACGTCCCCGGTCCTGCCCGGGGCAAGACGGCGTCTGTTGATCGCTAAAAGGTTTTCCTCTCCGGTTCCGGCCCCGGTATGCAGCTTGAACTGCCCATCCGGTCCTGTCTCAATGAAGAACACAGCGCGATTCATCGCCTCGGACGACTCCCCTTCATGGGGGACCTCACGGCTCGCCAGTTCCGCAACCTCGCGAACGACAACATCGTGCAGCCGATTGCCCGGTGTCCGCTGAGCGACATCCGCGAGCACACCCAGCTCACCGGTCAGCCAGGAATCGGCGCGGTTTTGGATGTCTGTCGCCAGGAAATCCTGCAGGAACCAGAAGGCAATGGCTGTGCCGATGGCAAATGCGACCGCGCTCCAGACCGAGATACGCCACGCTGCGGTACGCGGCCCGCGCTCAACGATCCTTGAGGACATAGCCAACCCCCCTGAGCGTGCGTATCAACGGCAGTTCGCCCTCGGCATCAACCTTGGCCCGCAGTCTGTAGATATGCACATCCACCACGTTCGTTTCCGGCTGAATGCGGATCTTCCACACCTGTTCCAGAATCATCGAACGTGTCACCACCCGCCCCACATGACGGCAAAGGTATTCCAGCAGGGCGAATTCCTGAGAGGTCAGGTGTAGCGTTCGCTCTCCGCGAGTCGCTTCGCGCCGGAGCAGATCGAGCTCAAGATCGGCAGCCCGCAACTTATTGGCCGAAATCGCTCCCTGATTGGACGATCGCTTGATCAGGTTCCGCAACCGGGCCGTTAGCTCCGCAATCGCAAAGGGTTTTGTCAGATAATCATCGCCGCCCTGTTCCAGTCCGCGCACCCGGTCGTCCAGGGAACGGCGTGCGGAAAGAATCAGCATCGGCGCGGATACACCCTGCTCGCGGAGACTGGTCATCAACTCGAACCCATCACGGTCCGGCAGTCCGAGATCGAGCACGATCGCAGCATAGTCCTGCTCGAAGATCAGCCTTTGCGCCTGCGCGGCAGTGCGCGCGGGATCCACGACATAGCCCGCCTCCTGAAGACTGCGCGCGATGAAATCCGCAATCGCGGCGTCGTCCTCAATCACAAGCAGGCGCATGGCTTCATCGTAATGAAACATGCGACCTGCCAGAAAGAAGATGACAAAGTTGTCATCTTCTCGTGAGATACCCTCCATATCGCCACGCTAGAAGGATGAGTCTGCCGTTTGTGGCGGCATAGGGAGATTGAGAACGATGAAGCGTTGGCTGCTGGGCGTGCTGTGTTTCCTTGCCGGAGTCCTTGTTGTACCGGCCGCAATCTACGTCTACCTCGATTTAGGCAGACCTCCAGTAGCGGTGAGCGATGGTGCATTTCCGATGGAGAAGACGGTCGTCCACAAAATTCTGGGCGCGCGCATCGATAAAGAGGTAGAAACCGTCCCCATGCAGCCTACGGACGCCGCACTGATTGCCGGGGCGGGAACCTATAAGCAGCAGTGTGCGTTTTGTCACGGCCTGCCGGGCAAATCGTCGCAGTTGAGTCGAAACATGTATCCGTCCATTCCTCAACTCTGGATGTCGCACCGTGCGGGAGTAGTAGGCGTCAGTGACGACCCCTCCGGCGAAACCTACTGGAAGATAAAGAACGGCATCCGTCTCACGGGAATGCCTTCCTATAAAAACATCCTCACAGAAGAGCAGATGTGGCAGGTCAGTCTGCTGCTTTCGTCGGCGGCCAAGCCTCTGCCGCCAGATGCGAGCGCCACACTGGCAGGGCGCTGACCCCAAAAGGACAAAAGGGTGCTGGGTACTTTCACCTCGACTCACGCGTGGCGATGGCCAAGGCGCGAGAGTCAGGTTTTATTCACCCCACACACCGGATATCGTGCAGTGGCCCGCCTCAATCCACGATATTGACGGTGAGATTGACCGAGTGACCCGCGCCTCCTGAAACGCCCGCACCGACGCTGAGAGAGTAGGAACCGACGGGCGTGGTCGTGGTGCCGGACACGGCAGCGCAACCGGTCATCGCGCCCAACATGCCGGCCAATAATAGAAGCACCATCAGCGTGGGAAGCCTGCGGAGCTTTCGGATATTGCGGATATTGCGACGCCCCAGAAGAAACACACCGAGCAGGCCCGCAGCGACAACGCCGGAGCCAGGCTTCTGCCACGGCAACGAGTTACCCGGTTCCAATGACGCATGCTGAGCCGTTGTTGCGATAGTGAGTACCGTGGTTGCAGGCACACCGTTCAGGGTCACGCTCGACGGAGAAAAGTCGCAGGTCGCGTTTGTGGGGACGGAGGAGCACGCGAAGTTGATCGTTCCCTGGAAACTGCCGAGCGGTGTCAGCGTGAACGTTGCCCTGCCGGTCTCGCCGCGCTTGATCGTAAGAACGGTTGGATTGACTGCGATGGAGTAGTCAGACGGCGAGATCGTCTGCAGCAGGTTGGCGGAGGTGGCGGCGGCGAAGTAGGGATCGCCGGAATACACCGCCGACAGCGTGTAGGTTCCAGCGGCAAGGCTGCTGGTGGCATAGGTTGCACGCCCAGCCGAGAGCGTCTTCACGCCGAGCGACGCGGAGCCGTTGAAGAACTCCACCGTACCGGTTGGCGTTCCCGCTGCTCCGCTGACCACAGCCGTGAAGGTCACGGTGTCACCGACATAAGCCGTCGACGGCGTGGAGGTAAGTTGTACCGTGCTGAGCGCCGAGGTGACAGTAAGTGTGCCATTCACCGAAGTCACGGTGTAGGCGCCCAGGTTCGGTCCGCTCAGGACCGGCGTGATCACGTAGGCGCCCACGGGGCTCGCAGCCGTGGCGGTCGTGGCAGCCGTGGCGGAGAAGGTATCCCCGTTGACCGCACCCACGAGCGTGGACGACAACGCTGGATTCGCTTCACCGAAATGCCGGGCCGCATTGGCGGCGGTGATGGTGAGCGTGGCTTTGTTCACCACCAGCGAGACTGTCTTGGTGACCGGCGCGAAGCTGGTGTTTGTGGGCGTGAACACGACGGTAAGTGTTTGCGTTCCCGGCTGCAGGATCGCACCTGTCGCAGGCGAGTAGACAAAGCTTCCCTGCGTCGTGGAGCTGGCGTTCAATTGGGCGCCACTGAGTGGAACGCCATAGGTGATGGCAGCAGGCGTCGGCCAGGTGACATCGGCAGAGCCCGCCGTGATGATGAGCACGCCATTCGCCGTGCCGGTGTAGTTGGGATCGGTGATAGTGGCAACCACAGGGTACGAACCCGTCTGTGTGGGCGCCGTCGAAGAACCGTTGTAAGTCACCGAATAAGCCAGGCCCGCGGGGGCGGTGGTTACCGTGACAGGTTTGGCTGAGCCATCATAGATCTGATTGAGATTGGACAGGGTGATCGTGGCCGGCGCCCCGGTGATCGTGAGTGTGCCGTTGACCGCCGTGACGACGTAGTACGCCAGGTTGGCGCCGGTGACCGTAGGCGCAATGGGATATTGACCGATCGGACTGGTCAGAGTCGCTGTGGTCGTGCCACCAGTGGTGAACGTATCGCCATTCACTGCACCCGTGACGGTGGCGCTGAACGCAGGGTCAGGCGCGTTGTACAGACGGCCAGCGTCATTCGCGTGCACCGTCAGCCCGGCCTTGGTAACCACGAGCCTTTGCGTCGCCGTCGTGGGCGTGGTGGGGCTGTCGTTGGGCGTAAACGTCACGTTGAGCGTATAGGTTCCGGGAGTCAGGATGGTTCCCGCAACCGGCGAGTAGCTGAAGGTTCCCTGCACCGACGTCGTCGCATTCAACTGCACCGTGCTGAGCGGCGTGCCGTACACGATGGAGTTGATGTCCGGCCACACGATGCCCACCGGTCCCCGGCGAATGAGCAGCGCCGCGCTCTGGCTGCCGGTGTAGTTGGGGTCCGCAATCGTGACCAGCACAGAGTACAGACCCGCCAGCGTGGGAGCACCACTGCTTGACCCTCCGTAGATCACGTTCACGGCAAGATTCGCCGGGTTGGTGGTCACAGTCACAGGTTTCGGCGTGCCGTCATAAACCTGGTCGAGATTGGTGATGGTGATGGTGGCCGCTTGAGCGACAACGGTGAGCGCGACATGCACGGTCGAGGCAGCCAGGTAGTTGCTGTCGCCGGCGTAGCTCAGGGTCAGATCGTACTGACCTGCGGGGCAATCGACGGGCACAGTCAACGTGGCGACTCCGTTGCTGTTGATGGTGAGCGAGCCTGTTTGCGGTGTGCTGCCACACGCTGCGTTCAACGTGTAAGCCACGACTCCGGACGGCTGCAGGTATTTAAGATTTCCGTTTCCAAGCGCCATCGAAACTGTGCCAGGACGAACCACCGTTTGCGTGAACGGCGTGACCAGTTGCGAGATGCCTTTCGTGACCGTGACCACAGGCCCGGCCGTCGCGGGGATCGCGGAGTAATTGCTATCGCCCACGTACGAAGCACTGTACGTATGCTGGCCTACCGTGGGAGCAATCACCAGGAAGTCAGCTTTCGACGAGTTCAGCACGCCGGTTCCAAGTACCGTCGCGCCCTCATAGAACGTGACCATGCCGGAGGGTGGAAGGTTATTGACCGTTGCAGGCGAGATGTTCGCGGTGATACGGACGTCATTTCCATAGGCGAGTGTTGTATCCGATGGCGTCAGCGCAAGACTGACAGCGACCGGCTTGTTGGTGAGTGCGAAGGTTGCCGGCGTTGCGAGGCCCGCGGCGGTTGCCGTGACGTCGTAACTGCCGGCTGTTCCATTCGCCGTTACCACCAGACCGGCTTCGCCCAGACTGTCGGTGGTAAGAGGAAAGGTCGTTGACAGGGTCGCACTGGCGCCGCTCGCCGGAACGCTGAAGGTCACGGTAATGCCGGGAACGCCATTGCCGTACGCGTCCACCACCTTGCCAACCAGGCGCGCGCTGAACTGCGTGTTGATGAACGCTGACTGCGGCGTTCCCAGGGTTGGCGCGAAGGAAACCGCCGCTGCAGCCGAAACTTTCACAGCGACCGACGTGCTCAACGAACCATCCGTGACAAAAACCGTTTGGCGATCGTCGGCCGTCTTCAACGTGACCGTGAAGCTATGCACGCCATTGTCGGCGGCGGTGAACGTATAAGCCGCCGGCAGAACGCCGCTGGCGGTATCGGTGCTGGAAAAAGTCACTGTGCCCCGGTATGTCGCAGCTACATTGCTGCTGGCGTCGTAGGCCTTCACCGTCACCGTCTGCGCGGTGCCTGCGGTGGTATTGGCCAAGCCCGACAGAACGATCGAAGTAGCAACCACTCCCGGTGTTGCGGTGCCATTCAGGCTCATCACCTGGGTGACCGGAGACGATGCTCCGTACTGATTGTCTGTGACGCTCATTTGGCCGCTGATCGTGCCGGATACAAGGGGCGAGAAGTTGATCTTGTAGACGCAGTTCCCTCCCACGGCGAGCGTGGCCGCTGCGGAGGCCGTGCTCAACTGAGGACAAGTGTTGCCTGTAGACGCAAATTGAAAGTCGGAAGAAAGTGAAGGATTCGTCCCACTCGTGGGCATGCTGAACGTCATGGGTACAGAACCGGCATTGAATAGCGCAATGCTCTTCGGACTGTCCGTGCTCGTTGCGCCCTGGACCGTGGAGTTATAGGTCAGTTTGACGGTCTGCGAATTTGCCTTGACCAACTTGTAGGGCGAGGCGGTTGACGGGAAAAAGGCATTGCCTGCGGAGTCCAGCACGAAGCCTGTGCTGGGTGTGACGTCGTACGTTGCCGCTGTGGCATAGGTGTTCGTAGCAATCGTGTACTGCACCAACCCAACATTGTTTGCAGCAATTTCGATATCTCCACTCGGGCCGAAAGCAACAGAGTTCGTACCATTCACCAGCGTGTTCGGACTGGGTGTTAAGTTGGTCCATGCGCCGGTAGCGAGATTGGCGCGGAACAGACCTACTCCGGCCAGATACAGCACGCCGTTGTCATCAATGACCGGCTGGCCTTTGCAGGCACTGCAGTTCAGCGCTCCCGCTCCATTGGCATTCGTGGCCACCACGGCGTTCACGATTCCGGTTCCCGCATCGATTCGATACGTGCGATTGCTGGAGTCGCCGAAGTACAGATTGCCCTGTTGGTCCACGCTCAACGGGTACGTAACCCCTGCACCAGTGGCCGTGGCCAGCACACCTTCGGCCGGCGCGGCAATATTGCCGTTTCCTGCCACTGTCGTGATCTTTTTCGTCACCGCATCGACCCTGCGGATACGGCCATTGGCGGTGTCGGCGATGAAGACGTTGCCGGCGGCATCGACAACAACGCCATACGGGCTGGCCAGGCCTACGGAGATGGCGGCCGCGCCTTCGTCCGCCGGAACATACGCCTGAAGACCATTCCCGGCAACCGTGCTCACAATGCCGTTGGTGATCTTGCGGATGCGTGAGCCGCGCTGGTCGGAGATATACACGCTATCGGCGCCATCCACCGCGAGCTTATCCAGGGTAAGAAAGTGCGCCGCAGTGGCCGGGCCGTTGTCTTCGGAAGCGGTATAGGAACCGACCGTCGTACCGGCGAACGCGGAAGTCGTTCCCGGCGAAAAGAGTGTGACCGGCCCGGAGCCCATACCGCTCAAACCAAAATGCTGCGTGCCCAGGCTGGTGACGACTTCGACGGCAACCATACGGCGGCCGGGTCTGGCAGGCGTAAACGTAACGGGAAACGTACAGGTCGCGCCTACGGTGAGCGAGTCGCCCAGGCTGCATCCGGAAGGCGTACCTAGAGCGAACTCAGCCGTTGCTCCCGAAGGTGTCAGCATCGTGATGCTGGTGAGTGTGAGTGCCGAGCTTGCGCTCAACGTCAGTGCGCGTGACGTGTCGCTTCCTCCGACCGCGGTCGTCGCAAACAGCAGGTTCCCCGTCGCCACCGGCAGAGCGCGTACACGGTTGTTGCCTGCATCCGCGATGAACAGCGTGCCTGCTCCATTGAGCGCGAGGCCCGCGGGTGCGCTGAAGCCGGCACTCAAAGGAACAGTCTTGTCCGCAAACCCCGCAGAGCCAGTACCGGCAAAGGTTGCAACCTTGCCGTCCGCAATGGAAATCTTCAGGATGCGATTCGACCCCGCGAGGCCGATGTAGATGTTCTTGGCGATGTCGGTACGAACCGCCGTAGCAGCGCCAATCCCGGTAGCCGTGGCCACCAGGCCTTCGCTTCCAGCTGTGTAGTCGGAGCCATTACCCGCAACCGTGGTCATTTTCAGACTGGTGTCGAGCTTGCGGATGCGCTTATTGCCGTTGTCAGCGATGTAGACAGCGCCGGCGCGATCGACGCCCACACTGCCAGGCGCGGAAAGATGCGCCACCGTGCCGCTCACACCTTCTTCACCGGCCGTGGTCGTATACGCCGCTGTGCCATTTCCGCCGACGGTCGCAATCTTGCCCTGCTGCACGCCGTTGAGGAACCCGGCGATGGCGCAGAAGAACAGGCGATTCAACCCTGCATCCGCGATGTAAAGATTCCCCACTGCATCCACGGCAATCCCCGTGGGTGCGTTGAGATTCATGTTCGTTGGCAAGCCCAGTTCCTGCTGGTTGTACGTGGTGTTGCCCGTGCCTGCAAACGTCGCCATCAGCCCGGTACTGAGCACCAATTTGCGCACCCGGTGGTTGCCCGTGTCCGCGATGTAGAGGTTCCCCAGTTCGTCGAGAGCGAGATCCTGAGGCGCGTTCAGCTCGCCATTGATCGCAGCGGTGTTCTCATCGGCCGCACGATACCCCGCGGTGCCGTTGCCCGCAATCGTGGTGATCACGCCTGTCTTGCCGTCGATCCTGCGCACCCGGTTGTTGCCGGTGTCGGCGATATACAGGTTGCCGTACACATCCATCACCACCCCGTGCGGGCTGTTCAATTGCGCGGCGGCAGCGCTCGCACCGTCCTGAGAGGCGGCATAACCGGCAGTGTCCGTGCCGGCCAGCGTGCTGACCGTGGTTTGCCGGGTCAACTGCGCATACACGGAGGAACATGCAAAGAGGGCGGCCAGAACAACCAGGAAACGGGACAGGAATGTGCGCTTCATCGAGAACCTCGTGGACCGCACGCCTCCAGACATCACCCGATGCGTCGGGCTGCGAGGGAAGCTCATTTTTTGCGGTACACATGTTAACGCCGGATGCTGGAGGCAAACCTCTCACGAGGCTCGAAGAAAAATCATGAAGGGGTTTGCTGAGAGGATCGCCGTCGCCGGTCGTTCCTTGAAAACCATCTGCGGTCGGAACCGACCTCGATGGAGAGGCGACGACCTCAAGCGCCAACGGCGCGACATATACCAGCATGGGGCGAAGCCCCATGAAATGAGCCGTTCTAGAGGGCGAGGGCTGAAGGCCCGACATATAAACAGCCCGTGACGCTCGGCCCACTGGCGACTGCATTGAGGTCGAACGGATCGTAGATTCCTGGCGAATTAGGCTGAAGGCATATGTCGGGCCTTCAGCCCTTTTTTCCCGGTTAACCAACCATGGGGTTTCACTTCCCCAGCGAGCAAAAGAACGCTCGCCGGGGTCCCCGTTCCACCCCATGCTGGTATATGCCGCGCCGTTGGCGCTGTCTGTTCCGCCACAAACGACATGGGCCTAGCTTCAACGTTGTAGACGCGTCGACGAACTTTGTTTCGAATAAGAAAACGTCCTGCGCATCTTCTTCCTGTCTACACCTCGGCCAAAAATGCTAGCCTCAAGTCGCAATCTTTTACGGGCTATCGAATGAGCGCTGAAGAACCGTCACACGACACATCCAACTCACCCAAAGCGCAACTCGACGCCATGATTCCCCAGGTGTACGGCGAACTGCATCGTCTCGCGTTCGCCTATCTGCGCAGCGAACGGCCCGGACACACCTTGCAGCCGACGGCGCTGATCAATGAGGTCTACCTGCGGCTCACCACGCAGCACAGTGTGGACTTCCACAACCGCGCCCACCTGATCGGCGTCGCCGCGCAAATGATGCGGCGTATCCTGTGCAACTACGAAGAGCAGCGCCGGGCGGACAAGCGTGGCGGCGATGCCACGCTTGTGTATCTCGAAGATGCCCCTGAGATTCCCTCCGCGCACACCATCGTCTTCAGCGAACTGGACCACGCACTGAACCGCTTTGCGGAGATCGATCCCCGCCAGGCCAAGGTGATGGAGCTGCGCATTTTCGGCGGACTCAACGTGGACGAGACAGCGGAATTCCTCGAAATTTCACCTGCCACCGTGCATCGCGACTGGGCCACCGGCAAGCTGTGGCTCGCGCAGCAACTCCGGCCGGCCTAGTTTCCTCAATAGTCCTAAAGCAGTTCCGGTAATACTGTGGTCTTCCCGAACGATGGAGAATGCCGTTTTCACTGGGAGAAGACGGCTTCAGCACCCTCTCTCCACCCCAGTCGAGCAAAGTGCACTCGCTGGGGACCCCGGCTCTCCACCCCAGTCGAGCAAAGAGTGCTCGCTGGGGACCCCGGCTCTCCACCCCAGTCGAGCAAAGAGCGCTCGCTGGGGACCCCGGCTCTTCGGTCTACACCATTACCGGAACTGCTCTAATCGCGAATTCCTCGAACTGTCGCGAGCAGCTCCTGCGTGTCCGCGTGCCTCGGACGCTGGGCGATCACCGCTTCCAACAACTCCAGTGCTTTCGCGGATTCCCGTCTTTGTTCCTCCGCATGGTGTTCGTCACGTGCCAGCTTTGCCAGGCCGATATGGGCTCTTGCTTCCCATATCTGAGAGCTCAGGACCGTGGGGTGCGCTTTCGAATATGCAGAGGCGATGGGGATCGATTCCTGAAACATGGAACGAGCCTCCTGCGCAGGCATGTGCGGCGCCTGGGCCAACGTCACCAGATTCATGACATGCTGCGCGGAAAGGGTCTGGTCCATTGGCACGTGTTCATGCAGTGAACGTGACATGCCCAGGCTCTCATGCATGATGCGCAGCGCTTCTTCTGTACGCCCCTTGTGCATGTCGAGCAAGGCGGCCCGGCAAAGCTCCGAACTCATGTCGGTTTTGTCCCACGTGTCGTCTCCGGTGGTGGCATCGACATCGCGATACGGCATCAGGATGGACGCTACGGCAACAGCGTGGTCGATCTCTCCATGATCGATCAGGAAGTCGGCATACGCGGCGTGAACATCCCTGCGATGATGCTGCAACTCGATGCTCTTCGAATCTTTCTCCGCGTCGACCACCGTGAGCTGTTGTTCATACAACGTTCGTGCTTCATCGTCACGCCGCAACTGGTGCAGGTACCAGGCCTTGGACATGCGGGTATTCGCCAGCGCCGTGGTGAATTCCGAAGTTTTCAGCACTTCCGGCTTGGCTGCTGCATACTCTTCCAGCAGCGCTTCGGATCGGTTGATCCAGAGCAGGGCTCCCTCAGGGTCCGCCATATGGAACTGGCTATCGAGTGAGAGATACACGGCGCGGAAGAAGCAGTATGTCGCGATTTGCTTCCAACGGCTGGACTTGGGCCCGCGCAGGATCGGCTGTGCCTCATCCCATGCCTGCTGTTCCAGCTCGATGGCCCCGGGCACATCGCCCAGTGAATTTGTCACACTGGACTTCATCGACAGCATCAGGGCCATGTGTGCGTGCGAATCCGGGTCGCTGGGCGCCTCCATCTGATGACGTTTCTGCATCTCGATCGCCATGGAAAAAAGCCTGAGTGCGCCTTCGCGGTCGCCCAGGCTCGGCTTGTTCGGAAAACCCTGCACCATCGCCATGGAGTACAAACCCGCAGCCAGGTCATTGGAAAACTTCGGGTCCTTGCCGCGGTCCTCCGACATTGACTGCAGATACTTCAGCGCGTTCTCCGTCATCTTCTTCTGCACGGCCAGGGTGTTGGGAACGTCCGTCACCGACGGGAACAGGTCGAGAACATAGAAGCGGGCGAGATCCTGAATATCCGTCAGCCGGCGCTCTGCGGAAGCGCGGTCCTTCTCTGCGGAAGCACGGTCGCGCTCCGCCGCCGTCGCCGAATTCTCTGCCGCAGCGCGTTCGTGCAAAGCCAGGGCGGTAGAGCGTTCTGCCGAGTTGCGTTCACGTGCCGCCACCACCGCAGACTGCTGCGCCGAACTCCGTTGCTGCTCGGCTTCAATAGCTGCCGTCTCCGCCCGGCTTTTCTCCTTCTCCGCGATGGCTGCCGAGTTGAGCGCGGAAGCGCGTTCTCGCCGCGCGATCACGGAGGAGCGGACCACGGAAGCCACACTGAGCCCAATCACGGTAAACACTACCGCGGCTGCCGAAGCCATGATCCAGTTGCGCCGTACAAACTTCCCTGCACGGTACTGGAAGCTTCCCTTATGTGCGAGCACCGGCCGTGCAGAAAGATAGCGGCGCAGATCGTCCGCGAACGCGGACACTGTTGCATAGCGCCGAGCGGGCTCCTTGCGCAACGCCTTCAGAAGGATCAGATCCAGATCGCCACGCAGCTCGGCTGCCACCGCAGGTGAGGCGGCTCTGCGGCTGGGCGTCTGCGGTTCCACTTCACGAATGATGCGTGCCGCCTCCAGCGGCGGCAGGTTTTCAATCGCGTTGGGTAGCGCGCCAGTCAGCAGGCGGTACAGCAGCGTCGCCAGGGAAAACACGTCGCTGGCCACGCCGAGAGGCTGCCCCGCAGCCTGCTCCGGACTTGCATAGCGTGGCGTCATCAGCAGCAGCGAAGGTTGCGCGACACCGTCTTCGCCTATGAACCGCGCGATGCCGAAGTCGAGCAAGCGCGGCTCGCCGTCGGATGCGATGAGAATGTTGGCCGGTTTGAGATCAAGGTGCAGCACAAGCTGCTGGTGAGCGACCTGGACGACATCGGCGACCTTGAGAAAAAGCTCCAGCCGCTCCTTCACACCGAATTCGTGCTCATCGCAGTAGCGGTCGATGGGCATGCCTTCGATGTACTCCAGCACTAAATAGGGAGTGCCTGCGGGAGTGACACCACCGTCCAAAAGCCGCGCGATACCAGGATGAACAAGCCCAGCAAGGATCTGCCGCTCAGCGCGGAATCGCTTCTGCATCTCCGGGCTGGAGATGCTTTCCTGCAGAAGCTTCACGGCGACACGCTGTTCATAGGCGCCATCACCGCGTTCTGCCAGATACACCGCGCCCATGCCACCACGCCCTAGCTCCCGCAGAATCCGATACGGCCCAATCTGGCTCCCTTCCGCCATCCCGCCCGCCAGTTGAGTTTGCACAGCGGCCTCGGCGTCCTTACGCCATCCCGTAACGGAGAACATCGCACCGGCCTGCTTTTCAAAGCCAAGCAACTGCTCCGCCTCGGCCAGCAACTCGGGATCCGTAATCTTCGTTCGCAGTGCATCGAGGCGCTGCTCCACCGGCAGCGCAAGCACGTCGCCAAGCAAATCACGCAGCGATGCCCAACGCGAAGACTGAGCCACGGAGGCCTCACCGTCTATCGCAGAATCTTCCTCATGGTTCATGGGGCCTTTCTGGAGCCTATTCAAAATGCGTGCGCTGGATAGTGGGAAGGCTTTCTCATTTGGGCAGGAGTGTCAAGCTTCAAGTACCACGCCATCGACTCCGCAGCACGACATATTCTTCGCCGGCATTGCGTCGTATCCCCGTAAACACAGGCGGAGCGCGCTCCATGCATCCTTGCTAGCGAAGACATACGTCGTTCTACGCTGATAAAGAATCTCTCGCTTCGATCGACTCTTCCGATTACAGTGTGTGTGTCTGATCAAGTAGTTGAGGGATCATGGCGGACAGCAAGACGTCGCTCCCACACGCCCTGGAAATTCATGGTTCTCTGCAGCTCGAATCTGCGGACCTTGATGCTCGCCTGAAAAAACTCGAAGCCAGCCCTGCGAAGGAAAGTGGAAAGAGCCCATGGATGTGGGTTCTGGACGTACTCAAGACATTGCTGCCGAGCATCGTGCTGGCCGTCCTCGGATTCGCCCTGAAAGATTCTGTCGATCAGGCCCTGAAGGAGCGCGAGATTCAACTTGCCGCGGTCAAGGAGATGGAAACTCTGGTTCCGGATTTGCAGAAGACGGATCTCGATAGAGTCGACGCGGAGGCCAAAGCGGCGCAGCTTGCCGCATACGGTCGTTACGCCATTCCATTCTTCGTGAATATTCTTGAGGTCGGAAACCAGAACGCCGCGGTTGGCGCTGAAGATGGCCTCCGTATGGTTGCGAGGTCGGAGCCCGTGCCCGTATGCAATGCGCTGCGCGCCGTGATCCAGAATCGTACCGGCTTATACCGTTGGCAGACTCAGTCTTCCGCACTCGAGGTCCTGGGCCAGGCGGGCTGCTCCACAGTGTGTCGTGATGTAGCCAGCTTTCGCGACGGCATGTCCTCGCTGGAAAACTATCAGCAATGGGTATCGTTACCGCCGCTCCAGACCGAGTACGAGAGGGTTTCCAAACAGGCATCCGACACATTCGCGCAACTCAATCGCCTCAAACCGGGCGACTGTAAGTAACCGCCGGCCCAGGATATGTTTCCACGGAGGTTCGCTCCTATGTTTCTGTACATGGTTCACTCCGCCCGCTCGATCGGCTATGCCACGGTCGTGATGCTCGCTACGTGTGGCATGGCTCGCGCGCAATTGACCAACTGCAGAGATCCCGGTCCACCCGAAGCTTTCAAGATTTTTGTCGACGAAGTGCGAGTGAGCGGTGGTTCTGTGCCAACAGCCAGCGTGCAGGCCAAGCTGCAGACCATTCACAAATTCCTCTACGAAAACCTGAGAGCTTCCTCGGGCGATAACGCTTCCGTACGCGACTGCGGCAAGCGATACCCCAATGATCCCGCGGACTTCGACAGCACAGAATTTGGCGGACTCGATAACCTGCGCGTGGTGCTGGAAGTCTGGGGCGCGTTGGATAACCCGACGAAAGGATCCGGCACGCTTGGGTTCGCACTGATCCCTGCGCATTCCATTGCTCCGCCAGCTGTTTTTATCATCTCCAGCGACAACCTGCTGAATTCGCTTCGGCAGGGCCGGCAGATCGGAGCCTTTGCTCCTTTGGTTTCCGGAATCAGCCAATACCAGAATAGAAACTACGCAGGCGCCATACCTCTGCTCTGCGCGGGCACGCAGCAACTGACCCCGGTTCTCTCAGGCCAGGCCGCGTTTGGCGATGCGGCATTCCTCAGCCGTCAGCAGGCGTTGATGAAAAGAGTCAGGGAGATGACGGACGCCGCCGTCAAGGAAGCCAGAAAAACACAAGGCAGCCCCTTCAGCTTATGGAGCCCGTCCAGCGACGGAACCTTTGTTTGTCCCAAATAGGAGGAACCATGATCCCAGTATCTGTGCGAGCCGGATTTGTGACATCGATCCTCCTTCTGCTTTCCGCGTCTCTGGCGCAAGCCGACATCTCTCATGTCGATTGCCGCTCCCCCATGGTGTTCGGCGGAGCCGCAGTCAACGTCGTTGTGCTCCCCTACACCTATGCGGGTAGCGATCAAGAACTCGCCGGCATAGGCAACCGCCTTTCGCTGCTGGTCAAACTGGATGTGCTGTCTCACATCCTGGACTACGGCAGCATAGGCGCCGTGCAAATGGAAATGCCGCCAGGCATGAGGGCACAAAGCCGGTCGTGTCTGCCCGAAGTCGTCTTGCCCGCCCTTCTGGGAGGCCGTCCCGGCAACTCGTCGGCGGACGGCAATGGAGAATCTCAAAATGTGATTCGTGTTGGCCACGGACTTGTTCTGGTCTGGGGCCTGCTCTACCAGGAAGGCGACGACATTTTTGTCCAGACGTACGCTCAGTTCCTGCGCCGCGATACGGAAGAAACTATCACCTTTTCAGCGGGCGGATCTTCTTTCCAGGCGAACCTCAGTTCCAAGCGCGTTGCCTTCGCTCCTCAGAAATTCACACGAACGAACCTGGAACAAATCGAGGATAGCTATAGAAAAGCAAACTATGTTCGAGAGAAGCCCGACGATACTTCTCCTGGCGATGAGCTTCCCATGCTGGTTGCCAAATGCGTTGGCTATGGTTGTGACAATTCCCCGATCCATGCCGGCTTCTACGTGGAAGAGAAACAAGGCGAGTGGATTCGCATCCAGTACATTGACTCCGTTGGCGGGCAGCGCAAGGAAGGCTGGATCCATGCGGCCAGCGGTTTGTCCGGCACCCCTCTGGACAAGATTCTTCCTGAGCTGAAATTCATCGAAGGATGTACCGGCTATCTTCGTTTGCGCGTTGCCGATGCTGAGCATACGCCACAACCGGCCGGCGCTTATGCGCTGGCGCATGATCAACTCAATGCCTTCGTGTACTCCAATGAAAGCCAACCCACCGACATGGCCAATGCCGTTGCTGGTCAACTCGCGGGAACGATCAACTATCTTGTTGGATCCCCTGCGGGGCGCGACCGCATCGACTGGTTGCTGAAGGCAGCCGATGATTTCGAACGCGCCCGCAGGATCCTTCCCTATGACCCGAATGCCATCACACTTGCAGTGGGCTCGCAGGTCGTCGCCGAGTGGCGCCAAAAAGGAAGGTGTGAACAAACCGTAAAGAAGTCCGAACAGCTCTCCACCGCGATAGGACTGAGCTCAAGCCCCGCCGCTCTCACGAATCTGAATAACTTCTATGCCATGCTTCTCAGGAGCCCGGAGCCGCCTCCGATTGCTGAAGAGCTCACGAAAGCGGCTGTCACGCAACGTGTCGCGGCACTGAAAGGTGTGACGGTTCCCCAGTAGCAGCAGGCGTGTTGTTGGTAGAAGAAGCACGCTTGTTGATCCGCCCGCATCCATATGGCATGGATCACGACAAATCCGTCTGCTCGCCTTAACTCACCACAATCACAAAACGTATTCGCCTCTCCTCGAATTCGACGTCACCCTGGAGCAGTTCCAGCCGCCCAGTCTGAAGACAGCCAATCACGCGATACTTTCGAGCTTTGTGCGGCGTCACTGTTTCATCACACCATTCGAAAAAAGAAGCGTCGTCCTCCGCGATATTTCACCTCATTCCCGTACGGCATAATGCCTCGCCTAACGACGCGGAATCTGTGAGCTATTGCGAATGACCTTATGATATGGTTCTCGCACCTCAAGCAGGATTCTTCCTTTTCTTGCGGTGCGGGGGCGGCGCGGTGAATCCCTTCATTCAGCAACTGCTTGACCTCTTGAACTCTCTTGCGCCCGCGCCAGGAACGCCTCCCGAGGCGCTTCAGAACCTGCTCAGGACTCAGGCAGCGGCTCTCATTCTGCAGACTCCCGCCAATGCTGTCATCCCCCCTGGGCTTGCGGATCCAGTCATCAGGGACGCCATCGTCGCCGGCGCCAAACAGGCTGCGGCACTCACGGCCGCCGGGAAACATCTGCGGCTACTGCCGGAACAAGTGCCCGTCGGCAGCGCTGCCTCCTCCACGCCCGAGCACAGGTCGGAGCGCTTCGGTCCTTTCGCCAGCAAAACGGGCCAGCTCGCGCGCTTCGTGTCCATCGAGAGCGCTGCCTTTGTTCCAGTCACACAGACGCTTCCGCCCGGATCGCCCGATCACACGCTCCTGCTGATGTTGATCCCCCAGGCAACAACATCCTCGGCGGATCGCAGAACATGGCGGCTTCCGGCTGGCACTGTGTGGATACAGGCACGCCTCTTCGTCGCCAACACGCAGAACCTCGTCGGCGTTCGTGTCAACGGCGGAACGCTTACCTTCGACCATGACCCCATTCACCAACCCGGCATCTTCCTGTCTCCAGGAACTCTGTGGAAGCTTTCGCTTGATCTTGAACAGCCACCCGCCGCGGCCGCAGACGCCTCCGACGCCGAAGCGCTCGGGATACAGCTTCCCAGGCAACTGCTCGTCAGCAACAGTGCTCCGCCGTCATTCACCGGCGGCCTCACACTGTCCGGCTTCGGCTCCGATCTCAACTTCTCCGCAGCCGGCGCGCCGATTCTCGATGGCAGTCTGATCGCCTTCCCGCTCAGTGCTGCCCAGCCCTCATGGTCCATCTCCAAAAATCTGTCACGTGTCGCGCAGTTCTCCGGGGAGGTTGCGGTCATCAAACCGCGCTGGACGCTCCCCATCTGCAGTACACCCATCACGGATATCGGTGAAGCCTCCCACGCGGGTTCTCTGACCTTCGCGATCGGTGACGGTCTTACCTCGACCCTCGCGGCACAAGGAGGCGACCCATTCCGCTGGCTCGCCGCTACGTTGACCTGCAACGCCGAGCAGATTGAGCTTCAATCTCTTCAGCCCGTGTCTGGGGCAAGCTACGATCTCGCCCTATGGCAGACCTCGCTCACACGAGTTCGTTTCGCCGGCCAGTCACTGAGCCTGCTGAACTTCCGCAGCGAACGCGGCGGCATGGACGAGGTGGCCGTCTCTGGCGGCTCGTGCGTCAATCAGTGGGATTTGCCTCGCCGGGCCGATGGCAAACCATTCGAGTTCGACGCTGCCATCAATGTCTTCGGCCTTTACACTTCGTCGTCAAGCATCGCCCTCACGCTGCTCGCTACGGCCCCCACACCTCAGGGCTTCAACGATTTCGCCGGCTTCGTACTCGAAAACCTTTACCTTCTCGTCCGCCCGCCCCGGCGGATCGCCGTGAACGCGGGATTCGACACCGCACCCGCCTTCTCTTCCGGCGCCGCGGTCGTCTTCTTCGATGTCGGTCTTGCCGTGCCGACTCTACCCGATCCCTACGCCACCAACATCTTCACCTCGCGCCGGGACACCGCCGTCTCCCGTGCCCTGCGCGTCACCATGCCTTGGATGGACAGCGGCAGCCCGTCTCTTTCGGCCCAACTTGATTCCGCCGTTCCATTCCCTTCGCAATCAGTGGCCCTCAGCGCAGACGCCGACGAGAGCATCCTCCGCAAAGCGTTTCAAGATCACATTCAGTCGCACGATGAGTCGTTGCTCCTGCTCGATCTCTCCAGCCGCGAGCACCTTTTCGGCGTGGCTATCGAAGCCGTCGGTAATAACCAGCCCCAGATCCTCGACAACCTGCTCTCCGTTCAACTCAACCGCGTGCGCCTGCTCATGCAGCCGCAGGTGCAGTGGGAGCCTGTACAGATCGAGCCCGCCGTCGCAGGCCAGCCCGCTTTCGGCCACTCGATCTCCAATGGAGGCTCCACGCTGCTGGGGGCCAATTCCGTCAAGCTTGTTCCTACGCTTCCCACCTCCCTGTCCGACGAGATTCTCGAAGCCATCGCAGCCAACAGCCCCGCTGCCGCTCTGTTCTCCCTTCCGTTCGGGCTGCGTGCCATGGCGCAACTTGACCTGGTCGCGCCACCGCATCCGCCACGCCCTGTGTTCCTACCTGCAACCGATACTTCACTCAACGAACCGGCCTTCGCAGACCTGACCTCAGCCCGGCAGGTCCGCCTGCTTGCCCGCCCGCACAACCCTTCCCAGGACGACCCCTCCCGAATCATGCCCGGCATGATGCGTCTGCTTGCGAACATGCCGGGCATGATTCCGGCCACTCCCGTCGTTCCCGCAACGAACAGCGTTCTGCCTGAGAACCTGCGAGCCAACCTCAATACGTTCGCGTCGATAGGTATTCCGCTTCACCGCGCCGATCTCTCCGGCTACGGCCTCAGCAGTTTCAGCCAATGGCACCAGGATGTCGAAGGCGCGGGCTTCAGCAAGGTAGAGTTCCAGGTCCTGAACGGGCGCACAGCCTACGAAGTCATCCAGTTTCGCTCCATCCTGTATGAGAGCGGAGCGCGTGTCGTCCGGACCATCATTCTGGAACGCCATAACTCCGGCCGAGTCCTTCGTATCGATACCGGCTGGGTCGCCGTCGACGACGCAGAGTTCAAGCGCCCCGACGCTTTTCAGAAAGGCGCCGTCCGCTCGTTCAAGAATATTCGCCGCATTCGTATCGCAGGCGCGGACATCACGCTCGACCCCGTCACCAGCGTAACGCCCGTCCTGTTCGATGCGGACGCCGACATCGAGGGCGCGATTGGCGGCATCGTTCCTATCTACGACCGGCCGGGCTACATCCAGATAACGCCAGTGGCCGCTGTACAAACGGACGCTACAAGCAAGGCCATCCTCAAGCTCCTCTTCGACAAGGTGCGTGCGATTGGCAGCCCCATCAATTGCGCCGTGCGCGTCGGCGCAACGCTCGAAGCTCAGATATCCAGCATCGTCTCCGATACAGCTCTCAACGACGTTAGGGACGTCGGCTTCGCCGTTGCTATCGTCGGCGCGCCCAAGCTCCCGCGCGCCGGACAGTGGAGCTTCGTTCGTTTCGATCCCATCACCGACTCCCTGACCGGTAAACCCACACCCGTCGACGCTCACCGCGGTGTCCCCATCGTCCGCAATGGTGCGGACGCGTTCAAGTTCCGTGAGCCGTCCGACGCTCGGCGCACCACCCCCGCCATCGAGTACTCCCTGCTGATGGCCACCGAGACCAGCCGCGCAATGTTCAAGGCTGCCAGGATTGATCCCAATCGACCCGGCAAGCTGCTCTTCGACTCTCCGCCGGTCTTCGCCGACCCGCACTCGCTTACACAATCCTCCGGAGCCTTTCCACGGCCCAACTTTGCCCTTCCCCTCGTTGAGATTCCCTCCTTCACCATCTCTGACGACGACCTTTGGCGCATCGACAACAGTGTCTTTACCCTGGCCAACAAGCCCCTGGCGAGCTTCATGCAAGGCGGGGGCTGGGGTCTCGCGCGCGATTACGATCTCACTCCCAGCGATCTCCAGCCCAACGTGGAAAAGATCATCCTCGGCATCGATTCAGCGGCCGCCGCACCCTTCGACGTTGCTGTGCCACCCTCACTGCTGAACCTGCAGCTCCCCGACCCGCTGGGCCCGGTCATTCAGATTAAATCTCAGTACAAAGCCATCGCGGGGGAGCTCTCCAGGCTCGCCGATCCCACACTCCTTTTCGCCGGCGCATTGAAGCGGCTCACCGAGGTTCTTGACTCACTTTCTAACCTCACACACCTTCCGTTCCACTTCGATGTCTCCATCACTGCCGGCAGCGGCGCGAGCCCATCCTTCGTCGTCCATATGGGCCTTCTCTTCCGCATCGGCGATGGCCCTGATGGCCGGGTTGAGATTGGTCTGGGCAAGTTCTACGGCCAGTTCACCGTCAAGGGAGAGCTGCAGGCCGCTCTCACCGGTATCGAAAACGCGCTGCTCTTCATCGAGTTCCAGGGAGACATCCAGCAGGGCATCTTTCCTCCTCTGCTCTACGCGGGAGGCCTCTTCCGTTTCAGCGTGGAGTTGCGCGAAACGGGTGGCCCTCTTATTCAGCTCACGCTCGGTATCGTCATCTCCATCGGGGGAGATCTCATCCCCGGGTTGCTCGCTGTAGAAGGCACCATCAAATACGGCTACAGTCTCGTTCCCGAGACCCTGCAACCAGGCGCCCTCGTCGGCATTGAAGCCCGGGCCAAGCTGCTGCTCGGTCTCATCGGATTCTCGTTCAGTGCGGAGGTGCTTGCCCGGGTCCGCCGCAACAACCCGGCCACCGTTACGATCTTCGCGACCATCCATATTGCCGCTTCAGTACACGTCGCCATCTTCTTCGACGAAGACGTGGATTTCGAAACTCAATTCCAACAAGACATCCCACTTGCCGCTCTGGCCCTGGTACCCGGAGTTGGATTGGGCGTATTTGCAGCAGAAGTCCCTGTCTAAAAATCCCTGCGTGAGGAGGAATCGTTATGCCTATCGGTCCAAATAGCTTTCTGAGCCTGCTGACATTCCCGCAATCCTGGGACGGCGCTTCGCTGAACGTCCGCTTCCTCTGCCTGCCCAAGGGCGATCCCTTCCAGCCGCTGCGTCCCGGTCTGGCGGCCTTCTCCACCGCCAACCTTGTGTTCGAGGCCCACATGATCGGCTCGCTTGCAAGGCTTCCTCTGCCCAACGACGCAACCTCCACCGGGCCGCTGCAGCTCGAAGGCCCGCCACTTCAAAAGACGGAGATATTCACCGAGCTAACCAACCACTTCACCATCCGGCCGCCCAACCCGCGCAGGATTCAGGCTCAGTTTCGCAAGCCGATGACGCCCAGCTACCAGCAGCTCATCGGCGACCGTCAACACTCGCCGCTGCTCACCACATCCGACGAGTTCGGCTGCGCTCTGCATCAAGGCGCCGGCGACCAACCTGATGAACCGGGTCCCGCGCCATCCTCCGAGGTGAGTTGGGGTCAACTGATGGCCTACGCCCTGCGTCAGCCCAACCTCGCTGCCGCTCTCGGTTTGATAGGCGAGGCCACGATCACTCCAGCCGATGCCACCCTCTTCGCGAATGGTGGCTGGTTGTATATCGATCTCCATTCCACCAGCGACTACGCCGGGCAGCCGCCCATGCTGGCCCGCTATGCGGCCCGCATCCCGCAGCTTTCCACCGCGCGCCCACTCTTCGCCGCGGTGCTCTTCCCTGTGCTCACCGCCCCCGCAGACTTCATTGCGGATGACATCGCCCGCGAGGCCCAGACCTATGATGACGGCCTCGCCAAGCTTGTCCATTGCACTCAAAGCACAGACACGGGAGACTCCATTCAGCTCGCCTGGGATGACGAGCAGATCACCGAGTGGCTGCATCGACAGGTGCAGCTCAACCCCGACCGCACGCTGAAGTTCGACGCACCCAACGGAGTTGCAGGCTTTCGCATTGACGTCCGCAAACAGGGCGACCAGGAATGGACCTCTCTCGTCCGTATCGAGAGCATCGAAGACCTCGCGCTCGGTCCCTTCTCGCTGGGCAACTTTCACGGCGAAGGCGTGATCGAAGTAGCACCGGCGCAGCTCTCTCCCAAACAGCCTGGACAGTTCTGGCTTCCTTCCTTCTTCGCCACCTGGCGCGGCAGCTCTCTCGCACTCACGGACTCCGACCTCACCGCTCTGCACGCGCGGCCCGAGGTCCAGAACCCGAATCCCGATGCTCCTTCGCATCTGCTTAACCGCGAAAAGGTGTTCCAGCCCGTAGGCGACAAAGACGTATCCCTGCAATACGGCAACACCTACGAGTTTCGCGTGCGCCTATCCGACCTCACGCGAGGAGGTCCAACCAGCAGCATCGCCCTGCCCGACCCGCCGCACCATTCGCTCGCCAGCCTTACCTTCCAGCGCCGCAAGCGTCCCGCTCAGATCGAAGTGCTTGCGCGGCCCTCCGTCGACTCCCGCCAGATCCGGGTAGCCAAGCCCCGGCTCGGCTACCCGGAAGCGCTCTTCACCGGTTCCAATACCTTCGCGGACCTCGAAGACGATCTGGCCGCACTCGCCGCGGACCCCAAACTCGCCCGCGAAATCAGCGTTCCCGACCCAGACGTACTTGCTGTCGAAATCGAAGTTCAGATAAAAGCCCTCGACGGCGACCTCATCACCTACCTTCCCCTGTACACCACCACGCGCGTCTTCGATGGGCCGGAGATGGCGCTCGACCTCGCCTTTGAAGATCTCCAGGAGCTGACGGCCCTCAACAACCCGCAACCCGGAGAGGGCCCACTCGCCCTGCCTACGGCGCGCTCTCTACGCCTGCAGCTTACGGCTCTGGGGCGCGATAAGCCTGGCTACTTCGCGGAGGATGAACTTCGTCGCGGCAGCCCCCTCAGCGTCGATCTCCGCGCTGCCGCCACGGCCGAGCCCGATCTGCTGGGCGAGCCGGAGGGCTTCTCTTCACTGCGCTCCTTTTTCTTCCAGCCGCCGCCACCGGATAACAGCGTGCCTTCGCCCACGGAACGGCTGGCCGCCGAACTAGGCCTCGACCAACTTGGCTTCACGCTTTCCGGCCGTGCCTCCAAACGCACGGTCATCGCCTGCTCTTCATCGCTGCGGCACACCCTCTCGCCTGAGGGGTCGTCCATCACCTTCTTCTCCGCTTCCGATCTGGTCCAGCGCTGGATCAACGTCGTCAAATTCGACGTGCTCCGTGACTGGACGTGGGACGGCCTCCAGGGCGACGGCATCGCCATCGACCGGATCGTGCATATCCCAGACCGTGAGGATGTGAAAGAAACTGTCGCCACCTTCCGGCTGCCCCGCGTCCTTAGTCCTAAAACCCTCGCCGGCACAACCGTCAAAACCGTCGACGCCCACGCAGCCATACGCCAGGTCACCGAGCTTGTCTGCTTCGACGCCTTCGACCCCAAGCCGCGCCCTCTGCCGGTTGTTCCTCCCGCCACCCCCCTGGCTGTCTTCCCCACCGAGATCACGATCGACTATGTTGCCCGACTCACCTTCGAGGGCGGCGCCGGCGATGACGTTTCGCGCTCGATCCTTCTTCCTGTCACTACACCCCCTTCGCAGACGCCGCACATTCTCTCCGCAGGTCTCGCACTCTCTGAGTACGTCCCCGCCGGCGACTACTCCTCCAGCAACCAGCGCCGCCGAAGCTTGTGGTTCGAGTTCGACCGGCCGCCCATTGATCCTCAAGACGCCTACTTCGTCCGTGTCCTCGCCCGTGGTCCCGACCCTCTGCTCTTGTCTCGTGACATACGCATACCAGACGCAGCTGAGCCTCCGCTTCCGATCGAGTCCGAATGGATGCGCCTGATCGCTCCCGGACAGCCTCGTGACGAGAGTGGCATCGCGGCGATGCAACCTCTCGAGGGCTCGCCCACTGCGCCCAATCAGTACCTCGTTCCTCTTCCACCGGACCTGCAGTCCTCGTCGCTCGACCTGTTCGGCTTTTTTACCTACGAAGTCCGCGTCGGCCATACCACCCGCCGCTGGTCCACGGCGCAAGGCCGCTTCGGCCCCATGTTGCGCATCGCAGGAGTCAAGCATCCGGCTCCGCCACTTGTGTGCCAGGCCGCCCGCAATGCGAGCGGTGTTCACATCCAGGCGCCTTATGCCACCCCCGTCTTCAACGGAGCCAACCTCAGGCCCTCCGTTCCGAACACCGACCTCTGGGCGCTGCTCTATGCCCGCGTACGCCAGGCGGATGGACAAGCGTGGCGCAACATACTGCTCGCTCAGACTCAACTCTTCGCGCCGCGCGCAGGCAACGATCCCGAACGCGCGGGACTCCCGGTCCTCTACGGTGAAGGCTTGTTTGCTACAGATACTCTCACGGCCTCTCTGTTCACGCTGGGTCTGCCGCCCGACGAACCCCTGACCGCCCTGGTGTCGGAAATTTTCCAGGATCCCGCGGAAGCAACACCGTTCGGCGCCCGCCTGGGCCAGGCCCGCATTCTTCGCATCTCGTCTCTGATTCCAGTTCCCGACGCCTGCTGAGCAGGGCTTCTCTTACCAGGAAATTCGCTCGAGTATCGTCGGCCCTGCCGATCAGTGAATATTGCTGATGCTGTTCTTCACGGTGTCGTGCCTGGTCTTCATGATGTTCGAGACCACCTTGAACTGGCGGTTTTCATTCTGCATCGAGCTCTGGAGCTGCAGGTATTCCAGGTTGAACGAGGTCTGCAGTTCCTGCATCTGCTGGGTAGCCTGGATCTGCGAGGCGTTATTTCCCTCCACCATCGACGAGCCGCTAGCTCGCTCCAGCAGAGATGCGGACTCCGTGTTGCCAGTCAGCCTGGAGCTTGATTGCAAATCGGTCTCTGCCTCCTGTAACGCCGCAGACGTCTGCAGACTGGCTCCGCCTGCGAGCGCATACGCAGCCAACGCCTCGCACTCCGTTGTGCTAACCGCGGAGCCCGCACGTTCGATCCAACCCACCACATCCTTTGCAGTTATGGAGGCTTTGTCGGTTCTTCTCCGCCATGCGGCCTGCAAAACCCGCAGCACCAACTCATCAAGCACCGCACGATCCCCGGCACTCAACGACTTCTGAAATTGATCGAATTCCGCAATCACCATGCTCGCAAAGCTAGGCTCGGCTCCGGCGCGGGTCAATCAAAAAGCCGCTTCTCTCACCTGTGCCGCCATATGCCACCCGGGAGGCAATGGCAGCCTAACCAATCCGCAGGAAGATGCGCTTCCGATAGAACGGAACGACCAGAAGCCAGCAGAGAAACAGGAAGATGAGCGAATACAGCAACGATGCCCAATTCGCCGCGGGAATATGCGTTGTGATCGCATGGAACGCCGCCATCTTCAATGTGGCGCCTGACGAAGTGTGGAACTTACTCATCACACTGTCGCCCAGCTCCGAAATCATGTACGCGAGAATTGCGTTGGTGCCGAAAACCAACAATGGTTTGTACAGCACCGGATGACCTTCAGGCCCGGCCGTATCTGCGTCAGGCTTGTTTCTCCCTACCCGCCAGATGTCGATGAAGAAAATAGCCGCAGCCAGAAGAAGCAGACTCCAGCCTCCGGCGTACAGAGTGTAGGAGCTTGTCCACAGCTTCTTGTTGATGGGAAAGAACGGATCCCAGGCCAGCGCCACGCTCAGGAAAAGAGCGCCGGTTACCGCCAGCATCACGGCCTTGCGCGTTGAGGTCCGATTCGTGCGGAGCCACATGCCGGCGAGCATGCCAAACAGCGCTGTCGCGATGGCCGGAAGCGTGGAGAGCAGACCTTCAGGGTCGCGCGTCTTCTCATACAGATGGTTCGCGGTGAATATCTGGCGGTCGAGCCAGGCCACGAGGTTGCCATCGTGGTCGTTGATCGCGACGGTGTGCGTCGGTATGCCGAACCCGGGGACAGGCACGAAGCGCATCAAAGCCCAATAGCCCACCAGACACGCGATGGCAATCACCACCTTGTCTTTCCATCCCCGCGAAATCAGGAAGAGCGTTCCCACGATGAAATAACAGATGGCGATTCGGGGCAGCACACCGTAATAGCGCGCGTGCGCGATGTTGAAGAACGGAAAGTTGTTCACCACGAAACCGAACAGGATCAGCAGCAGCGTGCGGCGCAGCGTGTGAACGAACAGCAGCCGGCGAGTGGCGCCGCGAGCCAGACGCGACGCTGTCGATAGCACGGTGGACAGACCCACCAGCAGCAGAAAGGTTGGAAACACCAAGTCCGTGGCAGTGAAGCCGTTCCAGCTCGCGTGCACCAGTTCACGAAATGGCGCAGGCCCCGTCTGGTCATTCACCAGGATCATGAAAGCGATGGTGAGACCGCGCAACACATCCAGCGACAGCAAGCGCTCCGGCTTGGTTGCGGTGGGCTTGCGGACGACGTCCGAATCGATCGTCGTTGCGATGACAGGATCGGCGGTTGTCATTGAGCCCTCGCGAAGTTCTTCCCGGATGCCTGCGGTTGCAGACCATGCGCCTGCCGCTGTAAATCTAGCGTCTGTGGCTGTAAATCTAACGCCCGTGCAATTACCAGGCTTGCGGCATAGGTATCGCCAACGGGCTCGGCGGCATACTGCTTTGGTGAACGATTCCACGCATCGCCGAAGGCATACCAGTCGATGGTCTTCGGTGGCGTTCCATCGCGGAGAGAAGCGTCCAGCGACGCGAAGTACAGCTTCCACCGCGGAGCATAGTACCCGCTTACCAGTCCCGCCCAGTCGCGGTTGCCATATTCGTGCAGCTCCGCGCTGGCCGTGCGGTCTCCCCACGTGGTCAGGATGGAATGTGCGTCGTACTCGATATGTTGGAGATCTTCCGGCGAGCTCGCCCACGCCGGCACATAGCGCAGCCAGCGGCCCAGGAGAAAATACTCGTTCGTCCCCAGCAGCCTGTCTTCCATGGCCATGTCGCGCATCCACTCCTCGGTGAGCGCGTGGAATTTCTGCAGGTCCCTGGCTTCATATGCGGAGCGGATCAGGGGCAGCAATCGCCGCGCGTCGTCAGCCAATACCTGGCGAGTCACGTCGGTCAGGTCGTAGCGATAGCTCGCCGTATTCCGCAGCGAGGGCGCTACCTGCAACAACTCCGTCAATGCAGGCTTCAGATCTTCCGGCTTGTAGCGAGGCTCGTCCGGAGACCAGTGCCCGTTTCTCTTCGCCATCAGCGAAGGCTGCGCATTGAAGATCGACTCATGCGCAGCATCGCGTTCGCCGTGGTTCCTCACACCGTCCGCACGGTAGCCGTACGACGTATGCAACAAAATCTTCCAGGCATTCGCGGCATGAACGTCCGTGGCGCCATAGCGGCGCAGTGCGTACTCCGCCGTCCAGGTATCCAGATCGACCGGCTCGGTGCGCCATGCCATCTCTGAGTAGAGATCGAAGGCGAAGGGGTTCGTATCCAGCCCTTCCGTGAACAGCGCCGTTCCGGAAAGGTGGCTGTCCTCGCGCGTGGCGGCGCGGGGCATGCGTTGCGCATAGTCATACAGTGGAGCACCCATGGTGGTGCGGCCGCCGAACTCCCACAACCCTCCAAAGAGCCAGCGAGCGCCTTCAAAATCCTTCTCCCGCGTCTCGCGGGGAACACGTCCCTGCTCAATGTCCGCAACCAGGATGCGGCTGCGATCGACCGCATCAATCAACTCCTTACGCGGATTCGTCTGCCACGCCATCATGAACCACAGAGCGCCTGGGTGCGCGTCGTTCAATGCCTTCTGGATGGCCCGCGCTCCTTCGCCGACCGGGACGTCGCCAGACGCGCCTCCCTCCTGGAAGGTCTCCATGTCATAGATCGTGGTGTCGCCAAAGAGTTCTTTCTGGTGCTTATAGAACGCCGCCGCCAAACGAGTGAACGCCGGGTCGCGCGGATCAAGCCAGCCCGGCCGCTGGAATCCGTTCCACGGATAAGGTTGAACCACAACATGCGCTCCCGCGGCATGCTGGGCAAAATCCGCCGGCACGACGCCCCAGAATCCGGGCAGAACAGGCGTGATGCCGAGGCTTCGCAGTTCATCCAGAATCGTGCGCGCGGACGCAGCGCGCTTCCGCATCAAGGCCAGCGAGATGGGCTCCACAAAGCAGCACATGTTCCCCATCAACTGCCAGTTCTGATGTGCGGGATGTGTAATCCACTTGCGGATGTCCTCATCGCTGTAACCGATATCGCGGAAAGCCTGGTAGACGGCCAGATCATTGCCGCGCTGAATCAGGATCGCGTTGAAGCCTGACAGCGCCAGGATGTCGATCTCATGCTGCCAGCGCGCGAAGTCCCAATACGGCGTGGTGTAGCCGTCCGTGTTCTCGTTGAGCGCATAACGAAAGGGATACGGCGCCGGACGGAGGATTGTGCCGTCGACAGGCGGCAACCGCAATCCCGGCTTCCCAAGCCGGCTGCCGTCCGTGGAAACATTCAGATGCGCCACATACTTCAGGTACCAGTTCACGCCGAAAAGCAGCGTGGGGACGGTAGCCGCCTCGACATGAATATGGCCAAGCGCGCCTCGGACGCGGAACCCATCCGGCTTTCCGGCATAGTCGCCGGGCACAAGCGCGAGGTGTATCTGCGGGGCAAGGTGCGGCATTTCGCGCTGCAGCACAGCTTGTGCCGCCACGAGCGAGCCCTGACCATGCATCCAGACCGGGAAAAGAAGCGCGAAGACCAGAACAACAGTGAACCATCTTGATTTCATGCGGATTCTTTCATCGTGCGGTACCGTCGTGGGCTATGCGCTCAACCGTGAGATTTCCTTGCTGGAACATACCGAACGGTCACGTGGCGGTCGAGTTCTTCATGCTGTTTCCCTCAATGTCTGTTGACAGTCCCTGGATGGAACGTTAGGGTTTACCGCAACGTAACCGCTTACTTTATACCGCAGCGTTGGGAAAGCCGGGGGAATCTTCATGGGGTTTGCCAAAGGAACGAAGGCCATTTTGACGGACAGCCACTTTCTGGTGCCCTTTTTCGTTTTGATCGTCGGGATCGCCCTCTTAGTGGCTTTGCACTAGACGCCGGCCGCTTTGCGCGAAACACTCGTCGCTTTGTGTCAGGGAACAAGAGAACTGTACGGAGATCTTTGAATGAACACAGCAGTACGCGGTCGCATGAACAGTCGAATGTCGCTGCATGGTCTGGGGGTCATCTGTGGCCTTACTGCGGGCGTTTGGCTGGGAGCGGCGGAAGCCCCCACCAAGCTGGTGAACGCCGGCTTTTCTCCTTTCGCCATTTCGCTTTGCATGGTGGCCGGGGTGTTCACCGCGAGGTGGACGTTTCCGACGCTGCTCAAGGGCACCTCTTACGTCTTTGCCGACCTTGCGGAAAAGAAACACCTGATCGTGTGGGCTTTGCTGGCCGGCGCGTTGTGGGCTGTCGCCAATACGCTGACCGTGTTTGCCATCCGAGACGTCGGCCTCGCTGTCGCCTTTCCCATGTGGAATGCCAATTCGCTGATCGGTCTGTTCTGGGGACGAGTCCTTTTCCGCGAGCTCGAAGGTGCTAGCGGCGGCAACATCGCCAAGGTCGTGCTGGGAGCGGTCTTGATTGTGATTGCCGCGGTGATGCTTGGCTTCAGCACGATTCATGGCGGCTCCATGGGTCAGCACGCTGTGCGCGGCATCGCCGCTGCGCTGGGCGCGAGCCTGATGTGGGGAACGATGTACGTCCCCTATCGCAAGGCCTATCTGAGTGGCATGAATCCGCTCTCGTTCGTGACTGCGTTTACGGTTGGAGAGTTGGGCACGGTGCTCGCTCTGACCTTGATCCTGGATGGCGGCATTCATTCGACAGCGTTCCAGTTGTTCCACATGCCTGGTGTCCTGTTCTGGCTGTTTTTAGGCGGCTTCGTCTGGGTCGTGGGCGACCTCTTTCAGCAATTCGCGGCAAAATATCTGGGCATCGGCCGCGGCATTCCGCTATCCAACACCAATCAGCTTTGGGGACTTGCCTGGGGCGCATTGGTCTTCGGCGAACTCGCGACCGCCGACCGTCAACACATGCTGCTGGTGATCGGGGGATCGGTGTTCATGATCCTTGGAGCCCTCGCGATCAGCACTGCGGTGGCTTCAGCCAAAGAGCAGAGCTCCACCAATGAAGCGGTCCTGCGTGAGTGCGAACGATACGGGCTGGACTACAACAAGACGATCCTCGCCCAGGCCGGCGACGAGTTCGGCGGCAAAGAAGAAAAGAGGAGGTGGTGGGACTATGCCATCGTGGCAGCCGCAACGGCACTGTTTATCGTCATGGGTGTACGAGCTGTCGTCCCGCCTCTCGCGATGGATATGCGATGGGTCGCCGGTCTCGGCGCGATGCTGGTGCTCAGCCTCGCTGTGGGAGGATGGAGTTTGTGGCATCGTACGAAGTTTTGTTAACAGTCCTTTCTCAATTCGCGCACGCGAGTTGAGACCTTGTTGCGGGGTGATTCGTCAGGAGTAGATATGGCTGTCAGGCTGAAAGATATTGCGCGCGATCTGGGCGTGTCCGTCGTGACTGTTTCCAAAGTCCTCCGCGGCAATGCCGATATCGGCGAAGAGACCCGCAAGCGTGTGCTCAAACGCATGAAGGAGCTCAACTATCAGCCCAACATGATGGCGCGCGGCCTCGCCAGCGGCCGCACCTACACCGTCGGCCTCGTCGTGCCCGACCTGGTGCATCCGTTCTTCGCTGAATTTGCGAAGTCCCTGGGCGGCTCGCTGAGAGACAGCAGCCGCGCCTTGATCCTAGCCTCGTCCGAAGAAGATCCCGAGATCGAGCAGCAGGAGATTCGCACGCTGTTGAGCCGCGGCGTGGATGTGCTGATCATCGCTTCGTGCCAATCGAATTTGCGGAACTTTTATGAGCTGGGTGATAATCGCACTCCCTACCTCCTGTTCGATCGCAACTTCCCTCACCTCGCCGCACACTTTGTTGGAGCCGATGACGTCGTCGTCGGCGAAATGGCGACGAACCATCTGATCGAAATCGGCCGCAAGCGCATCGCCCACATCGGCAGCAAGAACTCCAGCCCCTCGTTCGATCGTCTACGCGGCTACAGGAACGCCTTGATTGCCGCCGGCCTGCCCACGCATGACGACCTGGTCGTTGCTCGCGACCGCGTGGAAGAATCCGGCGACATCGTTGGCTTCCAGGTGATGCAGGAGCTGCTCAAGCTCCCATCCAGACCGGACGCAGTGTTTTGTTACAACGACCTGACGGCCGTGGGCGCGATCGAAGCCACGTTGCAGGCCGGACTCAGGGTTCCTCAGGACATCGCGTTTATCGGCTGCGGCAACCTGCGCTACGCCAACTATCTGCGCGTTCCGCTCAGTTCGATCGACCACAACACTGCAGAGCTTGGGCGCATCGCCGGCCAGCTTGTTCTGGACCTGTCCTCCAAACCGGAGCAGGAACCAAAAGCGGTTCTGGTGCCTTCCACCCTCGTGGCCCGGGAATCCACAATTGGCGCACAAACCGCGAAGTAGGCCTCTCCCTTACGTCCATCCAGACGCCCCACGCCCGGAAATTAACAAAAATTCGCTTGCCAGTTTTCCTCAACTCTCTTTATAGTTAGCGGTAACGCAAACCCGTATTGTCTTCACCGGAGAAAAATTCCCATGGCCACCCCAACGATTTCGACCGACGCCCCACTCAAGGATATGGATGAGTGGGATGACTTTTTGACCGGACGATACCAGGAGGGCAAAAGTGAAGAAGAGTTCCGTCAGTACGACGAAACCGCGACCCCTGGTGTAGCGGAGTTTTATCGCCTCAACCATCAGTTCCAGACCTATGACTACGTGATGGCCAAAGAGAAGGAATACTTCGGCCTGAATAAAGGCATGAAGAGCATCTGGGAGGCGGCGGAGTTCCTGAACACTCTGGTCGATGACAGCGACCCGGATACCGACCTCACCCAGATCGAGCACCTCCTGCAGACTTCCGAAGCGATCCGCAAGGATGGCCATCCGCGCTGGTTTATCCTGACCGGCTTCATCCACGATCTGGGCAAGGTTCTGTGCCTGTGGGGTGAGCCGCAATGGGGCGTCGTGGGCGATACCTTCCCGGTGGGCTGCGCGTACTCCAAAGACATCGTTTTTCCCGAGTACTTCAAGGCGAACCCGGACATCAACAACCCGCTGTATCAAACCAAATACGGCATCTACGAACCCAACTGCGGCCTCGAGAATGTCCATCTGTCGTTTGGTCACGACGGCTACATCGGCGAAGTGATGAAGAACTATATGCCGGAAGAGTCGCTGTACATGCTGCGGTATCACTCGTTCTACGCGGCGCACCGGCACGGAGCTTATCGCCACCTGATGAGCGGCCATGACGTCGAAATGCTGGAATGGGTGAACAAGTTCAATGTGTATGACCTCTATTCCAAGGGCCACACCAAGCCGGACCTCAAAGCTTTGAAGCCCTATTACGACGACCTGTTTGCAGAATTCTTCCCCGCACAGATCGCCTGGTAAATTCATCGCCTGTCGACACCACCGCATCAGGGGACTTGCTCCAGAGACTCCAGCCGCACGAAAACGCAACAAGCCCTGAGGCACGGGCAGTTCAACGAAACTGCTTAAAGCTCAGGGCTTTGTTGTGAGCGCAGACGAAAGAAGCATCGGAATGTCGAAACGATTGATCACCGGCACAGCCGGCGAGCGTGGACGCAGAATCTTCATTCGGCCCGGCAACAGCTCCATGAAGCAGTTGACCTACGGCCGCATCCGGCTGTGCAACATCCCATCACAGATCACGTTCTCCAACGAAGACCAGGAGACCGGACTGATCTGCGTAGGTGGATCGGGTTTCATCACGGCAGGTGAGCAGCGCTTCGGCATCAAGGCCAACGAAGCGTTGTATGTGCCCAAGGGAATGACGATCATTGTCGAAACCTCCACCACGATCGACCTCGTCGAATGCTCCGCGCCGGTGGACGGAGACTACCCCTTGCAGTTCGTCTCCGCGGAAAGTGTGCAGGCGGATGAGAAGCTGCATTTCTTCTCCGGTTCAGACGGTTCGCGCCGCGAAATCAATATTCTGCTGGGCGCCAACATCCAGGCGGGACGGCTGGTCGCAGGTATCACACGCTCCCTGCCCGGCAACTGGACAAGTTGGCCTCCTCACGAGCACGCGGCCATGCTGGAAGAGATCTATGTGTATGTCGAAATGCCTGAACCGGCGTTTGGCCTGCAGCTTGTGTACACGGACGAGATCAGCCCTGCGGAAGTGGAAGTTGTGCGCGAAGGTGACGCTGTACTTCTCCCCGCCGGCTATCATCCCAATGTCGCGATTCCGGGGTCCAGCCTGAACTTCGTCTGGATCATGGCAGCCCACCGCGAAGTGCTCGATCGCAAATGGGGAGTGGTTGAAGTCGATCCCCGTTTCACTTGACGGCAGGACCAAACCGGATCAAAGAGGGCCGCGCCGGATTCCCGGATCCAACTGCCTGCGTTTTCTGCCGCCCGTACCTGTCTTCCACATTCCGATCCAAACATTCGTATTGCATTCATGACGAATTAACTCTGCCGTAACAATGCGGCGAAGACACTGTTCCTGGATAGAGTTAGCGCTTAACTCACTCCGCGCTGCCTCGGGCAAACTTGAAGACAGGCTGGAATTTGCATGTCCTCTTCCTGACGGAAAAACACTCCGCACGATCCCTTCGGTAGCGCTTTACAATCTTGAAATTTTTCAAACAAAACAGCGGGTTTCGGCTTGCGGTACCGCTAACTTTATTTGCTTGACAGTGCCAACCCAGGTGGATAAGGTTTTGGCCGTCACCGAAACCAAAAACTTACGCGGCGAATTCCGCTCCACGGAGTAACCGCTAACTCAGAGGCCATCTCGATACACAAGGATCAGATTATGAGCGTTCACGAAGCAGACGGCATATATGCCGCAAAACAAAGCGTCTCGCAAACGAAAAACAGGAGGCTCGCGTCCGCAGGCTGGGTGACACTCGCGTTCGCTTTGCTTTTCCTGTTCCCTTCACTCAGCGCCTACGGACAGTTTGAGTCTGCCTCGGTGCTGGGCTACGCCAAAGATGCATCCGGAGGGGCCGTTCCCAACACGACAGTAACCCTGACCAATACGGCGACCGGTATCTCACAAACGGCGACGACCGACAAAGAAGGCCGCTATGAATTCTCCAGCGTGCCCATCGGAAACTACCGGGTGAAGGCCGAAGCGGCGAGCTTCGAACAAACGCAGACCGCATCGTTCACGCTTCTGACCAACGCGCGTCAGCGCGTCGACCTCACGATGAAGCCGGGCGCCGTCACGGAAACGGTGACCGTCACGTCCGCACCCACGCAACTCGAGACAGAAACCAGTTCCCGCGGACAGGTCATCGGAACCCGCGAAGTGGAAAACCTTCCGCTCAACGGACGTTCCTATGCCGACCTCGTTCTGCTGGTACCGGGAGCCCGGAAGTCATTCCTCGAAAATCAGAGTGCGTCCAGCCGCGAAGCATCCTTCAACGTGAACGGCCAGCGTTCCGCCTTCAATAACTTTCTCCTCGACGGTCTCGACAACAACAACTACGGAACCTCCAATCAGGGCTTTGCGAACGAAAACATTCCTCCTTCGCCGGATGCGGTGAACGAGTTCAAGGTCGAAACCAACAACTACTCCGCGGAATACGGCCGCGCTTCGGGCGCCGTCATCAACGTCTCCACACGCCGCGGCACCAATCAGTATCACGGCAAGGCCTACGACTATCTGCGCAACACGGACCTGAACGCCATCGGCCCCTTCCCCGCTCCGCTTGGCGTCAAGCAGGTGTTTATCCGCAATCAGTTCGGCGCCACTTTCGGCGGCCGCATCATCAAGGACCACACCTTCTTCTTCGTCGACTACGAAGGGCTGCGCCAGATCTTCCGCAACCCCGCCACGGCTGTCACACTGCCCAACGCGGAACAGCGCGCCGGAACGTTCCTTCTGCATCGCGTCGATGGCACCACCGCACCCATCCCGCTCTATAACCCCGTCACGGGGACCGACTTCTTCAACGGCAACGTGACGCCACAGGCGACCAAGTTCGGACTCGCGGTTCTCGCAGCACTACCCGCCAACACCTCGCCTCTTGCGTACAACACGTTTTCGAACAACTTCGTCGGTTCGCCGCGTGGAACCATCGTCGATGACAAAGGCGATGTACGTATCGACCACACATTCAATTCCAAGTGGAGCGTCTTCGGCCGTTACAGCCAGCACGCAACGACGATCTTCGATCCTCCGACAGTCACCGGACGTGCAGGCGGCAATGCCAACGCGAACGTCATCATCAAGAACAAACAGGTCGCCGGCGGGACCACCTGGATCATGTCCAGCAATAAGCTTCTCGATGTACGTATGGCGTGGACACAAAACACCGGCGCCAAGACTCCTTATGGCCAGGGGCACTCGTCGCTGCTCACCGAGAACGGAATCACGGACGGTCTACCCACCGACGCCTCCATCGTTCGCGATCTGAACGCCCAGTCGGTCAGCGGTTTTACTCAATTTGGCGCGCAACCCTCCAGCCCACAGTTCCAGAACCCCACCATCTACAACCCGAAGGCCAACTTCACCTACGTCCGCGGCAAGCAGTCGATGAAGATCGGCTACGAATACCAGAAGGTTGGCACGCAAGTTAACGACTTCAACCCGAGCTACGGACAGGACAACTACGCCAGCGCCTATTCCACGGGTCCGTCCTCCACGTACTACCCGACATGCGCGACCACTGCATCCACCAATTGCATTCCCACTGACACGGCCTCAGGCAATACAGCGGCGACGCAGATTGCCCAGGCGCGCGCTACGGCGGACTTCCTGTTTGGCAACCGTTCGTCGTATTCGTTGACCAACTTCGCCATCGTCAACCTCCGGCAGACATTCAACTTCATGTATTTCCAGGACGACATCAAGGTCTCTCCCTCGCTGACCGTCAATGCAGGTCTGCGTTATGAACTGGCGACGCCGCAGTGGGAACGTGATAACAAGCTGGCCAACTTCGATCCCAAAACCAATACCCTCGTCCAGGCTTCGAGTGGCAGCCTGTACAACCGTGCGCTGGTCCACATGCCGAAGACCAATTTCGCTCCTCGCTTTGGTTTCGCCTGGAGCGAGTCGACAAAAACCGTGGTTCGTGGCGGCTACGGCATCAGCTTCACGCAGTTCAACCGCGCAGGCGGCGAAAACAACCTGACCTACAACGGTCCCAACGTCGTCAACGCGGCAATCAACAATCCGAGCCCCTTCACCGCAACGCCCGGCCAGAACCGCTGCACGTCCGACACCCAGGACCAGACAGCCTGCTTCCGCCAGACACAGCAGGGCTATTCCAACGTTCTAACCAGCGCGGCATACTTTGTCCCGTTGAAGGTCACGTCACGCTACATCGATCCGAACTTCAAGACCGGCTACATCCAGAGCTACCACCTTGGCGTGCAGCAACAGCTTCCCGGCGGCATCGTTCTGGATATGGCCTATGTCGGCAACAAGGGAACGCACCTGCAGGTTCTGGCCGACTACAATCAGGCAGCCCCCTGCCTGCTGGCAACCGTTACCCTTTGCAATGCGGCGCCCAACGGTACCTATCAGGCCCGCCGTCCGGTACCGACCTTCGGCGATATCGAAATCGCCTGGGGCGGTGGCGGTTCCAGCTACAACGCTCTGCAGGTCAAGCTTGAAAAGCGTGAGGGCGCGTTGTACATCCTCAACTCGTTCACCTACAGCCGTACCTTCGACCTTTCCTCGGGTCACCTCGAAACGGCGAACGGCGACAACTCCCGAGTCAACTTCGCTAACCCGCGCAATGACTACGGTCCCTCCGGCTACGATCAGCCCCTCGCAAATACCACATCGATCGTCTATGACCTTCCCTATGGTCATGGCCGCCACTATGGCAATGCCTCCAACGCGGTTGTCAATGCGCTGCTGGGTGGATGGCAACTCACCACCATCAACACCATGACCAGCGGCCTGCCGTTCAATCTCAACTACAGTTCCTCGGCGACCTCCACGACTGTGGCTACAGGCGGCGCGGGGGCAAGCGCGGTGGGTCCCCTCTTCACCACCGACCTCGCAACGCTTCGTCCGCAGCACATCGCGGGCACACCCCTCAAGGCGCCCGCCACCAACCGGGTCAAGACGGCAACCGCACTGACGGGGTATCTGCTTCGTTCCAGCTACGACTTCCCCTCCTACTCGCTGTATGGCAATACCACCGCATACGGAAATGTAAGCCGCAACAGCCTCCGCTCCTTTGCCTTCTTCCAGACCGACCTTGGCCTGCACAAGGATTTCGATCTTTGGAATGACCACTCCAAATTCGAGTTCCGCGCGGAAGCGTTCAATGTGCTCAACAAGGTGAACTACCAGGCGCCCGATCCCAACATCTCCGATGGCGGCTTCGGTGCCATCACCGGGGCCTACCCGGCACGCCAGCTTCAACTCGCGGCTAAGGTAATCTTCTGAGTGCCGAGTTGAAGTAACCCCTCGACTGCGGCGCCGCTTTGTACGCGGCGCCGTCGTTTTTCCACCATCAACAGATCAGGCAGGAAGGAAACACATGTTCAGCAGGGTGATGCGGTTTGCGGCAGGTGCAACGGTAGTTTTCGGCGTGCAGGCGGCCACTGCTCAACAAGCCGCCCAGAACGCGCAGGACAAGATTGTGCACGTGAATCAGATCCAGGTCATCGGCTCGCACAACAGCTACCACACCGGCTTCGCGCCCAGCGAGCACAAGTATCTGGAGACGAATAGTCCGAAAACGCTGCGCGGCCTCGACTATAAGCACGCTCCACTCGGCGACCAGCTCACCGGCGGCGTGCGCCAGCTCGAGATCGATATTTTCAATGACCCCCAAGGTGGCCGCTTCGCGCATCCAGCCATCGTGAAGAAGGTTGCTGCCGCCGGGCTCCCTGCCGATCCGGACTTCGATCCTAAGCATGAAATGAACAAGCCCGGCTTCAAGGTTCTGCACGTTCAGGACCTCGACGAGCGTGTTTCCTGCCATCTCTTCACGCAGTGCCTGACGGCCATTCGCGACTGGTCGAAGCAGCATCCCCGGCACGTGCCCATCTTCATCCTCGTCGAAACCAAGGAGGGCGTTCCATCGGAAATGCCCAACGCTCCGGCGGGCGATGTCTTCACGTCAGCCATCTTTGACGCAGTCGACGCAGAAATCCGTTCCGTCTTCAAACCTGGCGAGATGATCACGCCGGATGAAGTGCGCGGCAATGCTTCCACCCTGAATGAAGCGATCCGTACCAAGGGCTGGCCGGCGCTCGAAAAGGCGCGCGGTAAGGTGATCTTCCTGCTTGACCAGCAACACGCGGGGCCGGCATACGCGCAGGGACATCCCTCACTGCGAGGGCGTATCCTCTTCACCAATGCAATCCCCGGCAATCCGGATGCAGCCTTCGTGGAAAAGAACGATGGCACGAAGGCGGAGATCGACGACTTGGTGAAGCAAGGCTACCTGGTGCGCACTCGCACAGATGAAGGTACGGAGCAGGCTCGCACCAATGACCGCACGCGTCTCGATCGCGCGCTATCCAGCGGAGCGCAGATGCTCAGCACCGACTACCCGACTTCGGAACCTTCGCAGTGGACAAGCTACTCTGTCGGTCTGCCTGGCGGGGTAACCGCACGCTGCAATCCGGTGAACAAGCCGGCCGGCTGCATGGATAATCTTCTAGAGCTCAATGGCGGCAAGTGAAGCGATGACGCGCTCTCAAGAGCGACTCCCAGCATTGATTGTGAGGTAAGGATGGTTTCGAGACGAGATTTTCTGCGGGGAGCATCGGTCGCAACCCTGGCGTGCGCAGTGCGCGAAACGTTCGCGTTGCCAATGGGGTTTCAGCCGTTTGCAGGCGCGGCGGCTGGCGCGAGCAACAGCGACCACACGGGGCGCGTGAAGATCGCGATCGGTACCGGCGGTCATGGCCACTGCTTTCCCGGCGCGACCATGCCCTTTGGCGCCGTTCAGTTGAGCCCTGATACCGGGGTGCGCGACTGGGACCACTGTTCCGGCTATCACTACAAGGACCAGGCCATCCTGGGCTTCAGCCATACGCATCTCAGCGGCACGGGCTGCATCGACATGATGGACTTCCTGGTGATGCCGGCAACCGACGACTTCCACTTCGATCCCAATGCGGCGGTCGACGGCCCCACAAGCTATCGAGCGCACTTCTCTCACAACGACGAAGTTGCCGTCCCCGGCTACTACTCCGTGCTCCTGCAGGAATCGAAGGTGAAGGCCGAGCTCACCGCGACCGAGCGTGTTGGCGTTCACAAGTACACGTTCCCGGCATCGCGGAAGGCTTCCATCCTTGTGGACCTGATGCACGCAGGCATCAATGTCCCCGATCCGCACAACCCAGGCAGGATTCCCCCGCCGGTCAAATGGTCATCCCTGAAAGTCGTCGGCAACGACACTCTCATCGGCGGGCGCCAGACAGATGTCTGGGCCATGGGCCGCGAAATTTACTTCAACATGAAGTTCTCCAAGCCCTTCACCAGCATCGATGTGTATTCCGAAGGCAATCCCGTTGCTCACAACGGCGAAGAGGTTCGCGGCACGGCGCTGCGCGCGGTGCTGCACTTCACCACACATGAACATGAAGTGGTCTACGTCAAGACCGGCATCTCCGGTGTGGACATCGAAGGCGCGACCGCCAATCTCCATGCGGAAGTCCCGGGTTGGGATTTCGACGCTGTGCGTTCCGCGGCGCATGCGGCCTGGGCGCGCGAGCTTGGCCGCGTGAACATTCCCTCCGGCAACCAGAAGCATCTGGAAGTCTTCTACACCGGCCTGTACCACATGATGGTGGCGCCGACGCTGTTCGACGACGTGACGGGCAAGTATCGCGGCATGGACGGCCAGGTCCACACATTGCCCGCAGGCCAACACAATTTCAGCACCTTCTCCCTCTGGGACACCTATAGGGCTCTGCACCCGATGTACACGCTGATCCTCGCAGAGCGTGTGCCTGAGTTCGTCAACTGTCTGATCCGCATGGCCGAGCAAAGCCCGAAAGGCGTTCCTGTCTGGCCGCTGCAGGGTAAGGAAACAGGCACCATGGTCGGCGACCACTCCGCGCCGGTCGTTGCAGAGGCGCTGGCCAAGGGCTTCAAGGGCATTGACCCCAAAGCAGCCTATGCCCCGTTCCGCAAGCGTCTGCTGGTGGACGACTACCGCGGCATGGCAGCCTATCGCAAGTATGGCTACGTCCCCTGTGATTTGCAGGATGAGTCGGCCAGCAAGACGCTGGACTACGCCTACGACGACAGCGCAGTGGCCCTCCTCGCGAAAGCCGCGGGCGAACACGACGATGCCGCGCTTCTCGAGAAGCGGTCGCAGAACTACGTCAATCTGTATGACAAGGAAACCGGCTTCATCCGCCCGCGCTATTCGGATGGCCATTGGGCCGGCAAGCCTTTCAACCCCAAGGGCATCAACGTCACGGGTAAGTGGCGCGACTACACCGAAGCCAATGCCTGGCAAACCACATTCTGCGTCCAGCATGATCCAAAGATCCTGGTCGAGACGATGGGCGGCAACGCAGCCTTCATCGAGAAGCTCGACGCGCTCTTCAATCAAACCTCGGATCTTCCGCCGGACATGCCACCCGACGTCAGCGGCATGGTGGGGCAATATTCGCATGGCAACGAGCCCTGCCATCACATCGCCTATCTTTATAACTTCGCGGGCGCCCCGCACAAGACGCAGGAGCGCATACGCAGCCTGATGGAGACGCAGTACGACAACAAACCCGATGGCATGGCCGGAAACGAAGACTGCGGACAAATGTCCGCATGGTTCGTGATCAGCGCGCTCGGCTTCTACGCCGTCGATCCTGTCAGCGCGAAGTACGACTTCGGAACACCGCTGTTCGACCACATCGAACTCACAGTCGCCAATGGCCGGAAGCTCGTCGTCGAAGCCAAGCGGGAATCACCCGCTTCCGCCTACATTCATTCCGTTACCTGGAACGGCAAGCCGATCCAGGGACTCACCGTTGAGCATGCGAGCCTTGTGCAAGGTGGATCGTTGGTCTTCCACCTGGGGGATCAGCCTTCGAGGGTCGTCTAGTGAGATCGGAACTACCGACGTGCAGATGAAGTTTTCGCGTAGATCTTGAGGGCTGAGCTCCGATGCAAGCGCTGAAGGCGCGACGCCATACCAGCCTGGGGCGAAGCCCCAGGTCCAGCGCCTTAAAAAGATTGAGGGCTGAAGGCCCGACCTATAGTGGCGCCACGATAGATCGGGCCTTCAGCCCTCGGTTTTGTGATGGACCGTTACCCAGGGCTTCGCCCTGGGCTGGTATAGCGTCGCGCCGTTGGCGCTCAGACCGATAGCTGATTTTTCCAACCGAGCATTCCCTTACAACGTCGCCTGATCACTTCTTCACCACGTGGGGTGTTTCATCGCGCACCCACGTTGAGGCCGCCCCTTCGGGCCGCATGGCCTCGGTCAGCACTCGGCCTACCGCCGCACTAGGCCGGTTGATCCTCAGCAGCGAAGCAAAGGTCGCCGCAATATCCACGGGCGCCACCATGCCGTGGTATGTGCCGGGAACAAAGGCTGCGCCATAGAACTCGAGCGGAACATGGCGGTCATAACTGTTGGCCGTGAAATGGGTCGCCGAGTTCGCACCGTGGTATGGAAACTGGTAAGGCCCGAAGTTGATATGCAGCCCCCACCCGATATAGGGCGAATAGCTGTGCGCAAGCAGACGGCTGTACTGTGTGTCCGGAAGATTGCCGTCTCGCATCTGCGTCATGGTCGCCACGTGCGCCAGTATCGGGGATTCCCTGAAGCGGCCGTTCACCGTTCCAAAGTCGGTGTGTGCGAGTTCGGCGAAGATCTGCTCCAGCATCTCCCTGGCAGTCTCTTCCGCCTCCCTTTCGGAAACACCCGCGGATTCAAACGCCTGCGGATTCAGAATCAGGTAGGGACTATCCATCTGAAGGATGTAGGGTCCCTTCTTCTTCAAGGGATATTTCTTTTCCAGCCGTTCTTCCAGGGGTTTGGTAAACGAGGCAGCCTGAAAATTCAGGACGGGCATATGCATGGCATCGCCGGCGTTCTGACTGATGGAGACACCGTGATCCCCGGTCATGGCGATCACCACATTCTTCAAACCCACCGTCTTATCGAGAAACGTGAAGAACGCATCCAGCCATTGATCCGACTGCACGATCAACGCTTCCTGCGAGGGATCGTCCGGGCCGACAGCGTGACCATTGATATCCGTCGAGGAGATGGAAAGCGTAAGTAGATCGGTGGCGCCGGCCGGGTTGTTCCCCAGCTTCTCGGCGGCAATCAGCGCCTGCGCGAAGTCGAGTTGGTAGCGAACGCTCGCCGCAGACCTGCCAACCTTTTCGTAGAAGCTTCCCTGCGCAATACCGGTTTCGCGGCGAGCCTCTTGCACGCGGCCGCTGGCATTGAAATCCTTCGCCCACTGGGGCAGGTCCTTCATCCAGTAGGTTGAACTTTCCCATTGGCCGCTATCGTGATCAATCCAGAACGCCCCGTTGCTGGCGTGGCCGCTGGTCATGATGGCGGCCCTGTCCTTCATCGACACGCCATACACGCGCGCTCGCCCACCCGTCGCAACCACCAGTTCATCGCCAAGCGTGGTCGCCCTCTCCCGGTAAGGAGAGGCGCCAGTCAGATCGGCAGTCCCGGCTGGTGCGCCGACCAGCTTGTAACGATCGTCGGCAACGGAACTCACCTGCCGCATCTTGCCATCGGGGCCCGGCTCATACCATTCATTCAGCGGGATGCCGTGTCCATCCGTATACGCGCCCGTGCCAATGGAAGCATGACCCGCTGCGGTAACGAGATTGGCGTAGTCGTAGTAGCAATCCGTAAAATGTGCGCCCTGTTTGAGAAAGAGATTCCAACCGTTTTTCGCTTTGAACTGCGACCGGTAGCGATCGAGGAAGTCTCCGCGAAACTGGTCGAACACCAGAATGATCACCAGCTTGGGCTTTGCGTCATACGCATCCCCTAACGCCCGGGACGTAAAGCAAGAGCCCAGCATCAACACGACCAGCAGACGCGCCCAGATCTTCAAATCATCACTCCTTTGGAACTACACGATGTGAAATGCGCGAATGAAAACAGCGGCTGCCGCTGCACCCGCAATAGGTCCCAACACCGGTACCCACGCATAATCCCACTCCGACGACTTCTTGCCGGCGATGGGCAACAGCGAATGCGCCAGCCGCGGAGCGAAATCTCGCGCGGGATTGATCGCATAGCCCGTGCTTCCGCCCAGCGAAAGACCGATAGCCCACACCAGCGCTCCCACCAGCACAGGTCCCAGGCCAGGCGCCAAACCTCCCGGCGCGATGCGGCGCGAGAACAAAGCTGTCGACACCAGGATCAGAACGAAAGTCCCGAGAAACTCGCTGAAGAAGTTCCACAATGGCTGCCGTATTGCCGGTCCGGTTGAGAAGCATGCCAGCTTGGCGCCGGCGTCTTCGGTGACAGCCCAGTGAGGCTTGTAGTGCAGCCACACCAGCACAGCGCCGAGAAACGCGCCCAGCAGTTGCGCGGAAATATAGGTGATCAGACGCGAAGCATTGCCGGTCATGATGACCGAGGCGATGGTCACCGCGGGATTCAAATGCGCATCATTGTCACCCAGCGCGATCGCAACTGCCACGCCCGCGAATACCGCCAGCCCCCATCCTGCGGTGATCGAGATCCATCCGGCATTTTGCGCCTTCGAGCGGTTGAGGAGCGCGCCGGCAACGACACCGTTGCCAAGGGTGATCAAAACCATCGTGCCGAAAAACTCGCCCCAAAAGGGGCTGTTGAGATTCATGCGTCCTCTTTCAAGTTCTATCTATCAGCCTGCAAAGATATACCCCTGCGCCACTCGGTTGAAGTTTTCCAGATCGGCAAGCCGAAACGGCTCGTCGCGATGCAACTCAGCAGCGAGCAGGCGAGAAACTTCCGGCGCGGCTTCGATCGCCGCCCGTGCATTCAGAAACAGCGCCCGCGTCCTGCGTGCGAGAACATCTTCCACCGTTCGCGCCTGCTCCTTGCGAATGGCCCAAACGACTTCACGCCGGAGGTAAGGAAGCTGAGGATGCAAGTGCTCGTTCAGCGCCTCATCCTGCGCCCCGAGGGACTTCACCTCATCCAGATCGGAACCGTAGACCCTCTCCCACTCGCCGGCATCGTGTGCGGGCTGCGGCTGCCAGCCGTGCAACCTGAGATCGCTGCTTCGTGACGGAGCAGCAGCCAGGCCTGCTACATGGACGGCTTGAGAAATAGCGTCCTCACCCATCTTCCGGTAAGTTGTCCACTTCCCTCCCAGCACGGTAAACAAGCCGCTGGGTGAGCGTTCGATGTGATGATCGCGAGAAAGCTTCGAGGTCGCCAGATTCCCTTTGCGCACCAGCGGCCGCAGTCCGGACCACATGCTCAACACATCGCCGGCGGCGACTGTTCGCCCCAGGTACTTCTGGATATGGCCGGCAAGAAACTCCGTCTCTTTCGGCATCGCGTGTGGATGGGAGGAAGCTTCAGGCACGGACTCATCCGTCGTACCCACCACCACTTCCTCGTGCCACGGAATCGCAAACAGCACCCTGCCGTCCTCGGTCTTCGGGATCATCAGCGCGTCTGCGCCCGGCATGAAGCCCTTCGGTAAAACGAAGTGTGTGCCCTGGCTCAGTGCGAGAGCAGTGCCCGAGTGCGAGCCGTCCATGTGGAGCACTCCATCGCTGAAAGCTCCCGTAGCGTTGATCACGACACGAGCGAGGACCTCGAATTCGTTTCCACTTTCACAGTCACGAACGCGAACGCCTTCAAGGCTCCCATTCCGTTTCAAAAGACCCAACACTTCGGCATAGTTCAGCGCCACGCCGCCGAGATCTTCCAGCGTCCGCATTAGGGCAATCGCATAGCGGGCGTCGTCGAACTGCCCGTCACGATAAAGGATGCCGCCCTTCAAGCCTTCGCGGCGCACGGTTGGAAGCCGCTCCACCGTCTCCGCCACCGACAGCAACTCCGACTTACCAAACGACAATTTGCCGGAAAGCAGCTCATACGCCTTGAGACCAACGCCGTAATACGGGATCGCGGCGTAGCTGTACATCGGCACCACGAAGTTCAACTTGTGGACCAGGTGGGGAGCATTGCGAAGCATATAGCCGCGCTCGCGCAGGGCATCGAGAACCAGCGTCAGGTTGAACTGCTCGAGGTAGCGCACGCCGCCGTGGACAAGTTTGGTGCTGCGGCTCGAAGTGCCCTGCGCGAAATCCCCGCGCTCAAACAGGACCGTGCGCAGGCCTCGCGAAGCTGCCTCCACGGCTGTGCCCAGCCCGGTCGCTCCGCCGCCAATCACCAGCACATCCCAGGTATCTCCGCGCCCCAGCTCCTTGAGACGCCCGGGCCGGTCGAGAGTCACAAGACTCATTCCCTGTCCCAATCGCGCGCGCGGTCCAGAGCCTTGTGCCAGCGCGCCCGTTGCTTGTCTCGCTCGACGGCCGTCGTTGTGGGTTCGAACGTGCGTTCCACGCGCCACTGCTGCGAAATCGCAGCCGTCCCCTCCCAGTATCCAACCGCGAGGCCCGCAAGATACGCCGCACCTAACGCCGTGGCTTCAGGGTTCTCGGGACGAACCACCTTCACGCCGAGCACGTCCGCCTGCATCTGCATCAGCATGTTGTTGGCGGAAGCTCCGCCATCCACCCGCAACTCGGCCAACTCCAGTCCCGAGTCCGCCTGCATCGCCGCGAGCACGTCCATCACCTGCAGCGCGATGCCTTCGAGCGCCGCGCGCGCGATGTGCGCCTTGCTGGATCCGCGAGTCATCCCCAGCAGCGCGCCGCGTGCGTATTGATCCCAGTACGGCGCGCCCAGCCCGGAAAATCCGGGCACCAGCACAACGCCGCCCGAGTCCGGCACAGACGCCGCAAGCTCTTCCACCTCGGCCGAGGTGCGAATGATCTGCAATTCGTCGCGCAGCCATTGCACGACCGCACCGGCCATCAACATGCTGCCTTCGAGCGCGTATTCCACCTTGCCGCCAATGCCCCAGGCGACCGTCGTGAGCAGCTTGTGTTTCGAGCGAACCGGTTTGTCGCCGATGTTCAGCAGCATGAAGCCGCCGGTACCGAACGTGCACTTCACCATGCCGGGCTCGATGCACATTTGCCCAAACAGAGCCGCCTGCTGGTCACCCGCGATACCCGCAATCGGAATCCCGTCGAGCAAGCCTTCCGTGGTTCCGCAAGTACCACTTGACGGCACAACCTCAGGCAACATGGAGCGTGGAACATCGAGCAACCGCAAAAGCTCGTCATCCCATGCGAGCGTGTGCAGGTTGAAGAGCATGGTCCGCGAAGCGTTGGTCACATCGGTGACATGCCGCTTGCCGTTGGTGAGCTTCCAGATCAGCCATGTATCCATGGTTCCGAAAAGGAGCTGCCCGGCCTCAGCACTTTCGCGCGCACCCGGCACATGATCGAGAATCCACCGGATTTTGCTGCCGGAAAAATAGGCGTCAATCTCCAGGCCGGTCTTCTCCGCGATGAGCTCGCCATGACCATCGCGGCTCAGAGCTTCGCAGAAGTTCGCCGTCCGGCGGTCCTGCCAGACGATCGCGTTGTAAACCGGCGCACCCGTTTCCCGGTTCCAGACCAGCGTCGTCTCGCGTTGATTGGTAATGCCGATGGCCGCGATGTCCTGCGACGAGAGATTGGCGCCGGCCAGGGCTTCAGTCGCTGTGCCAATTTGCGAGGACCAGATTTCCGTGGCATCGTGTTCCACCCAACCCGGCTGGGGATAGATCTGCGGGAAAGAGCGTTGCGCAATGGAATGGACGTGGCCCGTTTCATCCACGATCATGGCTCGCGAGCTGGTGGTTCCCTGGTCGAGTGCAAGGACGAAACGTTTGTCAGCCAAGATTCCCCTTCGGTCTGGTCAGGATACAGTTTGTAGTTATCGGTAACGCAAAGTTCGCCGATTTCGATGAAGCCGGATGCTAGAATTCCGTGTCGCTGGAAACTTAGCAACCTCACTGAGTGAAGTCAAGAAAGATGAGGTAACGCTCTTCTGACTGAAATCACTGAGCTCATTTACAACGTAAACGCTAACGCTAAGACATCCAGCTATCCTGTTTCGCTTCCAGCTTATTGAATACCGGGGACATCCATGCTCAAAGAACTTTCTTTCGCAACGCTCGCAATGATCCTGCTTTCCACGCAGGTCGGCGCACAAAGCAAACCGGTTCTAAGTATCACCCCGCCCATGGGATGGAACAGTTGGAATAAATTCGCCGAGCATGTCACCGACGACGACATCCGCAAAACCGCCGACCTGCTTGTCTCAACAGGTCTACGCGACGCAGGCTACATCTACGTCAACATTGACGACACCTGGGAAGGCAAGCGCGATGCCCAGGGAAACATCCAGGGAAACGAAAAATTTCCCAACATGAAGGCTCTCTCGGACTATGTGCATTCCAAGGGCCTGAAGCTTGGTATTTACTCCTCACCGGGCCCTAAGACATGCGCCAACTATGAGGGCAGCTACGGCCACGAGGAGCAGGATGCCAACACGTATGCCGCCTGGGGCATCGACTACCTAAAATACGACGTGTGCAGCTTCAGGGAAATCATGGAAAAGCAGGGCGGCGCCAACCTGAACAAGCAGTACGTGATTGAACGCGCAGCTTACGAGAAGATGCACAAAGCCCTGGCCGCAACCGGCAGACCTATCGTGTACAGCATCTGCCAGTACGGTTCGTATCGCGTATGGGAGTGGGCCGCCGAGGTTGGCGCCAACCTGTGGCGTACGACCTATGACATCCACCCCAACTACGAACGCGTCGCCATGCTCGGGTTCGGGCAATCGGGACTGGCCAGGTACGCCGGGCCCGGACATTGGAACGACCCTGACATGCTGGAAATAGGCAACGGTATGCTGCCCGAAGCGGACCGCTCGCACATGTCGCTATGGGCTCTCCTGGCCGCGCCGCTGTTGGCGGGAAACGATCTCACCGCGATGACGCCCGAGACACTCGCCACGCTTTCCAACAAGGAAGTGATCGCCGTCGATCAGGACTCGCTGGGTGAAGAAGGCGATCGCCTGAGTGCCGAAGGCCCCATCGAAATCTGGATTCGAAACCTAAGCGGCGGCAGAAAGGCCATCGGGCTCTTCAACCTCAGCGCCGGGCCGTTGAATGTAAAGCTCCCGTTGAAGAAGCTGGGCTGGCAAACTGCGGAAGCCCGCGACTTGTGGCAGCACAAAGACCTCGGAGCCGTCCATGATGGAGAAGGGTTTCCCATCAATGAGCGCGGTGTTGTCATGCTGGTCCTGAAGCGACCCTGAAATTACCAGTCAATCTTGCCAGTTTCTTCGAGTCGCCGTACGTCCATCTTGGCGTTTTGATCGGCACCGGGTTATCAGCGATGCGAGGACATCTTCGCAAGGGCTGAGGCGGCATCGTCGCATCGGTGGGAGTCCTCAGCGGTAATTGCCCCGCTGGTCCGCAACACCGTCCAGTTCTTCAAGGCTACTCCATACATCGCCTGCGCGGAGTCAAGGTCGCCAGATTGAGCCATCGCCGCTGCAAGAGCCGCCTGCGTGCGAGCAGCGTCCGAACGAAAGATGGCGTTCTGCGGATCACCTTGCGACTGCGTGGACGCGACGGTCACTGCCTTCCGCAAAACCTGCTCGGCCACTTGAGGGTTGTGCGTGGCAAGCCAGGCGTTGCCGGCCGCCAACTCCGCTCGTCCGCAGTTGGCGAGAAGATTCGGATTGCCTGTGGAAGGCTCGGTTGGGCAGAGAGTGACCGACGCCTGTTCAGCGGCATGGAGTGCCGCGGCGGCATCCCCGGCGGCAAGGAAACCTTCTGAGAGTTTTCGCTCCGCGACACCGACATCGACGCGATACTGAGCGCTATCCGGGGATGTCTTGCTGAGCGCCTCAGCCAGTTGCAGCGATTCCTGGTTGTGCGCAACACCGGCCGCAGCCTGCCCCGCGCCACGCAGTGCTGCCGCCCACTGACCTTCCACCACGGACCGGCCGCGCCGGAAGACCGCATTCTCAGGATCAGCCGCTGAAAGTTCCTGTAACAGTCCAGCGGCGTGTGTGACATGCGGAATGGCCGCTGGAGCTTCCCGGGCGTCCACCAGCATCTGGCCCATGCGCGACTCCGCGTTCGCCAGTTCAACCTTCACGTTGGTGTCTCGTGGCTGAATGGTCAGCACGCTCTCAATCTGGGTCAGCGCCGTATTCAGATCACGAACAGCATCCTGACGCCGGCCTGCCACAGCCTCCGAGGTACTCAGCGACAGAAGCACCTCATAGCTTTCCTTGACGGCCTCAACATTGCCTGGAGAATGCGCCACCAGATTTTCCGTCAGGTCTTTTGCTCTCTCATAATAGGCAAGCGCTTCAGCGGTCTTGCCCAGGTTGGCGAAGCCGTAGCCGCCGTACAGATCGCCCAGGTGATTGAGAGCAGTCGCCATCGCGATCTGATTGTCGATCTCTGTGGGCGCTTGCCGCGCGATCTCCGCGCGCAGACTGAGCGCCCGCCGGTACGCAGTGTCCGCGGCGGACAGGTCGCCGGTCGAATAGAACAGAGACCCTTCGGTGGAAAACGCACTGGCTGCGGCGTTCAGCGCGCCCAGGCTGTGGTCCTTCTTCAGCAGCTTGTCCGCAACGGCGACGGCCTTCTTCGCGCTGGCCAGGGAGGCCGCGGTATCTCCAAGGTTGTTTTGATATTCATTACCCTGCACGTTGCTGACGCGAACGTAGGCCTCGACGATCTCTCGTTGCAGTTCCGGCGTGTCTGCCTCTTTGCTGAGGCCGTCCAGATAGGTCAGCGCATCCTTCACCAGCCGCTCGCGTACCGGCGTGGCGCCTGGCAGCCGGTCGATGGCGTCGGCGTAATCGAACATCACCGAGTGAGCCAACTGGCGAACCTCATTGAAGCGCCTGTCTGCGCGCCTCCTGGCCAGAGTGACTTCGATCAGACCTATCACCAGCGAACACAGCAGAAGAGCCGCAACCGCAACCATGGCCCGGTTGCGCCGGATAAACTTCGCTGCGACGTAAAGCGGCGCCTCCCCCCGCGCCTGCACCGGACGCCCTTCGAGGAAGCGCAGGATGTCTTCCGAGAACTGATCCGCCGAAGCATACCGCTCCGAGGGCGACTTACGCAGAGCCCGCAGGATGATGTTGTCCAGGTCACCCTTGAGCCGGGGAGCCCAGGTGCTGGGCCGGGCAGGTTCCTCCTCACACACCGCGCTCATGATCTGGTGCGCGGGGCGGTTGGTGTCCCCATAGGGAGAATGACTGGTAAGGAGCTCATAGAGAATGACACTCAGCGAATACACATCCGACGCCGTTGTCACTGTCTCGCCGCGAATCTGTTCAGGGCTCGCATAACGCGCCGTCAGCCTGAGCATTCCAGGTTCAGTCAAAGCAGCGGGAGCCCGCGACACGTCCGGGGTGAGAACCTTGGCAATGCCGAAGTCCAACAGCTTTGGAACGCCTCCCGCCGTCACCAGGATGTTGGCGGGTTTCAGATCCCGATGGATCACCATGTGCTGGTGCGCGAAGTGCACCGCAGAACAAATCTGCCTGAAGAGAACCAGGCGGTCGTCTGTGGAGAGGTTGTGCTTCCCGCAGTACTCACCGGGTAAGACGCCCTCGATGTACTCCATGATGAGGTAGGGCGAACCATCTTCCCGGGTGCCACCGTCCAGGAGCCTTGCGATGTTCGGGTGCTCCAGGTTGGCCAGGATCTGACGTTCGGCGCGAAAGTGAGCAATCACCTCGGTCGAGTGGAAGTATCCACCGATGAGCTTGACGGCGACGTCCTTCGCGAACTCGGCATCGATCCGCTCCGCGCGATAGACGGCGCCCATGCCGCCTTTCCCCAGAAGCTCCACCAACCGGTAGCTGCCCACAACTTCACCGAGTGCCGCCTCCGTCCCGCCATCGGCGATGACCTGATTGCGCAGCGCGGAATGCTGCCAGAACGTCTCCTTGGCGGCCTCGGCATCTGCCGCGAGCAGCCCCTCGACCTCCTGCCTCAGCGCGGCATTTTCCCCACACGCCCTCGCCAGAAACGTCGCCTGCTGCTCCGGTGACAGTTCAAGTGCTTGTTCAAAAAGATCGCGCAACGCTTCGTCACTCAAGGGTTATCCCTGCATGGCCTTTCTGAGATAGGCGCGCGCGAAACGCCAGTCCCGCTCCACGGTTGCGAGAGAGATATCCATGACTCCGGCAATCTCGCCAAAGTCGAGGTCGCCGAAGAAGCGGAGCTCTACCACCTGGGCACAGCGCGGATAGGTGCGGTTCATCCGCTCCAGCGCCTCATCGACAGCCAGTGTGTCCAGTTGGTGGTGCTCCTGGATCAGTGGAACGTCGGACGCCTCGGGTGCGCTGCGCTTGGCAGCCCGGCGAGCCCTTGCATGGTCCACCAGAATCTGCCGCATCATTTTGGTCACTACCGAAATGAAATGCGCCCGGCCTTCCCAGTGGATCGACCGCAATGACGACATGCGGAGGTACACCTCATGGACCAGGGCGGTCGCCTGCAGATCGGCGGCATCCGATTCCGCCTTCAGATGGTAGGCGGCCAGACGGCGCAGGTCCCGGTAAATAAGCGCTGTGACGCGCTCCATCGCGGCGTCATCGCCCTCTCGCCAGAGTTCGAGCCACCTCGTAACGCTTTCCATGATGTGATCCTGCGCACAAGTATAGGGCCCCTCCAAAAAAATTTGAGGGATGGGCGGAGCCGTTTACGCATCTTGTGCGAACGAGATTCAACACATCCCTCATCCTTGGAGCTTTCCTATGCCTCGCTTTGGTTTCCCCCGTGTCCTTGCCCTATTGGCCTTCCTCTTCGCAGCCCACTCGCTGGCTCATGCAGCCGTGGGTCGCTGCACCAATCAGCAGATCAACCAGGCGTTTACTGCAATGACGATGGTTCCGAACGGCAGTGGCGCCGGCGGGGACTGCAATCCCACGAACTATGGCGCGGGGTCATGGACCAGCCTGCAGGATCTCGAAGTGCGCGTCGTACATTCGCGTGACTGCAGCGACCCCTGGCTGGGCCAGATCTACTGGTACACCTACAACCGCAGGCCGAACGCGACGGAATGCAATAAATCGAACTATGGCGGCGGGAGCTGGTCCAGCTACATGGACCTGGCCAATAAGGTGAAGACCTATCAGAGTGGGCTGATTGCCAATAACAGGCCCAGCAGCTACAGCAGCCCAGGTACACCGCAAATCGCCTCTTCCGCGATATCCCGGAGCACAGTCAGCGGCAACAATAGCGGTCCCAAGATCGCAACTCCGGCCACGACCGCTCAGGGCGGGAATATCGTAGCTCAGGGCGGCGGCAATATCGTAGCTCAGGGTGGTGGCAATATCGTCGCTCAGGGTGGCGGCAATGCAACCTCCTACAGCCTGCAATCCGTCAGCGCCAAACCCAGAGCGCCGAATGGCAAGTACATGGTCGCGCCCACCGGAGACCTTGTGGACTCCAACGGCAATACCCAGCGTAGAGCAGGCTCCTACCTGCTCACGATGAAGAACGGCGGATATGTTGTCGCGGCAAGCGGCGGCACGGTCCGCCCCAGCAGCGGGATGGTCGTCAACCTGTACTAAGAACGAAGCGGAGGTGGCGTTAAGGCCACCTCAACCCCAATAGCTTTACTTCCGAAAAGGAGTTGCTCCATGGCTTCATTCCCTCCGTCTTCAGCCGCCTACCCGCCAGCCGCTCCACAACCGTGGGGCCACTCAAACGCTGCGGCGCCTCCCAACAGCTATATGCAGAGTTCTCCGGATTACGGCCCCTTCGGGACTGCGCCTGCCGTTCCCGGCGTCGTCTATTTCGGCGAAAAGTGGACTGCGCGCAAAGGCTCGACCCTCGTGATGATCGGCGGTATCGTCATGACATGTCTGGGCGTGCTGATGCTGCTAGGCCACGCAGTTCGCGCCGGACTTCCTTTCGCGGTTGTTGGGCTCATCATATGGCTGGTCGGCTTGAAAGGCCGCAAGTCCGACGTGCACATGGATGTCATTTGCGACGCGCAAGGCCTGACGATGCGCCGCAACAGCCGCGACAAGGGTAACTTCCCCACAGTACGAATCCCGTGGGCCGGAGTTACAGCAACTCGCTGTATCGTTACCGTTCTTCAGGACCGTTCCAGCGAAACCGGGGCTGTCCGCACCACGTACATTCAGGAGTTTGCTGTCGATGTGGCCGGCTCTCCGGCGCTGCAAATGAGCACTCGCTCGTTCGCACATCTGGATGCCTTCATCGGCCTTTGCAACCAGTCAACGCCACACCTCGGCTACCGCTGGATCCCGAGAAAAACCGCCCAGGGTCTGCCGATCATCGAGGAATCGCTGAAGTTTTCGAAAGTTCCGTCCGGAGTAAGTTGATAGATCGCATCTGCAACTTCGAACGCGATGGGTGAAGCCGGCGCAGAGTACAAGAAACCCACCTCAACTCTGTCATCTCGACCGAAGCGGACGGCCTTATCGTCCGCGCAGTGGAGAGACCTGCTTCTACGCCCCTGCCCATCTCTCCGGTCAACCACCACACGTTTTGAAGGGGCGGGACTTTAGTCCCGCCGTAAATCGCAATGAAACACATGCGGCTTTAGCCGCTGAGGGAATGATGATGCTCCCAGTGCGTTCATTTGGACCGCATGTAGGACGAGCGCGCTCAAACAATTGGAATACCTGGGCTGACATGCCCTCAGCGGCTAAAGCCGCATTCGTGGTGGACGATGGATGGCGGGACTAAAGTCCCGCCCCTTCAAAGCAAACCCATACTGGCTGCCTTCACAACCGCGAAAAAAACAAAGCCGCTATTGCACACCAAAAACAAAGATTGTCGTCGAATGCATCACCTTCCCAGGTTGAAGCAGCGTACTGGGAAAATTTGGCTGATTGGGCGAATCGGGAAAGTGCTGCGTCTCCAGGCAGAAGCCATCGTGCTTCTCATAGGGCTTGCCGCTGAAGCCTTTCACAGAACCATTCAAAAAATTGCCTGAATAGAATTGAAGACCCGGCTGCGTGGTAAGCACCGTCAACGTGCGCCCGCTCGCCGGATCGACCGCAAACGCAGCTTCATGCAACGCCGTCTCGCCGCGATTTGGCACAGAATGATTCAGAACAAAGTTGTGGTCGTAGCCCCCGGCCAGCTTAAGCTGTTCGACGCCCTCATCGAGCCTCTTTCCTATGGGCGTCAACTGCCGCAAATCGAAAGGCGTGCCATCCACCCGGGCGAGTTCGCCGGTTGGGATCAACGTGGCGTCGACCGGTGTGAACCGGTCGGCGTCGATACGGATCTGCTGCCTGAGCACCGTTCCACTTGCCTCACCCGCCAGGTTGAAATAGCTGTGGTTGGTCAGGTTCAACACGGTCGTCTTCGTGGTCTCGGCTGCATAGTCGATGCGCAGCTTCGTTCCGCTCAGCGTGTAGCGGACATGCACCGTCAGCTTTCCAGGAAACCCCATGTCGCCGTCTTCGCTCACCAGTGTCAAGACCACTGCATTCCCGCCTGCGGTGCGGCCATGCCAAACCTTGCTACTGAATCCTCGCGGCCCGCCGTGCAGCGCATTGCCATTGTTGTTGACCGGCACGTGATATGTCTTCCCATCGATTGAGAAAGTCCCTTTCGCAATCCGGTTGCCATAGCGCCCTACAATCGCTCCGAAGTAATCCTTAGGATCGTTGACGTATTGTGCGAGGTCGTTATATCCCAGCACAACGTCGGCCATCGTCCCATTGCGGTCGGGCGCGCGCACACTCACGATGCGCGCGCCAAACTCCGTGATCTGCACGCGAAGGCTCGGGTTCGATAGTGTAAACAGCTTCACAGGTACTCCCGATTCTCGCATCCCGGCAGCCGCGGTTCCGGTTGCATTCCCCCAAACCTCAGACTTCACCGCGCCGCGCGCGGACGCTGCCATCATCAGAAAGCCGCCTGTCATCACCAACAAGGACCGCATCATGCGTCGATTCCCCACTTCTCCCATGCAGTTGAACTGGTGAGTGTTTCAAGTTTGCGCCCTGCGTTTTTGCGAATCCCTGACGCTACCGCAACGGCACACGAATCACGGTCACGCTCTCATGCGGCAACGTAACCGTCACATCCCCTGACTTGTCGACCGCTGCGCTGCCCTGCAGTGGAACGATGTGCAGCGGCTCGATCTCGTCATTGCGTTCGTAACGGCTTGCCGAAACAATCTGCCGGGTAGTCGCAAGGCCCGCAGCCCGCAACGCCCCGGTAACAAAGTGCGTGGGGATATCTTTCTCCAGGCTGCGGTTCACGCAAAGCAGTGTCAGCGTATGCCCATCCGCACTGCGCGTTGCCACAACATCCACATAGGGAACGTCGGTGGCCTTGTCCAACGGCCGCACGCCGCCGTTCACCGCGTAGCTTCCACTGTCCGTCGTTACCGGCAGCACAGTATCGCCTTTGACCGCGGTGTAAAGCTGGAATGCGTAGTAGGCGGGCACGGCGTATACCTGCTCGCGGCGTTTCCATACGCCGGCAAACTCCATGGAGCCGGTCATGTCCGTGATCTTGATCTGATCGGTGTGGCGCAGGACGGTGTTCAGAAAGCCCGCGGCAAGCACCGCTCCGCCTTCATTCATCCAGCTGGGGCTTTCGTTGGTGAAGTTGCGCTCGCCGAAGCCTTTGCTGTTGAACAGCCACTCCGTAATGGCGAAATGAACCTTGCCGCGAAGGTCAGGATGTTCGTCCACCTGGGCCTGCACTTTATCGAAGTACGGTCCCACGGCATACGGCAGGGCATACGCCGCGGCGGCAACAAAATCAGGCGACCCGGTATCGCTCACGGGACGATTTGTTCCCAGGATGAAGTGCAGCGACAGGTAGTCGAACGTGCCCGCGGGAGTCCCTAACTGCGCGGCATTCCATTTGCCATCGGTAACCGGCCCCAGGCCGGTGGCAATGATCTCCGCATGCGGGTCAACCCCGCGCACAGCCTTGCTGAAAGCCACGGTGCGGTCCGCAATCTCGGCCAAGGTGGGATAGCCTACCTGCCATTTGCCGTACAACTCATTGCCAATCTCATAGATCACGCGGCCATGGTGGTGCGCTTCGATGTAGCGAACCCAGTCCGCCGCTTCTTGCGGAGTCCCGCTGCCCATATTCAGGTCGAACTGCGGTATGGCTCCGATCAGATCGCAGAGCTGCAGGAACTCGTCCGTGCCGAAGTTGTTGTATTCCGGAATGCCCCAGGCAATGTTCTCGGTGGTAAGCCGCTTGTCCTCAGGTCCAACTCCGTCACGCCAGTGATAGTAGGAACTGAAGTTCCCACCGAAGCGCAGCTCGGTCATGCCCATGGCCCTGGCCATCGCGACCTCATCGGGATCAAGAGTACCGATGGCGTCCTCCGGCAGCAGCGATATCTGGTCGACATCCACCCGCTCCGTCCCGGTAACCGCCACGGCGAAATCCACCGCCTCCAATCGTTGGAGCTGTCCACGGCTGAGCTGCAACTTCGTCGAATACTTCGTCCACTCCCCTGCCGTGGCTTCTATCTGCGCCTGGGCCAGCACCTTGCCCGAACTGCGGTCGCGGAAGGAAACCGTGAGCGTCGCAGGGCCGCTCACATGCTTTGCATAGAGCGAGACCTTATAGCCGAATTCTCTCTGCACCGGCAGACACACCTTCTGCTTGATGCCCGTCAATTCATCGGGCTGACCCATGATTTCCAGCGATTGCCAACTGTTCGCGGCATCGCCCACATGCAACTCAAAGCGGTTGCCCGCAGCCTTGTTCAGCGATTGCCAGGGCATCGGAATGCCGGTCTCGTTGGTGGACTCAATCAGCTCCGGTTGCTCGCGGAACATGTTCTCAAGATTGGTGTGGTTCCACAGGCCCGCTTCCAGGCTGCGGTTCACCAGGATCTCCGCCGCAATGCCATTGTTGATGGAGTTACCAATCGGCTCAAGAAAGCCGCCGAAGATGGTGTCCGGAATCTTCTGCGTGCCCGACGGCGCGATATGCACCGTCACGGCAGATGGTCCGGCGTGCGCAGGTGTTATCTGGGCCTGCGCTCCAACGAATGCAGTACCCAGCAGCGCTACCAGAGTCCATTGCCGTCGGTTCCGGCTTGTGAAGCGTGCGACAGTCATCATCTCGATCTCCGGGTTCATTTTCGGCGCGTAAGGGGTACGGTGTCGACGGGCACACCCGTCATGGCAAATTCCCTGAGGGTGTATAGGAAGGAGAAATCGATCCAGTCGTTTTCTCCCAGGGAAAACGGCCTTCACTGCCGCCTATCGACTCCATCGCATCAGGGAAAATGCTCTAGAAGGAGATGGTGCCTCCGATCTGAATCTGACGCGCATCGTGCTGCGTGGCCGTCACCTGTCCAAAGTTGGCCGCTGCAACCCCTGAAGCGGGATTTGCAAACTGGGCATGGTTCCACGCGTTGAAGAACTCACCACGCAACGTGAACTTGGTTTCGCGATACAGCGAGAAGCTCTTGTGCAGGCCGATGTCCCAGTTGTTCAGCCCTGGACCGAAGAGGCTATCAAAGCTGGTCGTCCCAAACGCGGCCCTGGCGCCCGCAGGCAGCGTGTTGTTGGGGCCGGTGCGGTTGACCGGATCCAGGCTTGGGTCGACATAGCAGTTGCCCTGCGCTTCTGTCTGCCCCGCCACCTGCTGCTTCAGCCAGTAATGGCCGTTGTTGCGAGTGTCCTTATTGGCCAGCAGTGCGCGCCCGTTGCAATAAGTATTGGCTCGCACCACGCCCGGAGACCATGCGGTGTTGTTCGGCGCTGTCACGTTGAATGGAGTGCCGTGCTGCATGGTGGTGATGACATCAATATCCCATCCGCCCATCGCGGTGTTGACCACCGGGTTGATGTGGTTGCCGAAGCGGCGTCCACGGCCGAAGGGCAGCTCCCACACCGCACTGATCACCAGCGATTGCGGCACGTCAAACGTTGTCGGGCCATAGTCGCAGTACGGCAGGCAACTGCGGCGCTGGTTCAGCGTTCCGTTGCTGCCTTCCTGCGAGGCGGAAAGCGCCTTCGACCAGTTGTAGTTCGCAAACAGGCTCAACCCGTTGGAGAACTGACGCTGGAACTTCACCAGCAAGGCGTTGTAGTTGCCGAAGCCAATGGTATCGACGTCCTGCATGTAAGTGAACTTTCCGTTGTAGGGATTATTCGCATCCATACATAGGTTGGAGCCAGGCGACGAGCAGTCAAACGGGTTGTAGTTCAGCGGCAGACGGAAGCCCGCGTTCCCGATGTATCCGATGTCCAGCAGATACTTGGTCGCGAAGGTGTGCTGAATGTCGAAGGTCCATTGCGAAATATACGGAGACTTGTACGTGCTCGCCAGGTACTGGATTGGCCCGGTGATGGAGTTCGCCTGCGCCTGCGTGATTTGTCCGACAGTCACGGAAGGCAGAGCGTTCTGACCCAGGACGTACGTTGGATTGGGCTGTGTATTGGAAACCGCGTTGTTGATCGTGGTGTACTGCGACACCACCGCATACTGGATGTTCACCGCCTGCTGCGTGGTGTAGTAGATGCCCCAACCGGCCCGGATGCTGGTGTCCTTCAGAAACTCCGGCTGGAACGCGATGCCGACCCGGGGCGCCCAGTTGGTCATGGTCATGGGATACACCTCGGGATTGGTCTGGCCCAGGGCCGCGAACGTCGGCTTGCCGGTGGTGAAGTCGAAACTGTGGAACAGACCCTTATCCGGGCCGCTGGGATTCGGCGTCGTATTGCCAAACCACGCAAGGCCCACGTTCATCGTCAGGTTCGGTTTGATCTTCCAGGTGTCCTGCACGTAGGGATAGGCCGTCGTCCAGCGAACGTGCGTGCGCGGCATGGAGATCGATTGCCCCGAAGTCAGATCACCCAGCAGAAAATCGGCAAAAGCGTTACCTGTATTGGGCACGGTTGAGTAGCCGCCGGCGCCATTCGACGCAAGTTGCGTCGTGAACGTGTTGTTGAACTGGAAGACGCCGCGCGCATTCGCGTTGGCGCTGGATTGTATGGTTCGCAGGTACGCGATCTCGGCGCCGAACTTGATCTGGTGATTGCCGTGCAGCCAGTTAAAGCTGTCGTGAATCTGGTAGATGTTATCCAGGTTGCCGATCAGGCCCGTGGATGTGCCAAAACCGGAGAAGCCCGAGATGTTGATGCCCGGAACGCCATTCGGATCGCCGGTACCCGTGATGTTCAAAGAGGTTTCAAGGCCGTTCACCGGGAGGCCCTCGTCATAAACCGAATCGCGAATGCCGCCCAGGCGGAGTTCATTCGTTTTGGTCGAGCTCAGCGTCCAGTTCCAACCGACGTTCACGAGTTCCGTATCCAGTGGAAACGCTGTGCCCTGCCCGGGAAACAGTCCAAGGTTGTTGGCCGGCGAGTTCAGCCAGTTGCCCTGGAAGAACAGCTGGTTGCGGGAGTTGAGATCGTAGTCGATGCGTCCGGTGAACTGGTCGGATTTGAGCGTCGTGCGCGGCGTGCCGCTGATGTTGTTCGGTGTGGTCGCCAGGCTCGAACCGGACAGATAGTACGCGAGCAGCGCTTTGGAAGCGCTGTTGATGCGGGTGGAGGGAATCATATTCCCGGTGAACTGCGAGCGCTGCCCGGTTGCCGGATTGAAGCTGGCAGGATCGTAGATCGGCGTGGTGAGCCCGGAAAAGTCTCCACCGAACATCGCTGCGGTCGGTGTGTACGCATTGACCACTGCGGACTGCGTCTGGCGGTAGCCTTCATAATTCGCGAAGTAGAACAGCTTGTCCTTGAGGATCTTGCCGCCTACTTCAAAACCGAACTGGTTCTGATGGTATGGACCCGGCACAATGGGAACACCGGCGCCGGTCAGAGCGAAATAATTGCGCGCCTGCATCTGGTTGGTGCGGACAAACTCGTACGCTTCGCCGTGAATGCGGTTAGTTCCGCCCTTGGTCACCACGTCGACGATGCCCGGGTTCGGCCCGAGGTCCGGCATGAAGAAGCCATAGTGCACTTCAAACTGGTCGACCGCGCCCGTGGAAATGTTCAGCGAAGTGTTGCCTGCGCGGCTACCCAGTGTCTCCAGGCCGTTGACCACGTACATCGTATAGTCCGGCTCATTGCCCGCGATGTTCAGCGACATGCCGGGATGCCCCGTCTGCGCGACCGAACCGTTTGCCGCGCCCGCGTTCACCTGCGCCGCACCGGAAAGCAGGCCGAGTTGTAGATAGTTCCTTCCATTCAGCGGAAGCTGCTCGACGCTTTGCGGGCCGATGACTGTGCCCAGGTCGTTGGACTGCGGATCGATCAGCGCCGTGAGGCCGCTGCCATCCACGTCCACCGTCACCGTGGATGAGGCATTCAGCGTGGCATTCTGCGACGCATGCTGACCGACAATCACCTTGAAGTTCGAAACCTTGTACGACGCGAAACCGCTCTTGGAAACCTCAAGCGAATACGCTCCCGGCGGGACGGAAGGAAACGAGTAACTGCCGGAAGGGTCCGACTTCGAATTCAGCACAACGCCCGTGGCCGTGTTGGTCAGCATCACGTCGGCATCCTGCACAATCGCGCCGGAAGCGTCCGCGACGGTTCCCTGGATGGATGAGGTGCCGCTCTGTGCATAGGCGAGCGGCGAGACGGCGAGCAGCAGCAGGAGGAAGCTCACAGCGAGCCCGAGTTGGTTCCATAGACGATTCATGACGCCTCCATGGCGAAGCTCTTCACAGCAGAAGAGTGAGAAATGTAATGCTTTACATTTGCGGAGGAGCGTACGTCCGGCCGAAGAAGGTTGTCAAGTGTATTTCGTCCCCCACTCCGGGATAACTCGATGAATCTTCATTCGCCTGCCGACACGACGCCTCGCGAACGGTATACTTCGCGGCGAGGACCTGCGGGAACAAACGGGTTCCCCAAGCCGCGAACAGGACATACACAGCGCATGGATATTCTTGCCGTCGCACGGAAAGCCGGAGTCTCCACAGCCACCGTGTCCCGGGTTCTGAACGCATCGGACAAGGTACGCGAAAGCACGGCCGCGCGTGTGCGGGCAGCGATCGCGGAACTGAACTACCGCCCCAACACCAATGCGCGCAGTCTTCGTTCCGGCCGCAGCAACCTGCTGGGCATCATCGTTTCCGACATTCGCAATCCCTTCTTCCCGGACCTGATCGAACAGTTCGAATCGCTGGCGACGCAGCACGGCATCGACGTTACTTTCGCCAACACGGGTTACAACGAACAGCGGTTGCTGGCCGGCGTGCGGCGCCTGCTGGAGCGTGGGATCGATGGCCTTGCCATCTTTACCTCGGAAGTCAGCACGGCTGTGATCGAGTTGCTGCGATCCTCTACGGTTCCGGTCGTATTCCTCAATCAGCCTTCGCTGGCGGGTGAGTTTCGCACTGTCAGCGTCGACTATGTACGTGGCTTCGTCGAAGCGATTGAGCACCTGCGGATGCTCGGCCACCATCGCATCGGCTTCGTTGCCGGCCCGCCCACACTGAGTTCCGCCAGCCGCCGGCGCAAGGCCTTTCTCGCTGCCGTGAAGTCCTGTCACATGGTGCTGAAAGACGATTGGATCTTCGAAGGCGACCACCGCCTCACCGGCGGACGATTCGCCGCGGAACGCCTGTTCTCCATGCGCCAGGCGCCCAGCGCCATCGTTTGCTCCAACGACATGACCGCGATTGGTTTTCTCGAAACCGCAAGCCGGCTTGGCCGCCGCATTCCCGATGAAGTCTCGCTGATCGGCTTCGACGACCTGTTCATCTGCGAAGTCGTTCACCCCGCCCTGACAACGCTGCATCTTTCGCGCAAGGAGATTGCAACGCGCGCGTTCTATGCCATCCAATCCAGCCGCGGCGAAGCCATCGAAGCGCAGATTTCCGTTGTCTCGCCCTATCTTGTTCCCCGGGCCTCCACCGGACCAGCCGCCAAAGGTTCGGGGCGAAGATAAGCATGTAAAGCTTTACATCATTCGCCTCCGCGGCGTATGGTCAAGACCTGATCCGCCATGAACCGCCGCCACTTCCTTACGACCGCAGCAGCCACCGTTCTGAACACGGGTGTTGCCGCCTCTGCTTCACAGCAGACGGCTACGCCTTCCAAACCTGAGTTCACGCAGCCGCGCACCGGCGCAGGCCTCTATCGGCGTACTTCCTCCGCGAAGCCACCGCACATCTTCCTGATCTCCGCGGACATGGTGAGCCCCGATCTTTATCATCCTGATCGCGCGTTTTCGAAGCATGTGCGCCTGCCCAACATCCGCTCCCTGATGGCGGACGGCACCTTCTTCTCCAACGCCTTCTGCACGGTCCCGCTGTGCGCGCCTTCGCGAGCTTCCTACATCACAGGACGCTACAGCTACATCCAGGGCAACGGAGAGCGCGCTCCGGAAGGCCTGGAAACTCAGCTTCGCCCCGATGACATCATCTTTCCCGAGTACCTGAAAGCCGCCGGCTATCTCTCGCGGCAGGCAGGCAAAGGCCACGTCGGAACCAAGAAGTTTCTCGATGCCTTTGGCGAAAACGACCAGCCCTGGGACCGCTGGTCGCCACCGGTGTTCGACGACGAAGGCTTTCTCAACTACCAGCGCGGCCTGGGCGTGAAGCCGCAGAAGTACTCGCGCGAAATCGTCTTTCGCATGCAGGATCGCAAGACGCCCGGCAACTCCGCCGGTGGCTGGATCGTGCAGGAAGACGGCAAGCCATTTCCCTTTGAAGCGCATTACTCCTGCTACCTCGCGCAACGCGCGATAGGCAGCCTGCGCGATCTGGTGGAAACAGAAGGCGGCAGAAAGCACCCCGTCTATCTGCAGATGGATATCTTCGACCCACACCAACCGTTCTCCATTCCCGCCGGTTATGAACAGCGAGAGCAGGAGTTGCGCAAGGCGATGGCCCTGCCAGCCTCCTATGAAGACGCCCGCAAGCGCGACTTCATGAAAGCTCCCGTTGAACCTGAGATTCTGGATGTGTACCGGCGTTACTGGGGCCTCTACGATCCGCAGGCGCTGTTGGACTACCGCGTCGCGTACGCGCTGCAGATGGAAGTGGTGGACCGCGCTGTCGGCATGCTGCTGGATGAGATCCGCAAGCTGGGCCTCTATGACGACTCCCTGATCGCCTTCATCAGCGACCACGGCGAGATGAACGGCCGCCGCGCGATGGTGGACAAGGGCGTCTACCTCTACCCCGATGTGTTGCGGGTGCCGTTGATCGTCAAGCCTCCCAACTCCGCAGCCAGCCCGGCGCATGGCCGCACGGTGACCGAATCCGTTTCCCTGCTCGACCTTTCGCAGACGCTGCTTGATGCAGCCGGCATTCAGCCGGAAGCGAAGTTCGATGGAGTTTCTCTGCTGCCCGCGCTGCGCGGTGAGGCCTTGCCGGAACGGCCGAAGCTGCTGTTCTTCGGCGGATGGCATGTGGGCGTGAACTTCGCCTGCGGCCTGGAACACCGCATGCCGGATGGCAGACACTTCCTGTACGCCTACAACTGCAGCTCACCGAACGATGAACTGTACGACCTGCACTCCGACGACGCGGTGAACCTCATTGCCGAGCCGCAGTACAAAGAAGTTCGCGAACAGATGATCGGACTGCTCGGCCAGGAGTTGCAGCGCGACCCCCGTTGGATTGGCTTCTGGGCGGAGTTCCGCATCGCCCGCTACGCTTCGCTTCCGAAGACGAACGGAGACATGCAACTCTTCACGAAGCCCGCCTGAGCTTGCATTGTCTGAGACCAAAAGAATAGCCTTGCGGCGGGACCTATGGATCATCGTGCCACCCACAGAAACAGGAAGCTGCTGGCGCCGCTGGCGTTTGCCTGCGTGTACTTCTTCTGGGGTTCGTCGTTCATCGCCATACGTTATGGCACGCAATTGCTGCATCCTGCCTTCGTTGCGGGCATCCGCTATCTGATCGCCGGGCTGGTTCTCTTCGGCTTTCTCCTGGCCCGCGGTCACAGTGTCCGCATGACCCGGCGCGATCTGCTCCGCGTCGCTGGCCTGGGCGTGCTGATGTTCACCTGCAACACCATCCTGCTCAGTTACGGCGGCAGGATTCTTCCCGCAGGTCTCACGGCGCTGATCATCTCCACCATCCCGCTTTTCATCGGCCTTCTGGAAACGAGCATCCCCGGCGGAGCGCGGCTTTCCTTGTGGGGATGGGCAGGAACCATCACCGGCTTCCTCGGGCTCACGATCCTGTTGCGGCACAGCTTTCACGCCGGCCCGCTTACGCGCACCACTGGGCTGGCCGCCGCTGCGCTGATCACCGCAGCCTTCGCCTGGGCATTGGGCTCCGTACTCATACGCCGCACTCGATTCACCGCGTCATCTTTCGTCACAACCTGCTGGCAGATGCTGATTGGTGGAACGATCGATGTGCTGATCGGCGTGGGCGACGGGGGCTTGGGAAGTTCGCAATGGACATCGGGCGCCTGGCTCGCCGTGCTCTATCTTGGGGTCTTCGGCACGCTGGTGGGCTACACGTCCTATGCCTACCTGCTGCGCAACGTCGCGGTCACCTCGGTTGCGACCTACGCCTACATCAACCCGATCGTCGCCGTGCTCCTAGGCTGGATGCTGCTGGGCGAACACCTGGTCCCCGGCCAGTGGCTCGGCATGAGCATCGTCCTGGCTTCCGTGGCGATTGTCGCCATGGTGCAGACAAGCCCACGCAGCGCGCGCGCAGCCGAGCCCGAGCTATCCGAGGCTGCCGCGTAGGCACGAGTGGCGGAACGATGCCCATACCATCGATACAGCACGTGGAATGCTGACGAAGTTTGAATCCCATGGAGAACATCACCAGGCGCGACATGATGAAGCTCACAGCCGCGGGTGCAGCAGGACTCGCGCACGGCCTGCATGCGCAGCACGCGTCTACGTCGGCCAATCCACTCGCGCCTCCTGCCTTGCGCACGCTGCCTCTCGGAGAGATTCGTCCTGCAGGCTGGCTGGAACGGCAGCTCCGCATCCAGGCCGATGGCATGGGAGGACATCTCGATGAGTTCTGGCCGGACGTCGGACCGAACAGCGGATGGCTGGGTGGCACGGGCGAAAGCTGGGAGCGCGGTCCTTACTTTCTCGATGGCCTCCTGCCCCTGGCATGGCTGCTGAACGACGACAAGCTTCGCGCCAAGGCGCAAAGGTTCATCGACTGGACTCTGCAGAACCAGCAGCCGAACGGCATGATCGGCCCAGCGAGCAATGATGACTGGTGGCCGCGCATGGTCATGGTCAAAGTCCTCGCACAGTATTACGAGGCGACCGGTGATCCGCGCGTGCTTACTGTCCTGACCAGGTACTTCCACTATCAGCTCATGGCGATGCCTTCACGGCCGCTGCGGGACTGGGGACAGTATCGCTGGCAGGACGAAGCCCTCATCGTCGAGTGGCTCTATGATCGAACCCACGATCCCAAGCTGCTGGCTCTATTCGATCTCCTCCAGACTCAGGGCTATGACTGGACCGCGGGCTTCGCCGATTTCAAACACACCGCGCCCACCACACCCGCGGCGCTCGACTCCGGCGCGATCGGCGGCAACAAGCCTCTCGGCATGCAGACTCATGGTGTGAACAACGGCCAGGCCATCAAGGTGGCGCCCGTTCAATACCGCCGCAACTCCAGCGCCGCGGAGCGGGGCAATTTCAACCATCAACTCGCGATGCTGGATCGCTTCCACGGCATGCCCAATGGCATGTTTTCCTGCGATGAACATCTGGCCGGCCTGGACGTCAGCCATGGGACCGAGCTTTGCACCGTGGTGGAAACACTCTTTTCACTCGAGGTCGCGCTGTCCACCTTCGGAGACGCACACATCGCCGACCGGATCGAGAAGATCGCCTTCAATGCCCTTCCCGGCACGTTTACAGACGACATGTGGGCACACCAGTACGACCAACAGCCCAATCAGATCCAGTGCAGCCTGAACTCCAAACCCTGGACGACCAACGGAGTCGAATCCAACCTCTACGGCCTCGCTCCCAATTTCGGCTGCTGCACCGCGAACTTCCATCAGGGTTGGCCGAAGTTCACGACGCATCTCTGGACGCGGACTCCGGATGATGGGCTTGCCGCCACACTGTACGCGCCCTGCAACGTCCACACCATCGTTCGTGGAGAACACGTGCAGATCGCCGTGGGCACCAGCTATCCATTCCGCGATACCGTACGCATTCGCGTCACTCCGGGCAGACCGCTGGCGTTTCCGGTCATGCTCAGGATTCCCTCATGGACCGCGGGCGCAAGCATCACCGTCAACGGCAAGCCGCTCGAAAGCGCCCCAGCCCCGGGCACATTCGCAAAGCTGCAACGCACCTGGGCTCCCAATGACCTCATTGAGCTTCGCTTTCCCATGACACCAGCGGTTGTTCGAAGTTATCGCAACTCGGTGACGCTGATGCGGGGTCCGCTGGTCTTCGCTTTGGATCCGGGAGAAAGCTGGGTCAAGCTACGGGAGCGTCCTCCAACCGCCGACTGGCAGGTCTTTCCCCAGTCCACATGGAACTACGCACTTCAGGTGGACGAACACACCGCCGCGCAGCTTCGTGTGGGAGAGAGTCCCGTCGGCGCAACACCATTCGCCGCAAAAGAAGCGCCGGTACGGCTTCACGTCCCAGCTCGCAAGCTCGACACATGGCGATCCGAAGACGGTGTCGCCGGCCCCATCCCCGATGGCGTGCAACGCAGTGACAAACCCGAAGAGGTCATCACGCTCATCCCGTATGGAGCAGCAAAGCTGCGAATTACTGCGTTCCCTCAATTCTCGCAGGAGACACGCGATTCCGAATCCTGACATCTCTCTGCCCACATACGGAAAGCGGCGTACTCACCAGCACACGATGAGATGGGCGGCTGCCCAGAGCATTTTCCATGATGCTGTGCCCTCGCGAAACGGCTGAAAAGGTCGTTTTCTTTTGGGGAAAACGACTTCAACATCTTTGCCTCTGGGTACACCTTCATGGGGGGAAATGCCATATGGCGCGACCCTCAAAAGCTTGTACACCTCAAGGTACCCAGGGTTCGCTTCCCATCTCTCAATGCCTGAATGTCACGCCGAAACCAATCCGCAGATCGTTTTGCGAGTTGCCCGCGTTGTTGGGCAGTGAGGTATGGACAAAGTCCAGCTCCAACACGCGCATGCCGAAACCCTGGGCGATGGCTACATCGGCTCCGCCGCCCAACTGGGTGGAGAATGCGTTGGCCGTAGATACTACTCCGCCGGAAGCCGGGAAGACGCTGTCGAAGCCATGCACTCCTCCTACCAGCCACTCGCCAAAGATCTGCGTGCTGTGTTTCCCGGTGAGGCGGGACATGGATCGCGTGGCGTTGAATGTATAGCGCGGGCCCGCCATGTAGGCCACTTTGCCAAAGTTCACTCCCGGGGTTATGTTCGAGGCGTGCTCGCCGCCGAAGTTGATGGCCACCCCCAGGCCCTTGTACAAGGTGATCGCAGCATCCGCCGAGCCGCCATTGAGCCAGAAGCTTTGGCCGTTGACTCCTGCTACCCGCGAATATTCCGCGTCATACATGACAGCGAGATCGATATTCATCGCCCGGGATTGCGCTGCGGCAGGCGCGGTGGCGGCGGGCTGTTGTGCATGAGCCGCCAGCCCGAGACTGAGTGTTCCGGCAAGGAGCACACTTGTGCGCATGATCTTCTGCATAGTTGTGGCTCCTTATTCGACAATGAGTTGAACGGTGGTGGAGTGAGTAAGCACGCCGGAAGTTCCCGTGATCGTAACGGTGTAGCTCTTCTGCTGTTGACCGAAGACGCCGGTGTTCGTGCCACATCCTGTCAGCGCCGCCATCGCGCCGAAACCTGAAATCAGCAACAGGAATGCCGCTGCAACACGCCCCAGCTTGCCCGCGCGCCGTCGCAGGCTGCCCGAGAACGGCAACACAAGCAGCGCCAGGCCCAGTGGCGCGAGTCTCTTGCCGAACTCATCGCTTCGATGCATCAAGGCTGTCTGCGCGGGCGCCGTAATGGTCAGAACCACGTTCGTTGTGCCCGCACCCGCGGCAATTGTCGGCGGCGTGATGGTGTAAGTGGCCCCCGCGGGTAGACCGCTGACAGTAAACGTAACGGACGCCGGGAAAGTGGCCGCGCCGCTGGGCGAAATTGCGAAGCTGTAGGTGGCCGTCGCGCCGGGCACGATGGTTTGCGACGTGACGCCGCCGGAACCGGAGATGGCGAAGATAAAGTCGTCTACCTGCTCGCTGACCCCGGCACTGGTGATAGGGGAGAAGTTCGTGTCACCCGAATAGATGGCCGTGATGGAATGCGTGCCCACACTCAACGTGCTGATCGAGAACGCCGCGACTCTGGCCGTGATTGGAATATTGCTGCCCAGCACTGCCAAGGCCGTGTTGTCGTAGAAGGTCACGGTTCCAGTCGGCGAGCTGATGGCCGAAGAGACCGTCGCGGTGAACACGGTGGCATTCTGCACCAGGATGGGGTTCACGCTGGAGGTGAGTGCAATGGACGCGGCTGCCTTGTTCACTGTCAATGCCGATGTGCCCGTGGCCGTCTTGTAGGTCACGGTATCCGTCGGCGTGAAGTTCGCGGTCAGCGTGTAGGAGCCCGCCGGCAAGACAGTGGCTGCCGTCACGGTGAAAGCTGAGCCGCCGGCAGGCGTCGCCGTAAAGACGAACGTGCCTGGCACAGTCGCGCTGTTATAAGTAGCGGTTGCGCTTATGCCGAGTGCGGCGCCATACGTCAGCGGAGCTCCGGGTGCGGTGATCGTTGCCACAGGCTGGAGTGAACCGACCTGCAGGTTGACGGTGATCGTTGTGGCAGCGGCATAGTTGCCGTCACCGGCGTAGCTCGCGTTCACCGTATACAGCCCCGGAGCCATCGTGTTGGCGACCGGAACCGAGACCGCGCCTGCGGTGATGGTCAGCGAGCCTGAAGCAACCGGGGCGCTCGAAGAATTGAGGATGCTGTATGCGATTGACCCGCTCGGTGGCGTGATGCCCACTCCGCTGAACTGGCCTGCGATGCTGACGGGGATGGCGCCGGTTTGGGCGTTGATGACGAAGACCGGCTGAGTTGCGGGCCCCGTCAGCGTTGCGCTTGCCGGGTTGACGACGATGCTCTTCTGGACCTGAGCCGCAGCCGCGTAGTTCGAGTTCGCTGCCTGATTGGCATTGACCGCGATCGTGCCCGCGCCCGTGATGGTCAGCATGGAACCATTCGCTCCGCTTACCGAGCCTGGGCCGGACCCAATGCTGAAGACCACGGGATTACCCGAAGCGCCACCGGCAGCGGTCAGCGTTTCGGTCGTCGCACTGCCATAGGTCAGGGACGGCACAGGTGGTGTGAAGCTGATGGTTTGTGACGCCGCATTGACGTTGATCGCTACGGCCTTCGATGCTGTTGTGTAGTTCGTTGTGTCGGCCGGGGTGAAGGTCACCTGGAGCGGCTGGGCCGCGCCCGCATCCAGCACTGCTCCCAAAGCCGGCAGATAGACCAGTGTTCCGGCGCCGGTGATCGAGGCGCCGCCTATGCCCGCTACAGTGGCATTCAACTGCGTGCCGCCAAGAGGCGTTCCGTAGGTGATATCCGCCGGATTCGGCCAGGTGATGACCGGCGAGAACTGTGTCACCGTCAGGCTGGCGGTTTTCGTGGCGTTGGTATAGGTGACCGTGTCGGTCGGGATGAAGGTTGCCGTCAGCGTGTAGGTACCCGCCGTCAGGACACTTGCCGCCGTCACAGGAGAAGCGCTCCCACCCGCGGGAGTTGCCGTGTAGGTGAAGGCCCCGGGGACGGTGGCGGAGTTATAGGTGGCTGTGGCAGCGACACCCAGCGACGTGCCGTAGACCATCGACGCGCCGGGCGCGGCGAACGTCACGGCCGGCGTGAGTTGGACGATCTGCAACGAGATGTTGATGGCCGTCGCGGCGTTGTAGTTGGTGTCGCCCGCGTAGCTAACCGCGACTGTGTAATTGCCCGGGGTCAGTGTGTCGGGTACCGGAACCGAAGCGGCTCCTGAGGTGAGAGCCGGCGTGCCTGAGGCGACTGTGACGCTCGAAGAGTTCAGGATGGTGTACGCGATCGAACCGCCAGGTACGCTGATGCCTGTACCGCTGAACTGTCCCGCGATAGCAATAGGGATATTTGCCGTCTGGCCGTCCGTGACAACGACAGGTTGCGTGAACGGTCCAGTCAAGGTCGACGACGCCTTATTGATGATGATGCTCTTCTGTACCTGAGCGGCAGCATCATAGTTCGAACTCGCCGCCTGGTTGGCGTTGATGGTGATTGTTCCCGCGCCAGAGATCGTGAGCGTAGAACCATTGGTTCCGCTCACCGATCCTGGGCCCGCATTGACGGTGAAGACCACCGGATTATTCGAAGACCCACCCGTTGCGGTCAACGTTTCCATCGTCGCACTGCCGTAAGTCAGGGACGATACGGGAGGAGTGAAACTGATCGTCTGCGACGCCGCATTGATCGTCAGCGTGCCGCTCTGAGTGCCCGTGTAGTTTGCGTTGGTCAGCGTCGCTGTCACAGCGTACGTGCCGACGTTGGTTGGAGCCGTCGTTGAAGGTGCGTAAGTTGTGCTGCCCGTGCCGGTGTAGTTGATACTCACGGTCGAAAGGCCCACGGGCGTTGTTGTCGCCGTCACTGCCAGCGGTGACCCGGTGTAGGTTTGCACGGTGTTCGTCAGCGAGATCGTCGCGGTCGCCTGGTTAATGGTCAGCGTTCCACTCTGAGTGCCCGTGTAGTTCGCGTTGGTCAACGTCGCTGTCACCGCATATGTGCCGACATTCGTCGGAGGGGTCGTCGAAGGTCCGTAGGTCGTGCTGCTCGTGCCGGTGTAGCTGATGCTGACCGTCGAGAGGCCCGCTGGCGTTGTCGTCGCTGTCACACCCAACGGCGAGCCCGTATAGGTCTGCACGGTATTCGTCAGGCCGATCGTCGCTGTGGCTTGGCTGATGGTCAACGTGCCGCTCTGCGTGCCCGTGTAATTCGCGTTAGTCAGGGTAGCGGTCACGGCATAGGTGCCAACGTTCGTCGGAGCAATGCTCGAAGGTCCGTAAGTCGTGCTGCCCGTGCCGGTATAACTGATGCTAACTGTCGACAAGCCCAATGGCGTTGTTGTCGCTGTCACAGCCAGCGGTGAACCCGTGTAGGTCTGCACGGTGTTCGTCAGGGCGATCGTCGCGGTCGCCTGATTAATCGTCAGCGTGCCACTCTGAGTGCCGGCGTAGTTGGCGTTAGTCAGTGTGGCCGTCACCGCATAGGTGCCAACGTTGATCGGAGCCGCCGTCGAAGGTCCGTAGGTTGTGCCGCCGGTACCGGTATAGCTGATGCCGACCGTCGTCAAACCCGCCGGGTTTGTTGTTGCTGTCACAGCCAGCGGTGAGCCGGTATAAACCTGCACGGTGTCCGTCAACGCGATCGTTGCGGTTGCCTGGTTAATGGTCAGCGTTCCGCTCTGCGTCCCCGTGTAATTCGAGTTGGTCAGCGTCGCCGTTACGGCATACGTGCCGACATTGGTCGGAGCAGTCGTCGAAGGACCATAGCTCGAGCTGCCAGTGCCCATGTAGCTGATCCCGACCGTCGTCAAACCCGCCGGGTTTGTTGTCTCTGTCACCGCCAGCGGCGAGCCGGTATAGATCTGCACCGTGTTCGTCAGGGCAATCGTCGCCGTCGCCTGATTGATGGTCAACGTGCCGCTCTGCGTACCCGTGTAGTTCGCGTTCGTCAGCGTCGCTGTCACGGCATACGTGCCGACGTTAGTCGGAGCAGTCGTCGAAGGACCGTAAGTTGTGCCGCCCGTGCCCATGTAGCTGATGCTCACCGTCGACAAGCCCACGGGTGTCGTCGTCGCGGTCACCGCAAGTGGTGAGCCGGTATAGATCTGCACGGTATTTGTCAGGGCGATCGTTGCCGTCGCCTGATTGATGGTCAACGTGCCGCTCTGCGTCCCCGTGTAATTTGCGTTGGTCAACGTCGCTGTCACAGCATACGTGCCGACATTGGTTGGCGCCGTCGTCGAAGGGCCGTAGGTCGTGCTGCCGGTGCCCGTGTAGCTGATGCTGACCGTCGACAAGCCCACGGGTGTCGTCGTCGCGGTCACCGCCAGCGGTGAGCCGGTATAAATCTGAACCGTGTTCGTAAGAGCGATGGTCGCCGTCGCCTGGTTGATCGTCAACGTGCCGGACTGTGTGCCCGTGTAGTTCGCGTTGGTCAAAGTCGCGGTCACGGCATAGCTGCCAACGTTGGTCGGAGCAGTGGCCGACGGTCCGTAGGTCGTGCCGCCGGTACCCGTGTAGTTGATGCTGATCGTCGACAAGCCCACGGGCGTTGTCGTCGCGGTCACCGCCAGCGGTGAGCCGGTATAGATCTGAACCGTGTTCGTAAGAGCGATGGTCGCCGTCGCCTGGTTGATCGTCAACGTGCCGTTCTGCGTACCGGTGTAATTCGCGTTGGTCAGCGTCGCCGTCACGGCATAGGTGCCGACGTTGGTCGGAGCTGCGCTCGAAGGTCCGTAGGTTGTGCTGCCTGTGCCCGTGTAGCTGATGCTCACCGTCGAAAGGCCTACGGGGGTTGTTGTCGCCGTCACTGCCAGCGGTGAACCGGTGTAGGTCTGCGCGGTGTTCGTAAGCGCGATCGTCGCGGTCGCCTGGTTGATCGTCAGCGTGCCGGACTGCGTACCCGTGTAGTTGGCGTTGGTCAGCGTCGCTGTCACGGCATACGTGCCGACATTGGTCGGAGCCGTCGTCGAAGGTCCGTAGGTTGTGCCGCCGGTGCCCGTGTAACTGATGCTCACCGTCGAAAGGCCCACGGGGGTTGTTGTCGCTGTCACTGCCAGCGGTGACCCGGTGTAGGTCTGCACCGTGTTCGTAAGAGCAATCGCCGCCGTCGCCTGGTTGATGGTCAGCATGCCGGACTGTGTGCCTGTGTAGTTGGCGTTGGTCAGTGTTGCGGTCACAGCGTACGTGCCGACATTGGTTGGAGCAGTGGTCGATGGTCCGTAGGTTGTGCCGGCTGTGCCCGTGTAGCTGATGCTCACGGTCGAAAGGCCCACGGGCGTTGTTGTCGCCGTCACTGCCAGCGGTGACCCGGTGTAAGTCTGCACGGTGTTTGTAAGAGC
>DASYEV010000041.1:0-13817 GCA_036498835.1 Acidobacteriaceae bacterium | reverse complement strand
AAGGATTTGGTGCGGAGGAGGGGACTTGAACCCCTATGCCTTGCGGCGCTAGCACCTCAAGCTAGTGCGTCTGCCAATTTCGCCACCTCCGCTTGCGGCCTGGCCCACGCGGGGTGCGACAGGAGCAGCGACCGATCCGAGGGTACACCAGTATTGCTCAAGGTCTTCCCGAAGCGAAAATGCATAAGCAGTTTTCTATCAAGGAAAACTGCCTTCGAGGCTTTCTTCGGAACCTCGGGTGAGCAGTACTGCGCTTAGTATAACACTCCACACCCGACCACTCCTCCGCGACACCCGGGAAGCGAGTTGCTCTAGAAGTGCTCCGCCAACTCCGCGAAGCTGCCCAGCTCCAGCAGCCGCTGCGTTCCTTTGGGCTGGTCCACGACCTCATGCTCCAGGACCCAGGTGAAATCGTGGGGGATGAACACGGCATTCAACCCAGCGGCCAGAGCCGGGTTAATGTCCGAGCGTGGCGAGTTGCCGATCATCCAGGTGTGATCGGCCTCGAAGCCGTGCCGCGCGGCCAGATCCAGGTAAGCTTCCTGGTGCTTTTCATGCAGCACCTCCGCGGCGGCAAAGAACGGACGCAGGCCGGAGCGGTCGAGCTTCGCGTTCTGCTCCTCCGTATTGCCCTTGGTCACCAGGATCAGTTTGTGCCGGGCTTTCAGCTCCTGCAGGGTTTCCTCGACGCCGGGCAGCAATTCGATTTCCTGCTCCGCGATGGAATCGGCAAACGCCACGATGCGCGCGTGCTTTTCACCCGTGACAGGTGAGTCGGACAGTTCTTCAAAGCATTCGATGAGGGATCGCCGGAAGCTCTGCAGCCCATAGCCATATTTCTCAATGGTGGCGCGCTCGCACTTGTTCAGGTGCTCGCGTACTTCTTCGCGGGTGTGGACACGGTGGTCGAGGTACGAGATGAACGCGGCAATGGCGCGCTCGAAGTAAACATTGTTTTCCCAAAGAGTATCGTCAGCGTCGATCAGCAGTGTTTGCGGGAAAGTGAAGGCCTTGCTTTTGGTAACATCCGGAGTCGAACCCATACCTTTCATCTTATCGGGCTTGAGATATCACCTTGGAAGGCGCACTCTACAATTCCTCGCAGTATGATGTTGACGAGCTTGCACGCGCCGCAACCAGGGGCACACGCTAGGAGATTCAAGGATGGTGCCGCAGGTCGGCCAGAAGATTGGACCCTATGAGATTCTGGGACGCCTTGGCACCGGAGGAATGGGCCTCGTCTTCAGCGCCTGGGACAGCCGCCTGCATCGCGATGTCGCGATCAAGCTGCTGCGGGACGAGTTCGTCACCAGCACCATGCGGCAGCGCTTTCTGGCTGAAGCGCGCGCCGTCTCCCGGCTGAACCACCCCAACATCTGCACAATCTTCGATATCGGCGAACAGGACGGCAGCCCGTACATGGTGATGGAGCTGCTGAAAGGCGACACCCTGCGCAGCCGCATGCAGCAGGGGCTGATGAGCATCGAGGACATTCTCTGCGTTGCCGGAGATGTCGCCGAAGCCCTGGCCGTCGCCCATGCACACGGCATCATTCATCGCGATATCAAACCGGCCAATATTGTTCTTGTGAGCAAGGCCGGTGGCCGCTTCCAGTCCAAGGTGCTGGACTTCGGCCTCGCCAAGCTCGAGATGGACGAAGGGGAGCTCAGTTCCGGCCTTACGAGCACCGGAATGACCGTGGGCACGGTCTCCTATATGTCGCCGGAGCAGGCGAAGGGCGAGCTGATCGACCGCCGCTCCGATCTATTTTCGCTTGGAACCGTTCTTTATGAAATGGCGACCGGCAAATTGCCGTTCAGCGCCGCTACTAGCGCGCTGTTCTTTGTCCGCCTGCTGAATGAGCCGCCAGAGCCCGTCCGAGATCTCAATGGCACTGTCCCCCGCGCCCTGGAACAGATCATCAACATCTGCCTGCAGAAGGACCGTAACTCCCGCTACCAGTCCGCGGAAGACATGGTGGAGGCGCTGCACAAGGTGGTGGTGCCGGTACCCGGCGCTGAGAAACAATCGTGGATCTCGCGCCTTACCGGCAGCAAGAAGCCCGATAGCCCATCCCAATCCTTTGGCGCCCAGTCCTATGGAGGCCCGTCTTTCGGCGAAAGCCAGCCTCTTCCGGGTTTCTCACCCGACAGGACGCCGCCCCCTGCCGATCAGCCACCGCGTACCCCGGCCTCCGGCCGCTCCGTGGTCCGCCCGGTGAAAATCGGTTCCGGCTCCGGCAATGATGCCGCCGCGGGAAGAAGTGAACCTCCGCAGGAACTGCCTTTTCCCTCCGCCACGCCTCCGGCGCCGGAACGGCCATCACTGAGCGATTCGGTACCCGAGCCTGAAGCGGTTGAAGCCGCAGCGGTAACCCAGGCGCCAGCGACATCCACACCGGCTGCACCCTCGGCACCAGTGGGAACCGCCGCGCCGCCGTCGGCCGCTTTTGATTCCGCGCCCGTCCCGCGAATTGTTTTTCCGCCGCTGACCGAAGAGCAGCGCCGCAACCCGTCGCCTCGTTTTCAGCGCATTGTGGTGGAGGATTCCTTTGAGGGTGAGTCCGAAGAACAATCGGCCTACTCACGGGCAGTGGCTGCCGAATCTGCAGCCGCATCGCGCCGCATGCGCTTCATCCTGGGTGCGCTTCTGATTCTGCTGGCTGTGGGCGCATCGATCTGGGCCTTCGCCATGCGTCACGGCTCCATCTCGTCTGTACCGCCGCCGCAGACCCTGATGCTGACTTCGGTTGCGAATCACACGGGAGACAGTTCGCTGGGCGGCGTGGTCACTGCCGGGCTGGAGCTTTCGTTGCAGCAGTCGCCCAAGATGGCGCTGCTTGGACCGTCAGTTTCCTCCGCGGCTGCGGCGGAGAACGATCCCGCAGGCCAGGCGAAGTCTGCCGGCGCCACGGCGTATGTCGTGGGCGAAATCCATAACGATGGTCCGGTCTACGCCATCTCGCTGCGTGTTCTGGATACCACGACCGGCAAGCGTCTGGGCGAATGTGATGGAACCGCGGCCAGCCGGGAACGCATTGCCGGAGCCATCGACAGTCTCGCGACCAACCTGCGTACCGTGCTGGGAGAGACCGGGGATGTCATCGGCCGGAACTCGGTTCCGCTGGGCAGGGAAGCGACGACGAATCTCGAAGCCCTGACCGCCTATGCCAATGGCGAGCAGTTGCAGTCCTCGGGCCACATGTTCGACGCCATGTCCGCGTATGAGCATGCGGTCACGGTTGATCCCCAGTTTTCGGAGGCTCACCTCCGCCTGGCCAGCCTCTTCCGCCAGCAACATGCGGAAGTGAGCGCCGCCGCCGCCGCGAATCGGGCGCAGGCCGCGTCCGCGAACGCGAGCGATCGCACCCGCCTTTTCGCGCAAGCCGTGTACGCCCTGGATGTCGATGCGGATTACGCGCGGGCCACAGGCCTGTTGCAGCAGGTGAAGACCAGCTATCCCTACGATCTCGCCTGCCTCAATACCCTCGCGCTCAGCCAGCGTCTGCAGGGAGATTTTGCGGGCTCACTGGCAACCGCGCGCGCCGCGCTTCGGCTGTCGACGCTGGATCACAGTGCTACCAGTTCCGCGGAGCTGGCCCTCCTGGCACTTAACCGCAATGACGAAGCCGCCAGTCTGGTTCGATCGTTCCCGGCGCAGGAACGTTCAGGAGCAGAGATCCTGGTGGCGCTGCTGACGGAATCGCCCGCGGATGCGGGTTCGCTGGCTGCCGCCGTTGCCGGAGAAGATCTCGACGCTCAAACCAAGGCCGCGTCCGTGCTGGATGCGGGCGGCCAGTTCCGCGACGGCCTCCTGCGCTGGCGCGACATTGCCCAGCGTGCTTCGGCATTGCCCGAGCTGAGTTCCGCGGCGAGCTTCGCGCTGAGCCAGGGAGCCCTGAACCGCGCGCTGGCGCTGGATTGTTCCGGAGCGTTCGGCCTTCTGCAGACGGCGCTCGGTTTGCCCTCCGGCCCGGCGGCTCTCTTCGCGCAAGGTGCGACATCAGGTCTGTGCGGCGACCTTGCCGGCGCGCGCCGCAGCGCGGTTGCGCTCAATGCGAATTATGGCCAGGCTTTTGCGGTGCGCGGCTTCTATGTTTCCGACCTGAACGCCCTGATCCTGTGGAAGTCCGGCCTGGCCGCCGACGCGCTGATTACGCTTGAATCGGCGAAAGAGTATGACGCGCTTTCGTTCACACCCTACCTGCGCGGCCTGGTGTATTTCTCCGAGCATCAGACGCAGTTGGCGAACGTCGAATTTCAGCACATCATCAGCCAGCGCGGCCTGACTTCGCTGATCAACACGGAAACCGTGGCCATGGCGCAGCTCAACATGGCGCGTGGCTACGCGGCTGGTGGCGAAAGAAACAACGCGGTGCAGGCGTATGCGCGGCTGCTTGCCCTGTGGCCGCACGGCGACGCCGAGAATCCGCTCGTCGGAGAAGCACGGGCCGCGGTTTCCCAGTGACCCTCTCTTGTATCGCATTTCTCATGAAGGTGCACCCAGGGGCGGAAATGTCGAAATCGTTTTTCCCCAAGGGAAACGACCTGTTCGGCTGCTTCGCGAAGGCACCGCATCATGGGAAATGCTCTACTCTTCCATCTTGTGTATGTTGAGCGGTCCCTCCATTTCCGCGAACGGCCTTGGCTCGCTCTGTGTAATGATCCCGGCATGGAAACCGGAATCGGGCCTTCTCGACCTTGCCGCGTCGCTGTCTGAGGCGGGTTTTGGCCTGGTGCTCGTAATCGACGACGGCAGCGGAGACGCGGGCCGCGCGATCTTCGACGAACTGGACTCGCGAGGAATCACGGTCATTCGCCACGCGGTGAATCTGGGCAAGGGCCGCGCCCTCAAAACCGGTTTCAACTATCTGCTGACACAGCACCCTGAAATGAAAGGCGTCGTAACAGCGGACGCCGATGGCCAGCACACCGTCATCGATATCGTTCACGTTGGCGAAGCGCTGCTTCGCAGTGGAGCGTGCGCCGTTCTTGGCGCCCGCACCTTCGGGGGCGACGTTCCCATGCGCAGCAAGTTTGGTAACGAGCTCACGCGACACATCTTTGGCTTCGTCACGGGCATGCGTCTGCGCGATACGCAGACCGGCCTCCGCGGCCTGCCGCTCAGCCTGCTTCCGTCGTTGATGACTCTGGACGGTGAACGCTATGAGTACGAGATGACGATGCTCGCGCACCTTTGCCGCGAAGGCCAGCGTCCGACAGAGGTTCCCATTGCGACCGTGTACATCGAAGGCAACCGCTCCTCGCACTTCAATCCGGTGTGGGATTCCATGCGGATTTACTTCGTGCTGGCGAGGTTTTTCTTTTCCTCGATTGTCGCCGCGGGCATCGACTTCCTTGGCTTCACCATTACGTTTGCACTGACCCACAACATACTGGCCAGTGTCGCGATTGGCCGCCTCAGCTCGCTGGTGAACTTCGCTCTGAACAAGCGTTTCGTCTTTCACAACCGCACATCGCTGGTGGCTGCGCTGTGGCGTTACTACGCGCTGGCGGCAGTGATTTTCGCCGCGAGTTATGGCCTGATCTGGACGCTAAACGTGTACCTGCGCTGGAACGTCTTCGCCGCCAAAATCTGCGTGGATGTTCTGCTCAGCCTGGTGAGCTTTTCCGTGCAAAGAACCTTCATCTTCAGGAAATCCGAAGCAGTGTAAGGTCTCACCGATAGGAAGCAGGATCGGGGACGCCCCCCGGCATTTCTCATCATGCTTTGTTGGAGGGCATTTCGAGAAGGGTCGATGCTATTGGCCGGCATCTTCCTATCGGAGACTACCCAACGGAGTCCCAGAAATCCGTCATCCGCCCGTACTGTTCCCTGTTAACTGTTCGCTGGTAACTTTCCTATTCAATATCGTCTGCGGAATCGCCTGCCCGCCTGGTAAAGCGTCGTCGCGCGAGAAGAACCCATAAAAGCGCAGAACGTCGCTTCCCATAAAGGTCAAATTGGATCGCCAAGTAACGCTCTGTTTAACGGCGAGCAGGAATTTATTTTGACAATCGACCCGTGTCCTGCGATTGTGTGTGGAGCCTCAGAAAGATTGTTTGCTGTGCAGTTTGGGTCCTTGGACCGTCGTTGAGATTCTTCTCGGGAACGATCCCCCGCTGTCCTATGGCCGGCGTTCCCGCGAAGTTGGGGAGCTTCGCCGTGAAATGTTTTCGTCTTGTTCCGTGCCTTCTGCTGGCGTTTTTCACCTTTTGCGTAAGTTCTGCGCGAGCGACGGAGCTGCCGGTGACGGCGGACGCGCATGTGAACTCCACGCGCACGACGACAAATTTCGGTTACCTTTCCAATCTGTATGTCGGCAACGGCAACACGGCGCTGGTCCAGTTTGACCTGACGGCTCTGCCGCCGGGCATTGTTGCGAGCCAGGTTTCGCGTGCGACAGTGACGTTGTTTGTGAACCGTGTGAATGCGGCGGGCACGGTGAATGTGGCTCCAGTGACTTCGACCTGGGGCGAGTCGTCGGTGACCTATGCGTCGATCCCGACGATGGGTGCGACCTCTACGACGTTTACGGCTGCGACTCCCGGCCAGTATGTAACGTTCGATGTGACGGGGCTGGTGCAGAACTGGATCAGCAATCCCGCAAGCAACTTTGGTATCGCGCTTTCTTCCAGTGCAGCGAACATCCTGCTGGACAGCAAGGAAAATGATCAAACCGGTCATGCCGCGGGCATCAGCGTGACGATTACGTCGATGGGATCGACGGGTGCAACGGGCGCAACGGGCGCGACAGGCGCAACCGGTATTCAGGGCATACAGGGCGTTCAGGGCTTTACAGGTGCAACTGGCGCCACGGGTACGCAGGGTAACCAGGGTGTGACGGGTTCCACCGGTGCAACCGGTGTTGCGGGAGCGACCGGTTCGACGGGCATACAGGGTACTACCGGCGCGACGGGTGCAACAGGCCTTCGCGGCGCGCAAGGTGATACGGGTGCAACCGGTGCAACGGGCGTTCAAGGCATTACAGGTGCAACCGGAGCTACGGGCATCCAGGGTATTACCGGTGCGACTGGCGCGACAGGCATTCAGGGCATTACCGGCTTCACGGGTGCGGTAGGCGCAACGGGTGCTACGGGCGCGACCGGAGCCACGGGCGCAACCGGGATTCAGGGTATTACCGGCGCAACCGGCATTACGGGTGCGACGGGCGCAACTGGCTTGCAAGGTGTCACCGGCGTAACGGGTGCAACCGGCATTCAAGGCATCAGCGGTGTCACTGGCGCCACGGGTGCAACCGGCATTCAAGGTATCTCGGGTGTAACCGGAGCCACCGGCGCCACGGGTGCGACTGGCATCCAGGGCGTCAGTGGCGTCACTGGTGCGACGGGCGCAACTGGCCTTCAAGGTGTCTCGGGTGTGACAGGTTCCACAGGTGCGACGGGCGCGACCGGTATCCAGGGCGTGAGCGGCGCGACCGGCGCCACTGGTGCAACGGGAAGTACTGGAGTCACCGGCTCAACGGGTGCGACCGGTGCCTCAGGTTCTACGGGTGCGACCGGTGGCACGGGCGCGACGGGCCTGACTGGCGCCACCGGTTCTACGGGCGCAACCGGTGTGACAGGCGCTTCGGGTGTTACGGGTGCCACAGGCGTCACGGGCTCAACGGGCATAACAGGTGTCACGGGTTCCACCGGTGTAACGGGCGCGACCGGTTCTACCGGCGCAACCGGTGTGACCGGCGCAACGGGTGCAACAGGATCTACGGGCGCCACAGGCGTCACGGGTGCTACAGGCGTGACAGGAAGTACGGGTGCCACCGGCGCAACAGGAACTACGGGCGCAACGGGTTCGACTGGCGTCACAGGTGTCACTGGTGTCACTGGCGCGACAGGAACCACGGGGGCAACCGGCGTCACGGGTTCTACCGGCGCGACCGGTGCTACCGGCGTTACCGGGACGCTCGGCTCGGTCGTGGCCTATAACCCGGCTACGACGTATGTGCGCGGGAATGTCGTGAGCTGCGTTACCACCTGCACAACCAATGGGTCGAGCTATATCCTGACGGCGGTGTCCGCAGTGGGCGATGATCCTTCCGCAGACCCCGTCAACTGGCTACAGATTGCGGCAGGTGGAGCGAAGGGTGCAACGGGCTCCACAGGTGCAACAGGCATCGGCACAACAGGCCCGAACGGTCCTGCTGGTCCCACTGGAGCCACAGGTGCTACCGGCGCAACAGGTACGGGCGCAAGTCCCTCATCGCCTGGATTCACGTCCTACACCATATTCAACAACCCTGCCACGACAACGGGTACGTTCTTCGTTTCCGTAAATTACGCAGGAAGTCCGGTGACGCCGAGCGGCCCTTTGAGTACGAACATCGAGACGGCCGTACCATTTGGCTGCACTGCCGGCGGGTTATTCGTAGGAGGTCAGAACATCATCGCTGGCAGCGGCAGCGATACAGGAAGCCTTACGCTGGTGAAGAACGGCGCGGCCACATCGCTGGCGTGCACCATTACCGTGGGAGGAGCCCTTGGCAACAGCGGCAGTTGTTCGGACACGAATGCGGCTCATGCAGTTTCGCTCGCTGCGGGAGACCTCATTTACTTCACGTACACCCACAACAACGGCTCACCTGACATCCGTTTGGGAGCCTCGCTGGTTTGTACAAATTGACAGGGAATTGCACGGCATCTGATCGAATAGTTTTTTGCGGCCGGTCCGATGCACCGTTATCCTCGCTCAGGCGCGCCGGGCTCTTGCTGGATGAAATGTAGATAAGTGGATACCACTACGAAACGGAGAAACAAGTGGACGCATACATGGGTAGCATCATGATGTTTGCGGGCAATTTCGCCCCTCAAAACTGGGCTCTCTGCAACGGACAGCTCCTTGCAATCCAATCGAACGCCGCGCTTTTTTCTATCCTGGGCACGACCTACGGCGGAAACGGCATACAAACCTTCGCCCTTCCGAACCTGCAGTGCCGCGTGCCTATCCATGCGGGTACCGCGGGTGGTTTGGGAACCATGGTTCTGGGGCAGGTTGGCGGCGTGCAAAGCGTTACTTTGAATTCGCAAAACATGCCGATGCACAACCATACGCTGAATGTGAATAACGGCAGCGGATTGGCAAGCGATCCAACCGGCGCTGCGCTCGCGCAGCCGAACACCTCGACGGATCCTCGCAACCCAGGCACCACAACAGGCGCCTACATGACTGGAAATGCTTTCACCGGTCAGGCCGCTCCGGGGTCGATCGGAATGGCCGGCGGCAATATCCCATTCAACGTGGAGAATCCTTACCTGGTCGTCAACTTCATCATTTGCACGCAGGGGATCTTCCCGCCACGCAATTAGTGACCGTCGGATTACGTTTTTTGTGATTTCGCTGAACTAACGACGAATTGAGCTCTTCTGTCTGTTCGCAGAGAACAGAATGGAAGAGCTCATTTTGTTTGGGAGCCCGTCTTTCTCGCACTTCGGTAACCGTCAGTGTTGAGCCTAATCAATGAAAACTGGATCGGCGGCTTCATCTGTCGTTGGAGAAGTCGCGGATGCGGATGGGCGCATCATCCAGCGCCAAAGACACGCTTAAGGTGCGACCTATTTCTCGTTGATGGAGACCTGCTTGCCGCTTGTGGCTTTTATCAGTGCTGGAAGAATGAACTTCGCCATGATTGTGTTGGGCGGGGTGGATTCAGCGTTATATCCACCCCCAGTGAATACCGCGACCAGATCGTACTGGGGCACGACGTAGATTTTCTGGCCACCATTGCCCTGGGCGGCGAATACATAAGGATGGATTTCACCGGCCGGTGCATCTACTCTCAGCCATGGGTGCCACCAGAAATATCCGTAGCTGACGTTGTCTACATGGCTGTGCTCGGCCAACGATGTGCGCACCCAGGCCTTCGAGATGACTTGCCGCCCCTTCCAGTCGCCACCGTTCAGATAGAGAATTCCGAGCTTGAGCATGTCGCGGGGACGCATGTGGATCTGCGAATACTCTTTGTCGGCATTCGTCAAATCGTAGTTCCACTTCCAGTCGGCCCGAGAAATTCCCAAGGGGCGGAAGAGGTTGGCCTGCGCAAAATCGGGAAGGTTCACGTGGGTGCTATTTTCGACGAGCCGCCCCACCACTGCCACGCCGCCCGAGCAATAATAGGCCTTGCTTCCCGGCGGGTTGATCAGTGGAAGATTGAGCGTGGCCTTGACCCAATCCGGTTTGTCATCGATCACCGTCTCCCGGCCCGGGGAAGTGGAACTATGGTCGTTGCAGTCCAACCCCGAACTCATGGACAGGAAATCGCCAAGCGTGATGGCCGCCTTGCCCGGATCGGGATTTTGATAGCCGGAATAGCTCATGTGCGGAAGCACCGGTTCCTGGACTCCAGCGATAGCGCCTTGATCGATCGCGATGCCGGCCAGTGCGCTGACGATGGACTTGGTTGCCGAGCGGAGCTGGTGCTGGCGTTGGGCATCGTAGCCGTAGAAGTACTCTTCGAGCACCAGTTTTCCATGCTGATAGAGCAGGACACTGTGAACGTCCTGGTAGGTGCCGGCGAGGATTCCGCTCACAATCGAATTCGCAGTGTCGACTCCAAGAGCTGACTTGGCGATATCGCCAACCGCGATTCCGTCATGCCGGTCGGCGGGCGGATGGTAATGATAGTCCGTGGGAGAATCCTGCCCCTTGGGGCGCGGCCGGGCCAGCGCTGCGGCCTCAGGCGTAATTGTCGTAGATACCCGAGGATGAAAAGCGCCATCTTGCCGATAGCCGGTCACCATTCCTTTTGCATCACGAGGGAACGAAACTATCTGGCCGGTGATGGTGGTGAACTCATCGACACCGTGCGGGAGAAGCGGATATTTGGCTTCGTCGACAACAGCGAAAAGAGTATCGTCGCCGACTATTTCAATGGTGTGACGTGGCGCATCTGCGTAAGTACCTGCGTAGTCCGCCAATGGCTTTCTAAAATTGTCCTGCGCCCAGAGGCAGCTCAGAGTTGCAAGGAGGAGCACCGAAACGCAGGGTTGCAGGAGGCGGAGCCGAAAATTACAAACCAGAGCCGACATGTATCCTCGCGGGAATGGGGATTGAACAACAGCAGGCATACGTACCGTCCAGTCCATTGGATCAAAAACCGAATTGCTGCTTTAGAAAAAGCGCTGGTTTTGCCTACGGCTTGCCCTGAGCCTTCTGCTTCTTCTGCGACTCCGACCACGCCAGGTTATTCTTCGCAAGCTGAAAGTCCGGCTGTAGCGACAGCGCGTGCCTGGCTGCATCGATCGCGGGATCCCACTGCCGCATCCCCTCATAGCCGGCGGCGATGTTATTCCATGCCAGCGCTGATCGCGGATCAAGCTTCAGCGCCTGCTTCGCGGTGGCAATGCTCTCGGCAAACTTCCCGGCCTGATTCAACGCGAGTGAGCGGTTGATCAGGGAGGCGGCACTTTCCGACTGGACCGTGGCCTGTGCCGTCTGTCCGCTGGTTGCACTCTGGATGGCCTGAACCAGCAGGTTTTGCTGGAACGGCCGGGCAGGATTCAACTGGACCGCGGTTCTCAACTGAGTGATGGCTTCCGTCAAACGGCCCTGTTCCATCAGCCATCGCCCATAGAACGCGTGGGCTTCGTCGCCGTTGGGAGCCAGGGCAATGGCGCGCTCGAAGTGGGTTTGTGCTTCTCCGGCATGCCCCATCGCTCCGGTCGCGATGCCCATGTTGATTTCGAGCGACGGGTAATTCGGTGTCAGCGGAAATGCACGCTTAAAGTAATCCAGCGCTTCCGCGTAGTTGCCTTTGGCCATCAGCACAAGGCCATAGTTCATGAGGCCTCGTCCGTTGTGGGGAGACTTCTGAACGTCGTCCAGCCACAAGGTTTCATCCGTGCCCCATACCCGGTTGCGAAGATGCGTGCCCCAGCCGTAGGCTCCCAGCATCACGACAACGAGGGCGATCAGCGCGGGCCGCAGTTGCACGATGCGTTCCGCGGAGAGCAGACGTCGCAGCAGAAGCGCGGCCGCCCAGACCACCGCAAGGATGAGGCCGGCGAAGGAGAAGAACATGCGATGGTCGTTCTCCATCTCCGAAAGCGGGTAGAGCGAGGTGGGCAGTTGCGTGACCACAAACCAGATCAGGCCGTACGCAATGGGATACAGCACTCGCCGCCGTGCGGTGAGGAAAATGCCTGTGACCAAAGCCGCGACGAACAATAAACCTGCGAAGGCGCGCAGGTCGAACGTCGCAAACGCCGGGAGGTCGGAGTCCACATTCAGATGGATCGGCAGGAAGAGCGCGCCGAAGTAGCGCAGCCACACAAATCCCTGGGTCAGCCTGTAGTCCCAGGCGGGGATTTGGCTCGGCATGAAGGTCTTTGGCGTCATGCCCGACTGCAGGAGCATCAGGCTGCCGGTCAGTACGAGTGAGGGCAGCGTGGCCAGCAGAGCGGACTTCCAGCGCCCCGTGCCTTCCTTGCTCTCGAAAAAGTACACGTAGAAGAAAAGCAGAACAGGGAAGACCGCGGCAGGAGGTTTGGAAAGCAGCGCGAAGGCCAGCGGCAGAAGATAGAGGCCGGTGCTGCGGTACCGCGGAAGGCGCGCGTAGATCGCAAGCGCCGCCACACATCCCAGCGTGCAGTAAAGATCGCCGCGCTGAATGATGTAATTCACTGTTTCTGCGATGGCGGGATGCAAACCGAACCATGCCGCCGCGATGAGAGCGAGGAAGACATTGCCTGCGGAACCGTCGACCGCGTGCAGCAAGCGGTCGTAGAGCAGAAACAGCGATGCCAGCAGCAGCAGGAAAAGCACAAACGTTCCCGCATGAAACCAGAACGGCGTGTAGCCATGACCCAGCGCGTAGTCGAGCGCTAGTGAGAATGAAACTGCAGGACGATAGGTTCGGTTCGCGGGCAGAACACTGAACGTGCTCGCGTCGGTAAAGAATCGCGGCACGTTACTTAAGGAGCGGATCGCGGGATTGTCTGTGACGGTGTGGTAATCGTCAAAGTGAAACCCGTTATGAAAAGAATTGGAATATACGAGGAAAACCGCGGCAATGGCCGCTAGTGCCCATGGTATCCAGTGTCGTTTGCGTAACGGTTCAGTCATGGAAGGAAGTTCCTGCATATTCTCGCAGATTCGCAAATTATTTTGACAATCGTCGCGCGTCCTGTCATTGTGACTTGAGCCTCACAACAAGTTATTGCTGTGCAGTTTGGGTCCACTTGCCGTCGTTGAGAACCTCCTCGGGAATGATCTCCGCCGGACGCTTGACGTTCGCGCGGAGTTTTGGGAGTTTGCCGTGAAACGTTTTCGTCTTGTTCCGTGCCTTCTGCTGGCGTTTTTCACCCTTTGCGTGAGTTCTGCGCGAGCGACGGAGCTGCCGGTGACCGCGGACGCGCACGTGAACTCCACGCGCACGACGACAAATTTCGGTTACCTCTCCAATCTGTACGTTGGCAATGGCAACACGGCGCTGGTTCAATTTGATCTGACAGCTCTGCCTCCGGGCATTGTTGCGAGCCAGGTATCGCGCGCGACGGTGACGTTGTTTGTGAACCGTGTGAATGCGGCAGGCACGGTGAATGTGGCTCCAGTGACCTCCACCTGGGGCGAGTCGTCGGTGACCTATGCGTCAATCCCGACGATGGGCGCGACCTCTGCAACCTTTACGGCTGCGACTCCGGGCCAGTATGTGACCTTCGATGTGACAGGGCTGGTACAGGGCTGGATCAGCAATCCCGCAAGCAACTTTGGTATCGCGCTTTCTTCCAGTGCAGCGAACATCCTGCTGGACAGCAAGGAAAATGATCAAACCGGTCATGCCGCGGGCATCAGCGTGACGATTA
>DASYEV010000040.1:0-1530 GCA_036498835.1 Acidobacteriaceae bacterium | reverse complement strand
ATTTTACTTCAACCTGATGGGGCGCGAGGCGGTTTTTGTAGCCGGTCATAGCGAGATTTGGGACCGCGGTGGAAGAGATTACCTCAGTCTCGGACTGCTCGACTCGGCTCTAAATTACGCTACCGAGCTCCTCGCGGCCGGGAGTGACCAGACCGGTATTTTGTACCAATCCGACAGAGAGTATACGACAGGTTTGAGCGGGGATGGGGGTCTGGGGCAAGGCGGGCGGCGTTTGAGCCCCCTTGCCCCAGTCAGCACTGAAGCAAACAGCGGCGTTAGGCCGCGCAGTCGAGTTCATGCTGCCGCACTCCAGGTTGCCGGTGCCGGAGGACGATATCCAAGGGAACGGTGCGGTCGGACCGTGTTGTAATACTTGCGCCATAGTTCGATCACCACCTTGGCTTCTTTCAGTGAATAAAAAATCTCTCCGTTCAAACATTCATCCCGCAGTTTCCCGTTAAAGGATTCGCAGTATCCGTTCTCCCAGGGACTCCCCGGCTCGATAAACAACGGGTTCGTGCCTACCGAAGCCAGCCACTGCTTCACTCGCCACGCCGTCATCTCCGCGCCATTGTCGGATCTGACGTGTTCCGGCACTCCATACGTCAACATGCAATCACCCAGCACCTCGATTACATGCGAGCTGTTCAATCGCCGCGCCACCCGAATCGCCAGGCATTCCCGCGTGAACTCGTCGATCATCACCAGCAAGCGCAGACTGCGCCCATCGTGCGTCCTCGCTTCGACGAAATCGTAGCTCCAGACATGATTGCGGCGCTGGGGCCGCAATCGAATGCAGGAGCCGTCGTTCATCCATAGCCGGCCGCGGGGCCTGTGTTTGGCGGGCACTTTCAAGCCCTCTCGCCGCCAGATGCGTTGCACTCGATCCTTGCCCACTATCCATCCGGCCGTCTTCAGTAGGGCGGTGATTCTTCGATAACCGAAGCGCCCATACTGCCCAGCCAGCGCGAGGATCGACTGGGTGAGCCGATCCTCGTCGTCGCACAGGGTGGGCTGATAGCGCTGCGTGGTCCGCCACTGTCCCACCACCCGGCAGGCGTGCCGTTCACTCAATCCTTTGTCCCGTGCGTGTTGAACGGCGAGGCGTCGCCGCACGGGACTTAGAAGTTTCCCTCCGCGATGTCCTTCAGCACCTGCCTTTCCAGCGTCACGGTGGCGAGGGCTCGTTTGAGCTGCGCGTTCTCCTTCTGCAGATCTTTCAGCTTCTTGGCTTGCTCTAGTTGCAAACCGCCGTATTCTTTACGCCAGCGATAGTAAGTCTGATCGGTGATGCCGCCTTCCTTGCAAGCTAGCGGCACGGTCTTGCCTTGGCTCAACAGCACTTCGATCTGGCGCAACTTGGCCACGATCTGCTCTGGCGTGAAACTCTTTTTTGGCATTTTTCCGCTTCCTTTCTCAATCCAGTCTCTCGTTTCGACTGGTACAAAAAAGGCCGGTCAGGTCACCTCGGTGATGCAGCGAAGACTCCGAGAACAGATGCTGCTGAAAGGCTTGTTAGGAAGATTCCTG
>DASYEV010000039.1:0-3593 GCA_036498835.1 Acidobacteriaceae bacterium | reverse complement strand
GAACGCGGGGCGCTGCACCAGTGGATAGCTCCCCCGGGACGGGAGCGCGGTACATCCATAGACGAGTCCGTTGAGCGACGCGTAAGGGGCGGGTTCGGTTGCGAGGCTTACGCCACAGGTCACGATCACGCAGGCCAGCCACGACCAGATGATGCGATACAGCGTTTCAGCGATGGGCTGCGCATCGCCCGAAAGCGCCAGGATATGTAGGGCCGAGGGCTGCACCTGCACCCACACCCACATCCCGACCGAGGACACCGTGCCGACCAGCAGACCCCAAAACGCCCCGGCCCCGGTGGTTCTCTTCCACAGCATGCCGAGAATCACTGTCCCGAACAGTGGTGTAACAAAGAAGCTGAACAGCGCCTGCACGTACTCCATGATCGAAGCAAAGTGCGCGGCGAAATATGCTGTGCCCACAGACACGGCAACGCCCAGTACCGCGCTCCATCGGCCCATCTTCAGCATTTCTGCGTCCGTGCTTTCCGGGCGAATTAGTGGGCGGTAGATGTCATAGGTCCACACCGCGGAGAACGCGCTTACGTTTCCGGCCATTCCGGACATGAACCCCGCGATGAGTGCCGTGATCCCCAGGCCCAGCAAACCCGGACCCGCATATCGAATCAGCAAAAGCGGCAGCACTTCGTTGTAGGTGTGTTGCCCCGCGTGCGCATAGCCTTCGCCCACCAGCGCTAATCCCGAAGTGGGCAGCACTGCCAGGCCGATCAGGCCGGGAAGGATGACGATAAGCGGAACGGCCATCTTGAAGCAGGCTCCGATGATTGGAGCCATTTGGGAGCTGCGCAAATCTTTGGCCGCCAGGATCCGCTGCACCACCAGAAAGTCGGTTGTCCAGTAGGCGAACGCGCCAACAAAGCCCAGTCCGAAGACGATGCCTGTCCAGTGAATCCCCATGCTGTTGGATCGAAAATGGCCCAACGTCGTCCAGAGATGGAGATAACCTGAGCTGGGCGTAAGGCCAGCCGCGGCGTTTGCCAGAATGCGTTGCTTCAGTCCTGCCCATCCGCCCGTCTCAATCAAGCCGAGCACCGGAATCACCAGCGCGCCGGCCCAGATGAGAAAGAACTGGAGAACCTCGTTCAGAACGGCGGATCGTAACCCACCCAGCGTCACGTAGACTGCAACCGTCACGGAAGAAGCCACAATCGAGAACGTCAGGTTCCATCCCAGAACGACCTGCATGACCTTGGCCATGGCGAACATATTGATGCCGCTCATCAGGATCGTCATGCCGGCAAAGGAAACTGCGCTCAGGGCGCGTGTCGCTTCACCGAATCGCAACTTCAGATAGCCCGGTACGGAATGGGTTCCCGAGATGTAATAGAACGGCATCATAACCAGCGCCAGGAACAACATGGCCGGCACGGCGCCGATCCAGTACCAATGCGCTGCCAGAAACCCGTACTGATAGGCGGCCGCGGCCCATCCCATCAACTCGAGCGCACCCATGTTGGCAGCCAGGAAACTTAGGCCCGCCACCCAGGCGCTCATCTGACGTCCTGCCAGGAAAAAGTCCTCGCTGGTGTTGGACTGTTTTCGAAGCAGAAAGCCGAGGCCGAGTACTGCGGCAAAGTACACGGCGATGACCGCAGCATCAAGGCCGTTCAGCGGCACTAGACCGGCACCGGCTCCAGCTAGTGCGGCGAGCCTCAAGAACCACTCACCGTCGAACGCACATCGTCCACTGTCGAATACAGCACCGGGTTCAGCGCAGACGCGACGGTCTCGCCCACTTCAACACCAGGACACCAGCTCTCTCTGTCATGTATCTGGTGCTCGTTTATCGGCTCGATCAACTTGATGTCCTCATCCATGTAGATCATGGTCATCACTTCGCGGGGACGCTCGGTGGCGTTTGCTCCGGCGCGATGGAAGGTCCATCCAGCATGGAAGCTCACGTCACCGAACTCATATCCGGTTTCATCCTTGCTGAAAGCCTCGAGCGCATCTGTCAGTGTCAGTTCACTCTTGTCACTGACCGCAACGTCCCGGCCGAATTGCAGGTGTTGGCTTTTTTCGCAGAAGGTCAGCGGTCCCAGCTCTGGCGGAGTTTCCTGTAGAGGCACCCACGCCGTAATGATGTTGTTATTGGAAACTGGCCAGTAATATTGGTCGGCGTGCCAGGGCGTAATGCCGCCGCCGGGTTCTTTGTACAGCGCCTGATCGTGGTAGAGTCGAACGCCGCTCACCCCCATCAACTCCGCCGCAACGCGGGCGAGCCGCTTGCCGAAAACGAACTGTTTCACCTCATCGAACTTCGTCCACAGGTTCATGATCTGCAGGAAGGCCCGGTCAATGACACTTGTGCGCTGCTCCAGCGGAAGGGTACCGGCGGAGAGTTGCGTGACCGCGGCGGCGATGGCGCAACGATAATGTTCCAGGAGTTCTGGGGAGAGCAGATGTTTGAGCTTGATGTAGCCATTTTCCCGGTAAAACTCGATCTGTTCCGGCGTCAGCGAGAAGGGTGCGTTGAGTTCCTGGATAAATTCGCTCGTAACGGAAAATGGGTTGCTTGGCATAGGGGATTGTCCTTTCATCGTTGGGTCAAATTGACTTTGTTCGGGATACGTCGACCGGCTGGACTTACCGCCACCACAGGCCACTGATGGTTGAGCCTCCATCGTGGATGAGCTCGGTACCCGTAATGAAGCACGCTTCATCGGAGACCAAAAAGGCTGCAGCTGCAGCGATCTCCTCCACTGTCGAAAGGCGATGTGCGGGAATATGGTCTTCCAGGGATTGCAGAATTGCAGGATCGCTTAGAAGCTCGCGATTGATTTCCGTGATCGCGCCCTGGGGGCACAACAGGTTCGAAGTGATTTTGAAATCCGCCAACTCCATGGCGGCGGCGCGACTGAGCATCATCAGTCCTGCCTTGGCGACGCAGTAGGCGGATTGTTGCGGCGTCGGCAGCAGAGACGCCGTCGACCCCAGGTGGACCATACGCCCTCCGCGTCCCTGCTCGATCATCTGCCGGCCGACCAACTGCGTGAAGTGGAACGCGCCGGTGAGGTCGACCGCCATCATCCGGTTCCAATCCTCTACCCGGCACTCCATGAGGGAGCCGAATACGATGATTCCGGCATTGTTGATCAGGAGATCGATGCCGCCGAACTCGTCAACGGTTTGTTTTACGATCGCTTCTACGCGCGGGCGGTCCGACACATCGCCAAGCAGCGCGACGGCACGTACGCCGAATTGTTTCACCTGCTGAGCCGCTTCTTCGGCTCCCTGCAAGTCCTTGTCCACGATGCAAACGTCCGCGCCTTCCTCGGCGAAGCGCAGAGCAATGGCTTTCCCGATGCTATGGGCACCGCCGGTGACCAGGGCCACTTTCCTCCGTAGGCGGTGAGGCGTAGGTGTAATGTGAGGCTGATGACGATGTGTGTTCGATGTCTGGGAGGTCATGGTTTTCTGCGGCGCCAATGGGGTTCGCGATGCGGGGTTCGTCAAGCCACAACTCCGTTGGGATATCGGGTGAGCACTTCAGGGTCGTAGAGTGGAATAAAGTGATCGACTTCTGCGTGAATCCGTTGATACGCCCGATACCCTTCTTCCAGGCTTTCGCCGAT
>DASYEV010000038.1:0-2222 GCA_036498835.1 Acidobacteriaceae bacterium | reverse complement strand
CCCGGACGCAATTGCGACCAGCCCGAAGGACCGGAGCAGCATTCGCCAGTAGGCCTCTCCGGTGAAGAATCGAGTGTAGTTGGCGATCGTCCATTCGTGGACGATCTGCCCGTTCACGGTCGGCCAGAACGAATAAACGATTAGAACGGCCAGAGGTGCGAAAAATCCGACCGCCACCATGAGCACCGCCGGCAGTGGAAGCAGCGGATTCTCGAGGCCGCGACGGCGGACTCGCGGAGCAGGCGGGATCGATGCCGCCTGCATCGATCCCGCCGAGCCGGTGTTCGCTTGAACGGCCGGTGGATGACCCTCGCCTATCAGCATTCCGCCCCCTCCGCGCAACCGCGTGGCGTTTTTCGGCTACGCCGTTGCGAGGGTCTAATCTGCCAGCACCTCGTCGTATGCCGCCGCCCACTCCTGCGGATAGTTGGAAGGCGCCTGGAAGAGCATGCTGGTTGCGATCTCCGGCTTCATGCCGCCGAGTGACTCGTAGACCGGGGCTTTCAGCTTATCTCCGGCCTTCATGATGCGCTCCGAGGTGGTCTGGCTCGCCATGCCGAAGACGTTGTATTGCCAGAGCCAGTCCTGCATGTCCGGATCGCCCATGAGGAAGTCAATAAACTTGATCGCGTTGTCGCGGTTCTTGGCGCCCTTGACCAGTTGCGGTCCGTCGACCCAGCCAAGCGCACCTTCACTCGGAAGCTGGATCTCGGCCACCTTCTTGCCCGCTTTTTCGTTGATCCGGTATGCAAGGCCGAGGCTCGTCGCCTGACCAACCACGGCTTTTCCGGTGCGGATCGCGTCGGCGGTCACGATGTCGGAGCTGTTGCTGATTTGGAACGGTTTAAGCTCCTTGAGATAGCTTGCCGCCTTCTTCAGCTTGTCTCCGGTCATTGAGTAGATCTCGGATCGGGGCACCCCCAGCGCGAGGCCGGCGAGCCCCAGGAAGTCGTCGCCCGCACCTTGCAGGATCACCTTGCCCTTGGGAGCATCCCAGAGCGACTTCCATGAATACGGCTCCGGAACCTTGAACAGCTCGGTGTTCCAGCAGATTCCAAAGGACGCCCACATGCTCGGATAGAGCAGCGCCTTGCCCTCTTCGGTGATGTACGGGAAGGTCTTGTTTGTACGAAAGATAGGCCAGAGGTCTTTCGCGGCCGGGATCTCGTTGAGATCCATCGGCTCGATCAGACCGGCTTTGTTGTAGAACGGACAGAAGCCGGCATTTGCAAACACGATGTCGTACTGGTCGCCGCCGCCGGCGGTTAGCTTCGTGAACATGTTCTGGTCGGAATCCGCCGGCACGCCGCGCACGGTGATGCCGGTTTTGCTCGCGAAACGCTTCTGGATTTCCGCGTGAACGTAGTTCTCCCAAGCCATCACGACAACCTCACCGTTGTCGGCTCGGCTCGATGGGGAAAAACTGGAAATCCCGCCGAGCGCCACAGCGGCACCGGCCGTACCGACGAAGGTGCGGCGCGAGATTCCCGACCTCGCCTGACGGCCGCCTTTCGGCCGCGCAGCCCCTTCTGACGCCACGATATTCGATTTCGATGGCCCTCGATCTTGGGGCCCTGATGCGCCTTTTGCCTTATCTCCCATCACAAGTTCCTCCCTATTTTTCGCTTTTGGTTAATTTTTGTGGAACGTTCCAAAATTAGTTGACTATTACCAGCCGGGTGTTGGAATGTCAAGGTTGAGGGCATCTCGCACGCCCCTCACGCGCGATGTGGCTCTTGCGTAATACGCGTAGTTCTTATTAGAAGCGTGTGCGGTCACGACTGTTGACCCTGGCGGCAGCGTGCCCAGCCGATCGGATCCTCGCCTGCTCTTTTGGTGCGGCTGAAAACCCTAGCCGCGGGCCAATCCCATTCCGTTCATTCGACACTCAGGATCCGACCTGCCCGATAGATGCGACGTCATCTTCGCGAGCTGTGGTGCCCGCCCGCTTAGGGTCAGAAGCGGACACACTTCATGTCAGATGCGCCGTTCGATCGAAGCGCATAACCCCCTGCAGTACTGACATCATCTGGTCGGCCAATAGTGCTGGGTGAGTTTGACTTGGCGTGAGATTCTTGGCCCGGCAGGATTGCCGAGAACGTCTGATCGAGGCGCGCTCGTGCCAAAGCCTCCGTAGAACGGCGTTCAGAGAGAGCTACGTGATCACTGGCATGGCCCAATAGACTTCGATCCAGCCTGTTACGGGATAGATCCGACTGTCG
>DASYEV010000037.1:0-2177 GCA_036498835.1 Acidobacteriaceae bacterium | reverse complement strand
CGTCAACAGCATTTATCCCAGTGCTCCCGGGTACTGCTCCCCTGGAGGCAATTATTGTTTGGGAGTATCTTGCTGAGCGAGCTTACGGCACAGGGACAATAGTCGTATCCTACAGGCAAAGAAGAAAGGAACTCGATCATGTACATACGCTTTTGGGCCGTCGTCTTCACAGTCTTTACCGCCTTGGGGGAGGCGCAATCGGGGAATATGGAGCACTCAAAATCATCGATGGTTAATGGAGGTCACGTAATCGTCCGCGGAACAACAATGGGAACTCCGTCATCGATTTTGGAACTGATGCGGGGCGCGGCTCTAATCGTGGACGGTTCAATAGCCAGGGTACTCCCTTCGACCACGACCAGTTCGGAGCAGGCTGCTATCCCAACCATTGAAACCGATTCCGTGGTTTCTATAAATTCGATTCTCAGTGGCAAGGTTCAGGATGATGCGATCAATGTACTAATTGCGCAGGTTGGCGGGAAGATGGGTCCTTGGGATGAAGAGGAAGACGGAGACCCACTCGTTTCGGTGGGCGACCGGTTTATTCTCTTCCTGACGCCTGATAATCGACAGAACCCTCCAAACACATCTGGCTTGCCTTGGGGTGGTCCCCTTGGCTGAGACAAACAGTTAAGACACTGTTGACCGTTCGCTGAAAATCCATTGTGCCCCATCCCGGAACGGTTTTAGGATGGGCATACCGGTGAAGCGGAGGCGGGCAATGCTGGCGAGCAACCCGCTGAGGAATAGCCGGTCGGTACTCGTCGCGACGATGAGTAGGGCGCAGCACCTCCGGTGCGTCCTTGCTGCAAGCCTGGGTCGAACCCGGCCGGGGAGCGGTACTTCGGCCCAGGTAATTCATAGAAACATTCATCGGCCGACAGATACCGTCATGCCTGAAAAAACGCACCTTCAGGTTCATGCCATAGCTCCTGCTGTCAGTTTGAGGTGAGCCTCGAACTCCGCCGGCGATCTGTAGCCGATGGCCGAGTGCAGCCGCTTCTGGTTATAGATTTTCTCCAGAACAATGCCGATCGCGGCTTTGGCTTCGGCCAGATCGCGATATTCATTGCGGTGCACTTCTTCGTACTTCAGCGTCTTCATGAACGACTCGCAGCTCGCGTTATCCCACGGATTACCTTTGCGAGACATGCTGATCCGTATGCCGTTGTCTTTCAGCAGACCGGTGTAATCGTTGCTGGCGTACTGCGAGCCGCGATCTGAGTGATGGACCAGCCCCGGCTCAACCACGCGCCGCAACAAAGCCATGCGCAAAGCGTCGAGCGTCAGATCATCTTCCAGCGTTCGATCCAGCGCCCAACCGATCACTCGTCGTGAACAGGCATCCAGAATCACAGCCAGATAAACGAACTCAGCCTGCAGACGAATGTAGGTAATATCGGCCACCCAGAGCTGATCAACCCCCGTCACCACCAGTTCCGGCTTCAGGTTTGGATAGATCTTCCGTCCGTGGTTCGATTCGGTTGTGACCACGAACTTCCGCCGGCGCACGCACAGCAGATTATCCTCGCGCATCAGCCGGTAAACCTTCTTCCAGTTCGCTGTCCAGCCCTGCCTGCGCAGTTGGTGAGTGATGCGCCGCCGTCCGTAACTGGGCCACTCCAGCGCGATCCGCTGAATCGCATCTCGCAGATTCATATCCGAATCCGTGGCCGGCGTGGCCTTCTCATCGAAGCGATAGTAGCTGGCCCGGCTTACCTGGGCCAGCTTCACCATCCGCGCAATCGTCAAGCTGTGCCCGGCGGTCACTTTTTCTTTGACCTTCCGGTAGACCGCGGATTCCCATTTAGCGCCTGCAGCATCCGCGCTTCCTCGACGCGCTGCAAGCACCCCTTCAAAAAATCGATCTCCAGCGCCTGCTGGCCGACTTTCCGTTCGAGTTCCGCCACCCGGCCTTCGCTCCAGCGCGGTTTGCCGTTGCCCGGAAATGCATTGCCCGGCCCGTGCCGAAACTCCCGGCGCCATCGGTGCAGCACGTTCGGGCTCACCTCCAGCCCGCGCGCCACTTCGGCCAGCGAAACACCCTGCTCCAGCCGCCGAACAGCGGCCAGTTTAAACTCCTGCGTGAACTGCCTGCGTGACAAGCCCATGACTCAATTCTCCATTCAATGAAAAATGAGTCTTAACCGTTTGTCTCAAAATTGGGGACCAGTCCA
>DASYEV010000036.1:0-82979 GCA_036498835.1 Acidobacteriaceae bacterium | reverse complement strand
TCTAGTATGCACCAAAGACCGTGCGAACGGGGTCGCGCAATTCCAAAAGGCCGCCCCCCGCTCTATCTATGTCCCAGGAGAGTCCCATGCCCGGTTCCACGCCCGCTTCCCGTGATGTGCTGCTCCAAACACAGGATTTAGCCCAGGCCGCCGCCTTTTATGAGCAGCATCTTGGCCTGCAACGCGTCGTCGACGAGCCCAACCTGATCGGTTTGGAAGCCGGCTCGTTTCGGCTGTATCTCGACCGCGGCCCCGCGTACGGTCCGGTCTTTGAATTCTTCGTTCCCGACCTGGAATCCGCCAAAACCCAGCTCGTCGCCGCCGGCTGCCGGATCGAACAGGACGACCCATCCGTGCCCAAGTGCTACGTCAGGGACTCGTACGGGCTGACCTTTAATGTGGCGCAGAAAAAAGGTGACGGAGAAGCCGTCCAGTTCGGCCTAGTTCACAAACCGCCGCATGCGGATGTTCATCACGATCCCCAGCGACAGGAACGTAAAGATAATGGACGATCCGCCATAGCTCATCAGGGGCAGGGGAATACCCGTCACCGGCATCAGGCCGACGCACATGCCTACATTAATAGCGATCTGGAAGAGCGTTACCGCCATGACGCCCATGATGATGAACGTCCCAGGTGGATCGGCCGCAGTGCCAGCGTTCTGGATCAGCCGCACCAGGATCAGGAAGTACAGCAGCAGCACCAGGCTGGCGCCCACAAAGCCGTGCTCTTCGCAAAACGCGGCGAAGATGAAGTCTGTGTACGGGATGGGTAGAAAGTCGCCCTGAGTCTGGGTTCCCTGGTTGGCGCCCTTCCCCCAGATGCCGCCCGAGCCAACCGCAATGAGCGACTGCCGGATCTGGTAGCCGGATCCCTTGGGGTCTGAATCAGGGTTCAGGAAGGCGTCGATGCGTCTCTGCTGATAGGGCTTCAAATGCTTGCCGCTGGCGAACACGATGCCGCCGACCAGCGCCAGGCCGGCCACGATCAAGAGCACCTGACGGAACTTGATACCACCGAGGAACAGCCCGATCAAAAGCACCGGCACATAGGTCAGCGTGGTTCCCAGATCGGGCTGCACCATCACCAGGCTCATGGGCACGCCTACCAGCAACGTGGCTTTGCCAATGTCCGGCCAGCTTAATTCCTGTCCGACCTTACTCCAGAAAAAGCGCGCCGCCGCCAGGATCAGCACCAGCTTCACCCATTCGGACGGCTGAAAATGCACGCCTCCACCCAGGTTGATCCAGCGCCGGGCACCCAGCACCTTCTGGCCGACCAGCTTGACCGTGACCAGGGCCACGAGGCTGACACCGTACGCCCACGGAGCGATATCCAGCAGGCGGTGATAATCCACCAGCGAAACGGCGAACATGATCACCAGGCCCACGCCGAGAAAGATCATCTGCTTGACGTGGAAACCATGGAACTTGGTCATCGCGGTCGCGGAACGGATTTCCCACACGCTGATCACGGAGAGCAGCAGCACGAACCCCAGCAGGGTCCAGTCGAAATCACGAAACCGTGAGCGAAACACAGGCCTTAGTGTATCGCCGCTGCCCCATGCGGCTGATGGGGGAGGAATCAACCGGGGACACAGGGGGACGATGGAAGGTGAGGCAAATAGCAATGACAACGCATGCCTCACAACCGTTTGTTGTTGCTTGTGACGCGGCCGAGGGTGTCACTGGGGCGATATACGGTAGGTCCGGTCTTCAGACCGGACATTAAGCAGCCCCATAGATCCGGCTTTAGCCGCCGGGGGCTTGCTCCTGCCTATACGCAGAGGAAAACCGAAACAGGTGTGGCTCCGCAACGATTCCGGCACGGACCGGATTCATATGGATGTATTCCCGCCGGCTGATGAATTCGTCCACGTCGCGGCAACGATGATCGTCATAACCGTCCTGCCAAACCGGCATTTTCGATTGAAGACGGTAAGAAAAGCCTCCCTTGATCAAACCAACCGAGCGCTCCATCGTTGCGCTCTTTGGCGTAATCAAAATGTGAAGGTGGTCGGGCATCACGACAAAGGCATGCAACAGATACTTACCCTCGCGTCGATAGAGCTGCAAGGTTTCGATCAAGAGCAAAGCGTCTTGTTCAGTGTGAAATGTTCTGCGGCGTCCATTGGCAACAGCCGTGATGAAGTAAGTTCCCGCCCTGGACACCTTGGATTTCACGAAAAGTTTAACCCGCAACGCCTTAGTCGCGAAGCTTCTGAGCATACAAAGTCCGATGCGCCTCCGGGAATCTCGTCCTCCATTGAAAATCTTTGGCAAAAAGCATTCCCTCAGCGGCTAAAGCCGGACTCTCGGCTGGCCTTTAATGTCCGGTCTAAAGACCGGACCTACCGTTCGTGCAACCACCCCGTCGAACTTCACCGTTCGCGGCCTTTCCGTTCAATACCCTCTTCGCACCGCCACCATCTCGAACGTGTCCCCTTTCACGACGGCCCGCGTTATGCTGAAGCGGTCTTTCTTCTCCCACATCTGGAGGCATCTTGCGTCGTCGAACCTTTCTTGCCACCTTGCCTGCAGCCGCAAGTGCCCTTGCGCTCGATCCTGCCTCCTTCGCTCAGGGCGGCCGCTCCGTGCCCTCTAATCAGATAGCGCCTCTCCCTCCGCTGGAAAGCACCAGTCACCCATCCTTTCAGGAAGCCGGCGCGGAACGCTTCGTGCGCAACGATGTCCATGCCGGCGACCGCATCTCAGGGGCTAGCTTCGCTTCGCGTTCCGCGGCCATGGGCTGCGCGGGTGCTGCCGGCACCGCGCATCCGCTGGCCACGCTGGCGGCGATTGAAACCTTGAAGAAGGGTGGCTCCGCTGCCGACGCGGCGGTTGCCGCCAATGCCTGCCTCGGCTTCCTGGAACCCACCAGCAGCGGCCTGGGTGGCGACTGCTTCATCATGCTGTGGGACACCAGGTTGAAGAAGGTGGTCAGCATGGCGAGTTCCGGGAATTCGCCGCGCGCGCTCACGCTTGAGACCGTTCGCCAGCGCGCGAAGAACGGCGCGCTGCCTGCGCTCGGTGCGGTCACCGTGTCCACTCCGGGCGCGCTCGAAGGCTGGTGGCAACTGCACCAGCGCTATGGCCGCTTGAAATGGGCGGAGTGCCTTGCACCCGCGATTCATCTCGCCGAAACCGGCGTGCCTTTGCCCCAGATCATCGGCTACTACATTAAGCGCAACCTGATGGCCTTCACCCGCCCCGGCAGTGGTGTGGAAGAAACCGTCAACGCCATGAAGACCTACGCGCCCGGCGGCAAGCTGCCCAACGAAGGCGATGTTTTCCGCAATCCCGACCTCGCCCACACCTACCGCCTGATCGCCCAGGGCGGCCGCGATGCTTTCTATCAAGGCGAGATCGCGCACACCATTGACGCCTACTTCAAGCGCATCGGCGGCTGGCTTTCCTACGACGACCTCAAAAACCACAAAGCCGAATGGATCGACCCGCTTGTCACCACCTATCGCGGTGTCAACGTGTATGGCATGGCTGCTAACACTCAGGGTCTTGCCACGCTGCAGATGATGAATATTCTGGAAAACTTCGACCTTCGCAGCATGGGCTTCCAGTCACCCGAATCGATCCATGCGCAGATCGAAGCCAAGCGGCTGGCCTATGAAGACCGCGCCCGCTACTACGCCGATCCTCACTTCGCAAAAATTCCCTACGAGATGCTGAACTCCAAGGACTACGCGAAGCAGCGCGCCGCCCTGATCCACCCCGGCAAGATCCTGTCGCCTGTCTATCCCGGCCAGGCTCCCAGCCATGGCGATACCACCTACTTCACCACCGCCGACAGTGACGGCCTGATGGTCTCGATGATCCAGTCGAACTTCCGCGGCATGGGCTCAGGCCTGGTTGCCGACGGCCTTGGCTTCATGTTCCAGGACCGCGGCCAGCTCTTCTCACTCAAAGACGGCCATCCGAATATCTACGCCCCCGGCAAGCGGCCCTTCCAGACCATCATCCCCGGCTTCGCCGTTCGCGATGGCGTTCCATGGATGAGCTTCGGCGTCATGGGCGGCGACATGCAGCCGCAAGGCCAGGCGCAGATATTGATCAACCGTATCGACTACGGGCTCGACATCCAGGCTGCGGGCGACAGTCCCCGCTGGCATCATGAAGGCTCGTCACAAAGTATGGGCGAAGATGGCCCCGGCTACGGCATCAATGGCGTGCTGCGGCTGGAGCAGGGTGTTCCCGTCGAAACCCGCAAAGCTCTCGTCGATATCGGCTGGACGCTGGCGCCAAGCGATGGAGGTTTCGGCCGCTACGAGTGCATTGAAAACCGCCACAGCGGAAACGATCGCGTCTACGCCGCAGCCAGCGAAATGCGAGCGGACGGAAATGCCATCGCCTATTCCTGAGACCTGACCTAACTAAAGTTCTGCCATTGGCCGAGAGAAAATCCCCAATAGCCGAAGGCGAAACGCCTTGCTTAAGGACACGACTTCAGTCGTGTCGAAAGGGCGCGAGGAAAATGGCTTTAGAGCATTTCCGTTCATACTGCGGTCCCAGAAATATCTGAGAAGGCCGTTTTCATTGGGAGAAAACGGCTTCAGCACCCTCTCTCCACCCCAGTCGAGCAAAGAGCGCTCGCTGGGGACCCCGGCTCTTCGGTCTACACCATTACCGGAACCGCTCTAGTCGCCACAGAAGAAAGGGTACCTCAGCGGCTGAAGCCGGTCACCCGAAACGCATAGCAACACGACTGAAGTCGTGTTCTTAAGCAAGACTCGGTTCGTAGCCGATTCAACATTCATGGCTCGGTCCGGAGGCGCAACCTCCACAGGTGCACCCCGCATTAACCTCATGGGTCATTACTTCTCCGCTCGCGTTTCTGCGAAAATGGACAGAATGATCACAGACGATTTGACAGGCGTAAAAGACGATATGGTCGCGTTCATTGCCGGGCACGGCATGGGCCGTATGAAGGCTTACGTGCCCGAAGATGTGCCCAGCATCGTCTTCGAAGATGAAGATGCCGACGGCTGGAAAGATTTCGTAGAGCACGCCAAGTCAGCCAACGCGCCCTTCGTGACCATGAGCGAAGTTGTGCTCGAGCCTGAAGACGTGGCCACGCTCATCGGACAGGTGCGCGACCAGAACTACCCCGACCATGACGCAGCCGAACTTGAAGAAGCCCAGGAGCTCACGCAACACGTGGGCAAGACCGGCTATATCCAGCTTGGCTTTTCGCACGGCGGCGTTGTGTTTCTCTATGAGTCCGCGACCGAGTGGTATGACCAGTTCCAGGAGCTAATGGAAACCGTCACTGAACTTGGCCAGATCATCGTCGACGACAGCGACGACGAATAACTTCCTCGATGCCGCAACCGCCCCTCGATACGGACGATGCCTCCTGGGTCATTCGCGCTCAGGACTCGCCCGCTGCCCGCACTTTGGCTGAGGAGCTTAACCTCCCTGCTTCGCTGGCGAGGGTGCTGGTCTGCCGCGGCTTTGCGACAGTCGAAGCGGCACAGGCGTTTCTCGCGCCTTCCCTGCAGGCTCTGCACGATCCCTTCCTCATGAAGGGGATGTATGACGCGGTCGACCGCCTGTCCTACGCGCTGCACAACGCACAGCCCATCCTGATCTACGGCGACTACGATGTCGACGGCACAGTCGCCACCGTGCTGCTGAAAACCGCAGCGGAGCGTGTAGCCGCCTCGTTTGGCGTAGCGGCGGATGTCCGTTATCACATCCCGCATCGCATCCGCGAAGGCTATGGCATGCAGGAGTCGCGGATCGAATCCGCTGCCGCTGAAGGCGTGCGCCTCGTGATCAGTGTCGACACCGGCATCCGCGCCTTTGCGGCGGCACGCGAAGCCGAACGCGTTGGGCTCGACCTGATCGTGACCGACCATCACCTGCCCGATGCCGCGGCAGGCGTGCCTTATGCCCTCGCCGTGCTCAACCCCAATCAACCGGATTGCGGCTATCCCTGCAAGGAACTCTGCGGCGCGGGGGTCGCGTTCAAACTTGCACAGGCGCTATTGGAAAGCGTTGCGACCACCGAAGACGAGCGGCGCCGGCTGCGCGAGAAGACCCTGCCATCCTTCCTCAAACTGCTCAGCATCGCCACCATCGCGGACTCGGTTCCCCTGGTGGACGAAAACCGCGTCATCGCCTCCATCGGTCTTCGCGAACTGCAGCGCCCCGCACAGCCCGGCCTGCGCGCCCTGATCGAACTGGCCGGCGTCGACACCAGCCGGCCCATCACCGCGACCGATGTCGGCTTCCGGATCGGCCCACGCATCAATGCCGCCGGACGCATGGATATCGCCAGCGATGTGGTGGATATGTTCCTCGCGCGCGACCCCGCCGTGGCCAAGGCGCTCGCCGAAAAGCTTCACAGCCTGAATGACGACCGCCGGGCGACGGAATCCGAAGCCTTGCGCGAGATCGAAGCCCGGCTCGAAGCTATGACCGCCTTACCCGAGGGCCTGGCTGCCTGCCTGGTGCTCGACGACCCCGCCTGGCATCGCGGCGTCATTGGCATCCTGGCCTCCCGGGTCGTCGACCGCACCGGACGCCCCGCGCTGGTGATCGCGCATGAGGATGGTCATGCCTATGGTTCAGGCCGGTCCGTCGCCGGTTTTCACCTGTTGGACGCTCTCACGGCGGTCGATTCCGCCTCCGACTCACCGGACGTCCGGCTCTTCTCCCGTTTTGGCGGCCATGCCCATGCCGTCGGCTTCTCCCTGCCGTCCGTCCGGGTATCCGACCTGCGGGAGCGCATGATTCGCCATGCACTGGCGCATGGCCTTCAGGCCGCCGCGGGAGAAATCGTTGAATGCGATGCCGAGTTGCGCCTCAGCGAGATCACGACGGACTTCCTTACTTCACTCGAACAAATGGGTCCGTTCGGACAAGGCAATCCGGAACCGCTGTTCGTCAGCTTTGGAGTTGTGCTGACGGCGCCTCCGAAGGTCATCAAAGACCGTCATCTGCGTCTCGGAGTGGAAGACCCGGAAACCGGCACGCGCTTTGGCGGCATGGCGTGGAGCCGGCGCACAGACTGGGCTGTCCGCGCGCAGACCGAAGGCTGGTCGCAGGGAGACCGATTCGACCTGGCCTTCCGCATGCACCGCAACTGGCATCCGGATTTCGGAGGTTGGGAACTGGAAATCGTCGCCATCCGCCGCCAACGTAACAGCGTTTAACCCAAAAGACAGTGGAAGAAACGCTCTCGTAAACCTCTGCGCACAAAAGTCTTGCGTCGTCAGACGAGTCAGGGCGTCTTATATACTGACGCTTTGCTTATGGCTGAACAGAGTTCCAATCGATCGCGCGGATGGGTGTGGGGAATTATTATTCTCGCCGCCCTTGTGGCCCTGTTTTTCATGATCCGCAGCTTCACGCGTGCGCCGGTCGAAGTGCGCACAGCGACTGTCAGTTACCAGGACATCATCGTCTCCGTTGCCACGAATGGCAAAGTGGAGCCGATGGACGATTACCAGGCTCACGCGGCTGCTCCGGGCGTCATCGAACAGCTTTTCGTCGATGTCGGCGAGAAGGTCAGCCGCGGCCAGGAGTTGCTGCGTATGGACACCACCGACGCCGCCAGCCACGTAGCTGCAGCCAAAGCAACATTGGCTTCCGCCCAGAACACCCTGCAAAACGCCGAACACGGCGGCAATCAGGAAGAGCTCCTGTCGAGCAAGTCCGACATGATCGCGGCCCAGGCGCAGGAGCGCGAAGCTGTCGCCTCGCTTTCCACCTACCAAATGCTGCAGAGCCGCGGTGCAGCCTCCGCCAGTGAAGTCGCCGCCGCGCAGCAGCGCGTAACCGACGCACATGCCAAGGTTTCCGCGCTGCAGGCACGTCGCACCGACCGCTACAGTAACGCGGACATCAGCGCGCTGAAGGCTCAGGTGGAGCAGGCGCGCTCCGCTCTCATCGCCGCCGAGGCCGCCTATGCCGGCGTCGATATCCGTGCGCCGTTCGAAGGCACGGTTTACTCCGTTCCCATTGCGGAGCGGGATTATGTGGGCGGCGGCGAGGCCCTGCTCAACATGGCGGACCTCAACAGAATTCAGGTACGCGCCTACTTCGACGAACCGGAAATCGGCAAGCTCGCCGTGGGCCAGGCCGTCAGAATCGTCTGGGACGCAAAGCCGCAGCAGGCGTGGCACGGACACATCACGCAGGCTCCAACCACCGTCATCAACTACGGCACGCGCAACGTCGGCGAATGCATTATCAGCGTGGACGATACGCGCGGCGATCTGCTGCCCAACACCAACGTCACGGTCACCGTCACCACGCAACAGCGCTCCCACGTGCTCAGCATCCCGCGCGAAGGCTTGCGAACGGATGGCATTGTGAACTACGTCTACAGGATCGTGAATGGCCGCCTGAGCCGTGCACCTGTTGCCACCGGACTCGTCAGCCTGACGCGCGCCCAGATTACCGGCGGCCTCAATGAGGGCGATACCGTCGTGCTTTCCGCCATCAATGAAACCGATCTCCACGACCGGCTCCAGGTAAAGGCTCAACAATAAATGTTTTGGAACACCCGCCAGTTACGAGCGATTTTCATCGGACTGGCACTCGGCCCCTTTCCGTTCTTCGCTCCCCAGGCATCGGCTGCCGATCTCGGCGCCAGTCAACGCGCGCTGCTGCAGGGACGAGCCGCGGAAGCTATTAACAGTCTTCGCGGCATTCTTGCCGCGAATCCGGCCGACGGCCCGGCTCATCTTCTCCTGTGCCGCGCTTTCTATGCCGAAGAGCTTCCCGACCAGTCCGTAAGCGAATGCGAGGCAGCCTTGCGCACACTCGGCGGCAACAGCGAAGCCCAGCACTGGGCGGGCAAGGCTTATGGACTCAAGGCAGACCGTTCCGGCCCGCTCACCGGATACAGCATGGCCAAAAAGGTAAAGGCATCCTTCGAAGCCGCGGTGAACCTCGATCCCATGAACGGCGATGCGGTGGACGACCTTGGCGAATACTACGTCGCGGCTCCTTCCATCGTGGGCGGAGGTCTGGACAAAGCGGAAGCACTGGCTGCGCGTGTTGAAGCCAAACTCCCGGAACGTGCCCTGCGTCTGCGCGCACTGATCGCCGAAAAGCGTAAAGACTACGGCACGGCGGAGCGCGAGTTCCGCGAGCACGTCCAACTCTCGCATGGCCGCGACGACACGTGGCTGGATCTCGGCAGCTACTACAGCCGCCGCAAAGACTACGACAAAGCCGCGGACGCGCTGCGCAACGCGTACACCAGCAATCACGGCAAGGATGCTTCCCTGCTGGGCGTGGCGACTGCGCTCGATACTCTCGGCCGCGATTCCGCGCTGGCGATTCAGGCTCTGCAGGACTATCTCGCCGGTGGTCACTGGGACGATTCGGCGCCCACCTTCCGCGCCCACACTTTACTAGCGAAGTTCCTGGCCGCACGCGGCGATAAGGCGACAGCTAAGATCGAGTTGAACCAAGCGCTTGCGCTTGCTCCGGATTACGATCCAGCGAAAAAGGCGCTGGCGGCACTGTAAGGTGAAATCAATGCGGACATCCCGCCTGCTTCCGGCACTCATCGCTCTTGCGCTTGGCGCAGGTGCGGTGGCCCATGCGCAAATCGCGCTCAGCTCCGCGGTCGATCTCGCTCTCCGCAACAGTCCCAAAGTGCAGATGGCGCAGGCCGACTTCAACAAGGCGCGCGCTGCGCTTAGCGAAGCCAAGGACGTGTTCGTTCCGCAGGTCAATACAAATGGCGGATACGGCCGGTCCACCGGCGCGCCGCTCGGCGTGCCCATCATCTACAGCATCTCTGCCGAATCGTTGGTCTTTTCCTTTTCGCAAGGCGATTACATCCGCTCCGCGCACGCGGGCGTGGAAGCAACGGAACATGCGCTGAGCGAAGCCCAGATCGCAGTCGCGGAAGACGTCACGAACACCTATATCGCGCTGGACAACGCCCTCCGGCGCCGCGCCGCACTTCGCGAAGAGCAGGATATTGCAGGCCAACTCGAGCACGTTACCAATGACCGTTTCAATGCCGGCATCGACCCCCACATTGAATGGACCAAGGCCAAGCGCACCGTTGTGCAGATTCGTTTGCAGATGCTGCTGGTCGATGGTGAGGTTGCGGAACATTCCACGCATCTCGCACAGCTCACCGGCCTTCCCGGCACAAGCTTGTCAACGGATCCCGCCTCGATTCCGGAGATTGCCGCACCGCAGCCGCCTGCGCAGGGCGAAGACACCGCCGCGGACAGCCAGGGTGTTCGGGCTGCATTCGCCATAGCCCGGGCCAAACAACTTACCGCCCAGGGCGACCGCCACTACCTGCTGCGTCCGCAGATCGTATTGCAGGCCAATTTCAGCCGTGTCGACACCGGCTTGTCCTCCTACCTGTCCTACTACCCGCGCTTCGGCGGAACGTTCGACAACCCGAACAGCCAGAACTCCCTGGGCTTCGGGCTCTCGGTCACTGTGCCTCTACTGGATATGACGCACCGTTCCAAGGCCCGCGAGTCCGCGGCAGATGCGGCCCATGCACTGGCTGAGGCCAACATGCAACGCGGATTGTTCTTTGAAGGACGCGCGAAGCTGCGCAACGCTGCCCTGGAGCTTGCGGCGCGAGCCGACCTCGCCCGGCTCGACCAGGAAGTGGCGCAGGACCAACTCGATGCACTTCGTGTCCAGCTTCAGGCCGGAGCAGCCAATCTCGGCGGAACGCCGGCCAACCCCAAGGACGAGCTCAACGCGCGGCTGCAGGAACGGCAGAAGTACTACGATGTTCTGAACTCCGAACTCCAACTCCAGCAGACGCAAGTCAATCTGCTGCGCCAGCAGGGTGGATTGAGCGACTGGATTCACCAATCGCTCACGACACCCGGCCAATCTCCCAGCCTGCCGGTCACCTCTCCCCAGGTCAATACACCGTCCGTACCCGGAGCCACTCCACAGTCCGCGGCGCCGACACCTACCGGGACCCCCACCACCACGCCGCACCCCACCTCGCCGCGGCCCTGAATCGCAGTCCCGGGCACCCGCGAAGGTGCCCGCGTATACCGCCGTCAAGCGGTTACCCCCTTGGCAAAGTGGTAAAATCGGAGGTATTGTTATGCCTTTAAAGACCCTGCTCCTGAACCCGCCCTCCTTTGAGAATTTTGATGGCGGCGCCAGCTCCCGCTGGCCCGCAACCCGCGAAATCGAGTCCTATTGGTACCCGGTTTGGCTCGCATACCCGGCTGGGATGCTGGAGGGTTCGCGGCTTCTGGACGCTCCTCCGCACCACATCACCGCCGCGGAAACCATCGAAATCGCCAAGGACTACGAGTTCCTGGTGCTGTTTACTTCCACGGTCGGCTGGGCCGGCGACCACGGTCTGGCCCAGGCCGTCAAGGCCGCCAACCCAACCATCAAGATCACCTTCGTTGGCCCGCCGGTGACCACCGACCCGGATCGCGCGCTCAATGAGTGCGATGCCATCGATTTCGTCTGCCGCCGCGAGTTCGACTTTTCCGTGGTGGAGTTCGCCAACGGCAAGCCACTGAACGAGATTCTCGGCATCAGTTACAAGGACGCCAGCGGCGTGATCCAGCACACCCCGGACCGTGCTCAGGTCGAAGATCTGGACGCGATGCCCTGGGCCACCAAGATCTACAAGCGCGACATGGACGTCACGAAGTACAACGTCCCGTTCCTGCTGCACCCCTACATCGCGCTGTACTCCACGCGCGGTTGCCCGGCGCAGTGCACCTTCTGCCTGTGGCCTCAGACGCTTTCCGGCCATGCTTGGCGCAAGCGCTCGTCCGATGATGTCGCCGCGGAAATGAAGTGGGCGAAGGAAAACTTCCCGCACGTCAAGGAATTCTTCTTCGACGACGACACCTTCAACATTCAGAAGGCCCGCACCGTGGAACTCTGCGCCAAGCTGAAGCCGCTGGGCATCACATGGAGTTGCACCTCGCGCGTCACCACCGACCGCGAAACACTCAAGGCTATGAAGGAAGCGGGCTGCCGCCTGCTGATCGTTGGCTTCGAGTCAGGCGATCCGCAGATCCTGAAGAACATCAAGAAGGGCGCCACGGTCGAACGCGCGCGCGACTTCGTCAAGGACTGCCACGACCTCGGTCTGGTCATCCACGCCGACTTCATCCTCGGCCTGCCCGGCGAAACCAGGGAGTCCATCCGCAACACCATCAACTTCGCCAAGACGCTGGACTGCGAAACCATCCAGGTTTCCATCGCGCATGCCTACCCGGGCACGGAGTTCTACGACTTCGCGGAGAAGAACAACTTCATCACCAACAAGGGCATGAACGACCATGGCGGTCACCAGATGGCGCACATCGAGTACCCCGGCCTGCCCACCGAGTACGTGATGGAGATGGTGCACAAGTTCTACGACGAATACTACTTCCGCCCCAAGGCCGCGGCCCGCGTGGTGTGGAAGGCCATCGTCAACCGCGACGTTCCCCGCCTCTATGTCGAAGCGAAGAGCTTCATGAAGCTCCGCAAGGAGCGCAACGCCATGGTTCGCAAGGCCAAGGAAGAGAATGAACTTCGTCAGCAGGAAAGCGTCAGCATGAACGCGTAGTTCGCGCTGAGCAACTCTTCAAAGCCCTCGCTTCGGCGGGGGCTTTGCATTTGGTCCACTCCCAATGTCCTACATGAGAGTGCAAGCGATCATTCAATTGCATCCGACGTGGCGATGATGTGGGTGCCCCATTCATCGCAGCCTCATCGCGATGAGTGGGCCTGTACAAACGTTTCGGCGCCACGAGCCAACAGCAGATCCCCTACGGGGATGGCAGAAAGAAAAACAACAGCAAAGATGCCCGTGTCCGCACGAACCGTGGGGACAAGCTGCAAGCCGACACATTTGGCTCAAGATAAAATAGCAATAGCGTGACTCACCGCCTCAAACCTTCGCAATACGCCATCCTTCTCGCGATCATCCTCACGGCCCCAATCGGCGACTCCCTGCTGAAACGCGGGATGGCGCAGGTTGGGCAGGTTGATTTTCAGCATCTCGGCTTGCTGTGGCATGCCCTGTTCAACCCTTATGTCGATGTGGGCATTGTGCTGCTGATCGGCTTCTTCGCCAGCTACACCACGGCATTGAGTTGGGCCGACCTCAGCTTTGTCGCACCCGCGACGGCCTCGAGCTATATCGTCATCGCATTGCTCGGACGGATCTGGATGCATGAGCACCTGTCGCTCTCACGCTGGCTGGGCATTGCCATGATCATGTGCGCGGTCGGCTTCGTAGCCGGCGGACCTTCGCGCACCGAGCATCCCGAGCTGGATAGCATGGACGCGGGAGCCGCACGATGAGCGACGCTTCCCTGCTCCTTCGCGCCTGGGCCGCAATCGTCGTCGTTTCCGCACTCGCCGTCATTGGCGAAGTATTGATCGCCGCGGGTATGCGGCAGCTTGGCGACCTGGATGACATTCGCGCCGAGAGCGGACTTGGCGGGGCCATCCGCGCGGTGTTGACCAACGTGACGTTTCTCGCCGGCGCACTTTGCATGGCGCTGAACTTCTTCGGCATGCTTTTCGCATTGAGCATCGCGCAGCTTTCACTGGCAGGCCCCGCGATCGGCGCGCTTACCTACATTGGCAATGCCTTCGCCGCGAAACTCTATCTTCACGAGAACGTCGACAAGCGCCGCTGGCTCGCGACCTTGTTCGTTGCGATTGGCGTCGTGTTGCTCTCGCGATAGTTTTGAAAGTCCCGATCCGTGATGGGACAACCGTCCGCCGACATGGCCGAGTTACCGGTCTGCCATATCCGCACCTGCTATACACTGGCGACAATGACACGGTCCGAGGCAATCGCCGCCGCGCCTGCCACCCGGAAAGATTACTGGGGACGGTTCGCTTTGAATGCGTGCCTCGGCATGGGTATTCCATGGGCAGGCATGGTGTATCACCGCGTTTCCGTCTGGATCTTTTTGGGACTCGTATCGTTGGGATGCCTTGCGGCCGCTGCCCTATACGCGGAGCGCCTCTTCTTTCCAGTGCGCGCCATGCGCAGAAGCCTGCGCCTTTCTACAGCGACCAAAGAGCGCCTGATGACCCTGGACCAGTTTGCCGGGTGGGGCTTCTGGATTGCGACGGCGGGCTTACTTTTGCTTTCCGTCTTTCAACGCTCGCCCTTGTCGTTCACAAGATTCTGGGGAATGCTCGTGATCTCAAGACTCAATGTGCAGTACTTCATCAACGATTTATGCGATGTGAAGGTTCTGCCTGAGTCTGACGATTTTGAACACTCGCCACCTCTTACCGACCTTCAGCCACTTCAATCCAGCCAATGGGGCGAAGCGGGAACAACCCGCTCCATCGTCTAGACGAAGGTCTAAACAAACCCCAGATTCGTAACCTTGAAGTTCCCAAGGTTCGGGAACACCGTTCCCAGCATGCCCGCCGGCACGCCAAACCACTGCGCCACAGTGGCTGCATACTGCGAGCTGCTGGTGGAAGGAATCCAGCGTCCATTCGATCCTGAATCGTCCGGCCCGGCGAAGGCGATGGTCGGGAAGGTTCCATACATCGCTCCGCCTTTCACCGCGCCGCCAACAACAAAGTGGTGCGATCCCCACGCATGGTCCGTACCTGTGTTGGAATTCGGCTGGAAGGTGCGGGCGAAGTCCGACACGGTGAATGCCGTCACACTGTTCTGCACGCTCATCTCCTGGGTCGCGGCATAGAACGCAGAGAGCGCCTGGCTGACCTGGGTCAACAGGCTGGCCTGCAGCGTCAACTGCGACGAGTGCGTGTCGAAATTGCCGACGCCGCAGAAGAAGATTTGCCGCTGCACGCCAAGCGCGGCGCGCACCTGAATGATCTGGGCAATCTGCTTCAACTGCGCTCCAAGACCGGTTGCGGGAAATGCGGTCGTTAACGGTGTCACGGATTTCGTGGCCGCCGTAAGCGTCGCCGCATAGGAATATGCGTTCGACGTGATGTGATTGTCCGCCGTAACCAGCGAAACGCCGGAGCTGAGCGTGATCAGCGACTGCGCCGTGGCAAGCCGAGCCGCGCACTCCGCACCTTCCGAACAGCTTGCCGCGCCCAGATTGCCGGGCGACACCGAAACCGGTGTGGTGCTCACGCCGTTGCAGAACAGCGTGTCGCCCGCCACCGAGGTGATCATGGGGATGGTGGCCGCAGCGTTGTAGGTGCCGGTCAGCCCGTCCGAGATACGTCCGGCCCAGCCTGTTGCCGTAGCTCCACTCGAAGCCGCGTTCTGCCACTCCGTCTGCTGGTCGGGGTGGGAGAACAGGTTGGAAGGCGCTGTGCCTCCACCGAGATACTGCGATCTGGTAAGCGGCTGCGTCAGCGTCCCGACGTTGACCACCATGGCGGCGGCCCCGTTGTTGTACAGCGTCTGAATCTCCGGAAGGCTGGGGTGCAGCGCGAAGTTCGGCAGATTGTTGAGCTGCAGCAGGGTGTTCTGCACCAGCGCGAGCGAGCTACCGCCCGCCGTGCGCAGCGTGGAGTAGTTGTTGTATCCCGCCGTATCGAACGGCACGATCATGTTGTTGGCGTCGTTGCCGCCATACAGGAACACGCACACCATGGCCTTGTAGTCGGTTGCGCCCGCGGCCAATGCATTCAGCGCGCCAAAAGGCTTCAACCCGGCGATGTTTCCGGCTGCGGCAAGGGAGGCGTATTTGATAAAGCTGCGACGGCGCATAGTGGGCCCTTCCTGGTACGGAATTAGTGAATGACTTTGTACTGCGAGGATGTGATGACGAGATAGACGGCAACGCGCACTCGCTGTGCATACGCGCTCGCAGCGCCACTCTGCGACGTGGGAATCGTGATAGCGGTGACCGCGTTCACGATGGCCGTGCGCATGTTGTCCGGCATCTGCGAGTGCATGAACAGCATGGACAGCGTATCCACGAGGTTGCCGGGATTATTGGCCATCATGCCCAGCGCACTGGTGCTGGAAAGATCGACCTTGAAGCCGTTGATCTTGTTGTTCACGATGGAATCGGCAAGCGAGAGCTGCAGCACGGAAGTTGCCGTGTTCTCAATGTCGAACTCCGGAGCGTTCAAGGTGCTGTCAGGGATTACGTAATCCGGCGGGAAGAAGTTGAAGACCGAGTTGGCGCGGTAGGGCTCTTCGCTCAACTTCGAAGACTGGCTCGACAGCGAGAAGTAGGAACCGTTCGTATCCGTGTTGGTGAACCCGAGTCCACGCATCATCGCCGTAATGAACAGGATGGGTTCGCGAAGATGGCCGCCATCGAAGCTCGCATTCATATCGCCCGCGCGCGCTTCGATGTCAGTCAGCATCGCCGTAATCACTGCTTTCAAATCGCCGCGCGTTCCGCTGCCGTTGTTCGCGAACACGCCCGCAATGCGGCTCACGTAAGCCGGGCTCGGATTACTGGTCACCAGGTGTTGAATCAGTTGACGGCAGACGAACGGACCAACATTGGAGTTGTTGAAGATGTTGGTCAGCGCACCCTGCAGGTCCTGCTGCGCAGTCTGACCTGCGGGAAGCGTCGTGCCATCCAACAGAATCTTGCTGGTGGTGTCGTGCTTGGTGGCCACCGCCACCATCGGGTCGCTGTAATCGCCCGAGTTATTGGGGAACTTCGTCACCGTGCTGCCATCCACGTTGGCCAGCGTCCAGCCGGTGTAGGCCTTCGCAAAGGCCTGTACCTGCGCCTGGGTATACGCGGGAATCGGATTGCCGGAACTGTCGGTCTGCACCGAGCCATCCTGGTTCAACTGATCGAGACCCATGGTGAACAACTGCATCAACTCACGCGGGTAGTTCTCATTCGCGATCTGGCCTGTCGCAGGCTTGGCGCTGTTCAGCATGTTCAGGTACGCGCCCATCGCGGGCGATAGCGATACGTCCTTCATCACCGTGGAGAAGTTTCCAAAGGCGTCGTTGGCCAGGGTGTTGTGGAAGGAAGGAATCGCCTGCCCTGGAACGGACTGCGTGGAAACGACGAACATTTCCGAAAGAGCAAACGCCACGCGCTGACGGAGTTGATCGGGGCCGGTCATGGCGGTCTGCCACCACTCGCTCTCCGCGCATGGATACGCCGTATTGTTGGCAAGACACAGCGCAGGCAAGGGGCTGGTTGGGATCTGCGCCAACAATGTTGCCGGCTGCGCGAACTGCTCCGTGAGATAGCCATTGATGCCTACGGACTGCACATGCTGAATCGCATCCGCTGTCGGTCCAAAGCTGGTCTGGTCAAGCAGGCGAGCAGCGGTGGTTAACGATATCGACGCAAAACTGAGCGACAGGTTGATGCTGGAGGATGTTGAGCCACCAGGATTGGGATTCACCACCGCGACGGGGAGGCTTGTCGTTCCGGAGGCCACAGTCACTGTGGCCTGCAACTCCGTAGAAGAAACAAATGTTGTCGCCTGCGCGGTACTCGCGGCCTGAATGGCTGACGTCGGCACAAAGCCCGTGCCCTTCACATCCACCAGATAACTCAGGCCGTAATTTACCTGGGTCGCCGTTCCGCTGGTCAACACCGGCAGCGGATTCTGGAGCGACTCGGACAATGTGCCCGATGCCGTTGGCGAGGCCTGGCTGATCGCACTAATGGTCACCGTCGAGGAAGAAGGCATGGTTGCGGGCGCTGTATAGATACCCGCGGTAGTGATGATGCCCAGGGTGGCGCTGCCGCCAGTTGTGCCATTCACCTGCCACGTCACCGCGGTATTGGTTGCGTTCGTGACTGTGGCCGTGAACTGTGTGCTCGCGCCCAGGCGGGTGGACGCGGCTCCCGTTACCGACACTGTGGTGGCGGGCGGCGTCGATCCACCGCCTCCCGTCGTTCCTCCGCTGCATCCGATGAGGGCCAGAGGTGTGAGTGCCAGAACCGAAGCACAAAGACGGAGACGGGCGAAACAACCAGGCTTCATGGAAGGGCCTCCACGCGTGTGTGCTTTGCCTCGGCACGAATGCGTGCGCCTGCCGTAGATGGCTAGACTCCCCTTAGTAGACCCGTTTCTGATTCTTAGTTTCGCGGAAAACGAAAATAGTCACCGAAAAGTTGCATCGTTTTGCGAGGGTCATCCGTCTAAGGCCGGTGACTTTGGGGGTTGATGAAAAAGCACTCTCGTTAGCCCAGGCCATGGATAACGTCGCCTTCTGCTTTTCTTGTTGCCATCCCCACAGGGGTCTGCTGTTTCTTGCTCCATCCACTACCCTGTCATCTCGATTCGAAGCGCAGCGAAGTGGAGAGACCTACTTCTGCTCCTGCCCATGCTTCCGGCAGAGCTACGCCCTCAGCGGCTTAAGCCGGATTTGTGGCGCATCAATGTCCGGCCTGAAGGCCGGACCTACCGTGTGGTGGCTGGCCGGTGGCTTGGGCAGGAGCGGCCGCGCTTCGCGCGATATCCCACCCTCGCAAAATCCGCGAAGAATGGGTCACCCGGAGTGTCTCCACTTCCAGTTCTACCGCATCAGGAGAGCAAGCGCATCAGACCAGTCGCAGGCAGATCGGGGGTCAGGAATGCAGCCTTCTGCCCTTCCACGTTCGCGATCGCTTCCGCCGCCAACCTGCCACTGCGAACAGCGCCTTCCATCGTGGAAGGCCACCCGCTGCGCGTCCAGTCGCCCGCGAGATACAGCCCGCCTCCAGCGGCGTCCGCAACCGGGCGAAACGCATCCAGCCCCGGTGTTACCGAGAACGTAGCGCGTGCCTCTTTCAGAATGCCGGTCTTTTCAAGCTTCGCCTCACGCACTGCGGGAAAGAAACTTGCAAGCTCCTCAAGCGCAGGCGTAACGATCTCTTCGCGTGTTTTGCGCAACTCTTCGAACGACCCGCTGATCACCAGTTCCAGATACTGTCCGCGCTCATCGTGTGCGCCCGGCTCATCGCGGCGAATGCGCGACTTGTTGAACATCCACTGGATGCGCGTGTCGAGCAGTGCCGCATGATCAAGGTCCGTCACCTCACGGTCGAACCACAGATGCAGGGTCGTGATCGGCGCATGAGAAAACTGCCCCAGGCTGGGCTCCAGAACCTTGCGTTGCGGCGTGTCCATCCGAAGTGTCTCAATCAGCCGGGCGGTCTGCTCGAACGGCAGCGCCAGCAGCAGATGACGTGCGGCATGGACCGCGCCATCAGAAGCTGTCGCCTGCCACACATCGCCGATCTTCTCGATGCGCTCCACGCTCGCGCGCAGATGCACAGCGGCTCCCTGCTTCTCCGCGACCTTCGCCGCGGCTTCATAAAACTCCGAGAGCGGCTGCGTGGGAATGCCAAGCCTGCCACCTTCCGCGGACTTCAGAAACGACTCGTAAAACACCTGGGCCGCATACTTCGTGGAACAACGGTCAAAGCTGTCATTCAACGCACCAACGATCACCGGCTCCCAGAAGTGCCGCACCGCACGTTCAGTCTGTTTCGTACGTTGCAGCCAATGCGAGAAGGGCTCGGCATCATCCTGCGGATAGCCACGCATGAACTGGAGCAGGCCGGTGGCAATGTGAAATTTGTCCGCCGACGACAACATTCCGGCGCCGAGAAAGCTCAACGAAGAGTGCCCGGGGGCGGGAAGAAACGATGGTCCGATATCGCTGCGGCGTACAGTCCTATCCCCCTGTGCAGGCTCAAGAAACGTGATGCGGTCATACCAGCGGATATGGCGGTCCGCACCCGCAAGCCTGCACAAATCCACAAGATTGGTGCAGCAGCCCAGCATCACGTGCTGCGAGTCGATGACTTCACCCAGCGCCGGATGCGGATACGAATACGCCCGCCCACCCACATAGGGCTTGCGCTCCAGCAGCGTGACTCCCGCACCGGCACCGGACAAAGCGACCGCAGCCGCAAGACCGGCAAGGCCTGCACCTACGATCAGGACATCGGCTGGTGGGGCTGCGTTCACGCGCGTCCTCGCGCGATGAAGGACGAAACGACACCACGCGCCAGGATGGAAAGCTTGCGTGATGTGGGCACCGAAACCCGCGTGCGGAAAACCGCAGCAGGCTCCTTCGCAATCCTGTCCAGCAGCTCGTGATAGATCGTCGCCAACACTCGCATCGCGGCTCGTGAGTCGGCATCGAGCAGCGGGATCAACTCATCGGACGCCTTGTAGTATTCCTGTGCGCGGTTGATCTCAGTATCCAGCAGCTTCAGAATCGCCGGGCTCACAATCGAAGAATTCAAGCCACCGCCCTTCGTGGCGATGGTCAGGTCTTCCAGCGTCACGCCTACAGCCGCCATGTCATCGAGCGGAAGGTAGATGCGCCCGCGCTCGGCATCTTCCATCACATCGCGGAGAATATTGGTCAGTTGAAACGCGATACCAGTGTGCTCCGCAAGCTGCTCCGCGCGCGGGTCGGTATAACCGAAGATGCGAATGCACACCAGGCCTACGACCGAGGCCACAAGGTAGCAGTAGCGATACAGGCCTTCAAACGTTTCGTAGACCTGGAAGTTTTCGCTGCGTGTGCCCTGCTCTGTAATGGTGCTGAGTTGAACTTCAGCCACACCGGGCAGCGTCTCCTCAAGATCCATGGTCGTGCCTGACACAAGCTGCTCCAGCAAGGCGTCGGAAATGCCGAACCGCTGCTGCGCGTCTTTCAACGCGACGAAGACCAGGTCATCGCTGTCTTCCGTGCGCGAACGGCGCCACGTCTCTGTCCATGCGGCCATCGCTGTGCAGCGGGCTTCGATCGACAGGGTTTCATCATCCGCGAGGTCGTCCGCTTTCCGCATGAACGCATACACGGCGCACATCGCATCCGACTTCGCCTGCGGAAGCACACGGAACGCGTAGTAGAAATTCTTCGCCTCGCGTTTGGCGACCTCGCGACAGAACGCGTATGCCGCGGCTGTATCCACACCACTCACCGGCCAGGCTCCTGCGTTATGCGCCGCGCCGGCTTGAGCATCGCACCCAGCTTGCCCACCAGTGCACCACCCAGCAGCCGCAGCTTGGCCGCCTTGGTCACAACCGGACGTGCACGCAGCGTGTCATAGTCCTGCGCCGCAATCGCATCCAGAATGGCGTGGCCACCTTTGACGAACAGCGAAAGCGTGGCAGCAAGATCGTTATCCACCAATGTCACAATACGCTGCCCTCGAACAAGCCGCGCCCGCGCGTCGTCCACCAGGAACTTCATCATGGCGCGGAAGTTGGCGTTGAAGCGCCGCTCCGCGATCTGCGCATCGCTCACACCAAAACGTTCCATCGCGTCCGCAGGAACATAGCGGCGGCCGCGGTCTACCCAGTCGGTCACGATGTCCTGGTAGAAATTCGCCAATTGCAGCGCGGTACAAATTTCATCCGACAACATGAATAACTCGTCCGACCGGTATCCACTTACCAGTAGCACCAACCGCCCCACCGGATTCGCCGAGTAGTGCGAATAATGCTCCAGCGTCGCCAGCGACTCATGCCGCGTGTAGTGCTGATCCATCTCAAAAGCCGAGATTAGATCGTCGAACGGTTCGATGGGTAACGCACGTGCGGCAACTGTCGGCTGCAACGCGACAAACACCGGGTGACGCGAAAGCTCAGGCCGATCAAATGACTGGTGAAGCATTCCACGCCACTGTGCCAGCAGCCGCGTCGCTGTCGCGATGTCCCCCACTTCGTCGCCCAGATCATCCGATGTGCGGCAAAAGGCATATACGCTGTGAAAGTGCGGCCGCAGAGCTGCGGGAAGAAAGAAAGTCGCGACATGAAAGTTTTCGTAATGCGTCGTCGCCAGGTGCTTGCACCACGCCTGCGCGTCCTCAAGAGAAGGCCGCTGCGCCGGTGTCAGATATTCGGCAGGCGCGCCGAGCAGGCGGTCGTCCACTTCGGTCAACGGAAGCTCAGGAAGCTCAGCGGCTGCGCTCACAACGTCACCTCGGCGGCGGCAAGCTCGCCCACTGCACGCCCTTCACCCCGTCCCGGAAAGATCGCGGTCTTGATGTCGGGCGCGGTGCCTTCGGAAGGCCGCACCATCATCTGCGCAAATACCTGGGGCACATCGTCCAGTGTGGCCGTTGCCGTAATAAAGTCCGCAGCGCGGAATCGTCCCGAAGCAATCAGCTCGAATGCTTTGCGAGACGTCGCGGGCGTGTGATGGAAGCTGGCTTTCAGGGTCAGGTCCGAGTAGTGCAGGAGGTTGGTGTCGAACTGCGCGACCGTGCCCGCCGGAGGACCGCCAAAAAGATTGATCAGCCCGCCCTTTCGCGCCATGTTCACTGCCCATTGCCAGGCTTCCGGAGTCGCGACGGCTTCAATCACCACATCCGCGCCGCGGCCTTCAGGCGTCAGCGCGCGAGCGGCCGCTACCGGATCATCGACATCCGCAAGACGCACCACCTGCTCCGCGCCAAAGCGCAGTGCGGTCGCAACCTGGTCGGAGCGCTTCACCACCGCGATGACATGCAGGCCTTCCAATGCCATGGCATGAATGAACAGCAGACCGATGGACCCAGCCCCCAGCACGATGGCGGTCTGCCCGGCACGCACCTGAGACTCCTCCATGCCGCGCACCACGCACGCCAAGGGCTCGGTCAGCGCGGCAAACTCAGAGGGCAGCCCTTCGGGGATAGGCAAGGTGTTCTTGCTGACGATCCTTGCCGGCACCCGGATGAACTCGGCATACGCCCCGTTGTTGAACAGGAGGTCGTCGCACAGGTTCTGCTGGCCGTTGCGGCAGAAGAAACACACGTCGCAGGGCGCCGAGTTCAACGGGAGCACACGGTCGCCGAGGGCAAATTCCGTGACACCGGAGCCCACCTCCACGACCGTCCCGGCCACTTCATGCCCAAAGAGCCGGTTCACGGTAAGCATTTTGGCGTGGTATCCGCGGCGGAACACCTTAAGATCCGTCCCGCAGGTGAGCGCCGCATCCACGCGTAAAACAAGCTCACCCGCGCCGGCTTCAGGCACTGGAACCTGTTCGATACGAAGGTCTTCTTTCCCGTGGAGCACGGCGGCTGTCATGGTTACGGCCATCACCCTATTTTCTCACTCCCGGGTCTGAAACAATAACCCTGCCGCCCGGATCCGGAAACCGCAATAACGGTGCACTCGTTCGCCCGTCCAATGCATCTGATACTCTGAGCCGCAACAGACTGCATGCCAATCACCTCCCCAGGCGTATACGCCAAGCAATTCGTGGGTTCGGTCCAGGACTACTCACTCCTGGCCGGCAGAGCCATTGGCGACCTGTTTACGCCCCCGCGCTACATTGGCGACACCATCACCCAGATGGACTCCATCGGCGTGGGCTCGCTGCCTATCGTCGTGCTCACCGGCTTCTTTACCGGATGCGTGCTGGCGCTGCAGGCCGCGGTCTCGCTCAAGGAATTTGGCGCCGTCAACATGACCGGCCGCCTGGTTGCGCTGTCGATGGTGAAGGAACTCGGCCCGGTGCTCACCGGCCTGATGGTCTCCGGCCGCAATGCTTCGGGCATGGCCAGCGAGCTGGGCTCCATGAAGGTTTCTGAGCAGATTGACGCCATGCGCGCACTTGGCACGGACCCGGTGCGCAAACTGGTCTCGCCGCGCCTGGTCGCGACCATCGTCATGCTGTTCTTTCTGACCATCATCTCGGACGCCTGCGGCACCGCCGGCGGCGCGCTGGTTTCGGTCGTCATCCTCAAGCTCAACGGCCCGGCGTTCTTCCACACCGCCTACATGTCGCTCCAGGGCGGCGACGTGGTGGAAGGCCTGGTCAAGCCACTGTTTTCCGGCTTCATCATCGCGACCACCGGCTGCTTCTACGGGCTTTCCACCACAGGTGGAACCCGCGGTGTCGGGCGTTCGACAACCCAAGCCGTGGTTGTGTCGTCGGTGCTCATCATTCTGGTCGACTTCCTGGTGACCCAGCTCATGATCGGCATCTTCGGAAGGTAGGCGATGGCGAAACCTGTTGCCGCACCCACCATTCCTTTCGAGTTGTCTCCCGACATGCCTGTCGTGGAGTTCCGCGACGTGTCCATCGCCTTTGAATCCAACCAGGTGCTCTGCAACGTTTCGTTCCAGGTCTTCCATGGCGAGACGCGCATCATCCTCGGCCCCGCGGGCGGGGGCAAAAGCACGCTCCTGAAGCTCGCCAATGGCCTGATCCAGCCGGACAGTGGCGAAATTTACGTCTTTGGCCGGCCTATCATCGGTATGTCGGGACGCGAGATCTTCGAAATCCGCGCACATGTCGGCATGGTCTTCCAGGAAAGCGCCCTGTTCGACTCGCTCACCGTGGAAGACAATGTCGCCTACCGCCTGCAAGAACAGCATCTGCCCGAAGACGAGATTCACAAGCGGGTGGTGGAAGCCCTGCGTTTCGTCGAACTGGAACAGGCGATCGCGAAGTTTCCTTCTGAGCTCAGCGGAGGCATGCGCCGCCGCGTCTCCATCGCGCGGGCCATCATCAGCCGCCCGGACCTGATCCTGTACGATTCGCCCACCGGCGGCCTGGATCCGATCACCTCCAATACCATCATCGAGTTGGTGGTGAAACAGCGCGATGTTTCCCAAACCACCTCGCTGCTGATTACGCATCGGTTGCAGGACGCCTTTACGATGGCGACCCACCGTTTCAACGCGGCCACCGGCCACATGGAACCCATCCCGGACAAGGGCCTGGATCCCAGCACCAGGTTTCTGGTTCTGAATGACGGCCGCATCGTCTTCGACGGCACCACCCGCGAACTGACCCACACCCAGGATCCCTGGCTCCGCGCTTACCTGCAGTAGGCATCCGCGATGAAATGGTCACCCCCCACACAGGGTGGGATGCCATTGGAGTTGAGAGGTGAAGGGAATTCTGCGGCTCTTGCAGCTCGGGCTTCGAAGCCTTGTTTCAGACTCCGAAGCCTCCAATGAGCAGCGGAGCGAGACGATCCTACTCTGCGGTCCCGCTCCATACCTTCTCTGCAATGCCCTTCTGCCGGCTGCGACACGGTGAGCCGGTCAGTGAGAGGAGTATGCCCCCTCTGGCTGTGGGAGATACAGCCACACCGGAGGGACGTTTCCTAAAAGCAACAACCCGCAGAAACCTCCCAAAATGGGAGTGAAACGTAAGTTTTAGTTGCTGGCATGGCTGTTTTTGCTTGTTGCCTATACGAAACAGAACGCGGGATGTGATGTAAACTGACGCGAAACCCACAAACCCGGCAGCCTGAAGAGCTTCGGTATTTACTAACGCCAGCCACGTCCGTGTGAAGGAGATTCGGGATGCAGGGCATCGGCAGCAAGCTGCGCGAAACACGACTGAAATGGGGTCTCACGCTGCGCGAAGTCGAATCGCGGAGCCTGCAGCTCGCTCAGAGCTGGGGCAATCCCTCATACGGCATTTCGGCTAGCTGGCTCGACCGGGTGGAGCGCGAGAACCGTGAGCTGTCGGCCACCAAGCTGATTGTCCTGGCGGTGATCTACGCGCTGACCGCAGAAGAAATGCTAACTCTCTGCCCTACCCAGCCGATATCCGCACTGATGGAACAGGGCTCGAGTCCGAACGCGACGCTGCTTCTCTCCAAGGGGCCTCTTGAAGAACACGCCAAGCTCTGGCTGCCGGACAACCTGGTTACGGATCCGGCGCCGGAACTCACCATGCTCCTGCCCACGGAAGAAGGCATGCTGCCCCAGCATTTCCGCCGCGGCATCATCGGCCGTCAGGACCGCACCCTGGAACCCATGGTCCGCGCCGGCTCGATCGTCCTGATCGACACCCGAAAACGCTCCATCGCCGGCCGCAAGGAATGGAACAACGAGTTCGACCGGCCGATCTACTTCCTGCTCACCCGGACCGGCTACGTCTCGGGGTTCTGCGAGCTGGATAAGGAAGCCGACTGGCTGACCTTAATTCCCCACCCGCTTTCCTACGAGAGCAGCAAACGCTGGCGGCACAGGAAAGAGATTGAAGTGATCGGCACAGTGGCCGCCATCTTCATGCGCCGCATCGCCTGACGGCACGCACAGTTCATCTTCCTTGCTGCCGATAAGACGACAAACAGATCAAGACGTGAATCATGCCTGCCCCGATCCGCTCAAGCGACCGAGCACCAGCGACGCCCTCTGTTGCACCAGAACAAGCTGGCGGTGCATTTCTGCAGGCAGGGACTTCGGCTCGGGAGCTTTCATATACAGGGATACTATCCAGAACCACTGACAGATGAGAAACCCGACCACACGGCAGCGAAAGATCGCGTTATAGGCTGCGTGATCATTGGCAAAGCCAACGTAGGTTTGCAGACAGCCCGAAACGATGCCAATCATCGAATAGACGCCTAGGCCCTGCACAATTCGTGCCACATGGGTTTTCCAGGGGAGTCCGAGCTTGTAAGACAGCGCAAGCATTCCGATAAACAATTCACTCATCAGGACCGAGGAAAGAAAATCGGCCCTGATCACGATGGTGCCTCGAAGCTGTCCGGTAGCGGGCACTCCGAGCCAGGTCATACCGATCCCGATCAGCAGCCCAAGAGAGACGATCCAGGCGAAGGCGCGACGCACGTCTGGAGCCCACATGGGGCCGGGACGGAAGACATGGACCGCAGCCTCATAAAAGACAACGAGCTGCAGACTCAAATCGACAAACGCAAACGCCCAGAACGCATAAAAGTACGGGGAGCCTCCCATAGGGCGAACAAAGAACAGGGTGACGGTTCGAAATACACTTAGCGCGATCCAGGAAGTAAACACCGGAAACGCTAGAAATCGGCGCTTCGCGAACAGCACAGCAAGCAGCACCAGGTTTCCGAGAAAACTAGCCAGCCAATTGACGAGATCGAAACCGCTCAGATGCAAGGCACCCTCACCATGTTGTGGGTGAACGCGCAGGTGTGCTTCCAGATTTGATGGAGGGTCATGCGCTAGATGGCGGCCTGGAGTTGCGAATAGCCGGGAAGATTTCCCGCCTCATACAACGCCAGCAGGTGCCGCGTCATGAGGTAGTACGTAGCAGCCGCGCGTTGTGCGTAGTCGGCAAAGGACGTCTCGAGGTTTCCATGTTCCGCCGCCCCCTTGAGGCGCGAAACATGCCACTGAATTTCCCGAGCCTTCAGTCGAAGATCTTCGGCGATGATCAGAGCTTCGGGATATTCACGCTGCACGTAGAACGCAAGGTCGATCAAAACCTCGCAATTCGCTTCCAGCTGTTCCATGCCTTCGAGGCCACCCAGCAGTGTCCACACTTCCGTGGAGTCCAGTTCGGGGCCCGCGTCTGTGTTGGAGCCGTCCTCGTCAATCAGGTCCAGCGCGACACGGGCAACATTGCTCCGGTTCACGTTGTTCAGGCGCTCCAGCAAGCTTTCCCAAGTGTTGTCGCCGGCACGGCGTGACTTCTTCCAGTAGACGCCGGCCATCACAACCAGCGCGATCAGCAGCAGCGCGGAGATGGCAACGAAAAGGTCAAGCCGTGAGATCATGCCCGCCCCGATCCGCTCAGACGGCCGAGCACGAACGAGGCTCGTTGCTGGACAAGAACCAGTTGACGGTGCATCTCTTCAGGCAGGGCTTTTGGCTCCGGAGCTTCCATATATAAGGTAACAATCCAAAAACCCGCGCAGATGATGTACGCCCCAATCCGGGCGTGCGTAATTGCTGTATAAACTTCACCGCCACGAGTGAACCCGAAGTAGGTTTGCAAACAACTGGATGCGATGCCAATCAACGAATACGCACCCAAGCCCTGGACAATTTTGGCAACATGCGTCTGCCAGGGGAGCCCAAGCTTAAACGACATCCCAATCATTGCGATGAAGAGCTCGCCCATCAATACCGACGAAAGGAAGTTGCCACGAATCGTGATTCTGCTCAGATAGTTGTCGGCAGCGGGTGCTCCCAACCATGTCAACGCGATACCGACTACCAACGCAACAGCGGTGATCCACAAGAAAGCGCTTCGGACATCTCTTGGCCACTCCGGTCCCGGTCGAAATATATGGACGGCGGCTTCATAAAAGATGAGTAGCTGTACCCCCATATCTACAAACGCGAAGGCCCAATAGGCGTAATAGTAGGGTGCGTGACCCATACGGTAGGCAAAAAACAGCGTGGAGGTTCGGACCACGCTCAGAGCAATCCAAGAGGTAAACACAGGAAATGCGATAAATCGGCGTTTGCCAATCAACACGGCAAGCAGCACCAGATTCGCGAGGAAGCCAGCCAGCCACAAAACGAGATCGATACCGCTCAGATGCAACGCGCCCTCACTGTGACTGACCACTCCGGTTGGTTTGGCGTAAGTTTACGACAAACCCCACAACATCGACAGAAACATGTAGTAGTCGTCGGCGGGCTGCTGTTCCCCATTGAGCACCGCAGATAGACCGTCTCCCGGAACCCCCGGACTGCTCGGGCTACCGTTCAACGCACCACCCATGATGGCGTGTGGACCGTTACCAGGATCAGGGTCCGAGCTTCCAACCACGCACTGATTGGGGTCCGTATTCGGATCGCATGCCTGGGCGGAGGCGCTTCCGGCAGCGGCAAACAGCAGGAAGGCAAAGCAGGCAGGGGCAAACCACGAGGCAAATTTCTTAGGCATTTGGGAGTCTCCTTGAGCGCCTTAGCGCTGCGCGGAGACTAGGAAAATCACGGTCTAAAACCACTCTTCTTGCCCGCTGTGTTGCCCATCAGAAACTCGCTCAAAGGCCAATCTCCAAAAAACCGGTCTCCGGTACTTTTTGGAAAACCCTTGCCGTGTCGCGTATTCGCAAGCAACAAGCAGCCGTTTCGTTGTGTAAAGGCAACAGAGAGCGCTAAACTCTTGCCAATAACCAGGTTTTCGGGCCAGGAGGTTTAGTTTTGAACATGGAAACGACCGGCGAGGTGGCAGCCTTGCAAGAGGTTTTGCTCGGGATGATTCGAGGGATGGCCAACCAGCCGGACCGCGTGAACGTGCGGGCGGAGGCCGCCGAAGACGGTCTCGTCTTTCAGGTGCGCCTCTCAGGCGCGGACGCCGACAGGCTGAATTCCCAAAACGGCCGAACCTTGCGTTCTCTGCGCGTCATCCTCGCCGCAACCGCCGCCAACCTGGACTGCACGCTCTCGCGGCAGGCCCTGTACGTCGAAGTGGATGATCCCGAAGAAGACGGCAACGCCTGACGGACAACGTCGCGATGCGGCGATGCTCGATTGCCGGCGTTTGTTGCCTTCCGAGCGCTCTTTTCAAGCACCTGCACCATGCGTCATTTGCGCGAGCCGTTTTCAGCCGGCGTTCGCAACCGCACACAACGGTTTGCCCCTCTAACCGACTGAGATGAAAATCGCCAGAGTTGCCGCCTGCCTGCTCGCCCTTTCGATCCCAGCCGGCCTCAGGGCCGATGACAAAGCACGCTTCGACCTCGTCGGTCCAAAGATCGATGTCCGCGTTACCCGCGGGACCGCCACGCTTCCTATTGCCGAGGTCCCCAACCTGCAGGCAGGCGACAAGATCTGGGTGAAGGCCGACCTTCCGAACGATCAGTCCAACCACCTGCTGTTGATCGTCGCGTTCCTTCGCGGTACCACCAACGAGCCTCCGGACAACTGGTTCACCGAGATCGATACCTGGGACAAGAAGACCAGGGAAGGCACCACCATCACCGTGCCCAACGATGCTGAGCAGGCCATCATGTTCATCGCGCCGGAAACCGGCGGTGATTTCAAAACCCTTCGTTCCGCTGTGAAAGGCAAGCCGGGCCTTTTTATCCGCGCCGATGCCGACCTCAACGAAGCTTCCTTCGAACAGCAGCGCATCGAGCACTACCTGGCGGCGATGAAGACCGTTCCGCCGAACGACCAGAAAGCCATCCACGATCACTCCACCAAGCTCGCCGCGACGCTCGCTCTCAAGCCGGATGACAAATGCTTCAAAGAGCCGGTCGATCAGCAGGTCAACTGCCTTACCCAGTCCAGCGCTCCCGTGCTGATGGAAGACGGGCACGGCCAGGGTATTGCCGAAGCACTCTCCACCGGCCCGTCGTCCGACTTCATCAATGCCGCTTCGTACACGCAACCCGCGGGGGGCGGTCTCTATTCGGCGTATGTTGGCGCCATCGTGGACCTGGTGCACATCACCACCATGCTGCGCACGGCCCAGTATCAGTACATCCCGGCCATCAGTTTCCCGCAGAGGCAGACGCTTAACCTGAAGCTCAACGCGCCACCCTCCTTCCACAAACCCGAGACGGTCATGGTCATCGGCCTTCCCGCGATTCAGAAGGTCAAACCCCCACCGCTGCGTCCACACGATCCCGACCAGGTTGCATGCCTGTTGCAGCCGAAGATGACGCTGGCGCTGGAAGGCGCTCCGCTGGTCTTCTCCACCAGCCTGGCGCACGATCTCGTGCTGCACCTCAACCGCACCGGCGGCCCGACAGACATCCCGCTCACGCCCGATGCTTTTGAAGGCGGCCTGGTGGCGAACAAAGAGGCGGCAGCCGGCAAAGAACCTCATGAGCCGTTAGCTGCCGCTAAAGCCTCATCGCCAGCGGACCCAAAGGTGAAGGTCGGCAGCAACACCGATCTCACCATCACCGGCACGGTGCGCGGCTACTGGGGCTTTGACGAATTCGAAGGTCCAACCCTGACCGTGCAGCAGGTTGCGGGCAAGAACTGGAAGATCGTCGGCGATGTACAGCTCATGGCCGGACAAGAGAATCACCTCACGCTCCAAGGCGATGGCGCAGCATGTGTGCAGCACATCGCGCTGGCCAGCAATAAGGAGAAAGACGTCGACGTGAGCTTCAAGCACGCCGGAGCCAAGGACGCGAAAGACGCGAAGGATTCCAAGGACAAAGACGCGAAGGGCGATAAAAACACTCTGCTTCTGGATGTTTCGCTCAAGACCGTCGAGCCGGGCACGTACTCGCTCGCGATTCAGCAGTATGGCGATGCGAATCGAGATAAGGTTCCGCTGACTGCCTACAGCGCTGCCATCCAGCTCGACGACATCAAGATTCACGCCGGCGACAATGCGACGGTGCTTACCGGTAAGGGTCTGGACAATGTGGTCTCGGTGCAGATCGGTAACCAGACATTCACGCCCGCAGGCAACGGCGACGACGACAAGACCGTGCACCTTCACGCCAAGGAAGGCGTTGCACCGCCGGACGGATCCGACGCAACCGTAAAGCTCAAAGATGGCCGCACGATGACGGTCAACGTTGCAGCGGCAGCCGCGCGCCCCGGCCTCAAGCTGCTCTCGTTCAAGGCCACGCCCGCACAGCAGGATGGATCGATTCCCGTCACGCTCGGCGCCAAGGACGATATCCCCCTCAACGGCAAGCTCACTTTCGTGGTGCAGACCAAGGAGGTCTTTCCGCATACGCAGACCATCGAAGTCGCCACCGCCAACGGCGCGGTGCACACTACTCTTTCACTCGCAAGCAATAACCTCGTGCTGCAGGATGACCATACGGCTATCGCCACTCTCGACCCGTTGAAGGCATTCGGTCAGTCTGCCTTTGGCAAGCTGCAGATGCGTCCCGCAGCACAGGACGGCACGGCGGGTGATTGGACGCCGCTGGGCACACTGGTTCGCACGCCAGAGATCAAGGCCATCCACTGCACTACGCCAGAAGCCGCGACCTGCACGGTCGATGGCAGCAATTTCTTCCTGGTGGAAGCCTTCAGCGCAGCCAAAGATTTCCCCAAGCCGACCGAAGTGCCTACTGGCTTCGCCGAGAGCACCTTCACAGTGCCCACACCAGCCGACGGCACGACGCTCTATCTCAAGCTCCGCGACGATCCCAGCGCCGTAGCCGCCGTCACCTTGCCCACACCGGTTCAGAAGCCGGCAGCAGCATCGATACCCGCCCCGCAAACGACGTCGCCGGCAGCTAACGTCACACTCCCTACCCATGACGCCGCACCAACCAATGCCCCATCGACTGCACCGTCAGTGCAAAAACCGCCCACCGCACCAGCCGGAGGCTCAGCACCTGCACCAGCTGCGAAGGATGCTGCGGCGCCACCGAAGTAAACGTTCATGACGCGATATCCCTCGACAGTCCCGAGAACTCAGCCTTGAGAAACATCAGTTAGTTCACCGTCACGCTGTAATTCACGGTGTGACCGGTTGTGCCATCCGTCACCGTGATCACCAGCGGGTAGGTGCCCGGCGCCACAGTTTGTGCTGCTGGTGAGGAAGCGCATCCAGTCATCAGGGCTGCGGTGCCCAGCAAGGCCACGAAGCACAACAACAATGCCCGAAACTTCGACCGTCTACGCCCACGCCGCAGCGTAAATGCCAAACCGAACAAGCCGCTACCCAACGTGATACCTGCCAGCTCGATGCGTGATGCGGTGTGGTTCTGTAGAACAGGCATAGCCAGCGACGCATGCTGCGTGGTGTCAATGGTCAGCGTGGTGGCCTGGGTGCTCTGCGACGTCGAAGCGAAGGTCAATTGCGTGGGAGAGAACGTGCATTGCGCATATGTCGGCAAGGATCCGCAGGAGAAGCGGAGCGTTCCCGCATATCCGTTGATGGGAGTGATGGTGAACGTCGCGCTTCCGGTGCTTCCATGGAGAATGGTCAGCGATGCGGGGCTGGCGGCGATGCTGTAGTCCGGTACGCCTGTAATGACTACAGACTTAGCTGCGGACACAGCGGCAGCATAGATGCCGCTGGCTGCATACTGTGCGGTGATGGAATGCGTTCCCAAGACAAGCGCGGATGTAGTGTAGGTAGCCACTCCGCTCCCGTTCAGCGTTCCGGTACCAAGCACCGTTGCGCCGTCATAGAATGTGACAGTTCCCAAGGGTGTGCCACTGGCTGCCGTGATGGTGGCCGTGAAGGTAAGTGACGTGCCGACGACCGCGGTCGATGCGGAAGCAGACAGTGCCAGCGTTGGCGTAAGGAGTGCTACCGAAACGCTGACCGCCGGCGAGGTGGACGGCGCATAGACGGCGTCGCCGCCATAGGCCGCCGTCAGCGAGTGGGTTCCATTTGCCAGCGATGCGGCGTTGAATGTGGCAACACCGCTCGCGTTCAGCGTTCCCGTGCCCAACACGGTAGCGCCGTCAAGGAATGTGATGGTTCCCGTTGGCGCGCTGGTTCCTGAGCTTGTGGGAACGGTGGCGGTCAGAGTGACCGCCCCACCGGGAGGAATGGTGGAGGCTGACACGGTGAGCACGGTTGACGAGGCTGCCGCGTTGACGATGGTAAGTGTCTGGTAAGGCGCGTTGGCACTCAGAAACGCGCTGTCGCCGTTGTAGGTAGCCAACAATTCATAGGTACCGGCGGTCAAGCTGTTGGTCGTGAGTGTGCCGTTGCCGCCGGCATCCAGTGTCACCATGCCGACGATTGTTGCGCCGTTGACGATCGTCGCCGTACCGGTGGGCTTTGCCGTGCCCGAAGGCGGAGCGACATTGACGGTCAACGTGACTGTCTGCCCGGTGGAGGTCGTCGACGGTGTTGCGGTCAGCGTAACGCTGGGCCGCAGCAGTGCGGGAGCGATGGAGTTGCCGGTCAAGGCAACGGTCACTGGTGTGGATGACGCGCTCGAGGTGATCGAAAGCGTGCCGGTTCGCTGGCCGATCGCCGAGGGTGAGAAGGTGAGTGTGACGGTGCAGCTTTTGCCAGCAGCAACCGGCGACCCGCAGGTGTTCGCCTGACTGAACTCCGGGCTGGCGGCGATCATGGGGAAAGTCAGTGCGGAAGCGCTGGTGTTGCTGATAACTAACATGCGCGTCCCGGAAGACATCCCCGTGGCGGCAATGCCAAAGTTGACATCGGCAACCGACACGGTCAGCGGAGCGGGTGTGGATGTGGCATACGCAATCACCTGCGCCCCATCCTTCACCGTCATGTAGTTGTTGCTCTGCGCAGTGAGCACGATGGTGTCGGAGTCGCCGTCCACCGCGTTGGCAGGCACGGTGTAGTTGACCGTCACTTCGGCGCTTGCCCCGGCGGTCAGCGTCAGAGTTGCCGGTGTGACGGTTGCGCCTGCCCAGCCTGCCGCAGAGGTTGCGGTCAGGGTGTAGGCATCGTCTTGTGTCCCGTCGTTGGTGACGACGAAGCGCAGCGTCGTCGTCGAGCCGGGGGCTGTCTGCAGCAGGCCCGGAGAGGTGACGGATACGCGTGTGGGCGGTTTGGTCAGGCTCTCCTGATCCTGCGTGTAGGTTTCCGAAGCAGTCGATGCCACAGGCGTGGATCCAACGCCGTTGCCGGCGATTGCACCGCCACCGAACTTCAGGTTCGGCCAGTCCTGGTAGCCGGAATACGTACCAATCGTGCCGTCGGCATTCACATCGACCGAGACCTTGGGAGAGAAGACCTTCTTCGCATCGCAATCGAAATTGGTTGCCGAGTTGATGTTGAAGTTGTAATGCGGAGAGTCCTTCGTGGTATCTGCCCCTGGGCAGAAAAAGGCGACGCCCATCTTGTCGATGGCCGGAGTCGCACGTGTGGTGGAGTAGAGCAGGCTGGAGTACGCCAACCCGGTAGCTTCGTCGAGCTTGCTTTCGTCGAGCGTGGGCAGGGCCCACTCCGAATAGTCGAAGAGACCCGTGGCGCCATCGTTCGTGATGAGCCCTATGGTCTGGTAGAGATAGTTCATCACGCTCAGATACTGCGGCTTGTAGTTGATCTCCCAATCCTGGCCACCGTGGGTAAGGCCCAGGTTGTGGCCCAGTTCATGCATGAGCGTGCCCGCCTGCTGGTTGGCTGTGCCGACGCTGTTCGCCCAGGATCCGAGGCTGACGATAAGATCGCTGGCGCCGAGTTGGAACGTCTTCAGGTCATTCCCTGGATTGCGTGAAATGCCGCTGCTGGAATAACCGGGATGCTGATCGTGCGCGAACAGCACGTGATGGAATGCGAGCGCGCGGCCGCTGTCATTGAAGGTCTTCGAGTTAGCGTCGAAGGTGCTCCAGGAGAATGCGCCGGTCTTCGGATCGAAAGCCGTTGCATCCAGGTTGGTAATTTCCGGGATGGCCTTGGCGATGGCGTAGCCGTTGTTGATGCCCCCAACGCCACCCAGGCAACCGCCGCAATCAATGTGCAGGTTGATTCCCGGCGTTCCGTCGAGATTGGCTATCGGCGCAAGTGAGAAAGCGGTCACGGCGATGCGCATGGCGTCTGCCAGCGGTTTATGTGTGTGTGCACCCTTGGCGTCTTTGGCTGTATCCATCCAGTCGATGTGCAGGAAGATGTCTTTGTGGTTCACGCTCGCGCCCATCTTGGGCAGGTTGACGAAGACATCCTTGTTGTTGACCCGGGCCCAGTAGCCGTTCTTTTCCCAGTCATCGCACAGTCCATCGTGATCGGCATCCGCGCACTCGCCCGGGCCCAGCCCTTTGCCCTGGAACGAGACGGAGGGCGAACCGGCGCTGGAAGTAACGCCGAAACCCGCGGTGTGATATCCCACACCTGCGGGATGGAATTCCAGGCGGTAGGTGCAACTGCTGAGGGCAGACAGAGCCGTGCTGCATTTATCCTCAACCACTTCAAAATTGGTGGTGTCGGTGAGTGTGGTGCTGGAAATGTTGACCGGATTGCTGGTGTTATTGGTCAGCGTAACCGTAGAGGTAGCGAAACTGCTGGTGCCAACCGTCTGGTCGTCAAAGCTCGAAAAAGAAGTCGTCATGGTAACGGGAGCGAGGGCCGTCGCATTCAGGGCTACCTGCTGAGGACTGCCAGTGGCATTGTCCGTGACATTCAGCCGGCCGATGTACTGGCCCGACCCGGAGTTTGGGTTGAAGTTGACCCGGATGGTGCACTGGAACCCGGGTGAAAGCGAGGCCGGGCAAGCGTTGATCTGTCCGAACGCTGTATTGTTCACAGCAATGCTGGAGATCGTCACCGTCTGGTTTCCAGTGTTAGTCAAAACGACATCCTGGTAGGCGGTGGCGGCGCCAACCGTAGTGCTGAAGGTGAGCGAAGTTGGGTTGAGCGTGACCAGCGTGGTCGTCGTGGCGCCACTCAATGTCACCGTCTTGCTCCCTGCAGGATCGTTGCTCGCGATGGTGACCGCTCCATTCACGGGGCCGGCAACCGCAGGCGTAAAGGTCACCGTCACCGTGCAGCTCGCAGCCACGGCCAGGGTTGATCCGCAGTTATTCTGCTGCGTGAAGGTGGAAGGGCTCGCCGTGATGCCGCTGAGAGCCAGTGCGGCGCTGCCACTGTTGGTGATGGTGAAGGTCTGATTGGCGGGCGTGTTCAACGGCGTGAGGAAGTTCAGGCTGCTCGTCGAAATCGTGACTGCAGGCGCTGGGTCGGAGACAGTGACAACGACGGGTGCGCTATCGGAAGCAAGGAAGTACAAGTCGCCGGGATAATGCGCCACCAGGCGCCAGGTACCGACGACGGGGATCGTCATGGAAACGGTGGCCGTCAACTCATAGGCATCGCTGGCGCGGATCTGCCCAACGAAGAACGAGGTCGTACCGCCAACCTGGGTTGCCGTGATCGTCACGTTCGATGTGGGATTTGAGCCGACGGGCGGCTGTACGCCGCTGGAATGAATGACGAAGGTTCCATTGAATGCCTGGCCGATTGTTGCCTTGGCAGGAGCCGTCAGCACGGAGGTCGTCGTGGCCTTGGCGGTGATCTGCGTCGGTGCCGAACTGCTTGTGCTGTTGTTGGTGTCGCCGCTGTATGTTGCTGTGACGTAGAAGGTTCCTTGCGAATTGAAGGTGATCGCAATCGGCGTTACCAGAGCGCCGGAAAGCGTAGCGTTGCCCAGCGCCGTTCCGCTTTGCGAATCCTTGATGGTCACTGTGCCGGTGGGAGCGTAGGTGCTCCCCTGCAAGGTAACCAGCGCCGTAGCCTGCGTGTCGGAATTGGCGTTGGCCGTTACGGAGAGGGTGGTGGTGTACGGCGCCTGGCCGACCGCTACGAAGGATTTCGCGGAAGTCAGTGCCGGGTACACCGAGTCGCCAGGATAGGTGGCGGTCAGTGTGTAGATATCATTGGCCGGAAATGTGCCTGAAATAAGCTTTGGCAGGTCCTTAGTGGAGCTTGCCGCGATAGTGGCGAAGGTGAAGGACTGTCCGGTGCTGGCGGCTTTCGCCGTTACCGTGATGTTTGTCGTCGACAGGTCAGCATCGGTTACGGGGAATGTGCTGAGAAGCGCAATGTCCGTGGCAGCGCCGGCGGACGCCTCTGCCTGTGGAGCGATGATGTCGATCAGGCCCAAGGGCTTCTGCGTGGAGGGTAGTGTCAGCACGTCGACGCTGGATGCGGATGCAATGTAGGTTTCTCCAGCGAGCGTGTTGGTCGCAATCGACGAAGGCTGGAAGTTCGAGTCGCTGAACGTGAAGTCGGCTAACGCCAACGCGACTGCCGAGGAAGTCGTGCCACTGCTGTCCATCGAGTAGACAGTGTTCGGGTTCGTGGTCAGGATCTGCATGGTCTGCGCCGCGTTGTTGAGTGTGACCTGCGGCAGCGAGCCGAAGACGAGGGGCACATAGTACAGGCTGCCCACCGAAGTTTCTCCGGGGGCGCTGGGACTATACGGGTCATAGCGCATGACGCTCTTGTACGTGCTGGTCGTGCTTGTGCCACCACCCTGAAGCGAATACAGCTTGCGCGTGACAGGACTGTAGACCGCGCCAAAAATCGCATACGGTGTGGTGCCGGTAGTGATGGTGGTATCGAAGGGCAGCGTGATGGAAGCCGCCGTGGACGCTGTGCCGATGAGATCGCGGAGCTGTCCGAGGTCGATGATTGTGAAGATGACGGAGGTCAGGGGAGGGCTGAAGATATTGGAGCTCGTCAGCAGATCCTGGTTGGCGAGTACCAGCAGGCTGCCGCCGTTGTTCTTTGGGTTGGGGATGATGAAGGCATTGACCGCAGGCAGGTCCAAACCGCCTGGCCCGAGAACTTTGTACGCTTTCCCAAGGCCGGGCGAATATACCCATAGGCCGCCGGTGCTCGAGTCCGTGCGCAATTCGGTGATGGCAACAAGACCGATGCCGTCGCTGTCCGCGACCATGGCTGTGTACTGTCCGCCGTTGCCCAGAGACGCCTGATTCAGTTTGCTGAGCGTGCCCACATTGGTGGAGTCACCGGCATTACTTGCGCTCACGGCTGTGAGCACATCTGCCCCACCGGAGCCTGAGGAAAGAAAGTAGACACGGGAGTGTGCACCATCTGAAGCAGCCCTGAGCGCGGCGCTGCCATCGAGTGAAAGCACAGGCGTTTTCCCGCAACTGTTGCCGGAAGCCTTCGCGCCCACACCAATGGCCTGCACGGCGCCAGCAGTGGTCGTACCGGCGTAGTAGAGCATGCGATTGCGGTCTTCAAACACCATGGGCGTTGCAGACGCCGGCGGCGCGAAACCCGCAGCCACAACGCACTGCAGTGCGTAGCTGGCGGACATGCTGGAGGTAGCGCCGGTAATGCTGGAGTCAGCGTTCAGTGCAAAAAACTGTGTGGTGCTGGCCGAGGGCGCGATCACGACCGGTCCGGCGGTGTCCGGCACGGGCACGCCCTGCTGCGCGTGGGCGGCCTGCAGCGCGAACAGGCCAGGCAGACTGATGCTCAAGGCGAGTAGGGCGCGTACAACACGGGAGCCACGGGTTTCAGACAGCAAAATGCAAGCAGAACGTGACGACATAAGGCCTCGGGTTAAGGAGATTCAGGGGTGCTCACTCCTTAACGCTGGAAAGGGGCTTCTTTTTTTTCATCATTGGGAAGATTTTTTTTCGGGCTGTGGTTTTGATAGGCGGCTGTGAGGGTCATTCTCCTGATCAGAAGCGAGGAGAGATGGAGCCTTATTGGGGCAACACACGGTAGGTTCGGTCTTCAGACCGGACATCATCGCGCTACAAAGGTCGCGGCTTTAGCCGCTGAGGGCGTGCCCCTGCCTGATGCATGGGCGGGTGCAGAAGCAGGTCTCTCCACTACGGCGCTAAAGCGCCTTCGGTCGAGATGACAGAACTGTGGAGGTACATGCAAACAGCAGATCCCCTGCGGGGATGACAACAAAAAAGGCGAAAGCAACAGCAGAAGACCACCAACTATATTCCGCCTTATGTCTTCGCGGCATCCGCGATCGCTTCCGCAAGGAGCTTGGTTGCCAGCGGCTGAACGGGGTGGGCGGCGAGGACTTTGGCAAATTCCTTTTGCGCACTCTCGTCGATGGAACGCGCTTCCTGCTGCTTGCCACCTTGACGCGCCAGTTTCGCCAGTTCCAGTTCGCACCGTCCTACCAGCATGGTCGCGCTGAGGCCCATCGGATACCGTACTCGGTACGCGTCCGCGATCTCGATCGAGCGCCGGTACATGCGGGTGCGTGTCGCCAGGTCGAATGCCGGCTCGTGCGCACAGCGGAAATAATGCCATGCCAGCGGTGCGGAAACGCTGGCGTCCGACGGGTTCTTCTTCAGGATCGCTTCCAGTTCTTCGAGACCGCGTTCGACCCGCGCCTTTCCCACGGTCACCTTACCTGTTTCCATTTCAATCCGGCCCACGATGATCAGCGTCTCCGCGGCATCGCTGTTCAACAGCTTGTCTTTGCCGGCGTCGTCAAAGGCTGCGAGCAATTCCGGTTCAAGCTTGGCGGCCGCCTGAGGGTCGTGAATCAGTAGCAGGTACTCCGCCAGAAGCATGCGATAGGCTTTGCGGTCGTAATCCTGAAATGCATTCTTTTCGCCGGTCGAAGTCAGGCGGTAGGCCTCTTCGAAATAAGGGCGGGCCTTTTCCGGCTCTCCCGTTTCGATAAGGAAGTTCCCTCGATCGAATTGGATGTGCTCATACCCCTCAAGCATCGGGAAGCTTTCCGCGTGGGCCAGATTCGCCTGCCGCGCCTGCTCCCGGATTCGCTCGCTGCGTTTCAGCCATGGAAGCGCCGCCATTGGATCGGCGAGGTTCCAGCGGTCGCCCTCGCCCTGCAGGTCAGAGGCGATGTCGCGAGCCAGGCTAGACAGATCTTCAAACCGCGGCTGCGATGGACCTGCTTTGAGAATCGGCTGGGCTATGTCCCAATCTTCGAGTGACAGGCGATAACTGCCTTCCACGTCGCCGTACTCCTGCCCGAGCCAGGAGTAGTGACGCATCTGCCGAATCAATTCGGAAACATCCTTCAAGTTGTCCGGATGTTTGGCAACGAGCGCCTTCTGCAGCTCGATTCCCTTCTGCATCGACGCGGCCGCGCGCGCAGGATCGTGCAGCGTCACCATGTCCGGCGTATCCAGCACCTGCCCCACTCGACTGTAGCCCTCGGCCGTTTCCCGGGTAAGGTCGTCATCACCGCTCACTTCACTGGACATGGCTTCGAGATATTTCTGTGCGTTCTGAAGTACGAAATGCCGCACATCCACGGTTCCCGCGATCACCTCCAGCTTGGGATCAAGATCGAACACGTACGAATGCGCCAGGGCGCGCATGCCTTTGAGCCGCCGCTCAGCCGTGGCCCGTTCACGCTCCGCTGCAGCGCGCTGCTGACGTGCGATGACCGCCGACCGCACCACAGCGACTCCGCTGCCAAGCAGTACCAGTATGGCTAAGGAAGCTGCGGCCACCGACGTACGGTTTCTGCGGATGAACTTTTCCGCCCGGTATCGAAAGCTGTCGGCATGGGCGTGCACCGGTTTCGATTCGAGATGACGCTGCAGGTCTGCCGCCAGATCGGCGACTGTCGCATAGCGCCGCTCCGGTTCTTTGCGCAGCGCCTGCAGCAGGATGACGTCAAGATCGCCACGCAACTGTTCGCGCAGTTCCGGGGGAGCCGCCTGGCTGGGCGGCTTGGGAGGCCGCTCGCGAATGATGCGCGCGGTCTCAAGCGGCGAAGCGTCTTCGAGCGGATAAGGCAGAACTCCGGTCAGCAGGCGATATAGCAGCGTAGCCAGAGAGAAGACATCGCTCGCCACACCCAGAGGCGTTCCTGCGGCCTGTTCAGGGCTCGCATATCGCGGCGTCAGCAGGCGCGTGGTTACTTCCACCTTGCCGCTGCCGTTCTCGCTGAGAAGGCGGGCGATGCCGAAGTCGAGTAGCCGCGGTTCTCCCGCCTGTGTGACCAGAATGTTGGCGGGCTTCAGATCCAGATGTAGCACCAGGTTCTGGTGCGCGGATTGCACCGCGTCGGCTACCCGCAATACCAGGTTCAATCGTTCCCGAATGTTCAACGCGTGGTCGTGGCAGTACGTGTCGAGCGGAATGCCGTCCACGTACTCGAGCACCAGGTAAGGGCGGCCATCGTCCAGCACGCCACCATCCAGCAAGCGCGCAATGCCTGGATGTGTCAGCCCGGCCAGGATCTGCCGTTCCTGCAGAAAACGCGCAGCGAGCGCCGCGGTATCGAAGCCTTCCTGCAAGACCTTCACAGCGACTAGCTGCGTATACGCACCGTCAGCACGTTCAGCCAGGTACACAACGCCCATGCCTCCTCGGCCCAGCTCGTTGAGCACGCGATAGGCGCCAATGTGTACGCCGGAAAGCTTCTTACCGGAATCCATCTCGCCGGGCGGGAAGCGCGTCGTGCCGACTGCCGCGAACATGGCGCTGGCGTCGTCGTCGTACTGCAGCAACTGCTCGGCATCGGAAAGGATGGAGGTGTCTTCGCTTTGGCCGCGCACGAAGCTCAGCCTCTCCGCATCCGGCAGTTCCATCGCGGCTTCGACGAGCCTGCGGACCTTCTGCCAGCGATCGCGTTCCTCAGTCACACCCTGCTGCGTGCTCATCGCGAGGCTCCGTAGAGATGTCTGTCGTAGTTGCAGAGGCTTTGGTTCGCCGGCCGGCGGGCTTCAACCGCATCTCACGCGCCAGCCAGAGGCGCGCGGAAACCCAGTCCCGATGCGCCGTTGCGACAGAAACATCCATGAACTCCGCTGTTTCTTCCGTCGTCAAACCACCGAAGATGCGCAGCTCGGCGATTCTTCCCTGGCGATCATCCAGTTGCAGCAGCCGGTCCAGGGTTTCGTCCACGTCGCTGAACAGAACGGGTTTCGTGCTCGGCTCCGGCAGATCGGAGAGGCAGAGTGTTGTCTGGTCTCCGCCGCGTTTTTCCGCGACCCTCTGTTCTTCATAGGTGCGCAGAATACGGCGCATCATTTGCGCGGCGACGCCTAGAAGATGCGCGCGGTTGTTGAAGTCAACGTTGTGCTGACGGACGAGTCGAAGGTACGTTTCGCTGACCAGCGCCGTGGGCTGCAAGGTGTGATTGGAACGCTCGCGGCGCATGTAGGACACGGCCAGCCGATGCAGTTCGTCATACACCTGCGGCAGGACGGCATCCAGATTCAGCTTCTTTGCCGGTCCGTGGCCCTGAAAGATGTCGTCCAGAATGTTCTGCATGGCTGTCCCACGAACGACACGAAACGAACGCATTTCTCACGAAGGTGTACCGGGCGAAGGGTTGAAGCCGTTTTCCCCAAAGACAACGACCTTTGGCCTGCTTCGCAAAGCACAACATCATGAGAATGCTCTAAAGATAGCACTTGCGCTGCGTTTTGCTCCGCGGAAGCGCAGCGTCATGGGGACTCCTCTTATCTCAGAACAGAGAGCCTTGAACCGCGGCAGTCCGGCTCCGGACCGGGCGCCGGTCGTCGAACACCGTTCTGCCGCCGAGCGATGGAGAGATTGCGCGCTCGTGCGCGAGGGTGCGGCTGAAGTCCGCGAGTGGCTGACGGCCAGTTTCGACATTTCGGGTAAGTTCGTCGAGCCGTTTGAAGCCGTGCACCTTTTCCGTATTTCCGAGACGCGCCGCTTCGAGCGAGCGCCGCAGCACGGCCAGTGACTCATCGTACGTCTTCAGTGGCACCGGAAATGGGTGTCCATCCTTACCTCCGTGCGCGAAGGAGAACCTGGCCGGATCGGAGAACCGGCTCGGAGCGCCGTGAACCACCTCGGCAACCAGGGCAAGCGATTGCAGAGTACGCGGCCCCAGGCCCTCGACCAGCAGGAACGAAGCAAAGTCGCGGAGTTCCTGTTCGTGCGCGACAGCCAGCACTGCGCCTAGGCGCTTGAGGTCGACATCCTTCGCCCGCACGTCATGATGCGCGGGCATCGTCAACTTGCGAACTTCGTCGAGCGACGCCTGCACAGGTTCCTTCGCAATCGCGAGCAGTGCCTCCTGGGCTTGTGTTGCGCGGGCATCCACGAGGTTGAGGATCTCTCCCTGCGGCTCACCGAGAATCGCGGTATGCGGATCCGAGACAAAGTCCCGCACGCTCGCGGAGTGCCAGTGGTAGCGCCGCGCGGAGTGGTTCTCCTGATTCATTCCCTGCTGTACCACCGACCATTCGCCGGACTTCGTGATAACAAAGGAATGCAGATAGAGCTGGAAGCCGTCGGCGACGGCATTGTTGTCGACACGAGCCGTCAGGCGACTGGTTCGCGCAAGCGCCTCTCCGTCGAGGCCGGTCGTCATCCCAAACGAACGAAGCTCATCCGGTGTGCGTACCGAGTGCCGCCCACGTCCGCCGCACACCATCAGCCCGAGTTCGGCAAAGCGCGGGTTAAGCCCACGCTTCAGGGCGCCCATCACCGAAGTCGTGATGCCCGACGAATGCCAATCCATGCCCATCACGGCGCCGAACGCCTGGAACCAGAATGGATCGCTCAGCCGTGTCAGGAACTCACTCGCGCCGTACTCCAGAACAATATGTTCCGCGATGGCTGTCCCCAGCTCCATCATCCGGCTCGCAAGCCAGGGCGGCACGCGCCCACCATGCAACGGAAGATCGGCTGTCCCTGATCGTTTCATCACAGCCCTCTCTCCCCGGCCAAGCCTATTTTCGCTCTTTATTCGCTAAAAGGTAAAGCACGGGCGATCAAAGAAGAAAGCGCGAACCGGGAGGAGCCTGAAGCCATCAACGACCCGCACAGACGAAGACGCTTATTTCGTCGTCGCTTTCATCGCCTGGCGGCGCCGGCACCACGGTCCAGGGCAAGGGAAACCTGCCTACGCCGCGGAGCTGCTTCGCTCTGCGATCGGCAGCACAACGCGAGTTAAAGCGAAGCGCGCGCTCGGGACTTTTCACCCGGCACTCCGTCCGAGGCCCCAGATAAACGCTCGCGCATTGAATGATGAACTGCGGCTGGATTGCTTCCATTTCGCCTCCGTTGGCTTACTTGCAGTAAACCGAACGGCGCGTAGGAAATGGGGCTTTTGCAGCCTTGTATTTTTATTCGCCACAGTCTCGCGTGGTTTTCATGATGCGTGACGTTGATGCACGCCAGGCACAAGTCAAAAAGCCGGCACTCTCAATATGTCGGAGGGAGCGGGTCAATGGAAAAGCAGTTCGTACGCCGTGCTTCATGAGTGCTAAGCCGTTCTCACAACGGCGACCCACAGCTCACCGTATCTGTACTTCAAGAAGCACTCGGACATTCGGCTTCACCGTTCCCGGTTGCCAGGCGGGCAGTAGCGCAAGACCTTCTTTCGCCGCAGCACGGCTCTTCTCCATGTTGCCGCCGGCGCGCGAGGCCTGGGCCAGGGCGAGCAACAGAGTGGGTTTATGCCGGTGACTCAGGTTGACCGCGCGTTCGGCGCATGTGGCGGCGAACGCGGGGTCCCGCAACGATGCAGGTTCTGCCCTCAGAAATGCGAGGGCGGTTTCGTCGAGCGTCATTGGCGACGCGTCCTTATCGCTCGCCATGTCTCGGAGCGTGGCAAGACCTGTTCCAGCCAGCGATGCTGCGTCACCCGGTTCGTGCAACTCGATCTGAGCGGTAGCAAGCCGCACCTGAGCATCCGCCAGGCCCAGCTTCGAGCCTTCGTTTTCAGGAGCGCTCTTCGCCATCGTTTCCATGATGGCTACGATCTGCTGCAGAAGACCCCGGGCAGCTTCAAGGTTGTGACGCCGGAGTGACGTATCAGAGGGTGACATACCAACGACAGGATCCACTGCGGTTTCGTAGGCGACGGCTTCATCGTCGAGAATGACCTCATAGTCCGACAGCGCGCGGAGGTCCTTGGGGTCCTCCGCGGAAATCTGCTGGTAGAACTCATGCGCCTGGTGGAATAACGGGAAGGCCTCCGCATATTCACGCAGTTCCACCCTGCTATTGGCCTGCTTGCGAAGAAGCAGCGACCGCAAGCGCGTAGCCGCCAGACTGGATTGCTCGCTCTTCGGCAGCGCATCCGTCCGCTGCAGAGCGAGTTGGAAATCCTTCAATGCCTGGGCGGGATCCGCGTCCATTTCGACACTGCCAATCTTCATCTGGTCGATGCCAATGCCACGCAGTGCGCGGAGAAAATGGGGATCGATGCTCAAGGCTCGCTCATCGAGTTCAATGCTCTTACGAAAAGCCGCGACAGCTCCGGTGGTATCGGCGAGGCTCGCGGTTCCGCTCTGACCCAACTCATCGCCCAGCGCGCCGTAGGCGCTGGCCACTTCGCAGATCAACGCCGGCGGCGTATCACGCGGCGTAATCAACTTGTCATAGGCTTCCACCGCGGCGCGCAGGGAAGCAACTGCTTCCTGCGTGCGCCCGAGACCGAACAGAATTTCGCTTTGGGATTGACGCACAGTAGCCAGCGCTCGCAGCGACTGCGTATCGTTTGGGTTGGCTGCAGCCAAATGCTCGGCGAGATCACGCGCCTTATGCAGGCTGGCCAGTCCGCCTTCCGCATCGCCGAGGTTCTGGTCGTAGGGATTCCCCTGGATATTGCCGAGCCGAGTGTAAGCGTCCACCAAGTCAAGTTGCGTCAGGCGGTCGCCATGCGCATCCGCGGCCATGCGATCCAGATGTTCCAGCACACGCGTGACCAGAAGCTTCTGCACGCCGGTGGAGCCGGGAAGCTGTTTGATGGCTTCATCCAGTTCGGAGAGCAGGCTGTTGTTGAGCTGGCGCAGATCGGCTGCGCGCGCTTCCGCTTTGTGGCGTTCCCGGTTGGCGACTCCAGCCTGCCACATGATGCCCACGCCGCCGGCCGCCAGCGAGGCAAGGAGCAGCACGGTTGCGGCCAGGCCAACTTTATGCCGGCGCATGAACTTGAACGCCCGGTAGCGGAAGGTTCCGCGGCGAGCCGCCACGGGCTTGCTGTCGAGATACGCACGAACGTCCCCGCTGAATTGCTCGACGGTCAAATAGCGCTGTTCAGGCTCCTTGCGGAGCGCCTTGGCGAGGATCGCTTCAAGATCGGGATCCAGCCGCTTGAGCTCACCCACCGCGTGCGCGGGCATTTTCGGCGGCTCTTCGCAGATCACGCGCAGCATCTCCGCGGTTGTGAGCTCTTTCAGCTCATACGGTGCGCTTCCGCTCAGGAGCACGTAGAGCAGAACGCCCAGCGAGTAGGTGTCGGAAGCCGTGGTGATGGGATGGCCCAACACCTGCTCCGGGCTGGCATATTGCGGCGTGAATGCGTGGTATCCCTCACGAGTAAGGTCAGTTCCCGACTCGCCCGATGTAGGCGCCATCAGCTTGGCCGTGCCGAAATCCAGTAGGCGCGGCGTGCTGTCTTCCGCGACCAGGATGTTGTCCGGCTTCAGATCGCGGTGCACCACCAGGTTGCGGTGAGCGAACTGAACCGCCTCACACACGCGCAGGAATAGCTCCAGACGCTGGGTGACGTTGAAACCCTTGCTTGCACAAAAACGATCGATGGGCATGCCATCGACGTACTCCATCGCCAGGTACAAATCGCCCGTAGCACTGACACCGCCATCCAGCAGCGACGCGATGTAGGGATGACGAAGCCCGGCGAGAATCTGCCGCTCCTGGCGGAAGCGCTCACGGAACAGGCTTGTAGCCAGGGGTAGATCGATGAGCTTGATGGCAACCTGCTGCTCGAAGTTTCCATCGGCGCGATGCGCCAGATAGACGGCGCCCATGCCCCCACGTCCCAGCAAACGGTCCAAGAGGTAGGGGCCGATCTGACGGGCTTCTGAAGCCGTGCCGATGCCCGTATCCTGGCTTTCTTCTTCTTCAGGCACGCCCTGTTGTTCGGCTTCGCAGGCTCCGAGCAACGACCAAACTTCGGCGGCAAGCTCTCGATCTCCCTCGCAGCGAGCGTCAATCAGCGCGGCGCGCTCTGTTTCCGGGGCCTCGAGAGCCTCGTGAAAGAGCGCCTGAACACGCTGGAAGCTTGCCGTTGTCTGCTTCATGGAGAGAACTCAAGTCCTGGTCTGTGTGGGGTGCGAAAAGTGTAGAGCATTTCTCATAATCCGCGTCCCCGCGATGCAGCCGTCTTCGGCCGCTGCTTGCACAGCTTCTAGATCAGTTTCGGCAACGCTGGTCTCCCAAACGGTGGAGAATGCCATTTTCATTGGGAGAAAACGGCTTCAGCATCCTCTCCTCGTCTATACCATTACCGAAACTGCTCGAACATTTGGCTTGCTGCGCGTGGCGTTACCTGGCCGCCGTCTGCTGCCCCGCCAGGTACTTTTCGAACGAACGCTCGCCATCTTCGATGGTTTCGCGATATCCCTTGGGATCGACCCAGACTTCGTCGCCTTCCCTGGGCATACGCGCCAGCTTTTCAGGCAAACCGAAATGCCCGGCGTGGTCGCCGAGGAAGATATCGCAAGGCAGCGACTTGTAGACAGCGAAGGTACGCCTGAAGTCGCCGGCGATGCCGGGATACGACTCCGGATGCCCCGGCGACGCAACCAGCCTGAAGTCCGACCACAACGTGAAGCCGCCAACGATGACCACGTTGCGCAGGGTGCCGGCGGGTTCGCCGGGGAGGTGTACACGCATGGTCCACGTCGTGCATCCGCGCGTATGGCCGCCGGTTCTGTGCGCGGTCAAGGTGACACCGCCCAGGGTGACCGTATCGCCATCATGCAGTACGCGATCGACATGAGCGGGCGGATAGGTCGCAACGGAACCCGAAGCGTGCAGGAAGTCGGTCATGCCGCCCGATTCGACGACACCGGCGTCATATTCCATCACCATGACCTTCGCGTGGGTCTCCCGCCGTACCTCGGCGGATCCACCGGCGTGATCGAAGTGCGCCTGCCCATTCAGCAGGATCTTCGTGTCCTTCCAGCGGAATCCAAGCTTCTCTACGCTGGCCTTGATCTGCGGTGGCGACGAAGGCAGGTTTGCGTTGATCAGGATGTTTCCCTCAGACGTGGTCACCAGATAGGAAGCCAGATCCTTGCTGCCGACGTAGTAGAGGTTGTCCGCAATGCGGAATGGAGCCAGAGGCGCGGTCCACTCTGGCCTGATCTGGGCATGAAGATCAAGACCGGCCACCATAAGCAGGCAGATAAGGCCTGCGTTGCGAAACGTGCGAAATTTCCGAAAGCTCATCCCTCACCTATATGCCCTGGCGTTGAGGAATGCGCGGTGGAGTCTTTGCCTCGTTAACGGGTCTGTGACGAACAAGCCGGCAACGACGGCTCCGATGATTGAACGGCCGGAGAGCTTTCTATAAATCCGCCGACAATGCACATTCCTGACCTAATGCGGCGTTACCGGCACCTTCGCCGCAGTCTCCTGTTCGCCCAACGCAGCCGCCGGCCAACCATCTTTCCAGGCAATGCTGGAAATCTGCAACGAAGGCCTTCCGGTCACCGCATCGTAGGCATGGAAGACAATGATGTCCGAACCGTCCGCGAGGTGCAGCAGCGATTCTCCGCCCGGTCCAAGCCACGTCTTGTTGCGGTCAAGCAGCACCGATCCGCCACCTCCCTGCATCGGCTTGCCGTCCTTATCGACATACGGCCCGGTTACCAGGCGCGAGCGGCCGACCATGGTTTTGTATGTGCTGCGAGTCCCGCGGCAGCAGAGATCGAAGGAAACAAACAGGTAGTAATAGCCATCATGGCGGAGGATGAAGGGCGCCTCAATCGCCTGCCAGTCAGGCGGAAGCTTGGGGTGTTCGGGGTCGAACTTCTGCTGCGGTGGATTCTCCGGCCTGGCGCGGCTGGCCAGCGAGTACAGCTTTTTGTCCTTTCTGGACAGCATGCCCGTGTCGGCGTTCAGCGCACGCATCTTGATGCCGCCCCAGAAGCTGCCAAAGGAAAGCCATGCGTGCCCCAACTCATCCTCAATGTAGTTGGGATCGATGGCGTTGAAGTCGTCGGTGTCTTTGGACTCCAGCACCAGCCCCTCGTCCATCCACTCATAGTCAGGGCTCTTGGGGTCGAGCGTCTTGTTGACTGCAAGGCCGATGCCGGAGGTGTTCACGCCAAACAGTGAGTACGCGTAGTACAGGCGATACATCCCCTGCACATACGAAATGTCCGGCGCCCAGAGTTCCTTGGTTCCCGGGCTGCGTTCCTGGATCCATTCCGGAATGGCATCGAAGACATGACCGCAACGCCGCCAGTGTTCCAGATCTTCCGAGCAGCGTAGCGGGAACTGTCCGCCTTCCGGCGCTTTGCCGGTTGCGAACACGTAGTAGGTGGCGCCATCTTTCGCGATAGAAGGATCGTGAGTGCCCGGAAAGGCTCCTTGCAGGTGATACACGCGTGGTTCCTGCGCGCCTGCCGCCAGGCCTAACGCCAATGTGCCAGCCATCATTGCCCATGCTGTTTTGGATACTCGACGCATTCGATTCCCTCAGCGGCTAAGCCGCGTTTTTGTTGCCCTTATAGACGGCGGGATCGGAGCCCACCTGTTCATGGTTTCAAGCGCCAAGGCGCGCCCTATACCAGCCTTGTATCTTCCGTCTAATGCACCAAGGGCTGAAGGCCCGATCTATGGTGGCGCCACCATAGATCGGGCCTTCAGCCCTCAACCCCTTCAGGACGCTTGACCCAGGGCTTCGCCCTGGGCTGGTATAGAACGCGCCTTCAGCGCTACTTCCTTTCGTGTTTCGATGATGAAGCAACGTCATCATGATCACACTTTCTCCCGTTCGGTTTGACGACTCGAAGGAGTACGCACGTAACACTCAGGCCCGGACCTACCGTGTCTTGCCCCAGTGACATACGCACTACTTCGACACCATTTCTATTCGCTAGCGCGAACCGCTTGCGTGCGAACCGCCGGCAATGGCCGGCTTCTCTTGGCCCATCAACTCGTGCGCATGCCAGGGGACACTTTCGTTGGCAATCTCCGTGTGGCCGCGCAGGTATTCCAGCGCATAGGTGGCTGCGGTTGGATCGTCTTTTTGGTCCGCAAATTTTGCGGACTCTTCCGCTGCGCGTTCCTTGTTGCCAAGCCGGCGATACAGAATCGAGAGGTTGTAGTGCGCGGCCAGATCGTCGGGATCGATTGCCTGCAACGCCTCATACTCGCCGAGCGCCTGCGGGAACTTGCGTTGCTGATAGAAAGTGAAACCGAGTTCACGGTGCGCATCGCGGGAGCGCGGGAACTTCTGCAGGACCACCTGCAGATCGGTGACCGCCTGGTCCAGCCCACCTTCATTGCGTTCCACCAGCGCGCGATAGTACAGGGCACGCGCGTTGCCACTGTCCATGTGAAGCGCCTGGTCCAGGTGCTTCGCGGCATCCGCATAGCGTTCCCACTGGATCTCAACGATTGCCATGTTGGTCACGGCGTCCAGATAATCGGGCCGCAGTTTCGCTACGTGCTCAAACGCATCCAGCGACGCGGCATACTGCTGCGCATCCAGCAGCGCGATGCCGTAGTTGTTCCAACGCATCCACTCCTTGTTTTCGCTGGGCAGCGGAGCCGTGGGTGCATTGTCCCCCACATGAATCGTCCGGCTGGACGAGACCATGTCGACGATCGGCTCCTCGTAGTGCTTGTTCATCCCGAAGTCCATGAAGTGCTGGTCGAAGCGGCGATACTTCACTGTCGCCGTAATCGTCACCGAATCGGTCGCACCTGCAGGCATCAGGAAGCTGTAGCGGACAACCTGCGAGCGTCCAGATTGAATCGTGTTGTTGTACGCCACCACGCGGTTGTCCCACACTTGGTGGAGATCGTTCAGGCCGCCCTGCTTGTTGATCAGACGGTTCATGAAGGTGTGAGCGCGCTCATCCAGGTCGCCGTTGGGCTTGATGAAGCCGCTTTCGCACAATACTTTACCCGCGGCATTCTTCACGGTGAAGTTCACCCAGGACTCGTACATATCGCGCTGCTCAGGCACATGACTGTGCGCGATGCCTTTGTTCTGAATCACCACGTCCGCGGTCACGCGCTCGCCCGGCGCGACATGGAACGGCACAAGGCCCAGCGGCGCTGAAACTGTTTGTGGAGCGGCAGTATCGCTCGGGTCGCCATGCTCCAAGGCGAACAGATCGACGTTGAAGACATTGTCCTGCAGGAACTGCACGATGCGTTTCGCCTGCTCGTCGTAGCCATACACCTGCGGGATGATGGTGTTCGCGCCCAGCCAACGGTGGGAAGCCAGTTTGCCCTGCTTGGCCCCCGCATCGGCAAGCTTCAACATCTCGCGCGGCATGTGGCAGGTCTGACAGGTGGAAACCGAATCCTTCACGTAGAACGGTAGCGGCGACTGCTTGGCAAATGATGAGGCCTGCCACTCATCATAGAGCGAGATGGCGCGCTGCCACTTGTAGTCGTTCAGCGAATGCGGCAGAGCCGCCTTGTGGCATGTGGAGCAGAATTCCGAGGTCCGGTAGAAGTCCTTCATCACAGCTTTGCTGTGACGATCGAGATGCGCAAGGATCTCGCCATCGCTCACCGGACGCGTGATAGGCGCGCCATTTTCATCCACCAGCACGGCGGGCACACCCATCACATAGCTGCCCGTCCCACGCGTGTCTATTTTCTGGATTGCGTGGCACACGCTGCAGGTCACACCGTCCTGGTCATAAGGACGACGGCCGCCACCAGCCTGCGTCAAGGCACCGGCAAACAACGCCACCGGGTCATGGCAGCCTTCACAATGCCGTGTGTATTCCACGCCCTTTTCGTGCGTCAACAGTTCAACGTTGCGCAGATACCATATCGGCCGATTGGAGTTGGAATGGGCCGACTCCCGCCACTCCTGGTGCGCTTCCTGGTGGCAGTGTCCGCAGTACTTTGCCGTGGGGAAATTCCTGGGGTCAATGAACTCGCCGGTATCGGTAGTCGCGTTCGAAGGAAGAAAGTGATTCTCACCGAAGCGATTGTTGTACGTCGCAGCAATCTTCTGGCTGTAGGCATGGCGGGCGGCTTGGGCGGTCTCCGCATCGCTGCCCGCATGCACCGCGCGCAGCATGCAGCCCGCACCGGCACATACCAACAGGAACACAACCGACACCTGCACAACGCGACCCGAGATTGCCTTCAACCGCATGCTCTTCAATCCGTCCCGCTGTTGCTCGTCTGCCACGAGGTACCAGATCGCCCGTGAACAAACGCCCTACTTTGAAAGGGCGGGACTCTCGTCCCGCCGTAAATGTGTGAGCGAGAGCCAATGCAGCTCTGAAAACGACGAAACAAGCATGGTTTCAAGCGCCAACGGCGCGCCCTATACCAGCCTGGGGCGAAATCCGGGGTCCCCGGCGAGCGTTCTTTGCTCGCTGGGGTGGTGAAGCCCCAGGTATCCGTCCAGCTAATTATCCGAGGGCTGAAGGCCCGACCTATAGTGGCGCCACTATAGGTCGGGCCTTCAGCCCTCAATCTTTTCGGGGCACTGGACCTGGGGCTTCGCCCCAGGCTGGTATAGAACGCGCCTTCAGCGCTACTTCCTTCCGTATTTCGACGATGAAGTAACGTCACCATGATCACACTTTCCCTGTTGAATTTGCGGGCTGGAAGAAGCTCTCACGGAGACACTCTAGCCCCTCCGAATCCAAGCGGCTTTAGCCGCTGAGGGAATGCTGAACCTCTCCTTCAATCTTCCGGGTTCCGGCTTACGAGCCGAGCAACTGCAGGAACAACGATACTCCGCCAACTGCTCTCGCTTCTACTTCAGCGGCACGTCAATCACCTCAATGGTCAATGCCGGTACCGTATGCTGCCAGCCGCCGCCCTTTACATGCAAGATCGAGTCAACCGGATGGATGAAGTTGGGATCATCCATAGTGTTGGTCGCCTGGTAGGTGGCTGCGTGCAGCGAAGCCATCTTCGCCACATGCTCGCCGGTTACGCCGTTCAGGTCGACCGTCAGCGGCTGATCGTGTGTGGTTGCATTCACCAGCTTCAGGTGCAGCACGTGATCCCTGGAGCCGACACTTGACGAGTAGAAGAAGCGGTCGCCAGTCCCACTGATGCTGCTGCGCGGCGTGCCGTCACCCAGATGGCCGGCGAACAGGCTCTGCGCATAGTAGCTCGGCGAGGCATAGCTGCTTTGCGCGTCGAAGCCGATCAGATCGGTCTGCCACTGCATGGCGCCTGGGCTCACATTCACAAGCAGCGGTGCATAGCTGGCCATTACGATCAGGTCGCTATTGCGCTCCATGGCGGTCATCCACGCTGCATCGCCCAAAGCGTCGGCGAAGTTGGGTGTCGGCGAACCGGAGCGCGTGGCCCACTCGCCAACGAAGACTTTCGGTCCGGTGCGCGGTGCGTCGTCGTAGTGGTGGACGAAGTCCATCATCTCGAACGGAGGCTTGTAATAGTGGTCGTCCACCACGTCCGGCAGGGCATCCGGCCAGGTCTTCTTCAAAGGAGCCGTGGTGATCAGCTTGTACTGCGGATACTTCTTGTGCAGCGCCCGCGCGATCTGCGCAAAGCGCGCTTCATAGCTTCCGGATTTGTCGAACCAGTCTTCGTTGCCAATCTCGATGTAGTGCAGAGGGAATGGCGCCGGGTGGCCATCCTTGGCGCGCTCGGCGCCCCACCTGGTGCTGGTATCACCTGTGACATATTCCACTTCGTCGACGGCGGCCTGCACGTAAGGCTCAAGATCCTTGCCCGGCTCAATGTGCTGGCCATGCAGCGCATAGCCGGCATAAACCGCGAGCACGGGCTCGATCTTCAGGTCTTCGCACCATTCCAGGAACTCCAGCAGCCCAAGGCCGTCTGTGGACCAGTAGGTCCAGGGCGCCTGATGTCCAGGGCGGTCGACTAGCGGCCCGATGGTTTCTTTCCAGTTGTACCAATCCTCCAGACGATCGCCTTCCAGGTAGTTGCCGCCGGGCAGGCGCAGGAAGTGCGGATGCATACCCGCCATCTTCTCCATCAGGTCAGGGCGAAGACCGTTCGAGCGATGGTTGAAGGTGGGCGGCATCAGCGAGGCAAGCTGCATGTGCACGGTTCCGGGATGAGGTACCGTGAACTCGATGTGGTTTGCGACGGATGGTTTGATCGCGCCAGTCTTCAGCGTGAAGGGATAGTTCGACCAATCGCCCGCATGCAGAGGCACCCGCGTTTCCGTCAGCACTGCACCCGTGCCGTCGTTGATCACCTTCACCAGCAGCGGGCCGGTTTCGGCGGAGTCGGTCTTCACGTAGATCGATCCGTTGTAGGTCGTGCCGGGCTTCATGGCCATGCCCCAGAACCCGGGATTACTGACGCCTGCTTCATTGCCCGGGGAAGCGGTAGTCACGGTCAGCTTCAGGCTGGTGGGCAGAGCCTTGCTGGGTCCATCCTTGGGGTCCAGCCCGATCTTGGCATCCGAGTTCCCTATACGGACCAGCCCCCAATGCTCTATGCCTTCCCAAGTTGCGCGGAAGGTGCGGTTTTGGATCAACTCGGCGTAGAGGCCACCCTCATAGGAGTGGTTGATCTCCTCGGTCATCATCCCGTAGAGCATGGGGCTGACCGGCGTCACGATCGACGCGGGGTCAATGGTCAACCGTGCTGGTGCGCCACCCTGGGCCAAGGCAGCAATTGAACCCGCCAATGCCATCCAAACCGCTCCACGAACTCCGGCAAAACGTCCTCTCCGAAAAGCTGCCACCACACCTGCACTGCGCATACGTAGGAACTCCTTCTCAATATGGGGTAGACCGCCCGGCCATGGCCTGACAACCGACCCTGAAAGCGGTTACATTTAAGCGCCCGCCGATTGTTTCCGTTCGATGAAGACACGGCGATTGTAGCCCAAAAGCCTAAGATCTGGCCCGCACGCCGCTCAGGGTTTCACCGCACACACCGCGCTTCACGGCATGAGTCGACCATGGTCAAGCCCAGCCCATCACGCAACGTCCGGTTGAGTCGACGCGTAGCGATCGCATGCGTGCACCTCGTTGCCGCCATCATGTTGACGACGCTTCCCTGCCCTGCACAGAAGCCTGCCGCACACCTGACTCAGCCTCTCCCTGCTGCAACGCTGGCGCGCGAATACTTCGGCAACGACGCTCCGTGGTTCCTCGCCAACATTCCCTTCCTCGAGATCGACGACGCTGAGATCCAGCGCGTGTACTACTACCGCTGGAAGCTGTATCGCGCCCACATTCGCGAAATTGGCGATCAGGGCACGTCCGTTACTGAGTTCCTTACCGACGTGCCTTGGGCGCGGCACCCATACACGGACCTGAACGACTCGTCGTCCTTCCACATCCTCGAAGGCCGATGGCTGCGCAATCCGGCGTATGTCGAGTCGCTGGTGGACCACCTCTATGCGGGCGGAGGCAACGACCGCCATTTCTCCGAGTCGATCGCCGCCGCTACCTACGCCTGGACCGAGGTCACCGGGAATGCGGCGCCTGCGCTTCGCCATCTTGACGCGATGGAGCACATCTACAACCTCTGGGACGACCACTTTGACGCGCAGCGCAACCTGTATTTCATCGAGCCGCTGCTGGACGCCACCGAATACACCATCTCGTCCATCGACGCCTCGGGCGCGGGCTTCACCGACAAGCCATCCAAACGAGACTTCGAGAACGGCTTCACCGGCGGCTACGCCTTTCGGCCTTCCGTCAACGCCTATCAGTTCGCCAACGCCCAGGCGATTGCGCACTTCGCACAGCTCGCCGGCAAGCCGAACGTTGCGGCGGATTACACAGCCCGGGCGAATGCTCTGCAATATGCAACGTTGAAGCAGCTTTGGAATCCTGCTCTGGACCACTTCACCGACATCTACCAGCGATCGACTCCCTATGTCACAGCAGGCGCCTTCATCCGCGGTCGCGAGTTAGTGGGCTACGTTCCGTGGATGTACGATCTGCCGCCGGTCTCCAACCCCATCGACTACAGCAGCGCATGGAAGCACGCGCTGACAGCTTCGGAACTGGCCGGACCGCATGGCCTGCGCACCGTGGAACCCACCTATGCCCGCTACCTGCACCAATACCGCTACGACCAGCCGACAGGTCTTCCCGAATGCCAATGGAACGGGCCGTCATGGCCGTTCCAGACCTCGCAGGCACTGACCGCGATGGCCAATCTGCTGCATGACTACAGGCAGACCGCGGTCACCTCATCCGACTACCTCCGCCTGCTGCGCCAGTACACACATCAGCATGTGCTGCCCTCCGGCACACTCGACATTCAAGAGGATTACAACCCGGATGAAGGCCAGCCCATCGTCGGATTGCCGCGTAGTCACCACTACAACCACTCCACCTACATCGACCTGGTACTGACAGGTCTGCTGGGCATCCGCCCGCATGCGGACGATGTCTTCGAGATCGACCCTCTACTATCAACACCAGACAAGCCGATTCACTTCTTCGCGCTTCAAGATCTTCGCTATCACGGACACAACATCACCGTGGTGTATGACGACAGTGGAGACCGCTATCACCGCGGCAAAGGCCTTTCCGTATTCAGTGACGGAGTTCGCCTGTCCGGTCCGTCGCCGCTGCATCGTCTCGTGCTCCCCTTGAAGTTGGGTTCGATCGCCGCAACGCCCAGCCGCATCGACGTTGCCGTCAACGTATGGGCGCGGCCGCCCTCCGCGTTCGAATCCAGTCTCCCGATTGCACACGGAGTACCTGCAACCGACGATGCGCATTTGTATGAAGCGATCGATGGCCGCGCATGGTTCTTTCCGGAAATCGCTAACGGCTGGGCGCCCATGGATGGAAGCAGCCCGTCATCCGAGCCTTCACGGTATGAGTTCAGTGTCCATCTGCGTCAGCCCATGCCGGTCGATTCAGCAGAACTACTCTTCTTCGCGGACAACCAGACTTACGCTGCACCAGCGTCCTTCGAACTGCAGGCGTTTGTCCGCGGTGAATGGACTGACATCCCGAGCCAGCAACGTACCCCTTCCCTACCTTTGGCCAATGGCGTCAACGCCATCCCTTTTCCGGTCGTGCGTGCGCAGCAGTTTCGTGTCATCGTTCACCCAGCGTCTTCACGCCGATTCCGCCTGATCGAATTCAAACTTTTTCACGCACCGCCTTCCAGCCACGTGCAAGCGCTTACACTGGAGAAATGACGGCTGCACCCAGCCGCTGGAGATGAAACACATGCTGCTCGAATCGCTTCGCCGTGAAGTGCTCGAAGCCAATCTCGAACTGGTCCGCCGCGGCCTGGTTCTGTACACCTTTGGCAACGCTTCCGCAGTCAGCCGCGAACGCGGCCTGGTTGTGATCAAGCCGTCCGGCGTGGACTATGACGAACTTCGTCCCGAACACATGGTGGTCACCGACCTCGAAGGCAACATCGTCGAAGGCGACCTGCGCCCTTCCTCCGACCTGGACACACACACGCTGCTCTATCGCGAGTTCCCGGAGATCGGCGCGGTGGTCCACACGCACTCCGAATTTGCCACCAGCTTCGCGCAGGCTGGCCTGCCTATCCCCGCCTTCGGCACCACGCACGCCGACTACTTCTACGGCCCGGTGCCGGTAACTCGCCCACTTTCCGATGAAGCGATTGGCGGCCGCTATGTCCACGAAACCGGTCTGGCCATTGTGGCTAGATTTCGTGGCGAAGACGGCCAGCCGGCGCTCGATCCACTGGCCGTGCCCGCATGCCTCGTCGCCGGACATGCTCCGTTCGTCTGGGGCCGGAATGCCCACGACGCCGCGCACAATGCCGTGGTGCTCGAAGCAGTCGCGAAGATGGCGTACCGGACGGTCTCGCTGCGTGCCAATGCAGAAGAGGTTTCGCAGGCACTCCTGGACCGGCACTACTTCCGTAAGCATGGGGCGAATGCGACGTACGGACAGAAATAGGGCGAAAGGAAAGGGCCGCGCTGCTGATGGCAGCGCGGCTTTTCATTTCTAGCCACCACTCTTTGTTCTAACCACCACTCTCATTGCTTGACCACTACTCTCTAAAAAGGGTCATCCTGAGCGCAGCGAAGGACCCCCGCATTTTGCTCGTGGTTGCACCATCCCGAGAGTCGCCATGTACGAATACGCCTACGTCTACATCCTCGCAAGCAGCTTCAAACGCCTCTACATTGGCGTGACCACAAAGCTGGAACAACGCATATGGGAGCACAAAGAGAAAGTCCATCCACATTCGTTTACCGCGAAATATTCCATCGATCGGCTTGTGTATTTTGAGTGCTTCCCAACTGTTGCTCCAGCCATCGCGCGAGAAAAGGTACTGAAGGGATGGCTAAGGCAGAAAAAGCTTGCATTGATCGTCGCAAACAATCCCACTTGGCGAGATCTCAGTCTGGACTGGGGTAAGCCGATTGAGCCATTTCGCGAGCAAGACATGCGCCCGCCTAGGAAATTTGGTGAATAAGGTAATCCGGGGCGCCACGTACGAAATGCGGGGGTCCTTCGCTACGCTCAGGATGACCCCTTGTTAGGGAATCGCTAATAGAACAATGTGGTTCCACCAATATTCGCTCTTCAAGTTCCTGCCCCTCCCCCCAAAAAACAAACCCGCCGCCGTTGCCGGCGGCGGGTTCACGAAGCACTCGAACTATCTACTTCTGCACGCCAAACGTAAACACCGTCGACGAATGCAGCGTCTGCCCAGGCTTCAACAGCGTGGTGGGGAACGCAGGGTGGTTGGGTGAGTCGGGATAGTGCTGCGTTTCCAGGCAGAAGCCCGCGTGCTTGACGTACTTCACGCCGGAGATACCCGTCACCGTTCCATCCAGGAAGTTGCCGGAGTAAAACTGCACGCCGGGCTCTGTCGTCGTAACAGTCAACGTGCGTCCGCTGTTCGGATCCAGCACCTTGGCTGCCGTGTGCATCGTGCCCATGGTCCCATCGAGCACGAAGTTGTGGTCATAACCGCCGGCCAGCTTGAGCTGCTCGTTCGCGACACCGATGCGTGCGCCGATCGCCGTGCCCTTGCGGAAGTCGAAGGGAGTTCCCTGCACCGGATCGAGCTTGCCCGTCGGAATCAGGCCTGCATCCACCGGCGTGTAGCGGCTTGCCGGCAGCGTCAGCACTTCATCCAGAATGGTTCCGTGCGCTTCGCCGCCCAGGTTGAAGTAGGAGTGGTTGGTCACGTTCACGACTGTGGTCTTGCTTGTCACGGCGCTGTAGTCGATGTGCAGCGCATTCTGCACCAGCGTGTAGCGCACATGCACCGTCAGTTGGCCGGGGAAACCCATGTCGCCATCGGGGCTCACCAGCGTCATTTCCACGCCGCCGGGAATCTCTTTGCCCGTCCAGACCTTGTGATCGAATCCCTGGGGTCCGCCATGCAGGGTGTTGCCGTTGTTGTTCAGCGGTGCGTGATAGGTCTTGCCGTCAATGACATACGTGCCCTTGGCGATGCGGTTGCCGTAGCGCCCGACGATGGCGCCGAAGTAGGTCGACTTGTCCGCCTCATACGAACCAACGTCCTTATAACCGAGCACAACATCGGCCTTTGCGCCGTTCTTGTCCGGCGCCTCAATGCTCACCACGCGAGCACCGAACTCGGTGATGCGCACGTTCAGTTCCGCATCCTTCAACGTGAAGATTTTGACCGGATGTCCGTCCGACGTCTTCCCCCACGCCGCTCCTGTAACGGAGGTCTGTGCGGAAACCTGTAGCGCGGCGCCGGCCAATACGACGGCAGCCGAGCAAAGAATTCGATTCATTGTTTCTCCCTTCGAGAACTACGCGTTCAACTCTAAAGCGGTTCTCCTCATACTGTGAAGTTGGAATCATCGAGCCATGCCGTTTTCATCGGGGGAAAACGGCTTCAGCACCGCCTCTTCGCTCTACACCTTGAGGAGACCCGCTAAGCGACCTTGCCGGGAGCGGGCTGCAATTTCTCGCAACTCGCCCAGAACTTCTGCCAACGGCGACGCCGAAGCGTCCTTGTCTCCAAACGCAAAGTACACCTTGCGGTACAGGTCATACAGTTCCTGATAGATCGCCGCGGACGCTGCATTGGGTGTGTAGACCTTGTACTTCGGACACATCTTCGCCTGTGCCTCTTCGATCGAACCGAAGATCCCGGCAGCCACCTGCGCGAAAATGCCGGAGCCGATACTCGTCGGCGGGCTGTCCGGCACCAGCACCGGCTTGTTCAGCACATCCGCATAAACCTGGTTCAGCACGGCATTGTTCTGCGGAATACCTCCGGCATTGATGACGCGTTCTATGGGCACACCAAACTCCGCCATGCGGTCCAGCACAATGCGGGTGTGAAAGGCCGTGCCTTCGATCGCGGCAAACAGCTCGTCCTGCGCGGTATGCAGTAGATTCCAGCCCAGGGTGATGCCGCCCAGGTCGCTGCGCACCAGCACTGTGCGATCGCCGTTATCCCAGGAGAGACGCAGCAGACCCGTCTCGCCGGGGCGATAGGCTTCAAGGCCTTCGGAAAGCTTCTTCACATCCGTGCCTGCGCGCCGCGCGATGGCTTCAAAAATGTCGCCCACTGCGGAGAGCCCTGCCTCCACGCCTGTGAAAGCGGGATGAACACTGCCGGGAACGACGCCGCACACACCGGGAATCAGGGTGCGGTCTTTGCCCATCGCGATGATGCAGGTGGAAGTGCCCACCACGTTGACCACATCGCCTTCACGGCAGCCCGCGCCAATGGCGTCCCAGTGGGCATCGAATGCGCCCACCGGCACCGGGATTCCTTCGCGAAGGCCAAGCTTCGCGGCGTACTCCGCGGAAAGGTGTCCGGCGAGATGGTCGGAGGTCAGCACATCCCCTTCGAGCTTCTCGCGTACGCCGTCCAGCAGAGGATCGACTTCGGAGAGGAACTCCTGTGCGGGATAGCCGCCCCACTTGGGGTTCCACATCCACTTGTGGCCCATGGCGCAGACGCTGCGCTTCACTGCCTTGGGATCGGTCACGCCGCACAGCGTGGCCGCGATCATGTCGCAGTGCTCGAGTGCCGAAGCGAACTGTCCGCGCTTTTCCGGGTTATGGCGCAGCCAGTGCAGCAGTTTGGCAAAGCCCCACTCGTGGGAGTACACGCCGCCACACCACTCGATGGCCTCAACGTTGCGCTTATGCGCGAGCGCGGTGATCTGCTGCGCTTCATGCAGCGCGCGGTGATCGCACCAGAGGTAGTAGTCGTCGAGTGGCTGCATCTTTGCGTCGACCATCACCACGCTGGAACCGGTGGTGTCGAGCGCCAGGGCTTCGACCTGCGAGCCGTCCACACCAGTCTGCGCCAGCACATCGCGCATGGCCTGGGCCAGCGACTGCACATGATCGGCATGGGCCTGGGTCGCGAATTCCGGATCGTCACGCTTGCGGTGCAACGGGTACGACGCCGACGCCGTGCCCAGGCGGCCGCGTTCGCTGTCCAACAATGTGACGCGCACGCTTAGCGTGCCAAAGTCTGCTCCTGCTACGATGCGCATGGGAAATTTTCCAGAGAAAGATTCATAGTTAATAGGTCAGGCCCGTAAGCGGGCTAAGTTGTGGCAAGCCATGAAAACGCTTTCACGACTCGCTGAACTTTAGAACCCGCACACTAGCCGAGTCAAGAGAGCTTAATTTCAAGTGTTGGCCAACAGTGGTATTCTTCGGCAGTCGAGTTCACAGCAAGCGTTTACAAAAGGCAAATTTTCAAGATTTCTTAAGAAGAAAGAAAGAGGAATACGGTGAGCGTCAAGGCAGAAAAAGAAATATGGTTCATTACGGGGAGCCAGCATCTCTACGGTCCCGGGCCATTGGCCAAAGTCGCCGAGAACGCCGGCAAGATCGCCGCTTCCCTGGACACGGAAGCCGCCATTCCCGCCCGGGTGGTCTTCAAGCCGGTAGTCACCACCGCGGACGAAATCCTGAACGTGTGCCGTGAAGCCGAGGTCTCGCCCAACTGCGCGGGCCTGGTGCTGTGGATGCACACCTTCTCCCCGGCCAAGATGTGGATTGCCGGCCTCACTTCCCTGCGCAAGCCGTTTCTCCACCTGCACACCCAGTTCGGCCGCGACCTGCCCTACAGCACCATCGACATGGACTTCATGAACCTGAACCAGTCCGCCCACGGCGACCGCGAGTTCGGTTTCATCACCGCGCGCCTGCGGCTGGCGCGCAAGGTGGTCGTGGGCTTCTGGCAGGACAACGAAACCGTCTCCGAGATCGGCGCCTGGGTTCGCGCGGCGCTGGCCTGGAGTGAGTCCCAGACACTGAAGGTCGCCCGCTTCGGCGACAACATGCGCAACGTCGCCGTCACCGAAGGCGACAAGGTGGAAGCGCAGAAGGTGTTCGGCTTCACCGTGTCCGGCTTCGGCATCGGCGACCTCACCGACCGCATGGACAAATTCACCGACGCAGAAGTGGACACGCTGGTCGCCGAATACCGCGATACCTACACCATCGCCAAAGACCATGACCGTCCCGATTCGCTGCAGGTTGCGGCGAAGATCGAGCTGGGATTGCGTGCGTTCCTGGAAGAGGGTGGCTTTGGCGCGTTCACCGACACCTTCGAAGACCTGCACGGCATGGGCCAGCTCCCCGGCATCGCCACACAGCGCCTGATGGCCTCCGGCTACGGCTTCGGCGGTGAAGGCGACTGGAAGACAGCAGCTCTGGTGCGCTTGATGAAGGTCATGGCGCAGGGCATGACCGGCGGCACCTCCTTCATGGAGGACTACACCTACGACTTCGCGGGCACGCCCAAAGTCCTGGGCTCGCACATGCTGGAAATCTGCCCCACGATCGCCTCGGACAAACCGTCGCTCGAAGTGCATCCGCTGGGCATTGGCGGCAAGGCCGACCCGGTGCGCCTGGTCTTCAACACACCTGCCGGCCCGGCGATCTGCGCCTCCCTCATCGATATGGGCAACCGCTTCCGCATGCTGGTGAACGAAGTGGATGTCGTAGTCCCCGAACACGACTTCCCCAAGCTCCCAGTCGCGCGCACATTGTGGGTTCCCAAGCCGAACCTCAAGGTAGCCGCCGCCGCCTGGATCTACGCCGGTGGAGCCCACCATACGGGCTTCAGCCAGGCGCTGACCATGGAGCATATGGAAGACTTCGCGGAGATCGCCGGCATCGAGCTAATACGCATCGACAGTGAAACGAAGCTGCATCAGCTTCGCCGTGAGTTGGCGTGGAGCGACGCCGCGTATAAGCTGCGCTAGCTACGGGACTGTCAGAACATCCGGGCACCCCATCCTTTGCAGCTTCATCGCAACGGGTGGGTGCCCCTGCGCATGTCCCCTCCAACCACGACCCCACACGCCTCCTTCGTCACAGCGACGATGCCGTCCACGCATTGGCAGGAGCGGTCGCGCTTCGCGCGATACCCCACCCTTTCACAAAAAACGTGAAAGGATGGGCCACCCGAGTTGTGGGTAAACCCGACGCACGGGCAGGGGCAACAGCAGATCCCCTGCGGGGATGACAACAAGAAAAGCAAAGACCAAAACAAAGGCGGGACCTTACGGTCCCGCCTTTGTCCTTGCCACTTCTCTTTCCCTACTTCGACACCACCGTTACCAGCGTGGTGAGGTTATTGGTTCCGTCCGAAGCCACAATAGCGAAGGTGGCGGACGGCGTCGTTGTGCTTCCACCCGAGCCGCCGCAACCAGCCATTGTGAAGACCCAGCCGCTGAGCACAACGGCGAGCGCCAGGCAGCGCGCCAACCGGTTCCGCTTCCGCAGTTTCCACATCCCGAACAATCCGGGAAGCAGGAGCGCCAGGTACAACGTATTCCTGCCGTCACCCGGGCGGGTGAGCAGGCTGTGCGTTGCCGTGGAGGTAAACGTCACCGTCGTGGACTGCGGAGCCGAACTCGCCGCCGTAAAGGTCAGCGACGGCGGCGCAAAGCTGCAGGTCACGGTTGCCGGGGCGCCGGTGCACGCGAACGTCAGCGTTCCCGCGTAACCCGGGTTGGGAGTGTAGGTAAGCGTCGCGGTCGCGGTCCCGCCCGCGCTGAGGGTCACCGTCAGGTTGCTGGTCGTTGGGGTGATCCCTGCCGACGACGCAATCAAGGTGGTGAACGTCAACGCGCTGCTCGTCTTGGCGACATTGATCAAATCGCCCGTGAACTTTGCGGTGATGCTGTGCGCTCCAACCGCCAGCGTGGATGTGGTGTACGTCGCCACACCCCCGCTGATCGCGACGCCGCTCTTCAACACAGTCGTGCCGTCGAGGAAGCTTATCGTCCCGGTGGGATTGCTTCCGTTGGTCAACGTTGCTGTGAAGGTCTGGCTCGTCCCTTGCAACACGTTGCCGTTGGACGGGATTGCCGGAGCAACCGTCAGCGTCAACCCAGGCGTCGCCTGCACGGTAAATGTCACCGCAGTCGCGCTGGAAGCGGCGAAGCCGTTGGTGCTGGCAAAGCTCGCACCCACCGTGTGGCTGCCCGCTGTCAGTGTCGTCAGCGAAATCGACGCTGTCCCGCTGGCGACCGTCACCGGCGTTTGCGCCGTGCCGTCGACCGTGAAGGTCACACTGCCTGCCGGAGTGCCTGCAGGTGCGGCCACCGTGGCTGTGAAGCTTACCGCCTGGCCGACCGTCGGCGCAGCCGGTGTAGGACCGGCCAGGCTCAGCGAGTCCGCAGTCGGAGCGTTCATCCCGGTCAGCGTCAGTTGCAGAGCGTTTGCGGGCGTCGCCAGCGAGGTATTGGCGATGCTGCCGTTGAAGGTTGCAACGTCCGTCGTGTTCGTCTGAGCGGTGGGGGTGTAGGTTGCGGTGAGCGAGCAACCGCCGCCAACAACCACCGCGCTCGGGTTGTTGCCCGTGACCGTGCAGTCGGCCGAACTTGCAGCCACGAGGCTGTAGTCGGTGGTGTCGGTCTGCGTCACGGACGTCAGTGCCAGCGGCTGGTTGCCCGTCGACAGAAGCGTGAACGTCTGCGGTGCGCTGCTTGCGTTCGGGAACGTCCAGGCGCCCTGCGTGCGCAGCAGCTCAAGCACCGAACCATTGCTGCCCGTATAGACATTGCCGGCGCCGTCCATCGCGACCACACCGGGAAGCGCATTCGTCGTCACGACGAACGGCGCGGTGTTGGGGCTGGCCGGAACGGCTTCGATGGCGTTGGCTGCCGTGTCACCCAGAATCAGGTTGCCGGCGGGATCCACCGCGAAGCCGCCGATATGCGTCACGACACTGCTCAACGTGGTTTGCACCGTCGACGGCGGGCTGTACTTGAAAATGTTGCCGGAGTCCGCAACATACAGGTTGCCGCTCGCATCGATCGCAAGTCCGCGCGGGCTGGTAAGGCCCGTTGAGACCACGGTATGCTGCGCCGCGCCGTTGGGGCTGACTTCGTAGATTGCCGCGTTGGTAGAGTCCGCGACGTACAGATTGTTCAGGCTGTCCGTCACCAGGCCCGCAGGCGCGGTGAAGGTGCCGAAGGCCACCGATGCGCCCGCCGGCGACACCTGCGTCACCGATCCATTGCTGTCGGCAACATACGCATAGCCACGAGCATCCACCGCCAGCGCCACGGGGTTATTCAGCGTGGCGAGTGTCGTGGATGTCGCGGCCGTGCCGGAAGCACCTGCCGCAAAGCGCAGCAGCTTCTTTCCTGCCGAGTCGGCTACGAAGATGTTGCTCTGGCCATCCACTGCGATCGCCGCCGGCGTGATGCCGGTGCCGATCAACTGGGTGCCGGCGGGGTCAAGCGTGGCTCCCGTACCTGTTCCCGCACCGGTCAGGGCCAGTGCGGCGTTGTTATTCCCGACTGTCGTGAAGTTGAGCGCAGCCGTACGGGCGCCCGCGGCTGCGGGTGTGAATGTCGCCGCCACCGTGCAGTCCTGGGTGGTGTCGGCGTTTACCGTGCAGGCAGCCGTACCCAGCGTGTAGTCGTGAGAGGTGAGAGGAATGGTTGTGTTGGCCAACGTGTCGCCGGCGATCATGTGCAGCACCAGCGTCTGCGTCGTGCTGACGCCCGTCGCGGAGGTTGGGAAGGCGAGGTTGTTGGATATCTTACGAATGCGTCCATTCAGCGTGTCGGACACATACGCATTGCCCTGCAGATCGACGCCTACACCAAATCCGCCGCCGGCGCCCGTGCCGAAGCTGGCCTGCGAGCCTGGACAGCCGTCACCAATGCTCGACGCATTGCAGCTTGTTCCCTTACCCGCGATCAAGCGGATAAAGCCGGTGCGTGAATCGACGAACCAGATCACACCGCCGCCGTCACTGATGTACAGGTTGCTGGATGCATCCATCGCCAGCTTCTGCGGTGTTACGGCAACCGTGTTCGCCAACGCGGGCGCGGTGTAGTTGTAAGTGCCGGAACCCGTGCCGGCGATGGTGTAGATGTTGCCGTTGGTCGGCGTCGCAACGCCGAGCTTCACCAGCAGGTTGTACAGCGCGGAGCCGCTGACGCAGGTGTTGCACACCACGCGCACTCGGGAGGAATCCGCGATGTACAGATTGGAACTGGTATCCACCAGCACGCCCTGCGGATTGCTCACCGTCGCGGCGGAAGCCACACCGTTGTCACCAGTCGAAGAAGACACACCCGTACCCACAACCGTCTGGATGTTGCCTGAGGCGTCGATCTGGCGAATGCGGTTGTCGGCCGTATCGGCGACGTAGACATTGCCATAGGCGTCGGCCGCCACGCTGCGCGGCTGGTTGATGGTGGCCTGCGTTGCCGGCAGGCCATCACCCACGTTGGTCGTCGGATCGGTCGGCCGGCTGCCGTTGCCACCGATGAGATACAACAAGCCGTCCGTGACTTTCACCTCGTACACCTTGTTGTCGCTGTATCCGGCGATGAAGATATTGCCCGAAGGATCGGCGAACACACCGCGCGGCTTGTTCAACTTCACCAGGGTCGGCGTGCAGGGCGTGGTCGCCGTTGGGAGACATGCTGTGCCGGAGACATAACCCGCGAACAGCGTGACGATGCCCGAGGTCGAGATACGGCGTACCTGGCTGGCATTCGCGTCCGTGAAGTACAGGTTGCCGAACGGATCCGCAACCACAGAACGGAGGTCAAGCGACGAGCCATTGAGAATGATTTGCGTCGCCGGGCAGCCATTTCCGGCGCTGTCCGTTGCACCCGCGCAGTTCGAGGCCGCGCCGCCGGCCACAGTCGAGACCGTGTACGGCAGGGCCAGCGGGTTCGAAGGCAGCGGCAGTACCGGAGGAGGATTGACGGTGATAGCGACCGCTGTCGAACTGGAGCCCGCGAAGCTTCCGCTGGCGTTATAGGTTGCGGTCACCGTATCGCTGCCCAAAGGCAGGTTCACGCTGAGGTTGGCAACGCCGTTGCTCAGCGATGCCGTGCCCACCGTGTTGGAAGCGCCGCCGTTCGAGGTCGCGGAGTACGTCACCGTGCCCGTGGGCACGCCGGCTGTCGAGGTGACGGTTGCCGTGAGCTTCACCTGGACGCCGACCGTGGTGCTGGTCGTCGAAGCGGTAAGCGCCGTAGTTGTGGCCGCGGGGCCTACGGTCACCGAAACCGGCGCCGAACTCGAAGCCCCGGTGCCCGTGCCGCCCGTGTATTGCGCCAGGACGCTGTAGGTTCCAACCGGCAGGTTGAACGTGCCTTGAGCCGTGCCGCCCGCCACTGAAACGGACGCATAGACCGCGCCGTTCACCAGGAACTGCACCGTGCCATCCGTCGCTCCGGCAACCGTCGCCGTTGCCGTGAAGGGACTGCCGAAGGTGGCCGTTGCCGGCACACCTTGCAGCGTTGTGGTTGTCGAGGCCGCTGTACCAGCGTTCACCACCACCGTGTAATTACCGAAAGTGACATAGGGCGTACCGCCGACGGTCGGCACGTAGACCGAATCACCCGAATAGCTTGCCGTGATGGTATGCGTACCCACCGCGAGGCCGGGCAGCGGCACCTGCACGGTGTCGCTTGTTCCCGCCAGCGTCGCGGTTGTCTTGTTGCCGGTTTCATCCGTCAGGGTTACCGTGCCTGTCGGATAAGGGAACGTGGAGCTTGCGACCGTGGGCGTCAGGATGACAACCGCCGTCGCGCTCTGTCCCGCGGTGATGGTCTGCGTCGTCCCCTTGGGTCCAGTCAGCTCAGGAGCGATATTCGTGAAGCTGCAGACTGGCGGCAGCAGGCTGGGTACGGTGCGGTTGTCATTGACCACTACGCCGTTGTTGCCCGCGAAGCTCTTGATGGCGTTGACGAAGTTGGTCGAGACCTGTCCCGGACCAAGCGTGACCACCGTATTGCTCGGCGCGGCATTCAGGTCCGATGTTTGCAGCGTGGCGAAGCTGACATTGTCGAAGCCCACGGTCAGCGGATAGATGGTGCCGTTGTTCGAAGCGCCCGTGAGCTGTACCGTGCCTTCGGTCAGGAAGGTGAGGTTCTGCAGCAGGAGGTTGTTGAAGTTCGGCGTCAGCGTGCCGGTATTGGTGTTGTACAGCGGCGTGAACTGGATGAGCGACTTGTGATTCTGGAAGCACGAGTTCGAGTACTGAATATTCGAAACCACGCCACCACGGTCATTCGCCGACTTGATGCGAAGACCGGTCGAGTTGGAATCGGTGCTGGCATTGCCGGAGAGCATGTTGCCGTCGTACAGCACATTGTTCACGCCGGCGCTGGTATAGCTGCCGATCGATTCGCCGTGACCGGCGTAGAAATGGTTGTTGATGATGGAAATGTTCTGCGACGGAATCGTGCCCGACGCACCCACGGCGACGTTGTCGTCACCATCCGAAACGTACGAACGCGTGACCGTTACGTTCTGCGCATTCCCCGGATCGATGCCATCCGTGTTGCGCGCGCTGGTCGGCGTAACGATCTTGATGTCCCAGATCGTCATGCCCGTGACGCCGTGACCGGTGGTCGAGATGTGGAACATGGTCGCGTTCTTCAGCGTGATCTTGTAGAACGTGACGTTGGTCGCTCCGTTCATCTGGATCATGCGCGGGTTCTGCTGGCTGCCGCCGCTGTTGGCGATGGTCGCAAGTCCCCACCACGTCTGCCCGACAAAGCTTGCCGGGAAGGCGTTCAACACGACATCCTGACCGCGGCCGTCGATCTTGCCGAAGCCCATGATGCCGACGTTGCTGACGCTGTTGATGTTGATCAGCGGCTGGCAGGAGGACGTCGCGCTGTTGTTGTTGACCGTGCCGCAGGTGTGCGTGCCGGGGACGGTGTCATAGTCCTGTGCATTGCGCGAACCGAACAGCGTCACGCCCGGATCGACCAGCAGCGTCACATTCGAAGGCATGTTGATCGGTCCGCTGAGGAAAGCGTTGTTGCCCGTGCTGTCGGCGGATAGCTCCACGGCCTGACCAGAGGTGCAGGCGTTGAGAGCGGCCTGGATGCGAGCGCCATCGGGGTTGGTAACGGTGGCATCGACCGAAGACGGGATGTCATCGTTCACCGACTTCAGTGCCGCGGTTAGCGTGGTGCATACCGCTGGGAACGAGGGCTCCGTGACTGTGCGCGAATCGCCCGTTGCCACTGCGGTGGCCGTTGGAGGTGCGGCAATGGTCAGCGTGCCGTTCACAAACGTGAAGCTGTAGTTCGCAGCCGCCAGCGTGCCTTGCGCCACGGTAATGGTGTAGGTCCCGGGGTTCGTGGGAGTCGCGGGCGTTGTCGACAACGTCGGCGCGCCTGTCACTGCCGACGAGTTGTCGCCGTTCACAAAGGCGCCAAACGCAAAGGTGTACGTGGGATCAGCCTGTCCGTAGGCGATGGAGAAACTGGCTGCTGTCACCGTCAGCGGAGCCTTCGCGAGAGAAACACTTCCCGTGCCGTTGGCCGTGCTGTAGTTGCTGTCACCGCCATACACGGCGCTGAGACCATGCGTACCCGCGCCCAGACCGGTGAGCGTAAACGTTGCCACACCACCGACGATGTTGGCGTTGATTGGCGTGCCCGCATCCACCGACAGCGAAACGCTGCCCGTGGGCGCGCTTCCTGTGCCGGAGACTGCAACCGACACAGTGACGGAATTTCCATAGACCGCATTGGCGGGCGCGGTGACCATGACCGTGGGCGTCAGCTTCGCCGAAGGCGTTACGGTCAGGACATAGGGCGTGGACGACGACGAGGCCTGGAAGTTGCCATCGCCGGAGTAGGTGACGGTCAGGTTGTTCGCACCGGAAGGCAACGCCGTCGTGGTGAAGTACGCGGAGCCGGTTGCATCCAGTGTTCCTGACGTAAGCACGTTACCGTTGTCCGAGATGCTGTAGGTACCGGTGGGAAGGATGCCTGCGCCCGGTGTCTGCGGACGATAGAGCAGCGTCACGCTGGTTCCCTGCTGAATCGTCGTCGGCCCAGTAAGGACGAACGCGTTGCTCTGCGCAGCCAACGTTGTTGTCGGGTTCCACGAGTCGCCATTCACTGGCGTGCCGAGGAAAGCCACCGGCGCATATTTCGCCGCCTGCGCGGCGTTGAAGACCTGCGGTGCAATCGACGTGGTTTCGCGCGTGCCGGTTACACCAGCGCCACTATTGCCCTGCGCATCGGTATACGGGATCGAGTTGTACTCGGCATAGGTCGAGGTCGGCAGGTTGGTCTGGCCGCTGAACTCCAGCCAGCCAAGCGGATTCACCTGGTCGATCTTCGTGTTCAACAGGATGCTCGTGGAGAACTGTCCATAGGGCCTGCCCAGATACAAACCGTTCATACCCGAGCTTTGCGAGGTCAATGTGGCCGAGTTCAAGACATAACCACTCAGGTAGTCATTGGGACTGCCCGTCGCGGCACTCTTGTTCTGCGCCATGATGGTTTCGGTGCCGCCGCCAGCAGTGGTGGCGTGCCACGCGGTGAAGAACAGGGTTTGGTCGAACACCGCAGCCGCATCGCCAAAGACGTAGTCGATGTCGCCCGAAATGTAACCCTTCCAGAAGTACTGCCGGGCCGGGATACCGGAACCCTGGCTGCCGGCGTAGATCGTGTCCTGCAGGCTGTTCAGCTGAACGTTGTTGAACACCGCCTTGTCGGAAGTCGTCCACACGGCCAATGCCTGGGGATAGCAGAGCGTCTGCGCGAGGTACAGGGCGTTGTTGGTCAACTGCGATGTATTGGCAACGCAGTTTCCACCTGAAGACACTAACGCGGACGGATTGTAGTTCGGGTCCGTGTTCCAGGTGTTATTCACCGTTAGATTTTCGGCATAGAAGTTATTCGGGATGTAGGTTGTGCTGCCGACTACGGTTTTGGCGATGTTGAGAGTGGATGATCCTTCATCACCCGTCTTGCCACCGTTTTGAGCGGTCGGCGTCGCGCCGGCTTCCGCGGTGATGATGATCTTGGTGGCATCGCCGCCCAGACCGCGCAGCGAAACGTTCGGATATGGAATCGTCACCTGGCCGGTGTACGTGCCGGGCGCAAGATAGATCGTCCCGCCCGTTGCGGGCAGCGCGGCAACCGCAGCCGAGAGGGTCGTGTAGTTGCCGGAACCATCCGCAGCCACGAGGTTCGGCGTCGCTCCAACCGCAGATGTTGTCGCGGCCTTCACCACGGTGTACGAGGCCACAGAAGCGGAGGAACCGGAGTAGTCCACCGCGTCCGTAGGTGTAAAGGTCACCGCCAGCGAATAGGAACCGATGGGCAGATATGTCGCTGCATCAACCGCCATCGCTGAACCGCCGGACGGAGTTGCGGTATAGACGAAAGCGCCGGGAACACCGTTCGAAGTCGCATTCAGCACCGTGGTCCCTATCGCCTGGCTCACCGGTTGAAGGATGGTGCCAGGAGTCCAGGTCACGGATGTCGTTGCCTGGGCGATGGAGAAGTTCGCCGTCGAAGACGAAGAACCGACAATGCCCGCCTGGCTCGGATAGGCCGCGCTGATGGTGTGGCTGCCTGCGCTCAAACCAGTGAGCGTCACCGTGGCTGAATTGTTGGTCAGTGTGTAGCCGACTGGTGTTCCGCCGTCGAGGATGACATTGACCGTGCCCGTCGCTGAGCCGGTCGATGGCGTCACGGTTACGGTAAACGTCACTTCGGTGCCTGTCGCCAGATAGACGGGAGAAGCAGGCGTCGGAGCACTGACAGTCGTGGTCGTGGTGACGGCGGTGCCGGTCTTCGTTCCGGACAACGTCAGTGCGCCCACACTGGTCGCTGCGGGCAGCAGAGTCACAACGCTGCTGACAGCGCCTGCTCCGCTGCCGCTGGGCGTAAACGTTGCATTCACCGTGCATGCCGTGCCTCGGGCAATGCTCGTGACAGCAAGGTTGCAGCCATTCGAAGGACCTGCGGCGACCGCGAAGTCGGTGGAGTCAGTCTGTGCGAACCCTGTCGCCGCGGTGTTGCCCGCATTGCCGAGCGTGCCGGCCAAAGTCGCTGTGGTGCTGGTTCCGAAGTCATACGCAACGCTGCCGCGCTGAATGGCTGCGATCGCGCCCTGCGTCGCATCGGCGCTGTACACAACGCCGTTGCCATCGACAGCCACGCCTGCGGGTGTAACCAGACCGGTTTGCACCGTGGTGCGCGGACCCGAGACCGGATAGGCAAAGACGGAATTGGAGGCGCTGTCCTGCACATAGACTGTGCCGCCTGCATCTGTAGCGATCGCAACGGGAGTAATGCCGGTCGCCAACGTGGTCTGCGTTCCGTTGGCGGCGATCTTGAACACAGTGTTCGCGCCCTTGTCAGCGACGAACAGGTTGCCACTGTGGTCCAGTGCAAGCCCTGAGACGGTGGTGTAGCCGCTGCCCACCTGCGTGGGGAACGTGGAACCGATCACGGAAGTAGGAATCCGATAGATCGCCTGGTTGGTTGCGTCATACACGTACAGCGTGTGGTTGGTATCCACCGCCACGGCACGCGGAGCAGCCGGCGCGGTTGGCGGCGTGTAGGCAATGCTGCCGGCGGTATAGGCGCCGTTGGCGCCCAGAACCAGCGTGCTCACCGTCTGGCTTCCCGTTCCCACCGCATACAGCGTTTCGGACGAATCCACGGCGAGCGAGATGGGACTGGTGGGCACACTTGTACCCAGTGCAATCACGGAGCCATCGCTCTTGACCTGGACCAGCTTGCTGGTCTTGGTGTCCGCGGCGTACACATTGCCCGTTCCGCTAACCGCAACCGCAGCCGGCTGCAGACCACTGCCAAAACCAGTGGTTGTGGGCGAGGCAACGTCCATCGTCAGTGCCGCGCCCGTGCCTGTGCCTGCAAGTGCGAGGGTTCCAGACGCAGCTCCACTGGTGGCAAGCGCAGCCGTACGCGTGCCCGGTTGCGATGGCGCAAAGGTTACAGGCACCGTACAGTCCACCGTGCCATCGCCGTTCACGCTACCGCACGTGGCGGTACCCAGCGACACTTCCGATGAAGCCGCCAACCCGGACGCCGACGAAGTCGCCGTGTTGTGCAACAGAAGGTTCTGGGTCGAAGAGCCGTGGACCGAGGTCGGCAGCAACGCAGTTGCCGCGACTTCACGAATGCGGGCGTTTCCTACATCGCCAAAGAACAGGTTCCCCATCGAATCCAATCCCAGACCCATGCCATTGGCGGTGGTGAAGGTGCTGGAGCTTGCTGGACAACCGTCGCCAAAGCTATCCGTCGCAGCGGCGCAGTTCGTTCCGGCGGCAAACAGCTTGCGGATGTAACCGGTGGCACTATCGAAATACAACACGGACGCAGGAAGGCTGCCGTTGGTATCGCCGATATAAATGTCGCCGTTCGGTGCGACCGTTACCTTGAAGGTATTGCTGTCCAGGGAAGCTTTATTGCCGATTGTGGGCGCGGCTACGGGGGTGGTGGTGCCACCACCCGCGATGGAGTACACATAGCCCACCACCGGAGTGGTGATGGTTGGATTCTCAATCGTAATGAGCTTCGCCATGTTGGTTCCGCCCATGTAGAGCACGCGCAAGCGGCCATCGCCGGAGGGCATGAAAATCGCATCGCCGTCGGAGTCAACCGCAACACCCTGCGCCGACGAGGTGCTGGCGTTGGTGCTCGTCACGTAGTACGGACAACCGTCGCCCAGCGCATCGGCCGCGGTCGCAGCAGAGCCTGTAAAGCAAGCTGCCGCAGCCGCGGGCGATGTGTAGCCGCCGAGAATGCCGTAAATCTTTCCTGCCGCCGTTGCAGCCGTCACTGAGCTATACGCCGGGTTAAGAGCGATCGCAGCCGCCAGCGGATTCGCAACGCCGTTGAAGCTTACTGGCCCTACCACCACGCGATAACGGGAATTCGCCGTATCCCCGATGTAGACATTGCCGAACTTGTCGGCGCTGACGCCACGAGCCTGATTGATCTCACCCACTGAAGCTGAACATGTGCCGGTCGGGGTCGCTGTGCCGCCATCCGCGCCATTCCCTCCAGTTCCCGCAGAACCTGTGCCTGTCACGCAGCCCGCAACGAGGTACATGTATCCGACCAGATGATTTCCGGTGGTATTGGGGCATAACGGTGACACTGCATTGCACAAAATGTGAATGAGGTTGTTGTTATAACCGGCGACAAAGATGTTGCCCCAGGGATCGCTTCCGATGCCGCGCGGCATGCTGCTGAACTTCGTATTGGCCAGCGGGCATCCATCACCGTTGGAATCCGTCTTGGCTGCGCAGGCAGTTCCATTGCCCGCAGCCAGCGTGACGATGCCGGAATGCACATCGATCTTGCGCACCACGGAATTCGAGGTGTCCATCACAAACACATTGCCGAGAGGGTCGACCGTAAGGCCACCGCGAAGGTCCGCTCCGAAAATGGCGGAAGCCCCAGGGCAACCGTCACCTAACGTATCCGTCGCGGTGAGAGTTGGATCTGTCGGACAGGGTGCGCCGGCTGCGATTGCTGCACCGCCACCGGCGAGCGTGGTGATCGTGTTGGGCAGAGCAAGCGGCGCCTGCTGCGCCTCGATTGCCAGGGCCGGCACAACGGTGAAAGCAATCAACGCACACACGAAACGCGCAAAGGTATTCCTGAAGCTCATTTGGCTCCCCCAAAAGGTGAATCAATCGGACAAACTTCTCCGAAAACCTGTCTTACTGGTCGGGATGAAAAACTAGTGGGGAGAGGGAAGGTCTGTCAAGACGTAAACGCTGGCAACTGGACGGAAATTCGCGGATTGGCCGTCATTTGCTGGAGACTTCGGTAACGATTTTCGTGGCTGGATGTGCAATTGCGAACGTTTGTTCGTCTCACGATAAACTCGTAAATGCGCGGGGAGGCCGGAGCTCGACTCCTGAAGCCCCCGAGATGCGTCCTGACCGCAGGCCTTCCAGCGAAGGCCTACGATTTCGGTGATCTGATCATTTCAAGTCCTATTGAACAAGCCGAATTGGCTTTTACAGAACACCGCTCTCTGAAAAACGGAAGTTTTCCAGCTTCAGTTGGACGATTGGGTGGGGCCACGACTCGGTGTTTGTACGCCCAGATCCTACTGGCAGGATGCTCGTCTCGTGCAGTTCTTTGTCTCCGGGAATGGTCATAAGCGCGTCAAAGCGCACCTTCTGTTTCAGAGCATTTCCTATAATTAGCAACATCACGAGCCCACTCTGCCCCTGTTGTTGCTTGAATTCGAACGTGATATCCGCTTTGGCCAAATCTGGTTGATAGCTTATCCTCAAAATTTGATCTGCTCGAATCGTTAGATTGACACCAAGTGTCTCTCCGGCAAAAAGATACACGGCGCCGTCTGCAACATAGGGAATGTGCTCAAATCGCTCTTCATAGTAGTGTTGCTTGTCAATACGCAGTTTCAGAACAAACGGAGGGCGAAAAACCGCTGTGTTCTCTCCAGCTATATGAAAACGGTGAGATGACTGCGAAAAGCTGCATCCGGGGATAACCACGAAGGTGAAGAAAAACAAAGCTACTCTTTTCACTATGCAATACCCTCCGGCGTCAGCGAAGAAAATAAGACTTGATGATCCTCGAGTCACGCTTTCTGATCTCAACCACGTAGCCAGGATAAGTCCCACCACTGCCAATTACGTCCGGTGGGGCGTCCAAAGATTGGAGCATGACTGTTATCTCATCTGCCTCTTCGATGATAGAAACCATATAGTTCTCCATTCTAAGGTGCTCCTTTTTGATCCTGGGCTCCGCGACACGCAACCACTTCACGTATCTTCCGGGCAGTTTTGTCGTCTCTTGAGGGGGCAGGACTTGCGCCATCGATATCCTAGCTCCAATCAAGGCTGACGCGACGAAGCATATCCAGAACTTACTTTTCATTGGAGATCAGTCTCCTTCTTAGTGAAGGGATTATAAACCAAAAACCGCCCACTCGGTGTACCCAAATAACCACGGAAGGCCGGATTCTTATTCGTCCCCCATAGTCGATTCAATCCAGCCGCCCCATCACGTACCCTGTTCTTATCATCCGGCGAAAAGTGGTCGCTATTATAGTGATCATGCTTACGATCGGTTGGGATTGGAGTACGACCATAGGGCCCTCCCGGGCGCGCGTAATCAGCGTGAGTGTGATATTCACCGTATACGGTTAACCCTTTTGGCGGAATTCCTGAGAACGCAGACTCTTCGTTTCCAGGCTCCGGTTCACTATAGTGAAAGAAGCCCGCTGAGTCTTGAAATATTAATCCGGCATATTCAACATTTTCCTCAATGGATTTCGGATTGATCTCGGCGAGAATAGCCTTGGCGGCTTCATCCTGAGTATGAAACCCAGTAGTGTTGTTCGGCCCTTGGGCCGCATATGCCTCTGAAGCAGCCACATAGGTTAAGTAGTTATCGTATGAGTCAACCGAATCTGAAGACATTGCGCCCATCGTAAATGTGGACCCACCTGAAGCGCTACGGTTCTGATGCCCCTCAAGTCCGCTATGAGGTAGCGCCCCGTACCAGTTCGTCTCCACGTCATACCATGAAGGATCGTGTCCGTCAGGATCCACATTGGAAACAGGATTATTCGACACATAGGCATACAGATTCAAGCTCTGTGGATCCCCGAGCTTTGCATACGGAACCGGCTCTGCCTTGGCGCTCCAGTCCGGAGTCACAAAGCGGCCCATTGCACTTCCATAATATCTTGCGCCAAAATAGTCGAGACCTGTTTCTACGTCTCTCTCTTTCCCTGTGAACCTGCGACTGTTGGTGGAGAAATTGGTATCGATCTCCTGACCGTAGGGCAGGAATTCTCCGCTCCATGTAGGCCACCCGCCGGAGGACACCAACATCTGCGTAGTGCCAAGACTATCGCCGACATAATAGTAAGTGCTGACGGAGGCGGGCTGAGTATAAGCGTTCTCGTAGTACGTGCTGCCAGAAGGACAACCGGGGAAACCGGAGGCACTACCACTGCCGTTGAGCGCCGTTATCACGTTGCCGTCAGCCGTAGTCAAGGTCATGTTGGCAACGTCGGCATTCCACCCTCCCGAAGGTGGCGATGAGAAGTCACCACCTTCCAGTGTTCCAGCTTCGATCCAAAAAAGAGCAATCTCCGGATTTTCGACATATGTAAGGTTCGAGAGATCAACCTCAACATCATGCCAGTCACCATCGGTACTCGCGGAGGCTAAAAATTCCACCGGAAAGAAACCGGACGAAGTTGTCGAGCCAACCATCAATACACTCTGTACGTTTGCGGGATGCTGCTCGTGCCAATGATATTTGTCGCCACTGTGAATCGCGCCATCGGCAGCTAGCGGAAGAGCCATAGAGGGTGAACAGGAGTTCCCACTAATCCCCTCAGCTCGAACGATTGAGTCTAACTTGGCAATCCTTTTTCCATTGGCATAGATATAGTCGGTCGTGTCTTGGTCGCTGTGATTTTCCTCCATAACCTGCCCGCCAAAATAAGAATACGCGATCCAACCCGTAAAGCCTCCCGGCGCCATCGCCATGGGAAATTTCGTATCGCGTCGGCCCTCGGCGTCATACGTGAAAAACGCGGTATTGAGGTTGTCTACCGAAATAATGTTATTATCGGCGTCATAAGCGTAGTTATGGCCCCCTCCCTGAGTCAGGTTTCCGGATGCGTCGTAGCTATACCCATTGAGGGACAACTGCATCTGATTGTGGGCGTCGAAGGAGACCGCCGGATTTCCGGCGAGATTGTTGATCTGATTCATATTTCCGAAAGAGTCGGTTACATAGGAATAATTAAACTTTCCGTCCGACCGCGCGGCATATGTCAGCCTATTCAGGCTGTCGTACATGAAAGATCGCGTTAGTCCCGGCTGAAGTCCGTCGACAATTGATGCGATATTTCCGTTGTCCTGTGCGGCACTCCCGCAAAGGGTCTCCGAACCGAAATAGTATTGTTTATCGAGGAGCGTCTGGGACCGGATTGAGTCGACCGCTTTGATCCTACACTCCTGTAACCGATTATTATAGCTAAAGCTCTGAGTAGTCCCATTTGCAAACACCGTGCCGCTTTCCGCCCCAGATGGCGAATAGGTCGCGCTGGTGAGGTAGTTGGTGCCCGATCCTTGATCGGTGATAGAAATAAGGTTTCCAGCGCCATCATAGGAGTGATTAATGGTAAGGCCACTTGGATAGGTCAGGGAGTGAATGTGACCTGCGAGGTCGTAGGTCGCAACAGTGGGACGCATCAAGCCGCTATCGTCGACGCTGTAGTTAGCTTCGCTGGCCACTCGTCCCACGGCATCATAGGTGTACTGAGATTGCCCGTTATTATCACCGTCAGGCTGGAGCACTCCCATGTTCACGTTGGCGGCAGACATCAATCGGCCGAGGCCATTATTGCCAGCGGCAGGATCGTCATAAGCGTAGGTGTCATATACAGTGCCATCGCTCGAGATCCGACTGCTCAGTCGATTTAGCGCGTCATAAACGAAGTTGGTCGTAATTCCCCGCGGATCGGTTTTAACCTGCAGATTACCATTCGCATCGTAGCGGGATTGGCATGTCCCTGAGTCCACGATCCCGCCGCTCCACTCACCATAGCAAACCGTTCCAGTTGCCAAACTTGTACCGGCTTCGGCGTTGCGTGCAGTCACAAGACGAGAGAGCGAGTCATAAGTGAAATGGCGCGTGCGTGGTGTATCCGGATTGACTGTGGCAAAAGTGGAATTCCCTAATTGATTGACATCGCTCAGGTTCCCGAGCACATCATAACTATAGTTCGTGATGAGTCCGCCTGGCTCCACGACTTGCGTCAGGTTCCCAAGCGCATCCGTCGTGTTCTGCCAGTAATTTTGCCTCTCATCGTATGACTTAGTTGAATTTCCGGAATATACTCTTTTCCTGTAGCTATTGCCGGCAATACATGCCCCGGTAGAACCATTATCAGGATTACAAACCATGGTCGCCCGGCCCAGGCCGTCATAGGCGAAGGTGGTAATGCCAAAAGGCGGATCGCCGGGAGATGGATACATTCTGTAGGGGTTGGTCACAGACTGCAAGCGTCCGAGAGTATCGTAGGTAGTATCCACGAAGTCGCTACCAGAGGGATCGTTGACTTCGAAGCTATACTTTCGTCCCAGTCCATCGTAATGCACCAACGTGTACATATTCTGGCTGGCACTCATCGCCTCCACCTTCGATACAGTCGAAGCGAGCGGTGTGTCGTCATAGATCAGTATCGTGCTTCCACCGTCGCCGGAATGAGCTTCGATCGCGCGATTAATGGAATCGTAGCCTCCCCAGGTATAGTCCGAATGAGTTCCGGGAAGGTCAGGTGCGCAGTTTGATCCAGCGGGGAAGTTCTCGCCGCAAACTGATGCGGTTAGGCCCGAATTAAGATAATACGAAGCACGGATGAGGTGCTGCACGCCGTTGGTAGACGGCTTGGTGACTTTCGTAACAAACGCCATAGTCGCGGTACTGGGTTGTGTCCCGCTGTATTGGTCGGTGTAATCGTAGGTCGTCGTGTTCTCGTTCCCATCCATTTTCGCCACGACATCGCCGAGGTCGTTATAACCAATATCCGTCGTCGTGCTTCCCCCGTTCAGGCCCGGCCCACTCACCTGCTGGGTCAGATTTCCCCTGAGCGTATGCGCCGATGAGAAGGTCGCATAGTCATGCTGGACGATAGAGCTGGTCGTCCCAAGTTGCATTTGAAGCCTGCCGCCACCGTATCCGTCGTACGAATATGTGGTTGTCGCACAGGTGCCAGTGGCAGCGCCGCAATTTCCTGAAGTCGCCATAGAATAGCGGCGGTCCAGAATGTGCACGGCATCGCCGGCATACGCCGGTGTCACATCCGCCAGATAGGTTGATGTAGTGGTGCGCAAAAGCGTTCCAACCTGACCCGCCGGGGCCCAGTCGTAATCCTTTTCCTCGTGAATATTCCCATAGCTTGAATACGAGAATGTCTTGATCGCCTGCTGCGTCGAGCCCCCCAAAGTCGTGGTAATTTGCGTGATTCGCGGATTGTTCACTGAGCTAAAACCTTGCACAGCATATTCGCTGCTTGAGTCGTATGCAGGAATTTTGTCGGTTTGACTGAGCAGGTTGCCGTTAACATCGGAGTCTTTTGACTGAATGGATATGGGAACAGGCAGCAGCGGCGGAAAGCTTTGACCGTCCAGAACATCTGGGCCTAACGTAGATGCATTGAACGTTTCAGCATGAACGTTGCCCTGGGGATCGGTGACGGTTGAGGCGGGAATGTTATAGACCCACGCGTGCTCGGCCGTGGCCGTGCCATCCGGGCTAATGAAACGATGATCGATGACACGATTACTCGCTTCATATACCTCACGGCCTGGGGACGCCTGACTAGTATACGTATAGCGAATATATCCTCCCGTAGGCAGGGTGAGCTTCGTCAGCTCTCCACTGGTGGAACCATCGCCGTTGTCGAGATATTCAAACTGATACGACGCCCCGTTTGGCAATACGATGCTGCTCAGGAAGTTCGCGGTTCCGCCACCATTCCAAACACAGTTGAAGGCCTGCGCACCTCCACAAACCGTATTTCCTCCGATCCACGGATATCTGACGCTAAGGGTCGAGAAGTTGAGTTGAATATGTTGCGATATACCGCTGCTATCGACATACCAGATCATCTGCGAGGTTCCAGAAGTTGTCATCGAGATTGTTCGCCCCAGTGTGTCCGTGCAGGGAAATGGGGATCCCGAACAACTGATCTGATTGCCATTCGTGTCTTCCAGATTTTGCGTCGCACCCCAGGCGCCCGAGGGAAGCTGATAGGAAACCCAATGCAAGCGGGAACCGTTCGCCATCATGACGGTACTGCCATCGGCCAGCTGTTTTGCGTAGGACCCATCGTAGCTAAACAATGGGCCGGTATATGGTCCGATATAAAATGTGGGAGACGCCAGGGCTATCGTGGTGCCGTCAAAACGGTGCATCTGGACGAGATTAATGAAGCTGTTGTTCCCGTCAGTCGGCTGGCCTCCTGTTTCCACGGCAAGCATTCTGGGAATCCCAACTGACCAACCGTTGCCCATACTGCTCCCTTGACCAAAGTCCTCGAAAACCTGCCAGCCGTTGTAGGGATCCTCATTGTACCGGGACGACCACAGCTTGGAATTGTAGGTGGCGACGATATCAGTATCCAACCCTCTTCCCTTCAGGTGTAATAGAGGAATATTGATGATGACGGCTCCGCTCATCAGATCGATATGCTCGACTTCAGTGCCATGGGTAACAGTGGAAGGCACCCCCACTGCGACCGAGGGGTCAAAACCCTGTCCGTGCATTTGCACACTTGCGACGGGGAGCAGTAAAAGCAGTGGCAGGCGAAGTCCAGATAGGAATCTCATGAATGGCATCCTAGAAATCGAGTGCTGAATCGTCGAACGTCTGATGAGTGTCAATGGCAGAAATATGGAGTACGGTCATGATCTTGCCATTGATTGCCCGCTTGATGGTCGTGGGTATCCGAAGGCCGTCTTCCACGCGAAAATCGTCATACGTGACGCGCATTCGATTGCGTGGGCTATACACCATGGTCTGATTGAGCGGGTATTCGACCGCACGGAGAAGCCCTGTGCGCTTATCCAGGAATATGTGGATGTCATACGTGGGATGGCCGAAGAGAGAGAGGCTCGTCGGTTGCTGGATATCGATCTCCTTGCAGTCCACCCCGTCGATTGTCGTGTCGGTAGCAGCACCAATGCCGGCTTTCAAATCAGCGTAGGAGGACCAAGGCTCCATGAGCGGGAATAGATCGTTGTAAATATCCGAGACTCCCGAAATCTTCAAAGAGGAGGATTTGCCGTCGACCTCCGCCTTTCCTTTTTTGCCGAGTGAGATGAAGCGGGTCCGATGAGATCCGATGGTTGTCTCTGTCATGAAATGGGAGCCGACGAACTTCGTTGTGAACGAGCCTATCTGAGTGCCAGAGCCGCTCCGGAGAAGACACCGTGCCTGTCACAACAATGGAACGTAGTACGTGGCGCAAAACGGGGCTCGCCATAGAATCAAGCGCGTTATCCAGGGCGGATATCGCTGCCGCGTCACGGTGTGGCCCTGAAGCAGGTGTTGCGGCCACCTGAGCATACACAACGTCCGCTCCAATCAGGCAATTAAGGCATAGAAGAAAGACCACTCTCCTTGCGAAGCTGAGCGGTTTGGCCTGCAACCTGCAGATATTCAAGTCTTTCTCCTTGTGATTCCCTAGATGGCTGTTCAAAGACTCACAGATAAAATCGGAAATTGTGCCACCAGACACACCAATCACAAGATTGGTAGCCCTGGGCAAGCGTCTGAACTTCTGAGTGGCTGGAATCTGCCAAAGCCAGGGATTTTGTCGGCTATAGATGATGTGGGTGCAGGAGAACGGAGGCATCTCAGCGCGATTGGAGTAAAGAGCTATTCGCGTGCGGAAGTGTGCACTCCGGCGTATTGATGCAGCTACGGATTCTGCGACAAGAAAGGCTTTTCGGGCACAACTCAGCATGCGACCCTCTTACACAACAGATAGCGCGGTCGGAAGATCCAATATTTCTGGCTTTAGCAGTAATCAGGAAACATGGCCAAAGTAATCACTGGCCGATTACTTGTCAAGAAGTTAAATAAGAATAGTTCGTGAAAGTCATCGTCCGCTTCTGCGCCGATGACTGGCAGCGGTGCCACTTCTCACCGAAACACCTCAACTGCCGAAGTCCCCGTTTGGGCTCGAGTAGTGAACCTTGCGGCAAGCTCCTATCGCGCCAAAAGCACGCGATGAACAGAGCGACCGCATCGAACTATCGCCCACGCCCGGCCTGCGGCAATGTCGTCAGAGGCGTTCGATGTCTATTAGAGCATTTCCCGAATTAGTGTAGTCCTGAGATGCAGTGCTGGAACCAAGCCTTAGCGTTATCGGGAGAGATGAGTGTGAGGGCCTCGGCGATAGCTTGCTCGAGTGCTTCGCGTGTGCGCGCCTTCACCTTTCGCAAT
>DASYEV010000035.1:0-6188 GCA_036498835.1 Acidobacteriaceae bacterium | reverse complement strand
AACCCCGCGGCGCTGATTTACACCATCATCCAGTCACTGCGGACCAACGCTCCGAAAACGCTCGCCCACATGTCCGGCGGCGAGTACATGAACTTCGCCACCGGCAAGGGTTTCGACCGCGAACTGCTGACGCTGGCCAACCACGTCAACAACTACTACGTGCTGAGTTTCGTGCCCCATTTCCCTGCGGATGCCGCGGGCAGTGTGATGGCGCAGCCGGGCATCCACGATCTCCGGGTGATGGTCACCAAATACCCGGACGCGAAGGTTCGCTACCGCGAATCGTATTGGGCGGAAGGCATCAAAGAAACCCCGCCGGTCGAACCACCCAAACCGTGATGGTCACGGGGATAGTGTTTGTACGTTTTCTGCCGTGAATGTATTTGGGGATGTGGCCGCGTCTCTGCGTTTGCCGTTGCCTGTCGCCGTTAGCCTTTGCCTTTGCCTTTGCCTTTGCCTTTGCCTTTGAGGATTAGAAGCAAGCTTTAGCTTGCTGTCCAGCCGGTCACCCAACCAGCGCTTTAGCGCCGGGTTCTTCGGGATGCTGCTCGAGATGGACGGTTCTTGAATGTACGGGCGCTGGTCGCATCCTCTTGAAGAACGCGGCAAAGAGCCCAGCGCTAAAGCGCTATCTTGATGGCGCTTTGACAGCAAGTTAAAGCTTGCTTCTACGCCTCAAAAGCAAAACAAAACGCGCCAGGATCAGGCTTACGAAGGCTCTACCGAGTCGGCGCAGGCTTTCATACCACTACTCCAGATCAAACTCCCGCATGGGCCGTTCGCCGGCTGGTGACTCCTTAGCCTTCTTCAAAGCTTCAGCGAATTTCTTCGCCAGGACATCTTCCTTGTTCTTCTCCGCCTGCACGGACTGAGCAAACAACGAATCACGCCGGGCGTCCTGTTCTTTCAATGCTCGCGCGGCTGCTCCCAGATCCTCAAAGGTCTTTTTTCGCGGAGCCGGCGTATGCGCAATCATCGCGCGCGTTACCGGATCGATCTTCAAGATGGCGCCACAGTCCGGACATGAAACTTCAAACAGCTCATCACTCATTCCCATCGCAAATCCCTCGAGGGACATTCTAGAGCCGTTTGAAGTGAAGCCACCACGTTGTAAGCCGTGGAAGGAGCTTCGGACCTGAAAATCCGCCATTTTCCCGGCATACTGCCAACGTCCGCTATGCGAAGCTAGAACGTATGAAATTAGCCGCGTTTCTTACGCTCGCTGCAGTTGTCGCGACCGCACCCGCCCAGACAAACTTCAAGGACCCCGCCAATCTGCGCGGCGAACGTGTGCGTCCCCACGATGGACGAGAGTTGACGGTGGACCAGGGCTCGCGTGGACTGGAACAGATACTGCGCAAGCTGCAAACCCGCGCTTCGCTGATGCTGATCGTGGCGCACCCCGACGACGAGGACGGCGGCATGCTGACGTTCTGCTCGCGAGGCCTGGGCGCCCGCGTCGCCTCACTGACCCTGACGCGCGGCGAAGGCGGTCAGAATGCGATGACTGGCGACTTTGAAGATGCTCTTGGACTGTTGCGCACGCAGGAACTGCTCTCAGCCGGCCGATACATGGGCGTCGACCAGATGTTCGGTACCGAAGTTGACTTCGGTTTCTCCAAAACCAAAGAAGAGTCGTTTGCCAAATGGACTCACCAGCGTGTGCTTTACGACGCGGTGCGCGCGGTGCGCCTGTATCGCCCCATGGTGATTGCAGCCGTCTTCATCGGCGGAGTGACCGATGGACATGGTCAGCACCAGGTCTCCGGTGAAATCGCGCAGGAGGTCTTCAAGGCCGCCGGCGATCCCAACGTCTTTCCCGACCAGATCGCCGAAGGCCTGCAGCCTTGGCAGCCGTTGAAGGTCTATGCGCGTGTGCCCATGGCAGCCATTACGGAACGCGGTTTGTTCGACTACGCAACCGGCCAGTTCGCTCCGGCGAAATTCACCAACTATGTCACCGGAGAAGTCACAACATCCACACCTTCCGTCGATGTCGTGGTGCATGAAGGCAACAGCGACCCCCTGCTAAGCGTGCCTGGAGAACCTACTCGCAGCTATGTCCAGTTCGCCCGCATCGGGTTGAGCCAGCAGCGGTCGCAGATTGGACAAGGGATGCGTGTGCCTCCCGCGGGAACCTTCGATGTGAGTTATCACCGCTATGGATCGCGGTTGGATGCAGCCCATCAGAAGGCCAGGGAAGAGAACTTCTTTCAGGGCATCGACACCTCGCTGGAGGGCCTCGCAACCCCTGCCTCCCCGAAGTTCCTGCACGAAAAGCTGACTGAACTAAGCGCGCAGATTCAGGCGGCTGCCGCGGCCTACAAGCAGTCCAGCGATGCCGTGAAAATAGCTCCTCTCCTTGCCGCCGCCTGGTCTACGACGGACACACTTTTGTCGCGTGTCCAGGCAACGGAGTTCAGTGCGACCGAGAAGGCCGAAGCCGTTCACGAACTCGAGATCAAGCGTGTCCAGCTCAACGATGCGCTCGCCCTGGCCCTGGGCTTGACTCTCGATGGCACCGTACAGGACGCCACACAGATAGCCGGTTCCCGCCCTACCGTGACCCTGGAACTGCACACCACCTATCCGGAAGACCTTTCTGCTTCGAGCCAGTGGCTCGAAAACGCGCAGGGCACCGAAAAGCATTCCACGGAGAAGAGCGACCGGCAGTTTGAAGTTTCATCGGCACGGCGGTTCACCCGTACGATCGCAACTGAATCGGCATTTACCGCCACGGTCACTCGCCCGTACTTCGAACGCAGCGATGTGGAACAGCCCGTCTACCAGTTGCGCAACGCCGCGCTGCGCAATGCGCCCGCATCGCCGCCTGCCATCGTAGCCTGGGAAACCGTGCTGTTCCGCGGTGTCCCCGTGAAGGTTGGGCGCATCGTGCACAAGGACCAACAGTCCTTGATGCTGGTCCCTGAAATCTCCGTCGCGTTGGATCACGATCACGAGATGCTTCCTTCCGGCACATCTTCCTTCTCGTTGAACGTGCACACTACCAGCAGCGATGCCGCCAAAGGAACGGTGCATGTACAGGCGCCCGCCGGTTGGACTGCACGCCCTGCGTCGCAGCCGCTGACGGCACAGGCCGAGACGTTCGCCATCACGTCTGCGGCCGGCGAGATATCCCATGCGGCGTTGAAGATTTCCGCAAACTCACAAACCGGAGGCCTCTACAGCGAAGGGTATCGGGCTGTGGGCTACGGCGATCTGCCTCGCACCAATTACTTCATGCCCTCTACCCTGCACGTGGTGAAGGCACAACTCGCGCTGCCCACTCACCGCCGCATTGCCTATGTAGCCGGAACGGGAGACGGCGTGCCCGAAGCGCTGGCCGCGCTCGGATTGAAGCCCGCGATGTTGAGTGTTGCAGACCTCAATGCTGCCAGGCTCGCGGAGTTCGATACGGTCGTACTTGGTGTGCGCACCTACAACGCACATCCCGAGCTTCACGGCGCACCGACACGGGCGCTGGAGGCATTTGCCCGGAACGGCGGCAACGTCATCGTGCAGTATCAGACAGCCGAATTCACCAGCGACGACGCACCCTACCCGCTGACCCTGGGCCGCGACGCGGAGAAGGTTGTCGATGAAACCGATCCGGTGAAGCTGCTCGATGCGTCTGCGCCGGTGCTGAGCACACCAAACCGGATTACACCTGCTGATTTCAATGGCTGGATTGAAGAGCGTGGCCACGGCTTCCTGCGTACGTGGGACAGCCATTACTCCACACCGACAGAGACTGCGGATCCGGGCGAAGATCCGCAGCGTGGCGGCATTGCAACGGTGCGATTGGGCCGCGGCCATTGGACCTATTGCGCGTTCGCTCTTTACCGCCAACTCCCCGAAGCTGTTCCAGGAGCCTATCGTTTGTTCGCGAATCTATTGGGTCTCGCGGATGCGCCTGCACAGTAGACAGTCTCCCCGAAGTTGCAAGAGAACCCACGGAACGGCATTTCCAGATTAAAGCATTTCCCATGAAGGTGTACCCCAGGGGCAAAGATGTTGAAGTCGTTTTCCCCAAAGAAAACGACCTTTTCAGCCGCTTCGGGAGGGCACAGCATCATGGGAAATGCTCTAGGTCTCTTTCTTCCGCCCACCTTCATGCCTCAAGCCATAGCTCAAACGAGAAGGCCTCCCCATCGGGAGGCCTTCTCATTCGTCTTGGTTCTGGTGTTTAGTGCCTGCGAGCGGCCGGCCTGGCGGGCGTGTGATGGACCGGCGCCTTCGCCGGAGCCTTCTTCACTACCACTTCAGCATCGCTCATCACGATGAGCAGCGGCGACGAGGTGTACGAAGCATAGGTGCCCGTCAACGTGATTTTGGATCCGGGAGCCGGCAGAGGATTCGCTGCAGTCGCCTTGAAGGGCTCCTTCAGATCGAATTCGAAATCCGCCGTTTTGTTGGCTACCGCGTCATCCGAAACCGCCACCGTAATCTTATCGGGGGTTGCTGAGATGACCTGTACGTCCGGGAACTGCACTGACTTGCCCTTCACGGAGTTGAACGCCTTATCGGCATTCGTCACGCAGGGAGCGTCGGCAGTGGGCGTGCACTTGGGATCGGGTGTCGCACCATACTGCAGCACGAACTCACGATCGCTGACCGCGAGAGCAGCGAGATCGGGCGTGGTGGCAATCAGGTTCTGCACAATGTCCGCAGGCTTGGGAGCCGGCGTAACAGTCAAACAGACCTTCGCCGGGGGGGCCGGTGAACCGGGCGGCGGAGGCGGCGGGCAGGCCGGAGGCAAATCCAGGCTCTGCGTCGTAGCGGCCTGCAGCTTTTCAATACCTTCCTTGCTGCCGTGGAACTTGCTGTAGCAGAAATTCACGAGCGGGTTGATCTGCGGCTTCAGCGCATCGGGCGCGTAAGCTCCCGCGCGGGCCGCATACCATGCGCAGTTCAGATAGTCCGGCGTGGCGGATGTGTAATAGGCATTCGCCAGCGTAAGCATGTCCTGCAAAACGGGACTGGGTTTCTGCGTGTCGGCCAACGGAGCAGTGTCGATTTCGGTCCTCAGGGCGCTAATGGCGGTGGCGTTGTCCTTCTTGGCCAGCGCATCGTCGGCAATTGCGCTCTCAAAGGTAGGCATTGCCGCTGCCTTCAAGGTGTCGAAATCGGCCTTAGGCATGTTGGCCGGCGCGGTGGCAGCGAGGCCTTTCTGGGCGAGACCGGCGACCGTATCCAGCGCGGCCTGCTTGGCGGGCGATGCGGGGACGACGGCTGGATTATCCATCGCGTCAGCCGCGGCACGGCGCAGATACACCTCAAGGGTCAACGCGCGAAGATTGTTGGGGTCTACCTGCAGCAGACGATCGGCGGCATCAAGACTGTGCGCTGTGTCGTTGGCCTGGCTATAGGCATACAGCAGGATGTTCAACACATCTGCCTTAACCGCTGAATTGGGATACGCCTTGAGGTAGGCTTCGCAAGCCGTCGTCTTGGCCGCGCCCGTAGCAGTGCTGCAGTCGTTGTAAGACTTATATTCGTCGGCGGACATCTGAATCTGTCCACCGGCAGCCTGGGCCTGCCCAGATCCTGCTGCGGGGGTTTGCGCGTAGCAGGTTTGCGCCAAGGGCGCGATGCCGGCTACCGCCAGCAGAGAAGCAAGTACGACCTTCTTCATAAAGACAACTCCTGGAAAGCCCATCGGTTTTAATTTGACTGAAATCGGCGCGGAAAGTCCCCGGAACCGCACGTTGGCTCTGCGAGGGGCCCACGGGGTGGATGATGCGGATTATAAGAACGCCGTTGCCCTTGCGCAAGCTGAGCCTTTCCCCTGGCGAACAAAACGCCAAATCCCGCTCCAAACTGAGATACTGGTACTGCGCTCCACACGCGTGCGCCGGCAGTCAATTTCAGACCCGGGAAACGGCTCGATTTTCCACGGCAACCCAAGATGTAGATTCCTGCCCGCCTTATCCACAACATCTTGGACTGCCCTGTTGCTTCGTCTGGTTCCCCCGCTTAGCATCCATTCAGGGCCGTGCCCATCCCGCGTCCATCTCTACAAGAGGTTTTCGTTCCTTGCTCAAGCTTAAGAAAGTCCAGATTCTCGGGTTCAAGTCCTTCTGCGATCGCACAGAGGTTCAGCTCGCCGGTGAAGGCATCGCCGCCATCGTCGGACCGAACGGCTGCGGAAAGTCCAACATCTCGGACGCTATCACCTGGGTACTCGG
>DASYEV010000034.1:0-14000 GCA_036498835.1 Acidobacteriaceae bacterium | reverse complement strand
GATGGCGGAACAGGCGCCGGGATCGGAAGTCGTCGCGACTCGGCTGGCCGAGGTGATGGTGATCCAGTTGCTCAGGGCCCATATCGCGGCAGGGCCGGAACGCAGCAAAGGATGGCTTCGCGCTGTCTTCGATCCTCGAATAGGCACGGCCCTGAGTGCCATTCACAACAGAGTGAACACACCCTGGACGGTCGAATCCCTGGCTGAAGCGGCGGGCATGTCGCGCTCCGCATTCGCAGCACGTTTCAAAGAGCTACTCGAACAAACACCACTGGAATACGTAACCGAGTGGCGGATGCAGAAAGCAATGCAGCTACTACAGCAGCGCGACAAAAAGCTCATAGACGTCGCTCGATCCGTCGGTTACGAGTCCGACGCCGCGTTCAGTAAGGCATTCAAGCGAGTAGTTGGAGCTAATCCTGGGGAATACCTCAAACGTGGATTAGAAGTCCTCGATCAGCCCCGATAAGACACTTCCGCAATTGAAATAGCGGAGCGCAGAGGATCCTCCGCAACGGCCGTGGACGATCAATGTGATTGCCAACCCCATAGTCCATATGTCCCAGTGAAGATTGGGTCATTCGTCGCGTTGAATGTCGTCAAACCGGCCATGTAAGGTTTTCGGGGTTCCCCGCTTCCGAAAAACATGTGTCTCAGCCGACGACTCGTACAGAGTTCACATCTTCCCCGCCGCCGCTTCCGGGCGCCTTCAACACATGACCGCGACAGCGGCCAGCAGCCGAACTCTGTTTTGAAACACACCGTAATCGAGTGGGCTTAGCCGCTCGTGGGCCAATATCCGATCAGCACGTAAGGAGAAAGCATGACGATGAACCGACGGGAGTTTGTGGCGGCGTCTGTGGCAGGCGTTGCGATGATGCACGGCAAGATGATGGCGCTGGCGCCTACGGGAGACATCCGGGTGATGGTCGACGCAGCCAAGGTAGGCGAGCCGGTCAACCCACTGGTTTTTGGCGGCTACATGGAGCCGGCCACCACGCGTGTATGGGCGGAGATGCTGACCGACAGGAAGTTTGCCCGCGCCATCAACGACACCGCGCCGCCCCCACGAGGCTTCAATGCGGGCCGGGGTGCGGTGCATTCCTGGAAGCCCCTGGGGCCGGCGACCGCCGTCGAAATGGACAAGGTCAAGCCCTTCGTGGGCGAACACACCCCACGCGTCACGCTGGATACAAGCGAAGCGCACGGCATTCAGCAGGATGGGCTGCGGTTGGGCAAAGGACAGTCGTATGTTGGCCGCATCTATCTCGCGGGCGATCCTGCGGCAAAAGTCACGGTGCGGCTGGTGTGGGGAACCGGCGCGGGCGATTCAAAGGCCATCCCCATCCCACCCCTTACGCACGAGTACCGCAAGATCCCGTTGCAGTTCACCTCACCTGTCGATACAGAGGATGCACGGCTGGAAATTGCAGGAACAGGCAGCGGCAGCTTCCACATCGGGACCGTTTCCCTGATGCCTGCGGACAACGTGGAGGGATTCCATGCCGGCCTGGTCAAGCTCTATAAGGACGTGGGCTATGCCATGGCCAAGTGGCCGGGCGGAAACTTCGTTTCCCAATACGATTGGCGCGACGGTCTGGGCGACCGTGACAAGCGGCCTCCACGTGCACGCGAGTCCAACGATGTCGGCATCCACGAGTTCATCGCGTTCTGCAAGCTGCTGGGAGCCGAGCCCTATATCGCGATCGACAGCGGGTACGGTGACGACTTCTCCGCCGCCCAGGAAGTGGAGTACGTGAACGGCGCCGCGACCACGCCGATGGGGAGACTGCGCGCAGCCCATGGACATCCCGAGCCGTTCAAGGTTCGCCTGTGGTGCATCGGCAATGAGATGTACGGGTTCTGGCAGGCGGGCCACATGTCGCTGAACCAGTACAGCGAGAAGCACAACCGCATCGTGAAAGCGATGAAGAAGGTGGACCCCACCATCAAGGTGACGGCGGGCGGCGCGACCCCGGCTGAGATCTCGATGATGACCCAGGAGAACAAGCAGTTCATCCCCAACATGTGGTGGCCTCCCTTCCCCAACGATCTGCCCTACAAGTTCCGAGGCACCAATGATTGGGATTACTGGATGCTCAAGAACGGCGCGGACTACATCGACAACATCTCGGAACACACCTACGCCTACCCCGAGCTCTCATTCGACGAGAAGAAGCAGCTCTTCGTCGATCTCCACGAACCGCTGGAGACGCAGACACGGCGCATGACCAACCGCATGGGCCAGGCGTTTGAATCGTGGGACATCTACGTCCAGGAGATGCCATCGCTGAAGTCGCGGAACATGAAGTTCATTTTCGATGAGTGGGGCACACGGTTCCCCAACGCGGCGGGGACCGGAATGTCCCGGCGAACAGGGATGGTGATGCCGCTCAGCTCTGCGGTCTTCCTGCACGAGATGTTCCGGCACTCGGGGATGGTGGAGGCCAGTTGCGCGACGGGGTCCTTCAACTTCGTCGTAAACGGTCCAACCGGCGATGGCGTGGGCCATACGGCCGCGGGGCTGGTGATCAAGCTGATGCGGGCTCACTTCGCCGGCGCGCTTCCTGTGGACCTGGAGGGCAATTCGCCTCAGCCGCTGATCAGCGGGACAGCCTTCCTGGACCGGGGTACGAAGCCTACGGGAAGCCCTACGTATCCACTGGATGTTGTTGCCGCGTTTTCGGCGGACCGGAAGAAGTTCATTCTTTCGGTGGTCAATCCCACGGTGACCGGACAGGAGTTCGCGCCCCAGATCAGCGGCGTGAAGCTGGGCGGGACTGGCAAGCTTTGGCTGCTCACCGCGCCCAGCGTGGAAGCGGACAATGAGCCGGGCAAAGAGCCTGTCATCAAAATTGTTGAGAGCCCGCAGGCGGCGTTTTCAGGCAAGGTACAGGTGCCGCCTATCAGCGTCAGCGTCTACGAATTCAACGTCGAGAACGGGTGAGCGGATGGCGCGAGCGGCATTGATTCCCCGAGCCGCTCGCGTGACATCGACAACGAGGACCATTCTTCGCAAGCCCACGTCATCAAGCGCCAACGGCGCGCTCTATACCAGCATGGGGTGAAGCCCCATGAAATGAGCGGTTATTGAGGAATAGGGCTGAAGGTCCGGCCTATAGTCGCTCACTGAAGCCCGAATCTGTCGACGATTGTCTTCGTGCCGCGCGGTCGTGCATTTCCAGCCCTCGGACGCCCCAAATGGCCCATGGCTAAAGCCATCTCCGATGCCAGGTTGACTTCAGTGGCCTCAAGGCCACTGCTCCCTCCCCGTGGCTCACGATGCATCCCTGGCCGCATGTGCGATCAATTTCCTATCGGTGAAAGTAGGCTGTTCTTATTCATCGCTCACCATCAACGGCCCTGATGAATGCAAAGAGTTGTTAGCGCGAAGGGAGGTCTGATCCATTGTTCGGCATCCCCTCAGCGGCTAAAGCCGCGTTGCTACCGCTGCACTAACGGCGGGCCTGAAGTCCCGCCCCTTCAAAGCTGAGACTTGTGCAAAGATTCCCTAAAGCGACACTGCACCGACGGCAGAGCTGAAGTCCCGCCTCTTCAAAAACCAAAACTTGTGCAGAGATTCCTTTGAGGCGAGGTGCCGGGATGAGCGTGCGAAGGCATGTTCCGCTCTCCTAACATTTCCATGAATTGGTATGCATCACGAGCAAAGGCCGTTCGCTAAGGCCGTGAGCCCCGCATCAGAATATCCACGAATCGCCGCGCATTTTCGGGCCACTCCTCCGTGCTGCCCGCGCTGGCGACTCCATAGAGGGCGCGCAGCATGTCCAGTGGATCGACGTCAGGGCGAATATCCCCATTTGCAACGGCGCGGCCGGCCAACGCATGAGCGGCTTCTTCCATCATGCGAGTGGACTGCTGGAATACGCGCGACGGGCCGCCCGTCATGGCATTCAGCGCGGGGGAAATGATCCTTTTCGCAGCTATGTAGTCAATGAAGACCAGCAGCCATGCCCGCAGTGCTTCCGCGGGAGGCAACTCGGCCGAGAACTTCCTCTGCGCTTCCGCCAGCTTCTCAACTTCGGTGATATAGACAGCGGCGAGCAGATCATCGCGGGTCGGGAAATGACGGTAGAGCGTACCAGGGCCAATCCTGGCGCGCTTCGCGATCTCATCCATACTGGCTGCCGCTCCCCGGCGAGTGAAGACCTGCCTGGCCACTTCCAGGATTCGCTCGCGGTTGCGCGTGGCGTCTGCGCGGGGTTTACGGGCAACAGCCTTAACGGGTGATTTTTTCATCGCGTTTTTCTGAAACCGGAGACACTCTCCGGTAATCTACTGCTTTAACGGAGACAGACTCCGTTTTATTCCAGGCCAAGGCCTGTGTCAAAGATTTTCACGGGAGCGTGCAGCATGGCAGCAAAATTTGGAGCAAAGTCAACGACCGACGAGGTTCTCGCAGGGATCGATTTGAAGGGCAAACGGATTCTGGTCACCGGAGTTTCCGCGGGTCTAGGCGTCGAAACGGCTCGTGCGCTCGTGGCGCATGGAGCAGATGTTGTGGGCGCGGCGCGTGACCTGGAGAAGGCGAAGCGGGCGACCATGGAAGTGAGCAAGGCCGGAGAGGCAGCCGGCGCGAGTTTCGAGTTGATCGAACTCGACCTTGCGAGCCTTAAGAACGTGCGGGCAGCCGCGGACAAGCTCGTCGCCGACGGCCGGTTGTTCGATGTGATCATCGCCAATGCCGGTGTCATGGCGACTCCGCTCGGCAAGACCGAGGATGGATTCGAAACGCAGTTCGGCACCAATCACCTGGGTCACTTCGTCTTTGTGAATCGCATTGCGAAGTTGATCAAGCCGGGCGGGCGCCTGGTCAACCTCTCTTCCTCGGGACATCGCTTCAGCAACGTCGATCTCAGCGACCCCAACTTTGAGACGACACCCTACGAACCCTTCGTCGCCTATGGACGTTCCAAGACTGCGAACATCCTCTTCGCAGTGGAGTTCGATCACCGTCATCGTGGGCGCGGCGTGCGCGCCACCGCCGTGCATCCAGGAGGCATCCAGACCGAGCTGGCTCGCCACATGGACCCAAGCCATATAGAAGCGATGATCCAACAGCTCAACGAACAGGCGGCCGCGGAAGGCAAAGGGCCCCTGGAGTTCAAAACAATCCCACAAGGATCGGCAACATCGGTGTGGGCCGGTGTCGTTGCGGCGGCTGAAGAGGTCGGAGGACGGTACTGTGAGAACTGCCACGTCAGCGATGTGGTAGCGGACGACGCGATCCTTGGCATGCTCAACGAAGGTGTGCGTGGTTATGCGCTCGATCCCAGCAATGCTGCTGCACTCTGGAAGAAGAGCGAAGAGATGACCGGCGAAATATTCGCGTAAACGCTCACCGAATCGGCAGACCCGCTCGCCCCATGCGCGCGGGTCTGCCGATTCTACCGGGCCCCGGAAACGGCGGTCGCAATTGAGTGCCCGGCCATCGTTGTGCTCAAAGAAATGTGGTACGGGCCGAGCAGGCCGAGCGTCAACCGTACGTGACGTCCGTGCTCTGCCCTACTTCGATGATGTAACCGTCAGGGTCGCGGATGTAGCAGCGGATCTCGCCGTACTTGGGGATCGGCTCTGTGATGAACTCGGCTCCCCGGCTTTTCCATAGTTCATAGCACGCGTGAATATCCGCAACCCGGAAATTCATGAAGCTATTGATGTGGTTCGGGTCGGGGACGCTGAGCGTTACGGTGGGCTTGTCGGGTGTCGGTCCGCCGCCCACGTTCAGAATCATCCAGATATTCGCGAGTTGCAGATAGCAAGGCGCGTTGCCATCTCCCATGCTCAGGATGCGGCCACCGAAAACCTTTTCATAGTAGTGGGCCGATCGCTCGATGTCGGTGACGGTGAGGAAGTGTGCGATGCTTAGCCCCTCGCGCGGGGGCATCTCATAGCTCTTCTGGTCAATTTCTACGCTGCTCATTGTGTATTCCTTTCGATGTCAAAGCAGGTGACTGTTCAAAGGAAACGTTGGAAGAGGCACGAGGACGCATCCATTGGACGAACGTATCGGCCGATACCAAAGTATCGTTTGGACATAGCGAACAGGAGTGCATCTCCTACCTCCAAACGAAGGGACGTGGCGAGAGCATTTCCGGTAATACTGTGGTCCCGAATAGATTCTAGAAGGCCGTTTTCATTGGGAGAAAACGGCTCGGTCGCTCTCCGCTTGGTCTACACCATTACCGGAAATGCTCTATGGATTGTTTAAAGCGCAGTGATGGCTAAAATTTTCTGGACGGCTTGTCGAATCCAGGTCCGGCCATTCGTCGTTGTAGTGAAGGCCGGGAAACAACCCGCCTGAGGAACGTTCAAGGAGACGACATGCCGCAATTTCTGGTTGCTATCCATCATCCCGACAACTTCGACCCGTCCATGGTAGACCAAACGACGATGCACGATATCCATGAGCTCAACAAAGAGATGATTGCCGCTGGGATCAGGGTCTTTGTGGGTGGCCTGGAGTCCGCCAGGAACGCCAAATCAATACGGTTGCGGCCCGGTGGTGAAGCTGTCCTCACCGATGGGCCCTATCTGGAGGCCAAGGAGCACGTTGGCGGCTTCTGGGTTCTGGAATGCAAGGACCTGGATGACGCGCTGGCATGGGGACGTAAGGCTGCCGCCGCCTGCCGGGCATCGGTCGAGGTGCGAGCGTTTCATCCACCGCTGGCCAAATAGCGAACCGTTTCAGAGACAAAGCCACGAGATAGAGAAGCCCATACGGGAATGGGAAAGGGCACTGTCCCTCACCAGCCGTTACCAGAGTCAGGTTATCGAGAAGGAGACTCACCATGCGAAAGCTCAAAATCATCGAACACATTTCGTTGGACGGCGTCATTCAGGCTCCGGGCGGCCCGAACGAAGACGGCGACTATCCGTACGGCGGATGGGCGGCGCCCTACCGCGATCCCGCTGGGCGAGACGCGATCGTCGCGGCACAAGGGCCTGGCTTCGATCTGCTGCTTGGCCGGCACAGCTACGATATCCTGGGCGGGTTTTGGTCGAAAGCTCCAAGCGATTCCCTCTCCGACAGCCTGAACGCGGCGACGAAGTATGTCGCGACTCACAGGCCGGAGAGCCTTGAGTGGGGTCCGTTCGAAGCTCTTGGAGCCGACATCGTCGAGAGCGTTCGCCGCATCAAGGCGACGACCGGGCCGGACCTGGTCCTGTGGGGCAGCTCCAGCCTGACATCGGTGCTGCTGGAACATGGGCTGGCGGATGAGGTCGTGCTGCTCGTCTATCCAGTCCTTCTGGGCAAGGGAAAGCGTTTCTTTTCGGATGGAGCGTTACCCCAGACGCTCGCGCTAACCACTACGCAGGCGATTCCCTCCGGCGTCATCATCACCACCTACAGGTCCAATGGACCTTTGCAGACCGCGTCTGTGGGGTGAGGGCTTGAGGATGGATGGCGCGACTAATGTCTCTTCGTGCGAGGTTCTTCGCGTCCGCAAACGTAGCGGAGAAAGTGTGATCATGATGACATTACTTCATCGTCGAAATACGGAAAGAAATAGCGCTGAAGGCGCGTTCTATACCAGCCTGGGGCGACGCCCGGTATACGTCCGGCTAGTGGACCGAGGGGTGAAAGCCCGATCTATCGTGGCGCCACTATAGGTCGGGCCTTCAGCCCTCTTCCTTTCTTCGTGCCATCTACCTGGGGCTTCTCCCCAGGCTGGTATAGGGCGCGCCGTTGGCGCTTGAAACCATGCCGGTTTTGGCTTTCTCAGGACAGCGGCAGTCCTCACGCACACACAAGAGTCCCGCGCTTTCAAAGCGCGACGCTTGTTTAGATGGTTCGAGTGCAGGAATTCGGATAGAGACCCAGGATTCAACCAACGAAAAGGAGCAACACCAATGCGTTTCATGATGATCGTGATACCTAAAGGATATGAAGCAGCCGCGCCGGATGCGGTTCCCAGTGCGGAAGCCGTGGCGAAGATGATGGAGTACAACCAGGCTCTGCAGAAAGCGGGCGTGCTGCTTGCGCTCGATGGGCTGCTGCCGCCTTCCACTGGGGCGCGGATTTCGTTCGGGGATGGCAAGACGACGGTGACGGACGGGCCGTTTGCTGAAGCGAAAGAAGTGATCGGGGGATACTGGATCATCCAGGTGCGCTCGCGTGAAGAGGCCATCGAATGGGCCAGGCGAGCCCCGATGGCAAACAACGAGGTTATCGAAGTGCGCCAGATTCACGAGATGAGCGATTTTCCCGATGATGTGCAGAAGGCGGCCGAGGGATTTGAGAACCTCACGAACGTCACAGCCGCGAAAGCATGACGGACATTCACAAAACGATTGAGGCCGTGTGGAAGATCGAGTCCACACGGCTCATCGCCGGTATTGCCCGTGTGACCCGCGACATCGGCATTGCGGAAGAACTCGCCCAGGATGCTTTAGTGACTGCCCTCGAGGTATGGCCCGAGGAAGGCATCCCCAACAATCCTGCTGCGTGGTTGATGACGGCGGCGAAGCGCCGCGCACTCGATTCGCTGCGCCGCGGCCGCATGCTGGTGCAAAAGCACGAAGAAATTACACGTGAACTCGAATTCCAGCAGCAGCAGCTTGGAGATGCCATGGACCAGGCGTTGGATAAGGTGATCGACGATGACGTGCTGCGGCTGATCTTTACCGCGTGTCATCCGGTGCTTCCGGTGGAAGGGCGCATCGCGCTCACATTGCGCCTGATCGGTGGCCTCACCACGGCGGAGATCGCCCACGCCTTCCTGGTGCCGGAGAAGACTCTGGGGCAGCGAATCTCGCGCGCCAAGAAGACTCTTTCAGAAGCGCATGTTCCCTTTGAGACGCCACGCGGGGAGGAGTTGCGCTCCAGGGTGGAGTCCGTGCTCCTGGTGGTCTACCTGATCTTCAATGAGGGCTATGCCGCGACATCGGGAGACGAATGGATGCGGTCCGCGCTCTGCGACGACGCGCTGCGGGTCGGGCGCATCCTGGCACAACTTCTTCCCGGCGAATCAGAGGTTCATGGCCTGCTGGCATTGATGGAGTTGCAGGCATCGCGCACGGCGGCTCGGCGGGGGCGAAACGGTGAGGCCGTATTGTTGCCGGACCAGAACCGCGCGTTGTGGGATTACGCGCAAACTCAACGAGGGATGGCCGCGCTGGAACAAGCGCAGCGACTGGGCGGAGGCGCGAAACCCTATGCGTTGCAGGCGGCGATTGCCGCATGTCACATGCGCGCGCGCACAGCCGAAGAGACCGACTGGGAACGGATTGTGCTTCTCTATGACGCCATGATGCAGATCAGACCCTCACCGATCGTGGCATTGAACCGCGCTGTCGCCGTCGGCATGGCGCAAGGCCCAGCGGCTGGACTCGACGCAGTGGATCAGCTTGCCGGTGACCCCGCCCTGGCCGGCTACCATCTGCTTCCCAGCGTTCGCGGAGACCTGCTCAGGAAGCTGGGAAGGTTCGCGGAAGCGCGCGAGGAAATCCGACGCGCCATCTCCATGACACAAAACCTGCGCGAACAGGAGCTGCTGACGGAAAGACTGAAGCAGATGGAGGTCGCGCCGCCAAAGAAATAGGCGAGTGAGTTGATGGGTAATTTGTAAAATAAAACTTCGACTCCAAAGAAAAGGCAGGCAATTTGAGGCAAGCTGCACACAACGTTACGATTTCGACGCGCGGCAAAGGGCTCTATGAGTTCACATCGACGCTCAGCGAATGGATCGGCAGTCAGAAGATGCAGACCGGACTTCTGACCATCTTTTGCCGGCATACCTCGGCGTCTCTCCTGATCCAGGAGAATGCGGATCCGACCGTGCAACGCGATATCCGTGCCTACTTCGACCGGATCGCTCCGGAGGATGGGCCGTACGAGCATAACTATGAAGGGCTCGACGATATGCCCGCGCATCTGAAGACAGCTCTGACGCAAGTGCAGCTTTCGATACCCGTGGTGAACGGCCGTCTCGTGCTGGGGACCTGGCAAGGCGTGTATCTCTTCGAGCATCGGGTACGCCCGCATCGCCGGGAGATCGTGCTGCATTTGATCGGCGAATAGGCCGGTCGCATCGATGCAGCGCTGAAGGCGCGTTCTGTACCAGCCTGGGGCGAAGCCCCAGATCCAGGTTCAAAGAAGAGATTGAGGGCTGAAAGCCCGCCCTATCGCGGCATCACTATAGGGCGGGCCTTCAGCCCTTCTTTTTCAATCACACGTGTACATGGGGCTTCGCCCCATGCTGGTATAGAGCGCGCCGTTGGCGCTTGAAACCATGCTTGTTACGGCTTTCGGTTCCGCAACATCGCACATTCCAGACGCGTGGATTTCTCTTGCGAATTCGTGTCCTGGCCCGACTTAGGCTCCGAATTGGCGCAGATGATGGTCAACATGCTTGTACATAAGAATCGCCCACTGCTCGGGGGTGAGCGGACCGAAGAACGGATGCGGGTGTTTGGAGCAGCACGCAGCCCCCTGACTCGCGAAGCTGTCGATGGCTGCGATGAGCCTGGAGCGTTCGTGCTCCAGTTCGCACTGCGCTGAATCCGCAGTGAACAGCTCCGGCGATGAAGGCGAGTTGCGGCGTATTGGCTTGTCGTCGCGGAAGACCAATGGCTTGATGACCGGGCCCAGCAAGTTGCCGGGAAACGGCGCCCGCTTCGGTTTGATAACACCCATCGCCATTTCCAACCCAGAGGTGCAATGGGCGAGAATTGGGGCGACCGCCATTCTTCCCCACTGCCGCTCGCTCTCAGGGCGCAGTTGCAGAATGCGCTGCCGGGTTTCTTCCGCCAGGATTTGGTTAAAGAGGTCTTTCATCTTAGGGCAATCTCCTGATTGCTGTGGCTTCGATGAACTACATAGAAGGCAGTTTCTCCTTTTTACACCTTTAGCAGATTTGCTTCAGCAACGGCTTGGGTGAACGTCATCCGGATGCCGTACCTCGGCTGCAGGATGACCTTGGGGCGGGCTTCGATGGTTTGTCCCGGAACCAGCTCAAAGTCGTATTTCCGCAGCAGATCGCTCAGAATCATGAGGATCTGCAGCATCGCGTAGTTATTGCCGATGCAGGTGCGAGGTCCGCCGCCAAATGGAAGGTAGGTGAACGGTGTTCGCAGCTTGTCCTGGCCCTTGAGGAAGCGATCCGTATCGAACGTCTCCGGATCGGTCCACCGCGCCGGCGCATGATGCGCTCCGTACACGTACACGATCACCGTCGATCCGGCCGGAATCACGATGTCGCCCACACGATCTTCGTTAACCGCCATGCGGTCAATCATCCAGAACGGAGGGTAGAGACGAAGCGATTCCTGAATGACCTGCGTCAGGTACTCCATCTTCATCACGTCGGCATGGATCAGTGGACGGTCGCCAAGAACGGTCTCAATCTCCTCGCGCACGCGCGCCAGGCAGTCCGGACGTGAGCTGAGGAGATACAGGAGCCACGAAAGCGAGTTCGAAGACGTCTCATGACCGGCGACGAGAAGCTGCATGCTCTCGCTCAGGATCAGTTCATCGGGCATGCCTTCGCCATCGGCGTAGCGCGCGTCCATCAGCGTCTGAAGCAGATCCTGGCCGGGCGCTTCGTTGCGGCGCTTCTGGATGTAGTGCATCAGGACGGCGTCGGCGCGGGTGCGCATTTCCTCATGCCTGCGCAACTCGCCGGATACTTCAAACCATGGGTTCAGATACGGCTGAATGGTCTGCCGCACAATGAACTCCTGCACTACGCCGATGGTGTCGCTGACCAGATCGATGTCTTCTTCCTTCAGGCGTGCGCCGAAGAGCGAGCGCGCCACCATTGAGAAGGTGATCTTCATCATGTGCGGGTAGATATCGACGGGGCCGTCGCCGATGCGGCCGTCGAAGTCGCGCAACGAGTCGTTGAGCGAGTCCTGCATGATCGAAGACAGCGCATCCAGTTGCTTGCGGTCAAAACCCTTCTGAATAAGGCGCCGCTGCGTCTTCCACGCTTCCCCATGCGTCGTCAGCAGGCCCTTGCCCAGGAAGTGGCCCATGCGCTTCACCTGGATTTCGGACTTCTGATAGTTTTCCGCGTTGCCCTTCAACACATGCTGGATCACCGCAGGATCGATGGTGACGATCGCTTCCTTCAGGCCGCCCAGGTAGAACCGGAAGGTGTCGCCAAACTCGGCGTTGTACTTGGACAGAACCTCAACGGGATTGCGCGCCATGGCGGCGGAATCCGCAAAGCTGCGCAGCCGGGAGACGGCGGGGATGGTGGTGGATGTGCTCATTCTTCTCTTGCGGTGGCTGCAGGGTTCATGGAGTGGGACTTAGACCGCATCAGTTTTCGTTACCCAGTTGTTTCAGAAGCATCAGGTGGCGCCACACGGCCGCGGTCATGGTGCGATGTTGACGGTACGGCACGCCAAACTCCTCGGCGGTTTCCTTCACAATCCTGGTCAGCGGCGCGTAATGGGTGTGGCAGACAAAGGGACACAGGTGATGCACCACGTGATGATTCAGTCCGCCCGCCAGCCAGCCGACGACCGGGTTCTCCGTCGCATAATCAGCCGTCGTAGCAAAGACGTGGTACACGCCGTTCTCAAACTCGTCGCGATTCAAGGGAAAATACGTGTCTTCAAGGACATGCGTTGTCTGGAAGACGAGCACGACGCTTACCCCGACGATCAGGTGCACCAGGAAAAATCCGCCGACCACCAGCAGCGGCGATTCCTTCATCACCATCACCGGTAAAACGAGCATGTAGGTGAGGTAGAAGGCTTTACCCGCGAAAAGGATGATGTATTCCCGCAGCGGATGCCTGGTGCGCTCGATATAGTCGTGGGCCGGAAAGAAGAAGCTCTGGAAGTCGCGGACGAACACATATTCCAGCGAAAAAAGCGCGTACAGGAACAGCGCGTAGATGTGCTGGAAGCGGTGCAGCGGCGCCCGAGGATCGTGCGGAGTAAAGCGGAACAGGCCGCGCCCTTCAATCGCATCATCCTCACCGTGCAGATTGATGCAGGAGTGGTGGCCGCGATGGTGCAGAATGCGCCACATGTAGGAACTGATCCCGCAGAGATCGAAAACGTAGTTCAACGTTTTGTTGACCCGCGGCCGGGAGGAAATGGCGTTGTGATTGCTGTCGTGGGCGATGTTCAGCAGGAGAAAGGTCTGGGCCAGACCGCCTAACACATAGAGCCCAAGGAACTTCCACGAAGTGGGCCGGAACGCGTAGAGCGCAGCCCAGCTGCCCAGCAGGAGCGCCATACCCACGGCGATCTTCATCCACATCGCGCCGTTCGCCTTGGGAGAAAGGTTCGAATCCGCAAAATACCGGTCCATGCGGCGGCGCAGGGTTTTTGGGAAAGAAGACGCATTAGCAGGATCGATCGGCAGCGAGGACGAAGTTTCCGGCGGCACGAGATCCGCCGCCTCCGGTGTCTCCGCAATCACCGATTGAGTTGCAACCATCGCCGATTCCTCCGCAAGCCTGGTGATTGGACGGACCTGCCCGTACTCAAGACCCGTCACGCGGCTCGGTTCGCCGTGGGGCCCAACGCTCGCATACGTGATTGTAGAGCGCGCCTCCGCCAACCATGAGGAAAGTGCAAAATAGAAAGCTTTTTGATGGGACGCAACGTCTCTTGAAGACGTGATGCACGGAGGGTTAAGAAGGCTTTGCTACCATATCTCCACACAATGAACGATCCGGCCTGGGCCTGCTGTGTGGCCCATAGAAGTCGAGGTGACACAACAGCTTCTTTTCCCCCTGTAGCGGAAATGAAGAAGAAGTCGTGTTGCCGTCGATCGGGGTGGCGTTCACCTGAAATGCGTTCCCCTTGGGGAAAAACTGGCCCCGCATCTCAGTCTGTCTTTCCGGCACCTGATTCCGCCTCATATCGCTCTTGGGCGAGTAATGTTTCTACGACCCGCGTTTATACCGCTTGGAGGATCGCTGATTGATCACGCCGTCGATTTTTGACCATCTGGAACAGCTCGCTGGTGAAGACCCGGGCAGATTACTGTACTCGTTCCTTGACGTGGACGGCGA
>DASYEV010000033.1:0-12550 GCA_036498835.1 Acidobacteriaceae bacterium | reverse complement strand
CACCGAAGGGAAGCCGGAACTGGCATCACTCACTAGCCTCGCTGATCACCTGCCAGAAGCTATCCAGAAGCAGTACAACGCCATTATTTCGGGAAAGTTGCCGTTGACCGTCGATACGGTGCAATTCCTTGACCGCAATTGGGGTGGCATCCAACGCGGCGCCGGAGACGACACCGTGAGGAAGGCGATCGGTGCTCTACGATCAGCGCTCAACGATGCCCCAGTATCGGATGTGCTCGGGCAAGAGGCGATGGCTGCGTACAAAGTGGCGAAACAGCTTGCCGCCCAGCGCTTCGGAATGATTCGGCAGAACCCTGCATACAAAGCGGTGGTCGATGGCGTTGAACCCGACAAGTTCTTTCAGAAGTATGTGGCCGGCGCGAATGTCAGCGAGATTGCTGGACTCAAGGGACTGATCGGAGCAGAGAACACCACCATGTTGCAGAACACGCTTGTGGGGAACCTCAAGCGTATCGCGCTGAATCGCGCCTCAGATGAGAACGGTGTCTTCTCTCAGGCCGCATATAACCGCGCATTGCAAGACCCGGTGCAGATGCCGCGCATGGCTGAGCTATTCAAAGACGCTCCGGAAACACTCGGCCAGCTTTACCGCGTTGGTCGCGTCGCTGAGAACGTGATGAAGGAGCCGAAGGCCAGTTTCACCAACACGAGCAACACCGCGGCTACTGGACATAACCTGATCCGTGACCTGGCTGCCAGCAAGACCGGTAAGTCCATCACCGGCTACCTCATGGACAAGATCACGCCCGCGCCGATTCGGGTGCTCAAGGACGTGGTGAACGAACAGAAGGGGCTTCAGTCCGCACGTGGAGCCGTGGAAGAGGCGATGAATCCGGGGGTTACCAGCGAGGCTCTAAAACCGCGTGCGCCATCCCCGAAGCTCCGCAAGCTGAGCGATCTTGCGGCCCGCACTGCTGGAGGCGGCGCGGCTGCGTATGCGACGAACAAGCGCCATGAATAAGGGACACGCGATCTCTCGCACTACCAAGACGATTGTCGTGATCGCAATCAGCCTATTTGCGGGTGAGTCTTTCAAGTGACAAACATCCTCACTCCAACTCCGAAGCAGAAATTCTTCGACAACAACGGTCGGCCGGCGAACGGTTACCAGTTGTTTACATATTCAGCCGGCACATCGACCAAAGCTGCTACCTACCCGGATGCCGATAGCACGGGCCCTGGTCAGGAAAATACCAATCCCATCATCCTGGACTTCAGGGGCGAGTGCGACCTGTGGATACCGCCAAACGTAGCCTATAAGTACGTTCTTGCCAATCCCAGCGACACCGACCCGCCTACCAACCCGATCTGGACCGTCGATGATGTCGTAAGCGACCAGCTGTTGACTCTCTATGGCGGCGTCGATACCGGAAGCGCAAATGCCTATGTATTGAACTTCATCGCGAACTTCAGCACGTACACAGATGGCATCGTCATCTACTGGATTCCGTCTAGCACCAACACCGCCGGCAGCACAGTCAACGTGAATGGATTGGGGCCCGTGAACATCCTAAATCAGGATGGCACTGCGCTCACCGCTGGCCAGATCCAGTCCAATCAGATCGTTCAGATGATGTACAAGGGCGCCGGTTTTCTCCTGGTAGGCGCTCCTATTTCTGGATCGTTCACGGTCACTCTTACCGGAGTGAGCGGTGCTGCAGTGACTGGTACAGCACGGTGGACGAAAGATGGTCGCGCAGTGCAGCTCGTGCTCCCAGCCCTATCTGGTACAAGCAATTCGACTGTCAAGACCTACACCGGATTGCCAGCTGCTCTGGTGCCCGCATTCAACGTTTATGCAGTAACTACTGGCGTCAACAATAGCGGTGCGGCGCAGGAAGTCATCTCAATATCCATAGCGGCCACCGGCAACGTTATCTCGTTTGCCAGACTCACTTCTGATGGCCTGTGGACCGCGAGCGGTGTGTGCTCGGTCTCTGGCGGCACGTTGAATTACCAGACATGAACCTCTCTCCACTCCCGATACAAAAATTCTTCGACAATAACGGTGATCCGTTAGTTGGCGGACTGCTATACACCTACGAAGCAGGAACCTCGAACAAGACAGCCACTTGGAAGGACTCTGGCGGCGGTATGGGAGCGCAGAACACCAACCCAATCGAGTTGGATTTCCGCGGTGAGTGCCGTCTATGGATTGACCCTGCGCTGGCCTACAAATTCATCCTGTCACCGCAAGGCGATAGCGACCCACCGAGTAAGCCAATCTGGACTGTGGACAACATCACCGCAGGTCCATCTTCCCAGGACAATGCGGCGGTAGATAATGGCACCGTTAACAACATCGTTCTGTCCATACCGCAGATCACATCTCCGGTGGCATTCACTCGCATCGTCTTCCAGGCTTCGAACACAAATACTGGTCCAGTGACGATCTCTATTAATGGAGGCACTTCGAGGCGTTTGCTATGGCAGAACTTCGGACTCTTGGGTGGTGGAGAGATTCAGACATTCGGTATCTACGAGACCATTTTTGATGGCGCCGATTGGCAGCTTCAGGGGCCTACGCTGGGGCCATCCGAAATGCGCACGGCAGCGGAGATAGCTGCAGCCGTGGTCCCGTCTGATTACGGGTACCAGCCAGGGGACTTGCGGCGATACGGCGCCGATATGACGGGTTCCACGAACTCAAATACTGCCTTCGCCAGTGCATTGGCAGCGGCGGTTGGAAGTGGTGGCACGGGTTTTGTTTACCATCCGGGTGGCATTGTCCTTATCACTTCGACCATCAGTACTCCAAATAGGGTGCGCGTGTTTGGCGATGACAACAGCGCTTGCGAAATAAAATTCGACTTGACTGGAGATGGGTTCAGAAACGTGAATGGGCCGAATTCTTCAGGCTTCGCACTGGTCTACTTCGAGCGCCTGAAACTAAATTGCGTCAACAACGCGAACACCGGTGCAGCGATTGAATTGAATGCCGGAGGATTTTCTTACTATGGCGTGAACGAGTGCTGGATCACCGGCAAGTGGAAGTATGGTGTGATTCTTGATGCGGTGGAGATCACCAGTGTAGATCGAAATATCTTCGATATTTCTGGACCAATCAGCCAGATCGGAATCTGGGTCGTTAATGGCAATGACCGCGTCGGAGCGCAGACACCGGGTTTTTCAAATGGAATCTGGATTACACGTAACCAAGTATCGCAGAACGGCGGCATCGGTCTAGCTGACGACGGTGGCAACTGCCACTGGATAGAAGGAAACCTCTTCAACGAGTGCGATGTCTCGACGACGATCGCAAAGGTGAGCAATTCCGGCTACAGAAACAACTCGATGGAGTCAACACATCAGATCGGCACGGCCAACGTCTTGGTGACGAATGTCGGAGCGGTCAGCGGCGCGGTCAAAGGCCCATGCTTTGGCATGAGCTTCACCAACAACACCTTTTCGCAAAATATGGCCGGGGGAGGCTCATGCTTGCGATTTGCGGGTGCAAGCTTCCATACCGCTATCATGGTCACGGACAACAACTTCGTTGACTTGTTCGGTCGCGGATCTGCGATTGAATTGACGCAACTGGGTAATAGCCTATGTGGCTACAACCACGATGATGGCTCTGCCTCCATGAGTCATTACGCTGGCGCTCACATCGACACGAATGGAAATACGCTGCTGCTGCCACAAAATGGCTTTGTGGTGACCCTTGGCACGGCAGCGCCTGTCTATGGAGATACACGCAGACAATTTTTCTACCAGCAAGGGCAGGTATGGAAGAACGTTACTGTGGCCTATTCGGCCGCGATGAACACGGATCTCATCGCAGGAAACTCCTTTGAGATCACCGCCACGAACGCCACGCCGTTTACGATCAATAGCCCCTCGAATGCGAATGAAGGCCAATGGGTGGCCTACACAATTCGTAATACCTCAGGCGGTGCTCTTGGCTCAGGTACATGGGGGCCATCTTTTAAGTTGTCAGCATGGACTCAGCCTGCCAATGGACAGAGTCGAACTATCACCTACCGAGTAAATGCGGCTGGTCTGTTGATAGAGACGTCCAGAACCATAGTGGATGTACCAAACTAAAGATGAGTATCACCCGTCCCCAAACGCTCTCAGAGCATGAAATGGAACTTATCCTGGAGCGTCTGGCCAATAGCGGCGCCAAGATCACCATGACCGATCCGCGTGTCACGAGCATGCAAACATGGGTTCTTTCCTCGATTGGCACGGCCCTTATAGCCTTGGTTGGGTGGGGGGTCATCAGCATCAACGAGCTGAATACGACCATGACGCGCGTCGTTACCTCGAACGAGTATCGCGACATCACAGTAGCGGAGCTGAAGCTTAGAGTGGGGGATTTGGAGAGGCACCGGCCATGATCGACGAAGCCGCAGTAACTCGTAGGCTAGTCCTCGATGAGGATGAGGTTCTGCATGCCTATCCGGACTCCAAGGGCTATCTCACGATCGGCGTCGGCATACTTATCGATGAGCGAAAGGGCGGCGGAATAACGCAGGAAGAGTCGCGCTACCTGCTGCGCAACCGGATCGAGCGCAAGGCTGCGGAGTGCGAGAACCGCTTCGAATGGTGGCACTCAATCGACGACGTGCGCCAGGGCGTCATCCTGTGCATGGCCTTCCAACTCGGAACCAATGGAGTCGCTAATTTCAGGCGCATGTGCGCGGCGCTGAGGATCCGCGACTACATTACCGCCAGCCTCGAGATGCTGGATAGCGAGTGGTATCGAAAGGACTCGCCGCAGCGAGCCGAGCGCATGGCAACAATAATGAAAACGGGGGTGTGGCAGTGAGCGCAATGACAGTTGATCGCAAGGTGATGGCCGGTGGTGTCGCTGGCGCCGTTGCCGTGATCGCTTGCTGGGCGCTGGAGCTGGCTGGAGTTCCAGTGCCTACATACATTGCTCTGGCGTTTCAAACCATCGCCGTTTTCGCCCTTCAGTTCGTAGTCCCCAACAAGGAGATTTCCAATGATCCGTCTTAAATATGCGCTCCCGTTGCTGCTGATGCTGGCAGCTGGGTGTGCTTCTCTTGGCGTTCCGGTGCCGCAGGATTTCAACGAGAAGTCCTCAGCAGCACTGACAACGGTCACCGGCGTGAGGCAGACAAACCTGGTGCTTCTTCAGGCTCACAAAATCACACGTGATGATGGCCAGAACATTCAGGATCAGGCCAACAACCTGCGCTCTGCTATCGATGTGGCACGGTCGATCCATAGCACGCAACCGGGCGCGGCCGATGACAAGCTGACTGCAACTATCACCGCACTGGAAGCGCTCAAGGTCTACGTGGAGTCCCGGAAATGAGTAACGAAGAACTGATCCTTAATCTGATCCTGGTCGGCGCTCGACAGCTGCAAAGCTACTCCAGCGTGCTGACGAACGCGCGAGCCCAGGGGCGTTCGGTCAGCGATGATGATGTCAATGCCTTGGCTGCAACCGATAATGCCGTGGCGGCTGCCGTGGATGCGGAGATCGCGAGACAGAGAGCGTAGGTTCACGCTTTGGCGGAACGTTTCATACGCATTGCTGCTTTCCTCTGGGCCGGCGTGGGAGGCACAATCTTCACTCCTGTGAGCTTGCGGCCTGGTGCCGATGTTAATTGCGCCCAAGGTTTTTCTAGCGCTTCGATCTGATCTGCGAAGTAGTTGGCCAACGTAGATTCGTATTCTTTGGTGGAGGTGGACGAACCGCGTAGGTCGATGGCTGCCTGTTCGCACCTTCGTGCATGCTCGCGCAGCCATTCGATGGCTTTTTTGTTGTCACTCATAGCGAGTTTTTAGCCTTCTTTTTTGGAAGCGAAGTACTTTCGAGTTTCTTCAGCATTTTCTTGGCATCACGATGCGCCTGTTGAGCTTCCTTCACGGCGCCGGCTTTGAGCAATTCAATTCCCTCGAATGCGCGGTTGTACGCTGCGGAAAGTTCGCCCAGTCTTTTCTGAACATCAGGTTTCCGGCGTTTCTCCTCCGGAGATTTCATCGGCCGTGGCCATGCGCGCCGGTAACCGACCGGAACCGCCACAGTTGGGGCAGTTATTGATGACGCCGCTGTACCTGGTGTACGGCCCTTCGCACGCTTCACATGGGTCTTCGGCATACCAGCGTCCCTCTTGTTGGAATACACGCTTTGCTAGTTTCATTATTGTGCTCCTCAGTTCTATTGGTTCGGTATTGGCTCGTGTTCTTCTTGGTCATGGTGCAGCACCTGGTCTAGATCGCGCCGGTCGAACGCTTGGCCGCAGTGAGGGCAAATCTCAAAGTTGTCGGCCTCATTTTCCGGCTCGCCTTCGATGTCAGTCCCGCGAATCACATCAGCCTCCGCTTCGCCTCCACCGCGTCTTGAATCGCTCGCATCAGGCCCCGCCCATAATCCGCAGGCTGACGGCGGCATAGCGCCTTGGCTGGCTCCCAATCTCCACGGATGGCAGCAGTGGCAACAATCGAGAACGGCGTCTTGTAAGCCATCTCAGCCGCGAATCCGCAGATGTCTGTTTCGGACATCGTCCCATCGCTCTCGCAGATCATGATCGCGCAGCGCTCTCTATAGGCTTCCTCATCGAGAACGAAGGGGCGGTTCCAGTCACTCATTTCGCTTCTGTGTTGACGGTTGCCCGTTCTCGTTCAACAGCCTTCTCCAGCATCGAATCGATAGCACGTGCATAGGCGTTCGTGAACATGGCCAGCGCCTTGAAACCGTCCATTGATGTAGGCTCTTTCAGTGGCGCAAGCGCCTCCTCCAAGGTTTCTTGAATCTCCTGGTACGTCATACTCCCTCCTGAAGAGCGCGATTTCTGCGTTGATGGTCCGCCATCACTCGTTCGGTGATATCGCATAGCGCATAGGTTGCGTTATTCAACGCCAGGGTGTTGGCAATCGCCTCGTCGCGCAGCTGGTCCGCCAGCGCCTTGTTCTGCTTCAGCAGCGAAAGTTTATCTAGCTGCAGTTGCCTGATTTCGGCGTACAGGCTGAATGGCCAGATCCAAGTTTTCATGTGTTCTCCTGACTCCTTGCTCTCTCAAACTCAGCGCGCCGGTACTCGTTAACCAGCTGCGCGGCCACCTTGTGACGCTCGGCACGCTCGCGCTCCATCTCGGCGAGGTGCGCTATCCAAAACTGCTGATTGAGCCACATGCCTGCCTTGCTGACGACGTAGATCGCTCCCAGGATAAAGATGAACCATTGTCCGGTGCTCATTCCACAACTCCGTTCAGAGGACTGGTACGTCTTGCCAGGATAAGCAGCGTCTGGGCCGCGAAGATCGGAGCTTGCATTCGCTGTAGTGCCTCATCAAAGGACATCCCGGCGGCGAGGACACGCTTGCGCTCCCAGTCCAGAAACCGATAGCCCTGGCCCAAGATGAAATCAACGAACATGCTCCGCTCCTACCTCATCAGGAAAGCCCGCGGCGCTCTCCGATATACAATTGCAAGTTGTTGAAAATGTTGCCACATATATATGTGTATTTGGCACTATCATATCCACCTGAAATCACTGCTTTCCTGTTTCTGAACAATTACTTATGAAGGTTTTGTTCGTCTGCTTGGGAAATATCTGCCGTTCGCCCACGGCGCTGGGAGTGTTCCGGCATGTCGCACGAGCGCAGGCTCCAGATCTGTTCGTGGAAGCAGATTCGGCCGGTACCCACGACTATCACGTGGGTGCGCCACCAGATCCGCGGGCCGTGGCTGCTGCGCTACGCCGTGGCATCGACCTGTCGCAAATCCGTGCCCGCAGAGTCGAGGCGGTGGACTTCGAACGCTTCGACCTGATTCTCGCGATGGATGAGCAGAACCGGGAGGAACTGCAAGGGCGTGCGACTCCCGCTCAACGCGAGCGAATCCGGCTGATCATGGACTACGCACCTGAGGCAGCACGACGTGCTGTGCCGGATCCGTATTACGGCGGACCGCAGGGATTCGAAGAGGTACTCGACCTGCTTGCTGAGGCGTCCGAGGGCTTGTTGCGCGAACTATTGGCGTCCAGCAAGTAAACAATCGGCGGAGTCGTGGGCTGTCAGCGACGCCTATCCGGGCCGGGCGCAAGCGAGGCACTGCTGAATGCAAAGAGCCGGCATTAAGCCGGCTCTTTGGTGCTTACGCGATGCTACGGAACTCACTCATCGCGACGATCGGACGAATTCCCCCACGAACTTGAGCCGCTGCTCGGTGCGGAAGACCAGACCGTGCGCGTTCCGGCGTCCGGGCGAGCTGCTTCCGATGAGCCGTTCGACTCGACCGGAGCGGGTCGTGGCGGCGGCGGCGCGTCGTTGACGATTTCACGACGCGGTTCGGGCGCCGGCGCGGTTGCGGGCGGCAGATCGAAACTGCGTTGCGGCTCATGACGCGGCGCTGGTGACGCACCGGAGTCACCGCGATCCTGTGCGGGCTCACGGTTGAAATCACCCGAGCTGTCGGCTGCGGATTCGCCACCTTCATTGCCTTGTCCGTTCGCGTTCGGCGATTCCGTGCCTGCTTCGTCGCCACGGCCTCTGCCACGACGGCGTCTGCCACGACGGCTGCGACCACCACGTTCCGACCTCTCGCCACTGCCACGTTCGCCACCGCGTTCGCCGCCCGCGGGGCGTTCACCACGCGGCGCATCCGTTGGCTGGCCTTCCGGGCGTGCCGGCTGATCGGCTCGCGGCTGCGGCGACTGCTGTGCCTGAGGAGCGGGTTGTGGCCGATTGCCCTGCGCAGACTGTGACCGCTGCTGCGATTCCGGCCGCGGTTCGGCTGACTGCTCGCGAGGCTTGCGATCCGGACGCTGTCCGTCGCGTCGTCCGGCATCGGCGGCTGAAGCAGGGCGATCTTTATTGTCGTGCCGATTGCGGTCGCGGCCCCGATCTCCCCGATCGCGTCCATCGCGGCTATAGCGCTCGCCAGTGCGGCCGCCATGACGGGATTCCGGGCGATCGCGACGCGGGCTGCTGCGATGTTCACGGGGAGCCTGTGATGGAGATTCGGCGGCAGGCGCGGGTGCAGCGCCGGTGCCGAAGAAGAAACGCCACAAGTGTACGAAAATACCGATCTGCTGCGGGGCTGGTGCTGGTTGCTGCGCCACCGTTTGTTCTGCAACAACGCTGGGCGGCGGCGGGATGCTGGGCACGGATGAGGTGACCACCATGGGCGTCGGTGGCGCAGCCGCCTTATCCAGGCGCGCCACGTCCGCGAGGGGAACAGGGGGCGTGACCGGAATGTGGTGGCTTACGCCGTTGTTCTCCGGCAGCAGGCCCTCGTCGTCACGGACGCGGCGGATGTCGTACGCCGGTGTTTCCATGTACTTGTTGGGCACCAGCACGATCTGCACCGTCGTGCGGGACTGGATATTGTTGAGCCAGTCGCGCTTTTCGTTCATCAGGTAGGTGGCAACTTCCACCGGCAACTGGGCGATGACCTTGATGGTGCGGTCCTTGCGCGCTTCCTCGCCGATCAGGCGCAACAGCGCCAGTGCCAGTGAGTCGACGCTGCGGATCGTTCCCATCCCACTGCAGCGCGGGCAGGCAATCGAAGCGGCATCGCCAATCGAGGGACGCAGCCGCTGGCGCGACAGCTCCAGCAGCCCGAAGCGCGAGATACGCCCGATCTGGATGCGGGCGCGATCCTGCTTCACGGCATCGCGCAACCGGTCTTCCACGGCGCGCTGATTCTTCTGCGACTCCATGTCGATGAAGTCGATCACGATAAGCCCGCCCAAGTCGCGCAGCCGCAACTGCCGGGCGATTTCGTCGGCCGCTTCCAGGTTGGTGTTCAACGCCGTGGTTTCGATATCCGTACCGCGCGTAGCGCGCGCGGAGTTGATGTCGATGGACACCAGCGCTTCGGTGGGATCGATGACGATCGAGCCGCCGGCCGGCAGGTTGACCTTGTGGGAATGCGCCGACTCGATCTGGTTCTCGATCTGGAACCGCGTGAACAGCGGTACTTCGTCTTCGTACAGCTTGAGCTTGCGCAGGCTTGCCGGCATGAAGCGCTGCATGTACTGCTGCGCCTCGTTGAATACATCCTGGCTGTCGACGAGGATCTCGCCGATGTCATCGGCCAGGTAATCGCGCAGCGCGCGGATGATGGCCTTGGATTCCTGGTAGATCAGGAACGGGGCAGGGCGGCCTTCGGCGGCCTGGGCAACGGCGTTCCAGACTTCCTTGAGGTTATCCAGATCCCATTGCAACTCTTCGGCCGAGCGGCCGACGCCGGCGGTGCGCACGATTGCGCCCATCCCTTCGGGAATCTGCACCTGGTCGAGCGCTTCGCGCAGCTGTTCGCGATCCTCGCCTTCGATGCGACGCGACACGCCGCCCGCGCGGGCATTGTTCGGCATCAGCACCAGGAACCGGCCGGCAAGGCTGATGAAAGTGGTCAGCGCTGCGCCCTTGTTGCCGCGCTCTTCCTTCTCGACCTGGACCAGGATTTCCTGTCCTTCATCGAGCAGCTCGCGGATGTTCATGCGCCCGCCGCCAGGCTGCGACTTGAAATACTCCTTGGAGACTTCCTTCAGTGGCAGGAAGCCATGGCGATCCGCGCCGTAATCGACGAAGCACGCCTCGAGGCTCGCTTCGACGCGGGTGATGCGCCCCTTGTAGACGTTGGATTTACGCTGTTCCTTGGACGGTACTTCGACGTCGAGATCGTAGATTTTCTGACCATCAACCAGTGCTACGCGCAACTCCTCTTCCTGAGTTGCATTGACTAGCATTCGCTTCATGAGACCCTTCTGAATAATCGTAAAGGGCCGCGAAATCACGCACGGCGGGCGCCGGTGCAGGAGCAAAAAACCGATCGGGGAGTGATGTCATCCGATTGTTACCGCAGCGATTCGTGAAGCTTCGTGAGCCGTTCACCAATGCGGCGCCATTTTTTTGTTCCTGCCACCCATGGGCCCGCCCGAAGCGCTTGGACGACCCGGATCCCGAGTTGCGGGTCCGGCATCGCTATCGCGCGGCCGAGCGATGGTTTGCGTGAACGGCTGTCTGCCGATGATCCGGGAGCGGGGGTTGCCGCAGCAACGGCCAACGTGGCCAGTGCGCAAGCCGGAGTTTGTGCTCCAACGGCAGCGCGGACACCGTCCACGGATCTTGAGCCAAGACAGGTTCCAGCAGAACCAACTAAGATGCAGCGCCTTTCCGGGCATGGCCTTCAGACACTGCGTTTGTGCTGTGTTCGTCAGTCGACGTGCAATCGCGACTTGCGGACGGCAGCGGAAAACTCCTGGCGAATATAGCAGGCCATCTTTTTTCAATCAATGGCTTACGCGCGATTGTCCGCTCGGGATGGAGATTGCATACCGCGCCTCGCCCCGGCACTCTGGCGCACACCCAGGCTCAAGCATTTAGATCCAATAGCGATGTCCGTTCCCACTCCCAAATCCACCACTGTCTCTCCACCCGCCGTCGCGGCGCCGGCCCCAAAGGTCACCTACGTGGAAGCCGGGGAGGGGGATGTTGGCCAGCGTATCGACAACTTCCTGTTGCGGATCCTCAAGGACGTCCCACGCAGCTTGATCTATCGGATCCTGCGCAGCGGCGAAGTGCGGGTGAACGGCGGTCGGATAGGTCCCGACTATCGCCTGGTAAATGCAGATCGGATCCGCCTGCCGCCGGTGCGGGTCAAAGCGCGCGAACAGACCGACGCGCCATCCAAGTCGCTACGGGACTTCGTCGTAGCGGCGGTGATTCATGAAGACCGCGACCTGATCGTCATCAACAAGCCGGCCGGGGTTGCCGTGCATGGTGGCAGCGGCCTGGGTTTCGGGGTCATCGAGACATTGCGGGCAGTGCATCCCGAGCTCAAGGAACTAGAGCTGGTACATCGCCTGGACCGGGAGACCAGCGGCTGCCTGCTGATTGCAAAACGCCGTGCTGTGTTGCGGGAATTGCATGCATTGTTGCGCGAGCGCTCGATGCAAAAGCAGTACCTTGCGCTGGTTTGCGGGCGCTGGCCGTTTGCAGCCAAGACCATCGACCTGCCGCTCAAGACCAATCTGAAGCAGGGCGGCGAACGTGTCGTGCGCGTGCACCCCGACGGCCAGGACGCAATCACCACGTTCACGCCGGCGCAGCATTTCGGCAAGCTCGCGACGCTGCTGAACGTCGATCTCGGCACCGGTCGCACCCACCAGATTCGCGTGCACGCCTCGCATGCCGGATATCCGATTGCGGGCGATGAAAAGTATGGCGATCGCGAACGCGATGCGCTTCTCAAGCCGTTTGGCCTGACCAGGATGTTTCTGCACGCGCATTCGCTGCAGTTCCAGCGTCCCGGGGCGGACCGGCCGTTTACGATTACCGCTGCGCTGCCACCTGAGCTGCAGACCGTGCTGGATCAACTACAGGCGCACGCCGACGAGCGGTCCAAGAGCCATCGAAGCAGGTAGGCGCTGACAGCTGGTAGTGGACTATTGACAGCCGGAGAACGTGATCGGAGCGTGAAGGCCCGTCACCCGTCACCCGTCACCCGTCACCCGTCACCCGTCACCCGTCACCCGTCACCCGTCACCCGTCACCCGTCACCCGTCACCCGTCACCCGTCACCCGTCACTACGGAAGATAGAAACC
>DASYEV010000032.1:0-65089 GCA_036498835.1 Acidobacteriaceae bacterium | reverse complement strand
GTGAGCGACTTGAACGGCACCAGGCGAACGGCATCGTCCGAACCCGAAGCACGCATGTTGGTGAGCTTCTTTTCGCGTACGCAGTTGACGTCCAGATCGTTATCGCGCGAGTGCTCGCCAATGACCATGCCTTCGTAAACTTCCACGCCATCGCCCAGGAACAGAATGCCGCGATCCTGAAGACCATCGAGCGAATACAGCGTCGTGGTTCCCTGACGGTCGGAAATCAGAGCACCCGATGGACGCTGCGGAATGTCGCCGGTGTACGGGATGTATTCGCCCGCGATGGAGTTCATGATGATGGTGCCGCGCGTTTCGGTCAGCATTTCGTTGCGCAGGCCGATCAGGCCACGTGAAGGCACCTTGAACTCCATGCGTACGCGTCCGGAACCGTGATTCGACATCTTCACCATCTCGCCCTTGCGCGGGCCAAGCTTTTCGATCACCGTTCCGACAAAGCTTTCCGGAATGTCGATGGTCAGCAACTCGGACGGCTCCATCAACTGGTCGTCGAGGCGCTTGGTGACAATGGTGGGACGCGAAACCATGAGCTCGAAACCTTCGCGGCGCATGATCTCGATCAGTACGGAAAGCTGCAGTTCACCGCGGCCCAACACCTTAAAGTTGTCGGGAGTGCCGGTATCTTCCACGCGAATGGAGACGTTCGTCAGCAGTTCCTTTTCGAGCCGCTCCTTGATGTTGCGTGAGGTGACCAGCTTGCCTTCGCGGCCGGCAAACGGTCCATTGTTCACCGAGAAGACGATGGCAATGGTGGGCTCATCGATCTTGATGATGGGTAGTGGCTTGGGGTCTTCCAGCGCGCAGAAGCTTTCGCCGATGGTGATTCCCGGAATTCCGGCCACGGCAATGATGTCGCCTACCGTTGTCTCTTCCGTGTCGATGCGCTTCAGGCCGTCAAACGTGAACAGCTTGGTCACCTTCACGGTTTGAAGCGTGCCATCGACGCGGGAGAGATTGATCTCCTGCCCGGTGCGCAGCGTGCCATTGAAGACACGCCCGATGGCCAGGCGGCCGAGGTAGTCCGAGTAGTCGAGGTTCGTGACCAGCACCTGGAGATCGCCGTCGGCCGTACCCGGAGCCGCGGGAATGGTCTTGAAGATGAGTTCGAACAGCGGCTGCAGATCGGTACCCGGGATTGCGAGGTCCATGGTTGCCGTGCCGGCCTTGCCGTTGGTGTAGATCACCGGGAATTCAAGCACGGACTCGTCGGCATCGAGGTCGATGAACAGGTCATACACCTCATTCAGCACCTCCTGGGGACGAGCGTCAGGCCGGTCGATCTTGTTGATCACCAGGATGGGCGTCAGCTTCGCTTCCAGCGCCTTCGAAAGCACATAGCGGGTCTGGGGAAGAGGACCTTCGCTGGCGTCCACCAGCAACACCACGCCATCGACCATCTTGAGTGCGCGCTCCACTTCTCCGCCGAAGTCGGCGTGGCCCGGCGTGTCCACGATGTTGATCTTGGAATCCTTGTAGTGGATCGCCGTGTTCTTCGCCAGGATCGTGATGCCGCGCTCTTTTTCGAGGTCATTCGAATCCATAACGCGCTCGACGACGGCCTCGTTCGTGCGGAATGTGCCGCTTTGGCGCAGCATGGCGTCCACCAGCGTGGTCTTACCGTGGTCGACGTGGGCGATGATGGCGATATTACGGATGGGCTGCGATGCGGTGCTCACTTCAGGGGCGTCCTTGCTTGCAAAAATTGTGTTCTGGAAGGGTTCAGGTGCGCCTCGGCGCGAAAAGAACGCAACTCTTTCATTTTACCGCAGGAACAGCCTTCTCCGGCGCTCCTGATATCGCCTCGCTACCTACCACAATGCCCAAAGTGCTTATCGTGCCGTGGTTTGCGGTCCGGCTGCACGTACTTTGGTCAAGGCCGCCTGCAGCTTTGCCCACTTTCGCTTCTTCTGTTTCAGTGCATCCCGCGCTCCAGAACCGGCATAAAAGCTGTTGATGCTTTGTAGTACATCGGCCGGTACGGGCGCCAGCGCATCCGCAAGCTGCTCAACGAGCCATGCATAGGTCTTATCGGCGAGTGCGTACTCACCCTCCGCCGTTGGGCTATCACGCATTGGAGCGAGGGAAGCACGGTACGCATCTTCAACGGAGTTGATGCTTTGCAGGTATTCGGTCTGCTGATCGCCGTCGGGAAGCTTAAGCTGCAAAGCCCGTAATGGCCTGATCTTGGGCAGAAGCCGGAAAAAGAAAGCCAGGATGTGTGCACCGATGCCGGGTCTTTTATAGTTCCGGCCATAGACCCGCTCATACTCCGTTCTCCGCATCCGGTAGATGAACTTGGATTTGGCCGCGCCGGGTGTAGCGTGCGCCACCTGATCGTGATAACTCGCGAGCGCGACCTTCGTCATTTTGGGGATCACGGACGATACGGCATAGCGGTACGTACTGACCGCCAGATCCTCATGCTTCATTACGTCGCCATCTTCAGGCCGTAGGTTTCGGCAAAAGCCCGCTCCAGCAGCGGTTGCGCAACCTGGAAGCCGATAAAGTCGCGATAGTTGTCCTGCGAGTAATGCCGTGGGCGACCTCCACCACGTCGAAACCGAACTCCGTCCGAAGATGCGCCGTGGCATCGTCACCGTAGGTAACGAAACGCCCAAAACGGCTGCGCAACGCGGGGTATTCCCACCGGTCACAACGTTGATCACCGGGTGCCCGATGGTATCGCCGTAGTAGTGGGCCAGGGCTCCCAGAGCAAACGCCAGCTCATCGGGCGTCGCGGCGTCCCGGATTAATGCGGCAACAAATCTCCCGAACGGACATAGTGCAGCAGATCGCTGAACTCCTTGTCGCCAAATGGGTAGTATCCGATGTCCTGAATGACGGAACCGCCGTAGGCATAAGCGTGGGCTTCCCGCAGTTGCGCCTCGGTAAGACCGGGAAAGCGATTTCCCAGGATCGGGACGAGGAAGTGCAGCCACGCCTGGTCGACAACTTCCTCGTGCGATAGCACGGAATAGCTTAAGGCGATGCGCGGTAAGACGAAGGCGGATATCAGCAGAACGAAGGCGACACATCGCGACATGACAGCCAATAGGTTTCCGTCAAAAAGCTTGCGTTATGACGCAGCTTGGTTTGGCAAATTTCTTTCTTTCTCAGTTCCCCTATTGTGTCGCCTCGCGTACCATCGTGTCACCAAACGGTGTACCTTTCCCGCGTGGAGGACAAAATGTTATTGAAGTTCGGTGTAATCGCTGCTTCTCTCGCTTTTTCCTGCGGAGCTTCCCTGGCTCAGGGATCTTTTGCCGAGCAGACTTCTGTGAGCGTGAGTGTCAAGGAAGCCCTCAATTCCAAGTCCATGAAGGCCGGAGATCAGATTGTGGCTAACCTCGAGAAGCCGGCAACGGTGAACGGGGTGGAATATCCCGGAGGCTCTCAACTCCTCGGCCACATCGTGGATGTGACCAGGCATGACAAAGACACGCCAAACGGCTCGATCATTCTTGTCTGGGAACAGATCAAACCCAAGAAGGGCGGAGACCCGGTTTCCATTCGCGCCAGCATCTACAAAATCCTCCCCTCGGACAACATGCTGCTGGCTCAGCGCCGCGACGTTGATATGGGCATGCGAGGTACGGGAGGCGAGGCTGCGGCGACCTCCGCTGTTCGTGAAACAACAGACAGACAGGACAGAACGGCCTCCGGTTCCCAATCGGCATCCAGTGCGCCGGTTCAAGTCGTAAGCGCGATCCCCGGTGTGGCACTTTCAGCCGTCGCCAGCGACACAAAATCAGGCATTTTGACTTCGCAGAACAAGGATGTCGATATCAGCGCCGGCGTCGATATGGTTGTAGGCGTAACAGTCAAATAACGCTTCCTGTGCGCGGACGGCAGAACCGTTCTTCCGTCCGTCCCGGTGTGCCCTACACTGGTTGGCACATGGAAACTTCTTCGTCAGCCAGATTCTCCAACGGCCATTTCGACATTTCCGGCATGCAGGATTATCTGCTCGACCGGGCGTATGACGAGATGTTCGAGACCAGTGAGCGTCTCCATGCACATTACGAACCCCTCGTAAGCCACTTCGCGACTCTGCCACCTGAAGAAATTCAGCGCCGCAAGCAAGCGGCCGACCTGAGCTTCCTGAGCCAGGGCATTACCTTCACCGTCTACGGACAGGAAGAAGGTACGGAACGCATCTTTCCCTATGACATGCTGCCGCGCATTGTGACCGCCGCCGAATGGGCCAAGGTGGAACGCGGGCTCATCCAGCGCATCACCGCGCTGAACCTGTTTCTGAAAGACATCTATAACGAAGGCCGCATTCTGCAGGATGGCGTTGTGCCGCGCGAACTGGTCTATTCCTGTCCCCAGTTCCGGCGTCAGATGCAGGGCCTGCAGGTGCCTCGCAACGTCTACGTCGCGATTTGCGGAACCGATCTTATCCGCCTGGAAAACGGCGATTTCGTGGTGCTGGAAGACAACCTGCGCGTGCCCTCCGGTGTGAGCTATATGCTCACCAACCGGCGCGTCATGAAGCGGATCTTTCCGCAGTTGTTCCAAAGCTACAACGTGCGCCCGATCGAGCACTACACCCAGGCCCTGTTGGGAACCTTACGCTCGCTGTCGCCGGAAGGACGCCCGGAACCCAACATTGTTCTGCTCTCGCCGGGCGTCTTCAACTCCGCCTATTTCGAGCACGCGTATCTCGCCCGCCAGATGGGCATCGAGCTTGTCGAGGGCCGCGACATGGTGGTCCATGACAACGTTTGCTACATGCGCACCACCAGCGGCCTGCGCCGCGTGGATGTCATCTATCGCCGCGTGGATGACGATTTCATTGACCCGCTTTCTTTCCGGCCGGACTCGATGCTCGGCGTCGCGGGCCTCTTCAACGCGTACCGCGCGGGCAATGTCACCCTGGCTAACGCGTTCGGCACCGGCGTCGCGGATGACAAGGCGCTCTACGCGTTTGTGCCCGACATTATCCGCTACTACCTTAAGGAAGATCCCGTCCTGAACAACGTTGAGACCTTCCTGTGTGCCCGCGAAAAGGATCGGCAACACGTTCTCGCGAATCTCGACAAACTGGTGGTGAAAGCAGTGGGTGAAAGCGGCGGCTACGGCATGCTGATCGGCCCACACGCAACACCAAAAGAACGCGAAGTTTTCGCGGAGAAGATCAAAGCGAACCCGCGCAATTACATCGCGCAACCGACCATTAGCTTTTCGCGCGCACCGTGCCTGATCGGGGGGCAGCTTCAACCGCGCCACGTCGATCTGCGGCCTTATGTGCTCTACGGCGACAAAGTCACCATCGTCCCCGGAGGACTGACCCGTGTTGCACTCACGGAAGGTTCACTGGTCGTGAACAGCTCACAGGGTGGCGGCAGCAAAGATACGTGGGTGTTAAGCCAGTAGCTCTCCGTAATGATGCCTTGGGCCAACGCACGGTAGGCGCGGCTTCAGTCTCTGTGCAGGAAGAATCCGAGCGCCAACGGCGCTCTACTTTCTCGACTTGGCCTGGTGACGTGGCCACTTAGAAGTTCTGCTGCTTCAGCCATTCGCGGAACGGCGGCCCCAGATCTTTGCGCTTCAAAGCGAATTCCACATTCGCCTTCAGGAAGCCAAGCTTGTCGCCCGCGTCGTGGCGCTTGCCTTCATAGCTGAACCCATACACGCGCTCGTACTGCAGCAGCGCCTTGATGCCGTCCGTCAGCTGAATCTCGCCGCCCGCACCGGGTGGAATCGTCTCCAGCATCTCGAAGATCCGAGGCGTCAGAATATAGCGGCCGATGATGGCGTTCTGGCTGGGCGCATCGGAAGCCTTGGGCTTCTCTACCAGGTTGCGCACATCCAGCAACCGGGGATTCAAGGGGTCCGGCGTGCAGTCCAGGCAGCCATAGTTGGAAATGGCAGCGCCTTCAACAATTTCCGAACCGATGATCGTGCTCTGCGTGTGCTCAAAGGCTTCCACCATCTGCTTCATGCAAGGAACGTCCGCATCGACGATATCGTCGGGAAGAATAACCGCGAACGGCTCATCTCCCACCAGTGACTTGGCTTGCAACACGGCATGCCCCAGTCCCAGCGCTTCCGATTGCCGCGTGTAGGTAATGTGCGCAATGTTGGTTATGGAGCGCACAATGTCCAGCAGCGCTTTCTTGCCACGGGCTTCCAGCGTGCTTTCGAGGTCCCACGCCTTGTCGAAGTGGTCCTCCATCGTGGTCTTCGCACGGCTGGTGATGATGATGATTTCCGTGCAGCCGGCGGCGACAGCTTCCTCTACGCCGTACTGGATAAGAGGCTTATCCACCAAGGGCAGCATCTCTTTGGGAGTGGCCTTGGTGGCAGGCAAAAAACGAGTTCCCATGCCCGCGGCAGGGAAAACAGCTTTACGAATCTGTGCAGCCATTGATGCGCGAAAACTCCTGAAAATCAGTCACCTAACATGCTATCAAGGCATGGCCCGCAGTGCGCATGATGCGCCGGTAGCAGAGAGCGTTCCGGAAGTTGTACCGGACACGCAAACCAGAGCGCGCCAGCCAACGTTCTGAAAGAGCCTACAGAACCGGTGAATCGTCGTGGAGCATGGTCTTGCGGATCACTTTGATAGGAGCAAACCCCTGCCGCATCAGATTGTCGTGGAAACCCTGTAAAGAAAACGCCGCGCCCTGCTTCTTGCGAACGTCTTCGCGGAGCTTCATGATCTCAAGCTTGCCCAGCGTGTAGTACAGGTAGAGCGCATCGGAGGTTCCGCGTTTGGCCTCCATGCTGCCGATCGACCTGGACTGGTAGCCGTCCGACACGAAAAAGTTCACCGCGTCATCAAAGCTCATCGCTCCGCCTACGCCGGTATGCATGCGTATGGCGACGATAAACCTCGCGTCCCGAAGCAGCGCATCCTGTAACTGGCCGAGCCGGATGAGCTTGGCTTCCCGTGCGTCCTTCGCGCCCGTGCCCGGCTGGCCGTAGCCTTCATCCAGCATCATCTGCTCGCAATAGTGCGCCCAGCCTTCGATATTGGTGTTGGCTCCCAGCACCTTGCGAATCTTGGATGGAAAACGGTCCTGCCACAGGAACTGCACGTAGTGGCCGGGATAGGCCTCATGCACACCCGTTGAAACGATGGTGCCCACATTGAAGGCGGCCATGTGCTCCGCAACCCGCTCTTTGGACCAGCCCGGTTCCGGCAGGGTCACATTGAAATAGGCCTTGGTACTGCCCTTTTCAAACGGTCCCGGAGGGTCCATCGAAGCCTGGGTCGTCGCACGCATGAACGGCGGCGTTTCTTCCAGGGTGGGCCGCACATCGCTGGGCAGCGTGATGATCTTGTGGGTGCGAATAAAGCCGATCAGCGAGTCGAACTCATCGCTGAAGGCTGTGAGCAGCTTGTCCGGTGGTGGGTGGATGCCGGCAAGTTCCGCCAACTCTTCCTGGGGAGTCTTCTTGGGGTCAATCTCTTTCGCCACACGTGCGAACTCGGCCTGGTTCTTGTGCAGGTCGGCATAACCGATCTCCAGCAAACGATCCAACGGAATATCGACCATCTCGTTGTAGGCCAGCGCTTTGCGGAAGGTATCCGCTCCATAGCGGAAGTCGCCGTTAGAACGCGGCAGCAGATCGGTCTTCAGCCAGGCGCCGTAACTCTTCAACGCCTCGATAACCGCCGCATTGGTTTTAGCGAAGTCGGCCTTGGCCTTGGCATCGTCCGCTGCAGCGAAGGCGCTCGGGACATCGTTCTGGAAGAAGCTGACCAGGCCCTCGATCTGCTCCAGAGCGATCTCCGTGTATACCCGCGGAGGGTTCTTCAGGTTCTTCCGTGCTTCCACGAATACTTGGGGAATCTGCTTTTCGCGCTCCACCGCCGCGCGCAGGCGTGTATTCAAGGGCGCATAGGGCCGCTCCATGAGCACAAAGATGGAGTTGGTTACGCCGCTCGAATAGCTGTCCGGGTTCTTTTCCCATCCGCGCACCACCTGCAACTGCAGCAGCGTGCCGCGAATGTTGTTGAGAAGGATTTCGCGGTCGGCTGCGGGTATCGCGTCCAGGCCGTCCGCGGGGATCGCCGAAATCTTCTTCTCCCACTCCTGCAGCGCGGCAATTTCCTTCTGGACGCTCGCGGAGGAATAGTCCTCGAGCTGGGTGTCGTAATCGTGCAGACCCGCCTGAGTCGCGGTAGTCGGGCTGAACTTGTAGTACACGTCCTCGAAGTACTGATCGGACAGGAAATTGAATGTTTGTCCGGCGCCATCGGCAGAGAGGTGCTGGGCGTGAGCCGGAGAAGGCAGTGAACTCATCAGGAGGGCGCTCGAAAGCAAAGCAACACGAAGGCGGAATGACATACTGCGGCGAGTTTATGGCAAATTCCCTGAAGGTGTATAGGAAGGCGCACTGTTCAAGCCGTTTTCTCTCAAGGAAAACGGCCTTCACTATCGCTTATCGACTCCACAGCATCAGGGAATTTGTACTGGAGCGGTTTCGATCAGGGTGTATATGGAACAGGGGACGCCCAAGCCGTTTTCCCCCAATGAAAACGGCCCTCTCTGAAGTTCGCGAGGTCACGGTATGATCGAAACCGCTCTAACGCAGATTTCAGGCACCTTGTGAGGCTCCCAACGCTCCCAGCAGCTCGCGTGTTTCCCGGATCACATCCTCCGCCTGCCCGCTGGTCAGCGGCCAGCGCAGCACACCCTGCGGCGTCAACTGCGCTCCACTCTTCGCGTTGCGTGCCACCAGCTTCATCAGTGCGCCCACATTGATCCCTTTACCCGGATCGGCGGGTGCGGCGTGCAGCTTTTCGCTGAACGTGACATACAGCATGTCGCGCATCGGCTTCATCTGGCCGGCCTTGGCGCTGGGAGCATTGACCGCGCGTGCGGCTGTCGCTTCGCGGGCGGCTACGGTTGCGTTGCTTTCCGAACGATTGAGGGCAGCCCGGCTGGAGAACTGCAGGCTCGCGACCTGGGGAGCCTGGCCATGACGGCCCGCCAGCGGCGCAGGCGCCGTCCCTGTCTGCCAATGCCTTCCCTGCGGCGGGCGAGCAACGTCACGACCGGCCCATTGGGCCACTTGTGGCTTTGCAGCAGGCTTCGCGGGAGCCGTGGCGCCTTTCTTCGGTTCTTCCACGGCGACGCGTTTGCGTTCAATCTGGGCGATGCCTATCCGCTCACAAAGCAAGCGGATTTCTCCAACCGACAGCAAGTGCAGGACGGTTTCCGGCGGACGCCCATAGCGGTCTTCGAGCTCACCTCGCACGTCCGTCAGCACGGCTTCGGTTTCCGCCCCGGCGATGCGCTTGTACATGCGCAGCCGCTGATTTTCTTCCGGGATATAGCTGTCGTCGATGCGCAGCGAAATGCCCAAGTTCACAGTGACCTGCGGACGCTCCTCGCGGCCCTCGCCCTTCAGCTTGCTCACCGCCTCTTCCAGCATGGTGGTGTACATCTCAAAGCCGATGGCTTCAATGTGCCCGCTCTGCTCGCCGCCCAGCATGTTGCCGGCGCCACGCAACTCAAGATCCAATGCTGCGATCTTGAAGCCCGCGCCCAGGTCTGAAAACTCCTTCAGCGCCGCCAGCCTGCGCCGGGCGATGTCGGTCAACTGCTGTTCCGGCGGAATCAGCAGATAGGCATACGCGCGCCGGTTGGAGCGCCCTACACGCCCGCGCAACTGGTACAGCTCGCTCAACCCGTGACGGTCCGCGCGATTGATGATGATGGTGTTGGCGCGCGGAATATCCAACCCGTTTTCGATGATGCTGGTTGCACACAGCACATCGAACTCACCGTTCATGAATCCAAGCATCACGCGTTCGAGCTCCGCTTCCGGCATTTGTCCGTGACCGACAGCGACACGCGCCTGCGGCACCAACTCGCGGATCTTGGCCGCGAACTCATAAATCGTCTCGACGCGATTGGACACGAAATAGACCTGGCCGCCGCGTTCCAATTCAACTTCGACCGCAGTCCGCACAAGCTTCTCGTCAAACTTCGCGACGATCGTCTGGATGGCCATACGATCCTTAGGCGGTGTTTCAATCACGCTCATGTCGCGCAGACCAACCAGCGACATGTGCAGCGTGCGGGGAATCGGTGTCGCCGACATGGCGAGCACATCGATTGCCGCCCGCATCTGTTTCAGCCGTTCCTTATGGCGCACGCCGAAGCGCTGTTCTTCGTCCACGACCAGCAGACCGAGATCCTGAAAGTGCACACCCTGGGCAAGAATGGCGTGCGTCCCGATCAGGATGTCGACCTTGCCTGCTTCCACGCGCTCCAGGATTTCCTTTTTCTCCTTGGCAGTACGGAAGCGCGAAATCATCTCCACGGTTACGGGGAAGTTGGCGAAGCGGCGTTTGAAGCTTTCAAAGTGCTGGAAGCAGAGCACTGTCGTCGGTGTGAGCACAGCCACCTGTTTGCCATCCTGAACGGCCTTTAACGCAGCACGCATCGCGACTTCCGTCTTGCCGTAGCCCACATCGCCGCACAACAGGCGGTCCATAGGCTGCGTGGATTCCATGTCCCGCTTGATGTCGGCGATGGCGGTGAGCTGGTCATCCGTCTCGTTGTAGTCGAAGGCGTCTTCAAACTCGCGCATGATGGCGGTGTCCGGAGAAAATGCCGTACCTACCGCCGCCTTGCGCTGCGCATACAGCTTCAAAAGCTCATCGGCCATATCTTCCATGGCCTTCTTCACGCGCGCTTTGGTCTTGGCCCATGCAGGATTGCCAAGCCGGTTCAACTGCGGCGCAGGGCCGGTTTCGGTCGAACGGTACTTCTGGATCAGATCCAGCCGCGTGAGCGGCACATAGAGCTTCGCGTCTTCCGCAAAGTTAAGGATCATCAACTCAAGCTGCGAGCCATCGGCTTGATCGATGGTCCTGAGTCCTTCGTAGCGCGCGATGCCGTGTTCCACGTGAACGACGTAGTCGCCAATGGCCAGATCGCGGAAGTCCGAAACGAAGGCCGAGGTTTTCGACTTGCGCGCGACAGGCCGCGCGCTGATATCCGCATCGTCATTCAGGTCATTCGCGCCGAACACCACCAGTTGCCGCGCGGTCTTGCGATCAAGGTCGAGCACCTGCACGCCGTTGGCGACCGCCGCACGCACAATCACCGGTGTGCGCAGGTCGCCGGCCAGATAGCTCGACTCCGAATACACGGTTGCCGATGCGCCTTGGTGCGACCGCCAGCCAAGCCGGTAAGGAAGACCGTATTCCTGTAACAGGCCCGCCAGGCGCTCGACTTCACCCTGGTTGGGAGCGGCAATCAAGACACGCGCTTCGTTGTCCATCAGAGAGCGCAACTCATCCAGCATCGCCGGAATCGATCCATGGAAACGCATCGTCGGGCGGGTCGCAAATTCGATCTCACTGCCTTCGCTGGAATCGCTTTCCAGCACATCCACCGCGCCAAGCTGATCCAGTTCGCACCCGGTGCAGCGCTTGACCTTGTCCTCAAGCTCCCAGGGAGAAAGATACAAATCCTCCGCGCGCACCAGCGTGCCGATGCCAGAACGTTCGTGCCGCTGCTCGACCTTGTTCCACCAACGTTCGCCCTGGTTTGCGACCATCGCCGGCTCTTCCACGAAGACGCGTGTCTGCGCCCCCATCAGCTCCAGCAGCGTGGATCGCGCACCCGCAACCGCTGCGTAAAACTCCCAGCCCGGAAAGATCGTTGCCTCGGCGGTGCGGCCGGCAACGTGCGTCTGCAGCTCACGAGGCGTTTCCCCACCTTCGAGGTCCGCTCCTGCCGCGGTGCCTGTTCGCGTCAGCCGGGCGTTAATGGCCTCCAGCAGCTTTTCGGTTGCAGGTGTTTCCGTCAGCGGCAGCAGCAGAACTCCTTCAAGCTGCGTGCTGGAACGCTGGGTTTCGGGATCGAATTTACGGATGGACTCGATTTCGTCGCCGAAGAAGTCGATGCGCACCGGGCGGTCCATCTCCGGCGAATACACATCCAGGATGCCGCCGCGGATCGTGACCTGACCCGGCATATCGACAACATCCACGCGGGTGTAGCCGACAGAAACCAGGTGCTCCACCAGCATGTCCGGAATATGTTCTTCCCCGGTGTGCAGCCTGAGCGCAAGCGCCGCATAGTAGTCGCGAGTAAACAGACGCATACAGGCGGCTTCCACCGGAGCGATCACCAACCGGGCCTGGCCGCTGGCAATTTTCCAAAGCGTTGCTGCACGCTGCTCCTGGATTTCAGGGTGCGGAGAGAGGTTTTCAAAAGGAAGCACGTCATGCGCGGGCAGCCGCAGGACTTCTTCCGCCTTCAAAGCGCCGGTAAGGTCGCATGCCGCCAGCACATTGGCATGCAGGGTTTCGGCAGCTTTGTTGTCGGAAACCAGCACCAGCGCGGGGGCCTGTGCCGAGCGCACGAAGTAGGGCAGATACAGCGCCCGCGCGGTCGCGGTAAGTCCGGACACACGTCTCCGCCCCGTGCCGCCCGCTAAATGGCGACGCACACGCTCGAAGGCGGCGGAACTTTCCAGGTCCGCCATCAATTCGCGGACGAAGGGAAGGATCATGCAGACAACAGTTTATCAACCAGCTTGAACCTCCGTTTCAGGGACCCTTCGCGGCATGCCGTCTGCATGCTGCAATTCCCACGAAGGCGCCCCTCGCAGCCCAACAATCCATGCCGGCGGCAAACAAGAACCATATCTCACCATGGGCGGAAGCGCCGCGAGCGCACGTCATTGATAAAATGACATTTGCCTATGTCAGCCGCCGTCGCAATTTCTCCTGAAACTCTTGCCAAATACCAGCCTGTGATCGGGCTGGAAGTGCATGTGCAGTTGCTCACGAAGTCGAAAGCCTTCTGTGGCTGCAAGAACGAATACGGTGGCGAGCCCAATACGCACACCTGCCCCGTCTGCCTTGGCCTGCCCGGGGCGCTTCCCGTACTCAACAAGCAGGCCGTGGAGTTCGCCGTTCTGGCGGCCAAGGCAATTGGCTGCGAGATTCGCGAAACCAGCATTTTCTCGCGCAAGAACTACTTCTATCCGGACTCGCCCAAGGGCTACCAGATCTCGCAGTTCGACAGGCCCATCGCCGAAAACGGCTCCATTGTGGTGCCCGCCTTCGACGCGGCCGGCAACCCGATCTCCAAGACCATCGGCATTACCCGGCTGCACATGGAAGAAGACGCCGGCAAGAGTCTCCATGACGGCTTCGCGGACTCCGCCTCGCGCACCTACATCGACCTGAACCGCTGTGGCACGCCGCTGGTTGAAATCGTCAGCGAACCCGATCTCCGCACACCAGAAGAGGCCTTCGAATACCTCACCCTGCTGAAGGAAATCCTGCTTTATACCGGCGTCAGCGATTGCAACATGGAAGAAGGTTCGCTGCGCTGCGACGCCAACGTTTCAGTCATGCTCAAGACCGATACCCAGTACGGCACCAAGGCTGAGGTGAAAAACGTCAACAGCTTCCGCTACATCCGCGCCGCGCTGGAGTACGAGATTGAGCGCCAGATCGGGGTTCTGGAGGACGGCGGACGTGTTGTGCAGGAGTCGCGCCTTTGGAACAACGCAGAGGGCCGCACCTTCTCCATGCGCTCCAAAGAACAGGCGCACGATTACCGCTATTTCCCCGAGCCCGACCTCCCTGCCCTGATCGTGGGCGCGGAGTGGCAGAAGCAGATTCTTTCGGCCATGCCCGAGTTGCCGGAGGCCAAGCGAGCGCGCCTGATCGCGGAATACGGCATTTCCACGCAGGACGCTGCCACCCTGGCTGCCGGCCAGGCTTTCGCGGACCGCTTTGAAACGGCAGCCAAGCGCGCCAAGTCGCCGCGCCGGGTCGCCTCCATCCTGCTCAGCGAAATCACCATGCGTCTGCGCGCCGCCGAAATCGAATTTGAACAGTCGCCCGTAACGCTGGACGGCGTGGTGCTGGCTGCGGACCTGACCGAAGCCGGTGAGCTTTCTTCCAAGCAGCTCAAGCAACTGCTGGATGCGTGTTTCGCCGAAGGCAAGGATTTCGGCTTTATCTACGAGCGCGACAAGCCGCAGCAGATTTCCGACTCATCCGCCATCGAGACCATGATCGACGAAGTGATCGCCGCCAACCCCCGCCAGGTAGAGCAGTACAAGGGTGGCAAAAAGACCGTGAGCGCATTCTTCGTCGGCCAGGTGATGAAGCTGAGCAAAGGCCAGGCCAATCCCGCACTGTTGAATGAGTTGGTTGTGAAGAAACTTGATGCCTGGGGCAAATTTCCTGAAGGTGTATAAGAAGGCAAAATTGCTCAAGTCGTTTTCTCCCAAGGAAAACGACCTCCAGCGACGCCGATCGATGCCACGGCATCAGGAAATTTGCTCTGACAGCATCCGATAGCAAGCTAGTTGATGGTTCTCGTTGTAATGTTGAGACCAGCCTGAACAATCAGGCAGTAAGGACACCGGTGGCGCTGAGTAAACAATCGACCTCGTACTCATTCGGCAACATCAAGCTTGGACCCCATGAAGTCATCATCGGGTTTGAGGTTGAAGTGTCGGGTGGAGGTTATGAGAGCATTTCTTCCTTGCCCAAAGGTTGGCGGACAGCCATCGACAGCCGTTCCCACTCGGAAGCCAAGATGAATGCCGACCTGGCCTTCGGCGACGAAGGTATCACCAGTGACATCCTGAAAGATATTGTCATCACCCTCTCCCAAATCGAAGGCATGCAGTTCAAGGTCATCGGACACATGTTGATCAGCAACCTGGGCACCGAGCGGCGCATCCTGCTTTCCAAAGCCAACTTCATCCAGCGATAGAACAAATCTCCTGATGCCGTGGTTCCGATAAGGCAACGAAAGAGATCGTTTACGGCCTTGACGTCCGGAGCGAAGGTGTAGCCCTTTGCCTCTGGTCGGGCGCGCATGACCGGAATCTCGTTTCGGAGGCACCCATTCCGCATGACATCGCCGTACACTCGCAGCACGTCTAAGCGGAGATGCGCCTCACTCAAAAACTCGCGCTGTTGTGGGCCATGCTTACCATCACCGGCTGCCGCCGCGGGAATCCTGTGCCCGAAGGCCCCATGCCTCCCAACACGGTACTGCTATCGCAAATGATGCGCGAGCTTTCCGAACAGCCGGGTTTCACCGACGCGCTCATTCATCAACTGGATGGCGGCGGCAAAAAGGGCCCGGCTTTGCTTACTCCCGACCTCATCGAAGAGCTTCGCAAACGCATCCTGGGCAAAGACTGGCGCGGCCTCGACCGCTTCCCCGGCTGGACCATGCGTGAGATCAATCCGACCGTACGGGTGGCAGGAAAGATCGTTGGAAAGAATTCGGAAGTCGAGGGCATGGCTTCCGTTCATCCCGGCTCTCCTCCTCCGCCGCTTCGTGAAGACCAGGCACGTCAGTTCCTGGACGTAGGCCCGTACCCGATACTGAGTCGAGTTCAGATCGACTCTGCGGATCCGGCGAAGACACCGGGCTTCACAATCGACGGAATCATTTCAAACCTCGGAGAGGGAGTTGTGCGGGGTGACGGTGCGAATCCCGCGCTCGCGCCGGAACATTCCGAAAGCCAATGGCTCGCGAACTCTCTCAACAGGTTGGCTGCGAACGGTTTGGAGGACTCAGGATTTGCCACGCTTCATTGGAACGCAGAACGCCTTCCGCAAAGCCCGGAAGAATTCGTCTCGGACCTCATCGAAACCGGAAACACGGTAACCGTCACCGACTCCCGCTATTTCGCGAACTTCGGGCATCTGCACTACAAAGGCCAGGACGTGATGATGCCGTTCTGGATCAACACCCAGATCGCCGTTCCTGATACAGGCGGGCTTTTAAGACGATCGAGGCCCCTGCTTGTTCCCGTTTCGCACGCAGAATACGAGTGGCATATTCGCGGCCCGCTGCTCAATGCCGATGTGAGCTGGTACTTCGGTATCGATGGCAAAGCGGAATGGCGGGTGATGGACACGCTGGACCAGGCCTGGGTGCTGAAACGCGACGCACACACCTACACCGGCCACGAAGCCGTCGAAGTCACTCGACTCGCCAGCCTCTTCGCGGTCGCCTACATGCATCAGCATGCGCGAAGACCGGACCTGCCTTTCGGTGGCTACTACGCGTTGGGTGTGTGCCAGGACAGTGTTTCTGCAATCGAAAAGAAAATGACCGGCCGTGTCACGCTGTTTCCCAACACGGCCGACGTTGGACTTTTCGATGATCCGCGCGATACGGAAGTCAACGCTCTGATCGCGGCCATCCCCAAAGACCGCGTCGGCGCTAAGCCTGAAGCAGAACGCGTGTTCGGCTCGCTGCCAACCACTGACTTCAACGCGATTACCATTCCCGGCCTCGCGGATGATTTACACGCAACCTACGACGCATGGCAGAACGGCAAACTCGAACGCACGCATGGCGCATTGTTTTACGTCGCGGTGGCTGGTGCAGGCGCAGTCGCGGTTGCCGGCATCATGGTCGCGCTCATGTGGCGACGCAGACGCATGGTGTATTGATCTGATCTCTGTTCTCTAATCTCTGTTCTCTCCTCATGGAGCGATGCCACGAAGTTGGTGCAATCGCACTCCAACCAGACGGGAGGTTTTACCCAAATGGCAACCAAGAAGGCAGCGAAGAAGACTTCGGCAAAGAAGTCGACTTCCAGGAAGACGTCCACCAAGAAATCGGCAAGCAAGAAATCGCCGAGTAAGAAGACGGCAAGCAAGAAGTCCTCCGCAAAGAAGACAAGCGCGAAGAAGTCTTCGGCGAAGAAGAGTTCTTCGGGACGCAAGTACGGTGCCGCCGCGGGCAAGCAGGTCAAAACTGAAATGCACGAGATGAAGCGCGGCAAGCTGAAGAGCGGGCGCAGCGGCAAGAAAGTCACCAGCCGCAAACAAGCCATCGCCATCGGTCTTTCCGAAGCTCGAAAGAAGGGCGCGAAGGTTCCCAAGCCCAAAAAGTAAATTAGAGCAGTTCCGGTAATACTGTGGTCTTTCCGAACGGTGGAGAATGCCGTTTTCATTGGGAGAAAACGGCTTCAGCACCCTCTTTTCGGTCTACACCATTACCGGAACTGCTCTAGCCGCTTGGAAAGAAAGAGCGAGAGATTAGAGAACAGAGATCAACAAGGCGACATAGCGAACTCCTGTGCGCCTCGCTTTTGATCTCTGTTCTCTGATCTCTCGCTCTTTGGAGTACTAGCGCTCGGTCTCTTCCGCACTCGACGTCTTCACTTCGGAATGAAGCTGAGCTACCTGAACGTGGGCCGTAGCGCGACGCTTGATCGCCGGCATGTAGGCCTTGTACACGCTGATGTGGAAGCAAGCCTGCTGGAACTCTTCCTCAACATCCACTTTTCCCGCCTCGATCAGTGGCATCAGATACGTGCGCATCCATGCGATTTCTTCACTGGACATGCCCCGCTTTCCAAAATCAATGGCCTGGCCCGTCAGATGAGGCGAAGCACCATCGCCATTCACCGCCGCGGCATTCCCATTCACACGTTGCAGCCGAAGCTGGTACGCAGCCGTACGCACCGCGGAATTTACCTGCAAAGGCTGACCGAACTCCGCATAAAAAGCTCTTGCGGTATCGGCGGCAAACTTCACTGTCCAGGGACGCGCATAACGGCGATTCTCAGGCAGGCCTTCATTCACACGCAGGCTTGCAGTTTCGGGAAAACTGACAAGCTGGCGTGACTGGGTCAACCGATTCAGTTCGCGATCGTTCTGGATGCGCTGCAATCCGTCGTGGTCGGCCATCTCGTTCTGATGAACGAGAATTTCACGCGATCCCTTGAGGGGCGCCGGCATCATCAGTTTTCCGCTGCGTGTATACAACGGCGTCGCCAGGGGCTGAACAGCATCGTCGGCGAGCGTCCGTACGGCCGCGCCTTCGTTCCCAGCGACTATGTCGCCATCATCGCTGAATGTCTGACTCTGAGACGGCTGCGTATACCCGCCGATAGTGCGAGGTGACGACGAAGCTAGTTCCGCACCAAAGCCAGTCACGACCTTCGGCTGAGGAACTGTCGCATCAACCGGCGCACTGGCGAACGCCTGGGCAGCCGGCTGCCTGCGTACGACAACGGACTGAGGAGTGGATGCTGCATCGCCGGCGGCTGCATCGTTCGTTCCGGCACTCGCATCGTCCCCAGGATGAGAAACTCCGCTGGTATGAACCTCTTCACTGTGCGTGTTTGCCGTGAGTTGCGAGAACGCTCGATTGGAACGGGCAACGGTCTGATTTCCCACAAGCACAATGGGCGCGGTTCCGTTCGCTGTTGCGCGGCTTGGCGCCACGGGAACACGGTTAGCGGATATGTCCCCCGAACGTTGCACAGGCTGATGATGGCCGCGGGCGCGGGGTACGAACGCTCCTTCCGCACGATGCATCAGGATAGGATCGTTGACCGGTTCGGCCTCGCGAGGTTTCGGCTGAACCTCTCTCGATCGGGTTCTCGCGGCAGGCGCCCTGGAATTGCGCGCGTGCTCGGAACTTCGGGAGTTCCTGGCATTCCTGGCGGGTCCGGATCTACTGGATCGGCTGGACCTTCTGGAACTGCTTTCTGTACGGCCGGCCGCACGCGAGCTGCTTGCACGGCCGCTCGTATGTCGAGAAGAGTTTCTCGCTGATCCCGCGCGCACAACCGACGCACTGCGGCCGGCGCTGCGCGGAGCGGAATGGAGACGTGTCGACCGGTTCATGGCAAACGCCATGCCGTTCATGAGCCCGAACGCAAGAAAACCAATGAGGATCCGCAGGAAGACGTTCGCCTGCCGGCCGCATGGAGCCTGGTGGAGCGGTCGCTGAAATTTTGTCATCGAACGCGTATATAAGGGCGGCCGCGGAGCCGCCAGAGCCTTTCCAGACTAGCGTCTCATCTATCAGCGCGAATAGTAGCGAGCGGGGTTCATCTTTAGGGTGATGTCTTCCTGCCACTTTGGCAGGAAGAAAGTTAACAGCGAACAGGTAACAGTTAACAGTCTCTTCGGGGGATTGACTTCATCAACGCGACCAGCATTTTGCCTACTTCATGAGAGAGCTCTTCTGCTGTCTTGCGTTTGGCCTCGTTCCCAAAGCCAAGCTCTGTGGCGATGATGAGTTGTGTCTGCAACTCCATGTTGGAACCGCGAGCCATCGCCAGAAAACGCATGTAGTCACCGCCCAATTGTCGCCCCCAACCTTCCGCGATGTTGCTCGGAATGGAGACGCTCGCTCGCCGCAACTGGTTTGTTAGCCCATAGAGTTCCTCGCGCGGAAATTCTGAGGTTAGCTTATAGACAGCTAGCTTAACTGAACCGCCCGCTGCCAAACGGTAAGATCGCGAAACGAATTCGCCAAAGCTCACCACCTTCCTGATATCTGTCGCCTTTACTGTTCGCTGTTAACTGTTCCCTGTTAACTGCCTTAGTACGCGCGCTGATACATCCTCGACATGCGGTCATGCCAGCCCAGGCGTTGTTCATCCATGAACGCCCATGCCAGGCCGATGCCAAGGGGAGATGCCGCCAGCAGCGTGGCAAGCACGCGGCGCCGCATCGCCTTGCGAGTCGGGTTCTGATCGCTGAAGGTGCACAGGCCGATACGCGCATAGCGCATGCCCGGCGTCGCTTCCGCGAAGGAGAAAAACAGCATCTGGTACAGCACATACATTGCCAGCAGCACGCATCCTGCGCACGCGCCCATCAAGGGACGAGGCAGCTCAAGCAACTTCGGTCCGGCAATTTCGGCAACCACGGCAGCGAAGCCCACAAAGGCTCCCAGCAGGCAGCATCCATCCACCGCCGCTGCCATCAACCGCAGCTCTAACGGAGCCGTCTGCGGTTCCAACGTGAAATGCATCTGGGCTTCCGGAGGAGCATCGGGCACATGGACGGCTCCGCCTCCCAGCACCAGCGTCTGCCACTCGGGTGCGTCCGATGATTCCACAGTGGCAGGCTCGATTGAAATCTGTTCGGCTTCGACTTCGAAGATGCGCAGCTGAGGTTCGGGTTTTACCTCTTCACGCAGCGGACCCTCCGCAAGCCGCGGACGCGCCTTGCGCGCGGCAATCAACTGGCGTGGAAACTCAATCAAGTTCGCGGGAATCGGTGTCGTCTCGATGATGTGAGGCTCGAACTCGGGCGCACGGCGGAAAGCGATCTCCTGTTCCAGGTCGTCCAGTTCAAACTCACCCGGCACATGCTGCTCATCGAATTTGCCCAGCCGCAGATCCGAAGGATGGGCACGCTTGTCGACGAGTTCCTCGTAGAGACGCACCGTCATCGCGCCCGGGGGCTGCAAGCCTTCAGAGACATCGAATGGAAGCGAAGGCTCCTGAATGAGTTCCTGCGCGCCCATGGCAATGTCGGCCAGCGCATGCGCCAGATCGCCACGAGCGTGTGCCTGGGCTTCATGGATGGCGACTTCGCGTGGACCGGACTCTGGCCGCTTCCACTGCTCCAGTTCTTCCAGCAACTGCAGTTGCACTTCCGCAACTGCCTTGGCCTTGCGTGCGGCCATCTCGGCTTCCGCCTGGGCCTGCTGCAGGGCGCGTTCAGCTTCCGCTGCGAGAAACTCGCGGTAGCTGGCGCGTTCCTGATAGCGAGCCGTCACGGCATCGCGCACACGCTTCGCACCCTGCCGCGCTTCGGTGAGACTGCGGCGCAACTCGGCTTCTTCACGAGCGCTTTCCAAAGCCTGTTCCACGCGGCGATTGCGGTGCGCCGCTAATCGCTCAGCGACTACTTCTTTGAGCGCGGTCGTGCTCTCCCCGGCAACAGGCGGGAAGTCGAACGTTCCAGCCATGTCGTTCCGCTGCGCTGCGCTACTCATCGTGTTCCTCAACTCCCGGCCTGGTCGCCATCCGACAGATGGCGAGCCTCACGCGTGTAAATCGTCTAAGCTCAAACTCGTGGGTTGCCTTATCCAAGCTTTGCCCGGCGCCGTGCGCTTTCAGCACGGCCGGCAGTCCGTCGCAATGCGGCTCGCCCTGAGTTTCATAACTATCATCGCAATTGCCGCGCCCTATCCACAGATGAACGCGCAGGAGGTAACGAGGCAGACACCTCCCCAAATACCTTCCCGGAGCACGGACAACGCGCTGCCCTCAGCTCCTCTTCCCCGGCGCGCTTCTGAACTCGACCTCTCCACCATTCCTCGAGCCACCGTCATCAAGACAGGGAAACAGGGGTCCGCAGTCGATCTCACCTACGACACCCTGTCCAAACACGATGACGTCTATATGGCTTCGGGGAACGTGATTGTGACCTACGGCGACCACACCCTCCGCGCCGACATCATGACCTACAACGAGGACACCAACGACGTCACCGCGGAGGGCCATGTCCGGCTCACCGGGGGCGCCAATGCCGAATATATGGAAGCGTCGCACGGCACCTACAACCTCGAGAGCCAGACCGGACGCTTCTACGATGTTTCCGGCTCGGTAGGTCTGCATGAACTTCCCCATGCCGAAGAGAACGCGCCGCCGCCGAACCCATTCCTGTTTTCCGGCCGCATGGTGGTAAAAACCGGCCCGCAGAATTATGAGGTCTACGATGGCTCGGTAACTTCCTGTGAGTTGCCGAAGCCCGACTGGCAGCTCTTTTCCGGTAAATTCACCCTGGATGATGAGGAAGCCCGGGCCAGCAAGTCGACATTCAAGCTGCTGGGCTTCCCGATCATGTACCTGCCCTACGTCACGCACCCGGTAGATATGGAACGCCGCCAGTCAGGTTTGCTGATCCCCTCGCCCGGCTACACAAATACGAAGGGCCTGGTCGTTGGTTCCAGCGCCTACTTCGCCCTGGGCCGTTCTTCCGATCTGACCGCGGGGATCGAATACTTTTCACGGCGCGGCTATTCGGAATCGGGCACCTATCGCTATCGCGGGCGCGGCTACGACTTCTTCAATGCGCATGTGTCCGCGTTGCAGGATCGTGGCTACATCGACTCCTCCACGCATTTGTACGTCAACCAGGGTGGCCAGGATGTTACCGCGGCGTTTCGCAAGCAACTCACCGAGCACACCCGCGCCGTCGGCGACGTGGAATATCTGAGCTCCTACGTCTACCGCGAAGCCTTTACCGAAAACTTCAATCAGGCTGTCAGCTCCGACATCACATCGATCGGCTACGTCACGCATCAGACGGACGGATTTTCTGTGGACGCTCGCGTCGATCGTTACCAGGGTCTGAAGCGTGTGCCGGTCGGGACCGCCGCAGGGCAGCAGGTGCGCATCTTTCACGCACCCTCCATCGGCTTCGACGCGGTCGACCATCACATTGGGCGCACGCCGTTGCTCTGGAACATCGAAAGCTCGATTGCCGGCCTCAAACGGTCGCAGCCTAACTTCACCTCCTCCGGCATGATTGAGCGGCTGGATATCCGTCCGGAAATTTCTCTGCCGCTTTCAGGTGGAGGCTGGCACATGCTGACCAGCATTGCGGGCCGCGAGACCTTCTATTCGCGCTCGCGCCAATCGCAGGGCGCAGTGCCGATTGAACAACTGGCTTCCATCAACCGCACAGCGATGGATATCAACATCGACCTCCGTCCACCGGTCATTGAGCGCACCTTCCCTGTACCGCCTTCGCTGCGGAAATTGCTTGGCCCCGAAGTGCGCCATACCGTTGAGGCCGATCTGACCTATCGCAACGTCAGGGGCGTGAATAACTTCCTCAACATCTTGCGCTTTGACGACAATGACCTGCTCAGCAATACCGATGAGTTCGAATACGGCGTGACCCAGCACCTGTACTTCAAACCCAGAACCTCTCCCACCGCTGCGCGCAGGATCAAGCCCGGCTGCCCGGTGCAATCCACAGGTGAAGCCGTCTCGGCCGCGCCTGAGTCCGGCGCGGAGCAGTCGCAAGGCGTCATTCCGGATGTGCTCGATCCCGGCGCGGAAAGCTCCACGGACGCCAATGGAATTCCCAGCGCCTCCGCCCAGGCGAGCGACGCTCCTTTACGCAGTCACGCACACCATGATGATTGTGCGGATTCGCCCGCCCCAGCCACGCAACAGGAAGAGTGGTTCAGTTGGAAGGTCGCTCAACGCCACTTCTTCGATCCCACCTTCGGCGGCGCGGTCGTACAAAACCGGCGCAACATTTTCGATACCACGTTGTCTCTTTCCGGCATCGCCTTTCTCACCGAGCAACGCAATATCTCACCGCTGATTTCGCGTCTGCGCATGCGAACTTCCAGCCATACGGACGTCGAATGGGACTTCGATCTCGATACCGGCGCTTCGAAGTTCACCAGCTCTAACATCTTCATCAACGCCCATGAAGGTCAGTTCTTCGGGGGCCTTTCCTACGCTCGCCTGAACGCACCAGGCCGCTTCTTTACCGAAGTGATCGACAACAATGCACCTCCAGGGAGCAATGCCTCGCTGGTCGGCTCAGCCACTTCGGATTTTTCGCAGATGCGCGTTCTGCTGGGCTATGGCACACCCACCAAGCCCGGCCTGTCTCTCGCTGGCAACGTCGGACTCGATCTCAAGATCAACGGCCTGCAGTATGGCTCGTTCCAGACCAGCTATAACTGGAACTGCTGCGGTCTCTCCTTCGAATACCGCAAGTACGAGCTGGGCTCGGTTCGTAATGAAGGTGTGGAGCGCTTCAGCTTCACGCTCATCAATATCGGCAGCGCCGGAAACCTGCGGCGCACGGAGCGCTTGTTCTAGTGGTGACGATGTTCTCCATGTATGCGCCTTTGCTTTTCTGGTTGTCATCCCGTAGGGAATCTGCTGTTTGTTTCTGCCCCCACAACTCTGTCATCTCGACCGAGCCGTCACTGCTTGATCACGACGCGTAGTGAAGAGAGCTGCTGTTTGTTCATGTCCATGAATGAGTTAACCCCAACTCTTCAACATGGGTCATTCTGAGCCAAAGGCGAAGAATCTCAGTATTACGGGATGTATGGTGGGCGGCGAACCCCGCAGCCTTGCCACCACGAACGAAATACTGGGATCCTTCACTGCGTTCAGGATGACCCTTGGGAAGGGGACGTGATCAGAAAGAAATTCGTTTACGCAGAGCGGAGCGATGAATCTGTGCCTCGCCCGTAATCGCGACTATTTCGACCTCTTCTTCGCTTCACCCACTGCCTTCTTCGTGGAAGCCTTCTTCGCAGCCTTGGCCTTCGCCTTCGCCGCCTTTTCCTTCTCGGCGCGCTCCGCGTATTTCTTCCTGCCTTCGGCCAACACCTCGGCGTACTCCTTCGCGGGCATCGCCAGGATTTCGAGTGTGCGCTTCGACAGCTTGGCGAAGGTTATCGTATGCGCAGCCATCAGCAACTCTTCCCACTCGCTGTTGCGTAGTGCACTCCAACGCTCCGCGGCAATCCAGAGGGCACGCGCCAGATACGGTGCGGGAACCAGGCCGTCCTGCTCGACAAGCTCATGAAAGCGCTCTGAGCCGGCGGGAAAGCTCGCGACTCCCTGCTCCCCTGCACCGAGGCTCATCAGACAGAACATCCTGCCGCCAATCGCCTTGTCACCCACCCAGAACAAGAGGTGGTCACCCCACTGCATCGTCTCCACGACGTGCGGCAGGCTGAGCATGTAGGCGCGGGCGCGTTCAGTGTCCATAAAACAGATGTTAGATCGCTAGATGTTAGATGTTGAAGTGCCCCCCTAACATCTAACGATCTAATATCTAACATCTCCAGCCACAGATCTCCGTTTCCACCTCGTCCTTCTATACTTAGAAAGCCGCCATGCCTACCGAAACACAAACCACCTTCCCGCCCGTTCTGGAACAGCTCGACCTGATCACCAAGGGCGCGGCGGAGATTATCCCTCCCGTTGAATCACCCGCGCCCGATGCACTGGCCACGCGCCTGGAAGAGTCGCGCAAGACCGGCGTCCCTCTGCGCATCAAGGCCGGCTTCGACCCGACCGCGCCCGATCTCCATCTCGGCCACACCGTGCTGATCCGCAAACTGCGCCACTTCCAGCAGCTTGGTCACACCGTCATCTTCCTGATCGGCGACTCCACCGCGCTGATCGGTGACCCCACTGGGCGCAACGTTACCCGCAAGCCGCTTACGCGCGATGAGATCAACGCCAACGCCGAAACCTACAAAGAGCAAGTGTTCAAAATCCTCGATCCCGACAAGACCGAGGTGCGCTTCAACTCGGAGTGGCTGGACAAGCTGGGCTTTGAAGACATGATCAAGCTGGCGGCAAAGTTCACGGTCTCGCAGATGCTGGAACGCGAAGACTTCCACAAACGCTTTCAGGACGAGCAGCCTATCAGCGTGCATGAACTGCTCTACCCCATGGCGCAGGGCTATGATTCCGTCGCGCTGAAGTGCGACGTGGAGCTCGGCGGCACCGACCAGAAGTTCAACCTCATGCGCGGGCGAGACCTGCAGCGCGATGCCGCTCAGAAGCCACAGATCGTGCTGATGACACCGATCCTCGAAGGCCTGGACGGCGTGCAGAAGATGTCCAAGTCGCTTGGCAACGCCATCGGCATCAAGGAATCGCCCGCCGACATGTACGGCAAACTGATGTCGATTTCGGACGAGCTGATGTGGCGCTACTGGACGTTTCTTACCGACCTGCCTCAGTCGCGTATCGATGCGATGCAGTCTGCCGTCAACCGCGGCGAACTGCACCCCATGCAGACGAAGAAGAATCTCGCCCACACCATCACCGCAGATTTCAACTCGGCATCGGATGCCGACGCCGCCGCGGAAAACTGGGCGACGCAGTTCCAGTTGAAAGGCGTCAGCGAAGACCTGCCCGAAGTGGAAGTCTCGCTCGAAAGCGAAGGCTTGCGTGCACCCGCGGTCGACGGCAGCAGCGCCGAGCCGCAATTGCGTGTTGCCAAGCTGCTGCAGCTTGCCGGTCTCGCACCCTCAACGGGTGAAGCCACACGCAAGATCACAGAAAACGCTGTGTCCGTGAACGGCGAAAAGTTCAACGGCAAAGTCCTCGGACGCGAGCAACTGGGAGAGCGGCCCACCTTGCGGCTGGGAAGAAAAGCCGTGCGTGTGCGCTGGGTGCAGCAGTAAACAACGTTCATGAAGGTTCGGCAGCACGCCTTCATGAGAAATGCTTTAGACTCCTCGCGAACGATTGATTCACTTTCCGAGGACAAGATATGAGCTGGTTTAGCCGTGGCCCCAAGACACCCAGGGTCAACCCTGAGGTGGAAGCCAAGTGCAACATTTTCCTGTTGCAGCGCGAAGTCGAAAGGCCTGACGAGGACGACGTCCGGGCCGCCGCCCAACGGGCCTGGAACTGCCGCTTCGCCGGCGGAACCGTGGCGCCGGATTGGTTCGTCGTGGGCAATCCCTCCTCTGGATTGAGCATCGTGGCGTGTGGCGCCTACCGTGTCCAGGTTTCCCACGAGCAGCATCCGGAGTGGGACGACGATGAAGCCAGCGACGTACTTCCTCATGTTCGCGATCGCGCCGCGTGGGGTCCATACACCGGACGGATTGGCATTGATTTCGCCTTTAGCCTGCATCCACCCACCACGCCAGTACGGCAGGCCTATGTCGCCCGCATGGCGCTGGAATGGCTCAGCCCCAACATCGTAGGCATCTACCACTCGTTTCCCGGCCGCTATCTTCCGATGAGTGATGACGCGGTCCAAGAGCTGCGGGAAATGGCCGCCAACTGTCCGGATGCAAACAGCGGTATTCCCTTGTAGGCGCTCCTTATCCTCTGCGCATCGAAGCCAAAGCATCATGAGGAGTGCTTTAGAGCATTCCATGAGGCTGTGCCCTCCCGAAGCGACTGAAAAGGTCGTTTTCTTCGGGGAAAAACGACTTCAACATCGTTGCCCCTGGGGTAAACCTTCATGGGAATGCTTTAATACCTTCAGCTTCAGGCCGTGTCTGATCCGTCCATGGCATCTCCGTTGTTGCAGCCGCGTTGAGAGGGGATGGATCACGACAGCTCGATCTTCCGGGCGAAACCCTTCGCCATTCTCTGCATCCTCAATGATCAGGAGAGATGTCCATGCCGCTTCGCTCTGCCAATATCGTCGGTTCCGGCCCTAACGGTCTCTCCGCGGCTATTACCCTCGCGAAGCGCGGTGTCGCGGTCACCGTCCTGGAGCGCAATGCCACTATCGGCGGCGCCTGCTCCACCGCTGAAATCACATTGCCGGGCTTTCGGCACGACCTTGGCTCCTCGATCTATCCACTCGGCATCGCCTCGCCATTCTTCCGCACGCTGCCCCTGAAGCAGTATGGCCTGCACTGGATCGAGCCGGACGCGCCGCTAGCTCATCCGCTCGACGACGGCACCGCTGTGACCCTGGAACACTCGCTTGAAGCGACCGCCGCTCAGTTTGAACCGCACGATGCCCGGGCATGGCTCCTGCTGATGGGTTCCACCATCCGCGACTGGAACAAGCTGCTCGACGACTTCATGCGCCCGCTGCTGCGTGTTCCCTCCAGCCCGGTCGCGATGGCCACCTTCGGCATGGCGGCGGCCCTGCCCTCGGAGACGCTCGCCCGCTCTGTATTTCGCGGTGAACCGGCCCGCGCCCTGTTCGGCGGCTGCTCAGCGCACTCGGTCGTTCCGCTGAGCCATCTCGCCAGCGCCGCTATTGGCCTGGTGTTTTCCGCGGCCGCGAATACCACCGGCTGGCCCATTGTTGCCGGCGGAGCCCAGGGACTATCCGATGCGCTCGCAGGCTATCTCGAATCGCTGGGCGGCGTGATCGAAACCGGCGTCGACATCCGGGAAGCCGGCGAGCTCCCGCCAGCCGATGTCACATTGTTCGACACCGCCGCAGACACGTTTGAACGCATCATGAGCGACGAGCTGACGCCCAGCTTTCGCACCCGGCTGCGCAGCTTCCAGCATGGCCCGGGAACCTTTAAAGTGGATTGGGCGCTTTCGCAGCCGATTCCATGGAAAGCGAAAGCCTGCCTGCGAGCGGCAACCGTGCATGTGGGCGGCACGCTGCCGGAGATCGCGTGGTCGGAGTTCGCCGCTTTCCATGGCCTGCCCTGCGAGCGGCCCTTCGTGCTGGTGACACAACCCAGCCTGTTCGACCCTTCCCGCGCTCCTGCCGGGAAGCACACCGCCTGGGCCTACTGCCACGTGCCCGCAGGCTCGGATGTGGACCTGACAACGGTGATCGAGGATCAGATGGAACGCTTCGCGCCGGGCTTTCGCGACTGTGTGCTGGCCCGCAAATCATCCAACAGCACGACGCTGGGGACCTGGAACCATAACCTTGTCGCCGGCGACATCTCCGGCGGCGCCATGACTTTGCCACAGATCATCGCGCGTCCCACGCTGCGCGCCTACCGAACCAGCAACCCAACACTCTACCTGTGCAGCTCTTCAACACCTCCAGGCGGCGGCGTGCACGGTATGTGCGGCCACCTGGCGGCCATGGCAGCAATCAAGGACCACGGCGTGGCGTAGAGAAGAAGACTGTCTTTGTTGTCAGTGCCGCAGGGGATTGCTTTTCTCTGTATTCCCACAAATCTGTCATCTCGACCGAAGCGTCATAGCTTCACCGTGACGCGAAGTGGAGAGACCTGCTTCTGCCCCTGCCCATTTCTCTGGTTGCCACGACCTCAGATGGCCGTAGGATCTGGCCTCAACTGCCCTAACAAAACAAGGCGGACCCACTGGGGCCGCCTTGTTCACATTCAATCGATCTTCGAACTCTACGACGCTGGCTGAGCCGGTGCAGCAGCCTGCGGTTCGGCAGCCGGTTTGGGCTTCACTGCCGGGGCCTGAATCTTCTTATTGGGAGCCAGGATCGCGTGGAGTGTGGTGCCTTCCATGCGCGGCATAAACTCCACCAGGCCGGCCTCGCCAACATCCATGATCAGGCGGTTGATGATCTTGTAGCCGAGATCGCGATGCGCCATCTGGCGGCCTTTGAAGCGCAGGCTGGCTTTGACCTTGTCGCCGTCGGTGAGGAAGCGGACGGCCTGGTTCTTCTTGGTCTGGTAGTCGTGCTCGTCTACGGTGACCGAAAACTTCACTTCCTTGATGACGATGACCTTCTGGGTCTTGCGGGCCGCCCGGTCGCTCTTGTCCTTTTCGTACAGGTACTTGCCGTAATCCTGGATTTTGCAGACCGGCGGAACGGCATTCGGAGAAATCTCGACCAGGTCGAGAGAACGCTCACGGGCGATCTTCAACGCCTCAAAAGGCGCCATGACGCCGAGCTGTTCGCCGTTTTCATCGATCACGCGGACTTCGCGTGCCCGGATACGTTCATTGGTGCGAATAAAGGACTTGATAGAGCGTTTGTCGTTGAACGGTGGAATAAGCAGCCTCCATGGCGCATTTCATGGCCATGATGTTGAAGGAAGTTGGTGTCCTCTGCCCGGCCGGAGCAGGAACGTGTGCACACGTGAGTATAGCATCACCACAATAACGGGAGAAAGAAGTGGTAGGCCTTTCCCTGCGCCTGCGCTACGCTCGAACTGACCAGCACCTTGAGTGAAAACGCCAAATACGCGTGGCTTTCCCCCGTGGTGAAGATCGCGGCTGCAGGCGTAGGTGCGGCCATTGCCGGTCCCATCGGCGGTCTGGTTGCGGGCAGTGTGGGCGCGGCGATCTTCGGCGAAGGCGCGGGCGAGGCCGTGAAGCGCCTTGCCGAAAAGTTCGGCGACGAAGCCGGCCAGAAGCTGACCGAAACCGGGGCCGAATCCCTTGCCGACAAGCTCAGCGAATCCGATGCCGGACTGGAAGCCGCCTATCGGAACGCCCTCCGCGCGAGTCTCGACGGCCTGCCTGCGAATGTCAAAGCTGGTCGTGAAGACTGGTTTGCCAACTGGAACCGGGCGCTCGAAGGAAGCATGAGCCTGCAGTTCTCCCCGGGGGACAAAGGAAAGCTTGTCCCCGAAAAATTCGACGAGTTCTTTGCCATGACCATGGCGCGGCTCGACGCCCAGGGCACGGCGCTTCAGAAGGACAACGTTTCCCTGACCTTGACCTGCCGGGCTTTACCGGATGATCTTTCCGCTGCTCTGCTCACGTTGTTGCCCGAACGGCTCGAACGGAACTTCACCGCGCTGATCGTCACCTCCGGCTATGACGAAGGCTGGAAGGAAGTTCAGCTCGCCATCCAGAAGTACGAAACCGGGGCTCTGGGACGCATTGAAAAGAAGCTGGATGTCCTGCCGGAAATGGCAGACGCTATCAAGCAGCTTCTCGCCCGTACGGATGATGGACGTTTGCGGCAGCAGCTTGAAGAAACCAGGGCGGAAAACGCCCGTCTGGCCACCGAACTGCAAGCGCTCCGCGAGCAGGCCGCCAAACGTGCGCATGAACCCGGCGAGGCTGCGCTGTCCGAAAAGCTGGCTGCAAAGGACATCGCAGGCGCGGTCGAAATCAAACGTGACCAGATCGATGCCCGCGAGCGCGAAGCGCACAAGCTTCCGCAGGACTACTTCGACCTCGGCACTATGTACGAATTGCAGCAGAACGGGGACGGTGCGTTGGAGGCATTCCACAGGGCCTGGCAGATGACTCCAACGGTCGAGTTCGGTTTCCGCTACGCGAGCGTTGCGAGAAGGCAGCGTCACTACGCCGAGGCTCTCGATACGTACCGTCAGCTACTGAATACCGCGGATGAAGTCACTCAGGCGGCGGTGCTGGCCAACATGGGCACCGTGTTCAGCGACGCGCAGCAGTTCACGGAAGGCGAACGCGCGTTCAGCGAAGCGGTGACGAAGTACCGTGAGCTGGAGCAGAAAGACAGCGCGAAGTTCGCGCCGCCCCTTTCCGGAATCCTGCAGAGCTTCGGCGACATGTACCAGCGCATGCATCAGACCAACGCGGCCAAGCCACTGCTGCTGGAAGCGTTGGAGATTCGTAAAAAGCTCGCGGCAACCCAGCCGGCAATCTATCGCCCGCTGGTCGCGCTCAGCCTGCAAAGCATCGGCTCCCTGATGAATGAACGCGGCTCCTTCATGCAGGCATGGGCTGCCTTCGGAGAATCTCTTGGGATTGTGCGGGAACTTGTCGCCCAGGATCGCGACACCTATCTGCCTTTACTGGCACAGGCCTTGAGCAACGTTGCCGTCGCGCACAACAACCTGGAGCACAGCGAGGATGCGGCCGAAACTGCACTCGAAGCATTGCGGATTCGGCAAGAGCTTGCACGTAAGAATCCTGAGGCCTATGGTCCCGAAGTCGCGATGAGCCTGACGAATATTGGCTTGCTCTACAGCAGGATGGGCCGCCTTGAGGAGGCGGAGAATGCATACAAAGAAGCCATCGCTACGTTCCGTAAACTCGCGGAGACGCAGCCGGACGTTTATCTCCCGTATCTTGGCAATCCTTTGAATAACCTGGCCATGCTGTGTAGCCAGGATGGCCGCACGGAAGAAGCCGAGAGCACCGCGCTCGAAGTGGTGGAGCTACGCCGGAAGTTGTGGGCAAAGAACCCTGAGACCATCGCACTTGACCTGGCGAAAAGCCTGGCGAATCTGGCAGTCCTGTACCGCTCGACGAACAGGCCGGAACGTGCGGCGGAAACGGCCGCCGAAGCAGAGTCCGTGCTGGAACCGCTCTGGAAAGCGGAACCGCTTATCCATGGAGACATGCTCGCGCAGTTGTACATCCTCAGTGCCACGGTAGCGCCGGATGGCCCCGACGAAGCCAGGATTTTCTGCACCGCAATACGCAAAGCTTTCGAAGCTGCCAGGGATCCGCAATTGAAACATAAGTGTGAGCAGACCCTGGTGACGAACTGCGGCGGCGTCCCGGACAGCCCCAAGTCGGACAGCTAGAGCATTTCCGGTAGTGGTGTAGACCAAGCGGAAGGCGCCCAAGCCGTTTTCTCCCAATGAAAACGGCCTTCTAGTATCTATTCGGGACCACAGTATTACCGGAATGCTCTAGCCCTGGTTCAGGCCGCGAGCAGCTCCCGTGTGGCTCCGCTCCTCACTTCAAGAGCCTTCACGCTGTTTACAAATGCCTTTTCCAAAACCTGTTTTCCCATCGTCCCGAGCACGAAACCGAGCAGACGTCCCTTGAGGTTCTTGCCCTCCCGTACAACAACTACGTCAATATCGGTCAGGCCATGGGGCTGGCGCGTAAAGGTGTAGGTGTGGCCGGAAGCGCCTCCCCATGTGTTGGAGTCGGTGGTGCTGAGGACGACATGGTTGAGATCGGACCAGTCGTAGTGCAGCCGCTCCCAGATGCCGCCCGAACCTTCAGTCACGTCGGCCTGCGACTGGCTCTGGTGATGTACTTCGAGGTAGTCATCCGCGCTGTTGCCGAAAACCTTCGATCGGCCGGGACCGAAGTCGGTAAGCCCCGCAATGTATTGCTCAGGCGTCAGTGTCGTAGTCCGGTGAAAGTGAATCGTAGCCATACTATGTCTCCTGACGTTCAACCATGTGCCTTGTCACGGCAAGCATGATGAACGTCATACGTTGTTATAGGATGGTCATCCTAGATGGAGGATTCACAAAATGCGCTATCCGGCCGAGGAAACAGCGGCGAAACATGAGCGGATCGTGAAGGAAGCTTCACGCCTGTTCCAGGAACGGGGATTTGAACATGTAACCGTCGGTGAGGTGATGAAGGCCGCGGGCCTGACCCATGGCGCGTTCTACGCTCACTTCGGCTCGAAACAGGAACTACAGGAAGCGGCGGTTGCATACGGGCAGAAGCTTTCCGTAGATCGCGTGAGGAGCCATGGAGCCACGAGGAAGGGCCAGTCTGCGTATGCGGACATGTATCTAAATCCCCGGCATCGAGACAATCCAGGCAACGGCTGTACGATGGCGGCCCTGGGGCAGGAAGTGGGTCGGTCAACGCCCGAGCTCAAAGCGGCCTTCGAGCGTGGATTGGAGGAAATCCTTTCGGCAAGGGGTAGCGACCGGGAGAACGCGATCTTTCAAACCGCCGCGCTGCTCGGCGCTGTTGTACTTGCCCGCGCCGTTCAGAATCCGCAACTCTCGGGAGAGATTCTTAAAAGCGTTCGTCAGAAACTCGGTTGACGAGGTCCGATTGGCGATCACGGCGCGCAGCTGCCGCCCGGATTCCCGGCGATGACGACATGGAAACGCGCCGAAAACCTCGCTGTCGGAACCGCAGCATCAGGAGATTTGCTCTAAGTGATATGCGTCGCAGGCGTCAGCAGATCCTCAATCCGTACCGGAAGATTGCGCACACGAACGCCGGTGGCGTGATACACCGCATTGGTGATCGCAGCCGCAATCCCTGCCAGTCCAATCTCACCTACGCCACGCGCGCCTAACGGGTTGAGGTTGAAATCCGGATAGTCGAGGAACGTGACATCGATCTCCGGTGTGTCCGCGTTCACCGCCACCACGTAGTCGGCGAGGTTGCTGTTCACGGGCGCGCCGGTACGGCCGTCGTACATGGTTTCTTCGAACAGTGCCATGCCCACGCCCATCACAACCGCGCCTTCAATCTGGTTGCGCGCTGCGCGCGGGTTCAACATGCGGCCGGCATCGATCACGGTGACCACACGGTTTACGCGTAGCCGCGCGATTTCGGGCTGCCAGGTGATTTCGACAAACTGTGCGCCGTAGGAATGAGATGAGAACTTTTCGTGCGGCCCAAATGTGCTGCCGGACTTTCCTGTACCCGATATGGCTTTCACCTTGGCAATCTGCAGCACCTGCGCAAACGTAAGCGCTCCGCTCGGCTGGCCTTTCAATCGCACCGTGCCGTCGACAAACTCCAACTCCTCTGCCTTCTTGCCGACAAAGGGCGAGCCGGCCGCGCCAACCGCGGCCACCAGCATCGTCTTGCAGGCTTTTTGTGCGGCGTCCAGCACAGCAGGCGTTACAGACGCCGTCGCCCACGAGCCGCCGGAAATCGGTCCGGGCGGCAAAGCGGAATCGCCGAGCACTACTTCGATCCTGTCGAGCGGCACGCCCGTTTCATGACTCGCAATCTGCGCGATCGCGGTGTACGTTCCGCCGCCAATGTCCTGCGTGCCGCACACCACACGCACCGTTCCGTCCTGCTGAAGTTCCACCGTCGCTTCGGCCTCGGTGCGCGCTGCGATCCAGGTGCAGGCGGCAACGCCCCAGCCTAGTGTCAGGCCGTCACGGTTCATGGAGCCGATGCCCGGCGTGCGCCGCGACCAGCCAAACTTCTCCGCACCCACGGTGAGGCATTCCTTGAGGTGCCGCGAAGAAAAAGGCTGACCGTTGCTTTCGTCTTTCTCCGGCTCATTGAGCAGGCGAAGTTGTACCGGATCCATCTTGAGCTTGATGGCAAGTTCGTCCATCGCCGACTCCAGCGCATACAAGCCCGGAACAGCGCCGGGGCCGCGCATCGCGGTCGGCGTGCCTACGTTGCGCCTTGCAAGGCCGCCGGTGACCAGCAGGTTGGCCGTCGAGTAAAGGAACGGCGTCGCCTCGCCGCAGCCTTCGTCATAGTCCTCCTGCATGGACGTGTGGTTCACGTAATCCTGCTGAATGGCCTTCAGTTTGCCGCTGGCATCCGCTGCAAGCTGGATGCGCTGATCGATCGCCGGACGGTGGCCAACGCTCTGGAACATCATGGAGCGACTGACGACCAGCTTCACGGGGCGATTCAAGTTGCGCGCGCACGAGGCTGTGAGCAGAGCGTGCGGCCACGGCCACAGCTTGCCTCCAAACCCCGACCCCAGGAAGCGCGTGATGACCTGCACATTTTCAGGCGGAACACCCAGCATCGCGGCCATCACATCGCGATGGTTTACCACCGCCTGCGAGGTCTCATACAGCGTGAACTTGCCGTTCTCATACACCGCAACCGAAGCGTGCAGCTCGATAGGGTTATGGGTTTCAGTCGGAATCCTATAGACGGCATCATGCTTGACTGCGGCTGATGCCAGCGCCGCAGTCGTGTCTCCACGCTTCGACATCTGCTTGGGCCTGGGCTCGCTCAGCGGCGTGCCCAGCAGCTTGCCATTCGTGTCGTGCGCGGTCTTCGCGTAGCTGACCTTGACCGACTCAGCGGCGGCTCGCGCCTGCTCCACTGTACGTGCCACAGCGACCGCCACATACTGGCCGTAATACCGCACCGTCGTGTCTTCGAGCGGAGGCCGCTTCTCATCCAGGATCATGCTGAAGCCGGCCGCAGGCGGCGTGCGATACAGCGCACCGATATTGCCGTGGTGATAGATCGCGACCACGCCCGGCATCTTCTCGGCAGCACTTGTATCCAGCGCCGAGATCGTGCCGCTGGATATCGTTGCGCATACCGGCCATGCATACAGCAGGCCAGGGAAATGATGGTCGGAGGAATACATCGCCGTGCCGCTAACCTTGAGCGGACCGTCAATGCGCGGTGTGGAAACGCCGATGACCTTGGAGCTTGTGATGTTTTCCATGGTTTCCTCCTTACGCGAGCTTCGACGCCTGGGTGAGTGCATGCACCACGCAACGTTTGGCCAATTCGACCTTGAATCCGTTCTGGCTTTGCGGTTTGGCGCCATGGAGCGCGGCCTCTGCTGCGGCCCTGAAGGTGGTGATCGTCGCCGGCTTACCCAGCAGGATTTTTTCCGCGTCGGTGCAACGCCATGGCCGTGTGCCGACACCACCCATCGCCAGGCGCGCATAGTCAATCCGCCCGCTACTGTTCTGCTTGATGACCACGGCCGCCGAAGCCAGCGCGAACTCATACGAAGCACGGTCGCGAAGCTTGAGATAAAGACTCTTCGCTCCGTCCGGAAGTGCGGGGATCGTCACATGGGTGACGAGATCGCCTGGCTCCAGAACGGTTTCGCGTTGCGGCGTTGTCCCAGGCAGAAGGTAGAACTCCGTAATAGGAACTGCACGCGAACCTTTTGTTCCTTCGATGTGAACCGTCGCACCCAATGCCATCAAAGCAACATTCTGGTCGGAAGGGTTGGTTGCGATGCAATGCTCGCTGGCGCCGAGAATCGCCAGCATGCGGTTGTACCCGCCGATCGCGGAGCACCCCGTACCCGGCTCGCGCTTGTTGCAGGGCGAAGCCGTATCTCGGAAGTAGACGCAGCGTGTTTTTTGCAGCAGGTTACCGGCAGTCGTCGCCATGTTACGGAGTTGTGTGGAGGCGCCGGAAAGGATCGCCTGCGAGAGCACCGGATACTGCGCCTTCACCGCATCATGGTGGGCGACATCGGAGTTACGTGCCAACGCCCCGATCTTGAGTCCGCCGCCGGATACCGGCTCAATGCGGTCCAGGGGCAAGCCATTGATATCGACAATCTGCTTCGGCCGCTCGACATTGAGCTTCATGGAATCGACGAGATTGGTGCCACCGGCGATGAAGCGAACATCCGCGCCGTTCTGCGCTGTGGCGGAACGCGCCTGCGCCTGAATCGCGTCCGGGACGGAAGCTGCTGCAATGAGTTGAAAAAGTTCCATAGCCGCTCCTTCCTATGCGTTCCGGCGGACTGACTGCACCGCCGCAATGATGTTGGGGTAGGCGCCGCAGCGGCAGATATTGCCGCTCAACGCTTCTTTCACGTCCTCATCCGCTGGGCCCCACGGCTCTTTCAACATCGCGACCGACGACATGATCTGCCCCGAAGTGCAGTACCCGCACTGGTAGCCATCGTGTTCCACAAAAGCCGCCTGCACGGGATGCAGATGGCCGGGCTGCCCGATGCCTTCAATCGTGGTTATCTCCGCCCCCTGTTGCATGGCGGCAAACAGCAGGCAACTGTTAGCGCGGCGGCCGTTGATATGCACCGTGCACGCGCCGCACTGGCCGTGGTCGCAGCCTTTCTTGGTGCCGGTGAGGTGCAGCGTCTCGCGCAGCGTGTCCAGCACCGTGGCGCGCGGATCGATCCGCAGCTTGTGCGTTTCACCATTCACCTTCAAGGTGACGGGCACCATTCCGGGAATCTCGGCCTCGGGAGCCGCAGCCTCCTGAGAAGGCTTCGCGGCCGGCGCGGCTTCGGCAGCCAGGGGAGCAACCGCCGCAGCGGCTGTCGCTACACCTGCCGCGCCCATGTGCGAAAGAAACGAACGCCGGCTCAGCCTGCCCAGCGAAGTTCCCGATTCGTGTTGGTTCGCTTCGTCGTTATCCATCGGCGCCTCCGGAGTGTCAATGCGGAAAGATTACTCCACCGCACCGTAGGGAGTGGAGAAGGTCGCTGTGCGAAAGAACGATGCAAGTTCGGGCAGGCCATGAATACGCCCGATAGACTGAAGGTATGCCGATCTTTGAACTGCTCAGCCTGGTGGTTTGCATCGCCGCGTTGTTCGGTTGGCTGAGTGTCCGATGGCTGCGACTGCCGCTGACCATCGGAACCATGCTGCTGACCGTGGTCAGCGCGCTGGGCCTGGTTGCTGCCAGTACCTGGGCGCCCGGTCTGCATCCATGGGCTCTCCGGCTCGTGAACGAGATTGATTTCGACCGCCTCATTCTCCACGGCATGCTGGCGCTTCTGTTGTTTGCCGGCGCCTTTCTGCTGGACCTGGAAATGCTCTGGCGCGAGAGGCTGGCGGTTGCCGTGCTCGCCGTCCCCGGAACTGTCGCGTCTGCACTCCTGATCGCCGCGCTGATGCACCTGGTGCTCCCTTGGCTGGGGATCGGGACCGGGTGGTTGCCGTGCCTTTTCTTCGGTGCGTTGATCTCACCCACCGATCCCATTGCCGTGCTGGAGATGCTGCGCCGCGTAGGAGCAAGCAAGACGCTGCAGGCGCAGCTTGCCGGTGAATCGCTGTTCAACGACGGTGTGGGGGCCGTGATCTTCCTGACCGTCCTCGACGTCGCGCGCGGAGGCTCAGCCTCGCCCGCACACATCACACAAACGCTGTTGGCGCAGGTAGGGGGAGGTCTGCTGCTGGGCATCGCGGCGGCGTGGATCACTTCATGGATGATGCGTATCGTGAACGCCTACCAGGTTGAGATCCTGATGACGCTTTCCCTGGCGCTGGGCGCCTATGCCCTGGCGGACAGACTTCATCTGTCCGCACCTCTTGAAGCAGTGGCCGCCGGCATCGCTTTGCGCCGCTTCAATCGCAGCCACCCGGCGCATACCATCGCGCATGAGAGCGTTGACCGCTTCTGGGAAGTGATCGACGAAATTCAGAATGCGGTTCTATTTGTGCTGATGGGATTGCAGGTGTTGGCGATCGCCTTTTCCTTCCGCGCCGGCCTGTCCGGGCTGGTCGCCATCGTCATCGTGAATATGGTGCGCCTTGCGGTCGTGGCCCTGGCGCTGGGCTCGTTGCGGGTATGCCGCTACAAGCGCGAGACCTCGGTGACCGCACTAACCTGGGGAGGCCTGCATGGAGGCCTTTCCCTGGCGCTCGCATTTGCGGTTCCCGATGCTCCGCAGAATGCATGGATTCTCCCTGCCACCTACATCGCCGTATTGTTCTCGATCGTTGTGCAGGGCGGATCCATGGACATCTTCCTGAAGCGTTCGAATCTCGCGAAGCAGGCGGAAGCAGACTGACGACCGCGAATCCGTCCGCCGCAGGAAGCAGCGGCCTGGGAGTAGCCCGGTAACACCTCCGCTTGCGCTGTGCGGGGCGAAACTGCGAACATGACTTTCGTCTCTCCAGGCCCAGTTCGCCGCCATCCCTGAGACAGAGGAGAAATACCCTTGCCGAAACGCAGCGTCCTGCTCGTCGATGATGAAGTCACCGTTCTGCTCACCATGAAAGCCGTATTGGAGATCAGCGGCTTCGATGTGGATACCGCCGCGAGCGTGCGTGAAGCGAAGTCCAAGCTCAAATCGCGCGAGTATCAGATGGTGATCACCGACATGCGTATGGAATCCGATGCTTCGGGGCGTGAGGTGATCCAGGCTGCGCGTGTCGCGTCCTACCATCCCGCGGTCGCCCTGCTCACCGCCTACCCGTTGAGCGACGAAGACTGGCAGGATGCCGGCGCGGACAAGATGCTGGTCAAGCCCATGCAGACCGCGGCTCTGCTGCGTTCGATCGAAAAGCTGCTGGACACCCACGCCGCCAAGCTGGCGCGGCTGTCCTCCGCAGCGGCTGCACCCGGTGCCAAGCCTGCCAAAGTCAAGCCCGCCAGGAAGACGGCGGCAAAGAAAATCACCGCAAAGAAGACGGCAATCAAGAAGGCTCCAGCAAAAAAAGTTGCGAAAGTTCCGAAAGCCGCGCCCAGGAAAGCCGCAAAGAAGGCTGCGAAGGCTCGCAAGTAAGCCGGGCAGCCCGGGAACTCCGGCGTACAACGACACGACGAGAAGCTCGATCTTTATGGATCGAGGCGTACCATGCTGCCCATGAGTGAAGACATCCTGATTGTGGGCGCGGGCCCAACCGGCCTGGCGCTGGCCATTGAAATGCTGCGGTTCGGCATTCCCGTGCGGTTAATTGACAAAGCCGACCACCCCGCCAAATACTCGCAGGCCCTGGTGGTCCAGGCACGCACGCTGGAGCAGTTCGACCGTTATGGCATCGCCGACCGCGCGGTCGCGCTCGGACGTCCGATCCGGCACGCCAGGTTTTTCGACGAAGGCAAACTGATCGCCGAAGGCGACCTGACGCGCATTCCCGGACGCTTTCCCTTCGTCCTGGTTCTCCCGCAGAACGATACCGAAGCGGTCTTGATCGAGCATCTGCATTCGCTTGGCGGACGCATCGAGCGCCAGGTGGAGCTGACGCAGCTTGAGCAAAGTCATGGCGCGGTCAGCGTGCAACTGCAACACGCGGACGGCAACATCGAGCACGCGCAATATCGCTGGGTGATCGGGTGCGACGGCGCGCGCAGCGCCGTGCGCAAATCGATTGGCGTCGCGTTTGAAGGAGACACGCTCGCCATGGGTTTTGCGCTCGGCGACCTGCACCTGCGAGGTGCGGACATTCCTGGCGAAGATCTCGCACTGCACTGGCGCCGCGGCGGCGACGTGCTGTTCATTGCGCTGCTCAGGGACGACCTGTACCGTGTCATTCGGATCATGCGCGCGGGAGACGCGGGAGACGGTCATACGCCGACCGTGGAGGAATTCAACACAACCTTCGCAGGCTTTGGCCTGGAGATTACGGCGGACTCCGCCGTGTGGCTCGCTCCGTTTCGAGTGAATGAGCGCCGAGCCGAACATCCCCGCGCCGGCAACGTCTTCCTCGCCGGCGATGCCTCCCACATCCACTCCCCGGCCGGCGGCCAGGGGATGAACACCGGCATCCAGGATGCAGCCAACCTTGCATGGAAACTCGCCGCCGTGATGCGTGGCGCGGACGCGGCGCTGCTGGACAGCTACGAGGGGGAGCGCGGTGAAGTAAGTAAATCGGTGCTGCGCAGCAGCGGTTTCGGCTTGCGCATGGCCACCAGCGGCAGTGCGGTCGTGGAACATGTGCGTGACTTCGTGATGCACCATGCGCTGCAGTTGGGATTCGTCCAGGACGCGCTCACCAGGACTCTCTCCGAAGTTGGCATCGCCTACCGCAAATCTCCGGCGGTGCGAGACACCGCAGGCATAGGCCCATTGCATGCCGGCGACCGCATGCCCGACGCATGGCATGAAGATGGTTCCGCCCTGCTGACGCCCCTGCGCGAAGCCCAGCACGTGCTCATCGCGCTGGATGTGCCGTCCGGCGAGGTTCCCCGCAACCTTCGCCACACCGCCGTCGTGGAACTCGCATCCTCGGCAGCGGGATGGACCCCGGCACTGCAGGATGGACTTGGGGTCGGACCGCTACTCTATCTCGTCCGGCCCGACGGTTACATCGGCTATCGCGGCAAGAGCGACAGCGAAGAGCTGTGGGCCTACGCGCTGGATAAGGGCTTGATGTAGATCGTTCGGGCTCGCTGCTTCCACTACAGCGGGCGAATGATCTCGTCGCCTTCTACCGGTGGCGGAGCAGACCAGCGCCAACGGCGCGGTCCGCAGTTTGCGCTCACCGTGCAGAGTAGGCGGAAAATGCCAAAGCCGTTTTCTCTCAATGAAAACGGCCTTCTGAAATCTTTCTGGGACCGAAGTATGAGCAAACCTGCCATATACCAGCATGGGGTGAAACGGGGACCCCGGCGAGCGTTTTTGTTCTTTGCTCGCTGGGGAAGTGAAACCCCATGTCACACCACATGGAATCTAAAGGGCCAAAGGCCCGACATATGCTCTCGCCTATTTCACCGAAAATGCATGCTTCGTTCGGTTATCCAGGGTGCGGCCATAGAGCAGTTCCGGTAATGGTGTAGACCGAAGAGAGGGTGCTGAAGCCGTTCTCACCCAACGAAAACGGCATTCTCCACCGTTCGGGAAGACCACAGTATTACCGGAACTGCTCTAGAACGGGCTTCGGTGGCTGTTTATATGTCGCGCCTTCAGCGCTCTATCTCAAAAAGGCTCGTTACATGGGGCTTCGCCCCATGCTGGTATATGCCGCGCCGTTGGCGCTTGGAGGCTTTTTCGTAGGCGCGTTTGTGACCCTCTCCGAGCGACAAATGAACGGTCGCCCCCGTTCCTCCATCAGTGCCGGCAGTAACGGCGGGCGACTTGGGAGAAAACTCCCTTGAACGGTTTCGCCGTAACCCACATCGCCATCACATTTCCACGGGTGGATAGACCACACCTGTCAGTTCCTCCGAGACGCTCCACAGTTTTCTGCCCGTAGGCTCGTCCAGCGCCTGAGGCCGAGGCTGCACCACGGCCGGATAGCCTTTGAATTCCATGAAGCCGTCAGGGCCGATGTATTCGCCGCTGCGCACCTCCGGCGCGGTGGCGGCGAACAATGTCGGCAGCGCGCCATGCGCATCGTCCTGCGTGATGAACGCACCCAGCACAATCAGCAACATGGTCTTGGGATCTTTGAAACCAGGCCCGTTCTTCACGATGCTGGTGCGCGAGATTCCGGGATGCACCGGATTGCTGGTCAGGCGTGTGCCCGATGCTCGCCGGCTCAGCTCACGAGCGAACAGAATGTTTGCCAGCTTGGAAGTGTTGTAGGCGTCCCAGGGAACGTACTTGCGTTCGCTCTGCAGGTTGTCCCACTCGATCTTGCCGTTGCGGTGGGCCAGCGAAGCCACCGTGACCACGCGTGGCACTTCCGCTGCCAGAAGCGACGGCATCAGCAGCCCGGTAAGCGCGAAGTGACCCAGATGATTGGTGCCGAATTGCCGCTCAAAGCCATCCGCCGTGAACTCACGCCTGGGCAGCGCCATGACCCCCGCGTTATTGATCAGAAGGTCAAGCGCGACCCCACCGGATAAAAATTTTTCGCTGAACGCACGGATCGAAGCCAGCGAGGCCATATCGAGTTCGGCCAGCTCGACCCCGGCGCCGGGAACTTCACGGCGGATTCTGTCCACTGCCGCCTGACCCTTCGTCGCATCACGCGCGCCCAGCAAAACATGAGCTCCGTGCCTGGCCAGTTCCAGTGCCGCCTGGTAGCCAATTCCGCTGTTTGCGCCGGTAATCAGCGCTATTTTTCCCTGTTGTGAGGGGATTTGTTCCGCTGTCCACTTCCCTGCCGCCATCCATTCCTCCGTGCTTTGGGCGCCTCCGAACGGTGAGTCCGGGCGATATCCGAAACGAATTCATTCGCATCTTCGCACGGAAGGCGTCCTCCTCCGTGTAGGATGCGTCTTACAAAGGTGAAACCTCGTGATTTCGGTCTTCTGTACACCGCCTGTCGAGTTCAGGCCGTGATCATGAGCAGGGCTGGTGCTGGCAAAGCTGCTCTGCAGCCTTTACAATCGGACGGCAAGGCCACAATCTCATTTTGAAAACGCGAGCCTTCTGGCGAGGGCACGCGGCGATATCGTTAAGGGGATGGTACCAATGAGAGTTAGCGCACGAATGACCGCAGGCGGCGCCCTGCTGCTGGTATTAGCGAGCACAGTGGGATGTGCCAAGCTGAAGGCACGCGACCAGCTCGTCAAGGGCGTCCAGGCTTTTAAAGCCGGTCGTTACGAAGAAGCGATCGGGAACTTTCAGAACTCGATCAAACTTGATCCCAACTACGATCCCGCCCGGCTCTACCTCGCCACGGCGTACAGCTATCAGGTTGTGCCTAACCTGACGACGCCGGAGAATCTCGCCGCCGCCCAGAGAGCTTTGGACGGATTCAACGAGGTTCTCGCCAAGAATCCTGAAGACCTGGGTGCTCTGCGCCAGGTTGCCTCCATCCACCGCAATATTCAGCAATACGACAAGGCGAAGGCCGATGAGATGACCATCATCCGCATTGAACCCAACGATGCGGAAGCGAACTACACCATCGGCGTCATCGACTGGACGCAGGCCTACAAGAATGCGGTCGCGACACTTGCCGCGCAGAACATGCAGGACGATGGCAATGGCAATCCGAAGAAGTCCAAAGATACATGCGCGAAGCTGGTCGCCCAGAACTCGCAGCTTGTGAACGAAGCGATGCAGTACCTGAACCGCGCCGTCCAGATCAACCCGAACTACGACGACGCCATGCAGTATCTCAACCTGAACTTCCGCCGCAAGGCCGATCTGGAATGCACCAACGATGACGCCCGCAAGGCGGATCTCGCGCAGGCCGATCAGTGGGTGCAGCGTGCTACAGGCGCTCGCAAGGCCAACGAAAAGGCCAAGGAACAGAAGCTGGGTGGCGGCATCCAGATGAACCAGTAACCGCCGCAACTCCGGAAACAAGCAAGGCCTCCCCGCGCCGGGAGGCCTTGTTGTTTTGCAGGCCATACTGTCTCAACGCGCCTGCAGACCTGTTGCTGAATGGTGTTCGCGAGGGAGATATCTGAACGACGCCTCGCTTTGAAGGGGCGGGACTTTAGTCCCGCCGTAACTGGCAGCAAAAAGCAACGCGGCTTAGCCGCTGAGGGAATGCTGACCACTTGTTCGACCTTCCTCAGTGAGGTTGCCCCAGCAAACCCACCGTGCCCGCCCCCGCAGCGCGAGCTTCGCCGATCACCGTGGCGATCTGCCCATAGCTGAGGCCCGGGTCACCCTGCACCAGCAACGTGCGGTCCTGCCGGGTGGCAAAGACCTGTTGCAGGGCCGGCCGAATTTCCGCGAGCTGTACGTCGCGCTCGCCGATACGGTAGTGCGGCGCGGTATTGCCCTGGCTACCCGCAAGCACGTGCACGATGGTCGGTGTCGTTACCGCGGTGGGCATGGAAGGCTTGTCCTGTGGGACCGAACTGTCCAACCCGCGAGGCAGCACGGGCACAATCACCATGAAGATGATCAACAGCACCAGCAGCACATCGATCAGCGGCGTGACATTGATTTCGGAAGAAATGGAAGCGGACGAACCGGAAGAAAACGCCATGGGAAGCACCTCGATGCAGAAGTCTGTGTGCGAGCGCTCATAAGACGATTCGTGGAGGCCAGCCGGGGACGCGAACCGGATTCCCGGCTGGCGAGAGCGCCCTCAGTGGCGTTATGTGCGGTATGTCAGTATCAGTTCCCGTTCAAACTCTTAGACACCGGAGGCAGGTGTATAAGTTCCCAATGCGAATCGGCCGAGTGCTTCGAGTAGGTTTGGGCGTGGTCCTGGCAATTCCGTTACTTGCATTCGCCGGCGTGCAGATTCAACAAAGACTCCTCCGGCGTCGCGCGGAGCGCTTGCTGACCGATTTTCAATCCATTCGGCTCCATCAGAGCACTTGGGCGGATGCGCAGAAACTGATGACTCGCTGGGGTGCCTACGGGCATTACAACGGGACGTGCAGAGAGACGAACTGCCATTACTCCGTCAAGCTTACGGATGTCCTGTACAAGTATCTCGATCGCCGTGGTCCGAATTTCCCTGAGAGGATTGCCTTGGCAATCATTCGGGTGGACTCATTCTTTGGCGGTCACGCAGCCGAGATATTTTTTAATTTCACCGTATGGAACGGAACGATTGTGAGGAGCGAGTTCGCTCTGCGCCTGGAGGTAACGTCTTCCGAAGCTAAAGATGAGTACGGTTACGGTTTGCTATTCGAAGCGAAAGCTGATCAGGCCCTTCGACAATGGGAGAGACATGGCAGATCGATTTGGGGGAGTGACGAACAGTTAGCCGAACATACGAACTACAAGGTAGGCCGGCCCGGGGGATGCGAAATATGCATGGCCGTGGGAATTACCTTCATACCCGCCATCGAACCGGCCGAACTGCAGCGCATAACCGCATTGAACCTTTCCTGCCTCACACGATTTCACTCCCGCATGACACTGCCGGATCTCCTTCCAGTCGCCAAAAATTGGTACCTCTATCCCCAAGAGGGTGAACCCGAGAGCCGCCTTCGCAGAAGAACGTCACCGCGTGTGACATACCTCTTTTTGTGAAGGCACGCGATGCAGCGGGCGCGCTCGCAGTCGAAACGGGATCTGAAGTGACCGGACACAAGCTCCGCGGCGTGCGCTCCCCGGACAACGAGATCGAAGGTTTCGCTCTGAACGGAGTTTCCGTCCTTAAGAACGTTGTTCCTGGAAGTCCTGACCCGCTCCCCCACTCCGTTCATGCTCTTATTGGGAACTACATCGCGCGCTACCCTGAGCAGGTTTTACAAGCGGATAAACACTATGTATGGCTTCTGGATAGAGCTTCGGACGAGTGGAGAATCATGGACTGCGGAATCTTCGAGGATTCACCGTCCGTGCGTGAAGAACTCCAGCGGGGCTTCGCCGAAAATGACATGCTGCCGTCAGATCTGACGTCATAAGTGACGAACAAGACGAAAAACCAATCGAAACGACACGGACAGCAAACACCGCACGGTTTGTGACGGCCGCTTCTTATACGAGCAAAGCGCCTATGCTATGCTCCGAATACTTTCGTTACCTAAATTTCCTGGTCGAGCTTTTTATGCTTTGGTTGCACCGTCGTGTCTCCGTCAGTTTTCTATCCACGTTCCTAAGCATTCTCCTGGCCGGCTCAGTCGTCTGCGCGGCGCAAGGCAAAACGGTGGAATCGCAGCCTGAACCCATCCATTGGCAGCATGGGCCGATGGTGGCGCAACTAGGCACTGGGGCACAGATCAAGGTGCCGGCTGGATATCAGTTCGCCGATGCCGCGGGAACGCGGCGCTTTCTCGAGCTCACCCACAACCCGCCTTCGGAACAAGAGGTCGGCATCGTAACGCCCATCCTGAACAAAGACGACGCTGATTCCAAGTTCTGGTTTGTGTTGTTCGATTTCGACGAAACCGGCTACGTGAAGGACGACGAAAAATCGTCGATCGACGCGGACAAGCTCTTCAACTCCATGAAAGACGCGACCGAGCGTGGAAACGAAGCGCGCAGGGCGCGTGGCTGGTCTCCGTTTCATTTGGTGGGATGGCAAACCAGGCCGTTCTACGATGCCACCACCCATAACCTGACCTGGGGTACGGTCGGCCAGGATGACGACCCAAAGAATGGGCAGTCGGTAAACTACTCCACCCGCATCCTCGGGCGGCATGGAGTCATGCGCGTTGACCTCGTGCTCGATCCCTCGCAGGTGAACGATGTGCTGCCCAGCTTCAAGTCGCTGATGAACGGGTTCTCGTTCACCCAGGGCAGCCGCTATGCGGACTTCGTCAAAGGCGACAAGGTCGCGGAGTACGGTTTGACTGCACTCATCGCCGGCGGCGCAACCGCCATCGCACTTAAGACGGGCATCTTCGCGAAGCTGCTGGCGATGCTCGCGGCTTTGTGGAAGGTCATTGCTGTCGCTTTCGCTGCTCTGCTGACGCGTATCAAGAATATCTTCGCCGCCATCAAGCGTAAGTTCGGTGGTGACCGCAGTGGGCCACAGGGCGACGATCTCTCGCGTCCATAGCGCAAGTTCCCTCAGGATGTATGGCGGAAAGAGCGTGCCGAAGCCAATTTTTCTCCCAATGAAAATGGCATTCTCAGATCTCGAATACGGCACAGCTTGAGGGAAATTGCTTTAGTGAAACGGCCCGATGACACGACCTGAAGTTGAACTGCTTTGCGCTCTGTTCCTGATGTATGCATACGAGTGCGTGTACTGGTTGGCCGGCGACGACCAGGCATTCACGCGCTCTCGCAGCGGCGAATGGAACCGGCATGTCCGTACAGCCATGAGCTTCACCTTGCTGCAGCGAGTCCCGGTGATCGCGGACCCTCTGCTTTTGCTGCCGGGCTTCGTGCGCACCAAGAGCGTAGATTCCCAGGAGCGCCAAACTACCCAGGCATTGCGTCGCGTAACTGCTTCGCTGAATGCAGCCTGGATCCTGGAGTTGCAGTGCCGTGTACAGGCGATGCTGATGTTCCTGTTCCTCCCCTGGGTCGTCTGGACACATCGCCTGCTGCCCATGTGGCGTCCTCTGACGGAAGTGCTGGTCGTTAGCCATCTCCTGCTGCTGGTTTCGCTCTACCTCACGCTTCGCAGAGCACGGATTGCGAAGATCGCTTCCGTGATGGGGCCGGTGATCCTGAATCCTCTCGGCGCGACAAGAACCATGGATTTGCTTGCGCAGACCATCTTCACGGAAGAAACAAACCGCGCGCCTAGAGCCAAGTAAACTAAGAATTCGTGGATTTCGATTACGACATATTAATCGTCGGCGCGGGTCCGGCCGGGTGCGCCGCTGCCTACGACCTGGCCCATGCCGGCAAGCGCGCGCTGCTGCTGGACAAGCGCAGCTTTCCCCGGCACAAGGCCTGCGCCTGCGGGCTTACCCGGAAGACGCTCAAAGCGCTTCGCTACTCCGTCGATCCTGTCATCGAGCGTGAGTGCCGTGACGTCGTGCTGCAGGAAGCCGGCGCCGGCTTCGCCGAGGGCTCACGTATCGCCGACAAAGATCTTGAAGTACGCGTCCACATGCGTCAGCCATTCTGCGCCATGGCCGTGCGCGAGCGCTTCGACGATTTCTGCCTGCAGCAAACGCTGATGCAGGGAGCGGAATTCCGCAAGATGGAAGGCATCGTCGCCATGCGCGAACTTCCCACACACGTCGAAGTGGAAGTTGCAGCCTTCGACGGCGGTACAGAAACCTTCACCGCACCCGTCATGCTGGGCGCGGATGGTTCCAACGGCCAGACGCGGCGGCTCGCGGAAGGCGTTCGCATCCGGGGTTACGCCCAGGCCGCGGCACTGCCCCCCGAACCGGAGTGGTATGCGCGCGGCTTTGCGCTGGAAGCAACCGTGCCGTTCACATCCCTGCCCGAGCGGCTCCCTGCGGGCGACCGGGCGCTCGACCTGGTTTTCGATTTCGCTCCCATCGCCGGCGGCTATGGCTGGTTGTTTCCCAAGGGCGATCACATCAACATCGGCGTGGGTGGCTTTGTGCCGCAGTCACAGAGTGAAGCCGCTGCCGGAACGCCCGGGATGCACTACGAAACCGTGACGCGCGCCTTACTCGCGGACTACACCAGCACGAAGCTTGGCATTCCCCCGCCGGCCAACGTGACCGGCCAGTATCTCGGTCTGGGGGGCCACGCCTACGTTCCCAGCGGCAGGGTGCTCCTGGCAGGGGACGCTGCAGGTATGGTCGATCCGCTCACCGGTGAAGGCATCCACTCGGCGATCGTCAGCGGACAGGCGGCGGCGAAGGCCGTTGCCGCATGCTTGCGAGCCAACGAGGGCTACGCGAAGAGCTACGCCCGCAATCTGCAGCGGCTGCAGGAAACGCTGGCCTTCTCGTATCGCGCTGCCCGCTCGTTCTATCGCGAACCCGGCCGTGGATTCCGGGTGATGCGCACACCCATGCTGCGAGGTCTCGTACTGAAGACATACGCCGATGGCCTGCCGCACACACGGTTGCTGGCAAGCCTGGTTAAACGTGTAGCCTGAGCGTCAGTCAAACTGCGGCAGGTGCTCCACATCTCCGGCAGGCACGGGCTCGAGTGGACCACCGGCTTTGATCCACGCCTTCAGGCCGCCCTGGATAACCTTGGTTTGGCAATTCTCCATCTCCAGCATGTGGGCGACGCGCACACTGGTGGCTTCGCGCGCGCACGAACAATACAGATAGATTTCGCACTCCGGCGCCATGAACTCGCGCAGCGCCACCAGTTCTTCCTTCAAACGGCTGGGTTCTACCCGGATGGAGTTCTTGATGCGCTGCATGCCCGGGTCATAGTAGCCATGCGAGCGCACATCCGCGATCACCAGCACCCGGTCATGCGTCGCGTCCCTCAGCCGGTCGTGCAGTTCCTGCGCCGCGACCCGCTCGACATTCTTGAAACGCTGATCGTGGATCCAGTTGTAGGCGAGCCATCCAACATACAGTGCGATGATCCCAAGCACCGTCGCCGCCGTGATGTGGCCCAGGCGCGTGACCATGGACAGAATGACCCGCAGGAAACGCGCAAAGAGGAATCCCGTGCCACTCCAGGCGGTGACATAGAACAGGACTCCGCACGCATCCAGGCGCCAGAAGCGCCAGAGTTTCATGTTGAGACTGCCGGCCAGCGGTGCCGCCACCGTCGACAGGCCGGGCACGAATTTAGCGAACAGCAGGGCCTTTGGTCCACGCCGGTAGAACGAGTTAGCCGAACCGAAGATGCACGACTCAGGGTTCATGCTGATCCGGCAAATCCCCGCCAGCAGCCACCAGCCCGTGAACCTTCCGCCCAGGTACATGATGGTGTCGCCGAGCAGCGCCGCGCCCCAGGCGCAGAGGATGACCAGCCCAAGATTCAGCACGCCGCCGTGCGCGGCTGCGCCCGCAATCAGCAGAGCTACGGAGAGGGGCAAAGGCAACCCGCAGGAAGCACAAAACAGAATGACCATCACCGTCGCATAGCCGTGATGTGCGACCAATGCGAACAGATTCATTGTTCCCCCGAGCCCATGACAAACCTTCGCTTCCGCTGATTGCGCTTCTTTTCCCGTTGGATGCGCGAGGCAGCCTGTATGGTCGCATCGGCAGTAGGCCGAAGACAAACCGCGAGTAACAGTACCGCATGCCGGCCGCGCGGGCGCACAACACAAAGGGCGATGGCTGAAGCCATCGCCCTTTGTGAGTGGAATACGTTACAGCGTGAGGGAATTCACCTTAGAAGATGATGCGCGCACCCAACTGCAGCTGGCGCACCTGGTAGGCATAGTTTCCGTTGACACCGGAACTCGACGGCGTGCTGAAGTTGGTCGTCGCGGTCAGCACATTACCTGTGCCGATCGTGAAGGCGCCCGCGTTCACACCGGTGATGTTGCGGTGGTTCGCCAGGTTGAAGGCTTCAGCCAACAGCTGAAGATTCATACCCTCGCGCACACGGAAGTCCTTCTGCACGCGAGCGTCGACCACGATATTCCGCGGTGCGTTCAACTGATTGCGTCCGAAGAATGGGATGTACGTCGCGTTGCCCGTACCCGCAACACCGGAGGAGTAGGGTTTCAGACCCGAGGCATCTGCCGCAGGAGAACCGGAACTGGTGCCGACCGAATATGGGAGACCCGTCTGTGCCTGGATCAACGGCTTGATCGACCAGCCATTGGTCAGGTAGGTCAACGGGCTGGTGCCCTTCAGGCCAGGAAGGTTAATGATCGCCCACCCCACAGCACGGTGACGGATGTTGACCGCCGAGTTGCCGTAGTTTGCACGTGCGTTGTACGGATCGAGCCAGTTGTTCGAGCTCGCCGTGGTGAATGAGGTCACGCCATAATCCAGCGCGTGCGCCCAAGTATAGTTTGCATCGAAGGTGACGAACTTCCACTGGCGGTTGGTGATGTCCACCGTCATGGCGTGGTAGTTCGAGTTTGCGTTGCTGATGATATCCGTGGTGGCGTTGTAGGCAGGGTTCAGCGTGTTCGAACCCGCAGCGTTGGCGGACGAGTACACGAGTTGCTTGAAGGTTGTTCCGCAAGCCGCCACAAGGCAGTTTCCAGGTGCCGCAGAGTTCGCCGCCAAGGTGTAGGTCGCGGTGTACGTCTTCGTCCGATCCAGGTTGAGGTTCAGGTAGTTCGGCAGCTCACGGCCCAGCGATCCGATATAGGACAGTGAGAACACACTGTGGTGGCCGAGGTCCTGCTGCACGGTCAGATCGAACTGCTCCGTGTAGGGGTTCTGAAGATGTGCATCGAGATAGTCAACGCTCAGGAGACCACCCGCGGGACGGGAATTGAGCGTCTGTGGGAACTTCACGTAGGCCGGCGCCGCCGTCGTACCCACATTTGTACCGTTGTAGGCTGTGACCTGGAGCTGACCGTTGGCGCCACCGGTCGTGGCATATGCGTTCAGAAGACCAGCGTTGATAATGCGGCCGTAGTAGAAGCCGAAGCCGCCACGCACCACCGTCTTGCCGGCTCCAAACGGATCCCATGCGAAACCCAGACGCGGCGAGATGTTGTTCTTGTCCGAAGGATGGTTGGCTTCCTGCGGAACTGCCGAGTTCAGCGCCGAAGAATACGGTCCAGGGAAGGCCTCGTAGTCATAGCGCACACCCAGGTTCAGCGTCAGACTTGGACTGATTTTCCAATCGTCCTGCACGAAGTAGGCGGAATCCAGCGTCGCCAGGTCGAAAACCTGCGGGCCGAAGCCCTGCGTCAGGCCGCTGTGGCAGCCGTAGCCGCCGCCGGTGGTCGAAAGGACAGGGGTCCCCGATGCCGTGAGGGCGTTGCAAGCGCCTGAAGGCTTCAGGATGTCGGCGAGATACAGACCCACCGAAGCGTAGCTGTACGAGCCGTTGCTCTGGAAGAGGTTGTTCTGCAGGTCGTAGTTGTGGACGAAATCCACGCCGAAGCGGATTGCGTGGCGTCCCCACTGATAGGCGGCCGTATCGCCGATCTGCCACTTACGTTCATCCGGGTACGCGATACGGTAGCTGTAGTAGGGCGAGCCGGCGTTGAAGCCGCCCGAAGAGGTATTGATCGACGCGTAGGTTGCCACCCCGTTAGCGCCAATGAAATGAGCCTGGGTGTAGGTGGTCAGCGGCTGCTGGCCTTCGTCATTCAGTTCACGCGCATACTGGTAGCGCAGTTCGTTGGTCAGCTTCGAAGTGAGCAGCGAGTTCAGCTTCGCCACGCCGTAATCCAGTTTGACGAAGTCGGTACCGAAGGAGTCACGCGCGTAGGAAAGAGCAGCCTGCGTCTGTACACCGCCGGGGGAATCCCAGCGGAGACGGTGATAGTACACATCCAGCGTGTGCTTGGGCGAGATGACCAGACTCAGCTTCGGGGTGTTGATCAGCTGATTGCCGAAACGCGGCACCGAGCCGAGGTCGGAGTTCAGATCGTTGAATGCAGCCTGGCATTGGGCCAGCGTTGCACCGGTCGACGTGAGAAGACCTGCCGTCTGGCAAGGCCCTGCGGTCTGTGAATAAAAGGTGCCAGGGTTACCTGAAACAGCGATGCCCGGGAAGTTTCTGCGAAACGCATCGAAGGCATAGAACCAGAACAAACGGTCCTTGATGATGGGGCCGCCCACGCCAAAGCCATACTGGTTACGCTTGTCCTTGGGACGGATCACAGAGGTGACCGGCGTAACGGTTGTACCCACTGTGGTCACGGTCGTTAGCGTTGTCTTTTCGTTCTTCGAACTGAACTCATCGCCGCGATGGTAGAAGTACACTTCGCCATGCAGGTTGTTAGTGCCCTGCTTGGTGACGGAGTTCACAACACCTCCTACCGCCCGACCCAGCTCAGCCGAGTACACGCCAGTATTCACCTGAAACTCACGCACGGAAACCTGCGAGGTCGAATAGCCTGCGCGGGTGCGGCCGCGCTCTTCCGAAAAGAACGCCTGATTGTCGTCCACGCCATCGATCTGCACGTTGTTCAGAACGGATGGGATAGCGCGGAAACTGAGCAGACCGAAGCCCGAGTTATCGTTCGTCACGCCCGGCGTCGTAAGAGCCAGCGAGGACCAGCGGCGATTGTTAATAGGAATGTTCTCGATCTCTTTGTTGTCGAGATGACCGCCAAACTCCGGAGAATCGAAGTTCAGCGATGGGATCTGAGCGGTCACTTCGATGGACTGGCTTTCTGTCCCCGTGGAAAGATGCGGATTCACTTCAGTAACGTCATTCACCTGCACAATCACGCCGGTCTGCTTCTGCGTGGCGAAGCCGGAGGCGCTAACCGTGACAGAATAGGTGCCCGGAGCGAGTTGCGGAGCGCGGAACTCACCGGAGTCACTGGAGGTCAGAGTGACGTTGGTGCCGTTGGCCTCACTGTGTATGACGAGCGTGGCCTTGGGGATGGCGGCATTGGTCGAGTCGAACACGGTGCCGGCAATGGCGCCCTGTGTCATAGATTGGGCCAACGCCGCGCCGGCCGGCAACAATAAGGCCGCGATTACAGCGAAGGGTGCAAATTTCTTCAACGTCATAAGGTCTCCTGAGTGATTGCTTGTACCCGGCTCACCATTCGTGCTTCGTGTGAGCGCTGCCGGTACGGCTACTTCGTATTGCTCCTCTGCCTTGGCTTAAGCGCCTTACTCCGCCAACCGAAGGTTGCCGGGGGCAGATCGTGATTTGTTGATAACCATGATTGGAACAGACTCAATTTTCGCTAAGCAAGGTAAAAATGGCGTAAACAATGTTGAAATCAGGGGCCGGAATTCCTTTTCTAGTAGACAAGAAGTCTCGCAACAAGAACCATTTACGCCATTTCGATACACTTAAGCTGAGGGTACGTTCTAGATGTTTATTGATGAAGCACGCATTCGCGTGAAAGCCGGCGACGGCGGCAACGGTTGTATGGCCTTCCGGCGCGAAAAATTCGTCCCCCGGGGAGGCCCTTCGGGTGGCGACGGCGGGCACGGCGGTGACGTCCTCATGCGGTCGAGCCTCAGTCACAACACCCTGGTGCACTTCCGCTTCAACCCGGAGCACAAGGCGGAACGCGGCGGCCACGGAGAAGGCTCCAACTGCTCCGGCACCACCGGCGAGCCAACCGTGCTCCAAGTACCTGTAGGCACAGTACTTTACAACGACGACACAGGCGAAGTAGTCCACGACTTTTCCCATCCGGGTGAAGAGATCGTCATCGCCAAAGGTGGACGCGGCGGACGCGGAAACCAGCACTTCGCCACCAGCACCCACCAGGCGCCCCGCGAGCACGAGCTGGGCCGTCCGGGCGAGGAACGGAACTACCGTCTGGAACTTCGCCTGCTGGCCGACGCCGGTCTTGTGGGGTATCCCAACGTTGGCAAGTCGACCCTGATCTCCGTCCTTTCGGCGGCCAAGCCCAAGATCGCGAATTATGCCTTCACTACGCTGCAGCCGAACCTGGGAGTCGTCCAGATAGGCGACTATCCGCACACGGAATCATTTACGGTCGCCGACATGCCCGGCCTGATCGAAGGCGCTCACCTGGGCGCAGGGCTCGGCGTGCAGTTTCTGAAGCACATCGAACGCACCAGCGTGCTGGTGCATCTGATCGACGTCTCCGACGGCAGCGGCCGCCCCGACCCCGTAGAGGACTACAAGGTCATCACGGACGAACTCAAGAGCTTCGATCCGGCGCTCGCGGCCAAGCCGACCGTGCTTGTCGCGGCCAAGATCGACGTCGCCAACCCGGACAAGCTGAAGAAGCTGACCACCATGGCCAAGCGCAAGAAGCTGCCGCTGTACAAAATTTCGGCGGTCACCGGCGAAGGAATTCCGGAGCTGAAATACGCCCTTTCGGAAGCGGTCGCGGCGCACCGAACGGTCGAAATCCACGAACCCGTGCCGGCAGCTGCCAAGCGCAAACCGCACTACCCGCCACCCGCCCCGAAAGCGCGCGGACGCGCCCACTAGAGAAAATCTCCTGATGCTGTGGTTCCGATAGGCAATGGAGAAGGTCGTTTTCCTAGTGAGAAATAGACTTGGCATCCGGAGACAGGATGTGGCCATTGCTGTTGGTGGCTGAACAGAACAGCGCCAACGGCGCGGTCCGCAGTTTTTGCTCATCAAGCGACAGGGAGGAAATGCCAAAGCCGTTTTCTCTCAAGGAAAACGGCCTTCTGAAATCCTTCCGGAACCGAAGTGTGAGCAGAACTGCCATATATCAGCATGGGGCGTAACGGGGACCCCGGCGAGCGGTCTTTGTTCTCTGCTCGCTCGGGAGGTGAAGCCCCATGTCAGACCACCCGGGATCAAAAGGGCCAACGGCCCGACATATGCGTTCGCCTATCCCGCCGAAATACATGATCCGTCCGGAATGCAAGTTGCAGCGATAGGCCGGGCTTCCGTGGCTGCTTATATGTCGCGCCTTGAGCGCTCGCTTTCCATGGCTACCCGCTACATGGGGTTTCACCCCATGCTGGTATATGCCGCGCCGTTGGCGCTTGGAGGCTTGCTCGTTAGCGCGCCCGCAACTTTCCAACGACAAATGAAACGGTCGCCCCGGTTCGTCCATCAGGGTCGGTCGCGATAGTGGTCGAGTTGGGAGAAAACTCACTTGAGCACTTCGCCTTCAGTTACACCTTCAGGAGATTCGCTCTAACAAGGTTTGAAGAAACCTGATGCAGTGCTCAAGGATTCCCTGACTACTGCCTCCGCGCTGTTCTATCGGTCCCGTTCTGACGCAGCACAAGGTCGGTCACCAGCCCCGTCTCATCCCTGACGAACTCGATTTCCGCATCGAGTTCGGGGAAGAAGAACAGGTTGGGCGACTCCGGCTTGAGCACGAACTTCCTCTGCTTGCCTGCCTGAGCCATCAGGTGATCGCCTTCCACGGTGATGACATCCGCGAAGCCGGGTGCCAGTTGATAGCTGCCGGCATACTCGTTCAACACGTCAGGATCGACTTTCACGGCGTTGCGCACCGGCGGCTGGAAGTCAGGCCAGTTGTACTCGACAGCAATACTGCGCACAATCTCGTCGATCAGACGCGAGCCACCCTGCGCGTTGGTCATGATGACGGCGCCCTCACTGCCATCTTCGTAGCCGATCAGCATCGCCTCAAAACCTTCGTCCACACCGCCATGGGTGAAGTACGGACGCGCAGGCTTGCCCGCAATCTGGATCCCCAGACCCCATTTGCCCATCCCTGGCGTCAGCATCTGGGCGGTCATGGCTTTGGAAAGCACATGGTTCGCTTCACCTCGCGATGACTTTTCCAGCTCGATGGCGAACCGCGCCAGGTCGCTCGCCGTCGTCCACAATCCGGCAGCGGCCATTTCCGGGTAGGTGTGAGCACCACCAGGAATGGGAGTCCCATCTCCCTTGTAGGGCACCGCGCCCGCGGGCTTCCATGCTCTCGGCAAAGGGTCTTCATAGGTGCTGTGGGTCATGTGCAGAGGTGCAAGAACGTCCTCTCGCAAGAGCTTCGGGAAAGGCTCACCGCTGACGTCGAGCATCGCCTGCTGCATGATGGTGATCCCGCCGCCGGAATAATTCCACCGGGTGCCCGGTTCGGCTTCGATGCGGATCGCGGGTGTGTTGGCAGGCTTTTCACCGTTCAATACCTGAACGAGAGTTGGCACCGGTGCATCGGTGGCGTAGCCGGGAAAGCCATGCACCGTGGTGCCACCGGTGTGCGTCATCAGCTCACGCAGGGTCACGGGCTTGCCTTTAGCCACAGGAGAATCCGGCAGCTTCCAACTCTTGAGCTCAGTGTTGATATCCGCATCCAGCTTGAGCTTGCCCTGCTCCACAAGCTTCAGCGCTGCCATCGACGCGACGGGCTTGCTGATGGACCCCGCCTGGAACAACGTATCGGCCGTTACCGGTGCGCCACCAAGGCTGACGACGCCATACCCTCGCGCCCACTCGATCACCCCGTGATGAATAACCGCAACGCTGACACCCGGCACGTGCAACTGCTCCATGCGCTGCTGGATGGTATGCGCCGGTCGCGGTTCACCCCCAACAATCACAGGCGGCAGAAGCCCCGCTTCGACATGAGCAATATGCTTCTGCACTTCCGGGGAGGGCGCCGGCTGCTTCTGCGCCGGCAGCGCACAAGCAGTGCAGAAGAGCGCCACAAAGGGGAGGGAGTGGGAGGTTCGAAGCATCGATGGATCACCTGCGGCAAAATTGGGTGCGTGAAGTGCGCCGCCCAATTTTCGCAGGGACGCAGCGGTTTGACGCTTCGAAAATCAAACCGCTGCGTTTTTCTGCGTGTTCCTTTTACTGTTTCGCCAGCTTTTCCAGGTAGTCCAGGGCGCGGGCATCTTTCGTCTGTCCCAGCCAGAACACCGCTTCGTGGCGCACAACCGGATCGTTGCTGGTGCTGGCCACACGAATCAGTTCCGTTGCCGCCTGGTCTGCGGGCAGGCGTGAAAGCGCGAAAACCGCCGACTTGCGAATGGAAGCTTCCGGATCGCTGACCGTCGCCGCACGCAGGGTTTCCGCGATGCGTGGGTCAGCGGTCTTGCCACGGCTTACCTGCTGCGCCAGCCAGAACTGCGCATCCTTGCGCACCTTGGGTGAAGCATCATTGCGAGCCAGGGCAATCAACTCATCCACGGCAGCCTGACGGGATGTCCCTTTCACCAGGGTAAGGTCGAATACCAGTTTGGAACGCAGCGCTTCATCCTTGTCGCTATGCACCATGTTCTTCACGATTTCGAAGCCCTCTGCGCTCCGGCTATTCGCAAGCCAGAATGCCGCCTTCTCGCGCACCCATGCGGGATAGCGATCCGCCGCAAAGGTGCGTACCGCCGCCGTCGCTTCCGGGGCGCTTTGAAGCGCCATGGCCAGGATCGCCGAGTCCGTGAGCGAACGGCCGGAGTTCGCGGACTTCACACCTTCACTGGCAGGCGTTGCAGAGACAATGCCCTGTTCCGCAATCGTGTTCAGCACATGGAGCGAAGCAGCCTGGCTGACATCGTTGACCCACACGAAGGGAAGGCCGCCAACGTCGAGGGTGCGATCCGGATCGGCGATCGAGACCCTGGTAACCCGGCCGCCCATCACCCGCAGCAGCACAATCATGCGGGTCGACTCGTTCGATTGGGTGTTCTCCTTGACGTCGTCGTCATCCTGCTTCGGACGGCCTTCGAGATACTGAATACCGTCGTCCCAGTTGTTGTGCATCGGGCGGAGCGTCGATTCGGTGTACCCGACCCATACCTGGTTGACCGCACCACTGATTGCCTGCTGAAGGTTGCCGCCGTTGACGGTGCTCACCTGCGCGTTGACAACCTTGGGTTGCTGCGCGATGGCGGGTTGGACGGCTGCAACCAATGCCGCGGAGAAAATTGCAAGAGAGAGCGTTTGCGTCAGAGTGCGCATGGTGTTGTTCCTTTCCTGCTGGCGGTTCGGTTACTTCAACAGCTCTTCCATGTAGGCGGTGGCAGCCGGATCGTGCATCAGCGCGAGTTGGGTAACGATTTCGCGCTTCATGTTCAGGTCCTTTTCGGAACGGGCAAGCTCGACCAGATCGGTCGCATCGCCGGCGATAAACAACCCACTTACCGCCGCGCGCTTGACTTCCTTGTCCGTGCTGTTGCGATAGATCGACAACAGCTCCGGTCCCGCCTGCTTGCCACGGCCGGTGGCCAATGTCTGCACCGCGGCGCGCTGCAGAGAAAGATCGGTTTTGCTGTTCGCAATCTCCGTAAGCAAAGCCTGCGCCTCAGGCGCCTTGCTGCGGCTCAGCAGGAATAGCGCGCGGCGACGCTCAGAAACCGGACGGTCAGAAAGGATATAGGCCTTGAGCACGGGAATTGCTTCCGCGGGCTTCTGCTCCAGCACAGAGTGGAGCGCGATCAATTTGATCTCATCGTTCGGGTCACGGGGTTGGCCATCGTCGCCATATCCCCTACCGTCGAAGCGAAAGACTTTGGTCCGCTGCACCGCATCTTCCGCACGAACCCGCGCGTCCGCGGTGCGGGCCTCGATATCAGCCTGCTTCCAGGTAAAGACTTGCGTGCCGTTTTGCATCCGCAGGACCACGCAGTCGCGGTTCCAGCGGCTGCTGGGATGGTCCGACCTCAGCTTCTCGCACGAGGCAGTGGCATCATCACCCCGCCCGATCTTTTCCAGGCTGTAGGCTTTCCAGTACAAGGCAGCTTCCACGCGATCGCCTTTTCCACTGGCAACCTTGTCGAACTGCTTCACGGCGTCTGACCAACGAGCCTCATCCATAGCCTTGAGGCCGGCGTCGTAGACAGGATCGGTACCGGAAGGCGATTTGTCCGGCTTGGAGTCAGCCTGCTGCGCATACTCAAACATCATCGGCAACGTGGGCAGCTCAGGCAATTCCGCGAGCTGGGCCATGGGCGCAACTTCAAATGCCTCCGCCATCGGCGCGGCAAGTTCAAATGGTTCCAACCCATCGGGCGTGATGATGGTAAAAGCCCGGGGTGCGATGGCGGGCTGCGGCGCTTGTGGCGCCTGCGGAGCCGTGGGGGCCAGGGGCGCATACGGCGCCTGAGCAGCGGCCGGTGCAATCGCGACTTGGGGCGCCTTGGGGGCAATCGCCGGTTTGGGGCCTGCAGCGTGCACTGCGGGAGCCGAAGCTAACGCGAGCGCGAGAAAGAGTGAGGTGGGAAGAGTTTTCATAGAGGTTTCCTTTCAACCGCCCTATTCCGCGGTTTTTGAGCTTGTCTGGGGATGAAGAATGCGAAGGTCGAAGAGAACGCTGCCGATGCTCATTTCCAGCCGGAAGGCGTCAGGATCGTGCGCGTCCTTCTTGATAGGTTCGGCATCGAGCGAAACCAGCACGCGGCCAAGGTCGTCCATGACTCCGGCTGCAGCCAGGTCACCGTGTTCTTGTGCGGACTGGCGGTAGACGGCATTCTGCAGCAGCAGGTCATGAACCTGGGAACGCGTTTGCTCAGAAGGCGCACCGCGTTCGTGACTGACTTCCGTCAAGGTACGTTCTGCGGAATCAAGATACGCAGCCATCTGAGGGTCAGCCGCGACGGCATCCACGGGCTGGTACGTCAGAGGTCCTGGGCGATCGTTGACCGGGCGCACGGCAGGCTTGACACCACGGATATGTGCGATCGTATCCACCATGCGTTGCACTACCGGCGCATGATTTGCGGCAACGGTACCGTCCGCCTGTGGAGTGCGGTTGCCCATCGGGAGCAGCAACGCAACCACGCCCAGCGCGGCTACGGTACTGGCAGCCACCGCACTCCACATCACGAAGCGGCGCTTGGGCTGTGGCGACAACACAGCCAGCGACGGGCGCACGCTGTTCCAGGTGCGTTCCAGCATGGCATCGTCAACGCGCGGGGACGGAGCATCGCGAAACGCGCGCAACGTTTCCGCAATCGCTTCGCTTTCAGAGGCGAGCTCGGCGTTGCTTTCCAACTCGCGCCGCAACATCCAGGCGCGCAGACGCGGAAGTTCATTGAGGTGATAGGCGATCAAGTCTTCTTCAGAAAAGTTCTTCATCGGCCCTCCTTCGTCAAAGTCAGTGCAGGTACGGGGGAATAGCGTTCGCGTAACGGAGCGAGTTCGCGGCGAAGCTTGGCGACGGCGCGAAACACGGCCTGCTTGGCTGAGTTCGCCGGCACGCCCAGCGCGCTAGCGATAGTCGAGATCGGCTGATCTTCCATGTGGCGCAGCACAAACGCGGTGCGTTCCATCGGAGTCAGGGTCCTGAGCGCCCGCTCGCGCGCCGAAAGGGCCTCGCGGTCGAGCAGTTCGGCCTCCGGTCCCGGACGATGCGACACGGCCAGGTCTTGGGGTGCGGTTTCGCCGTCCAGCGGGACTGCGTTCCAGCCCAGGTCGCGATTGCGGCGTTCCACGAGATTGAGTGCGGTATTCATGGCGATGCGATAAACCCATGTGCCGAAAGCCGAGCTTCCCCGGAATTCCGGCAGCTTGTTGTATGCGCGCAGAAACGTCTCCTGCGCGGCCTCCTCGGCGTCCACCGGATTGCCGGTAACGCGCGTGGTGACTCGAAGGACAGCGGGGAGGTGACGCTCCATCAGGACGCGGTATGCGTCTCGATCACCGGCTAGAACCTGCCGTATCGCGTCTTGCTCCACATCTGCCATTCGCCGGGTTAGACAGCCGCCTGGGGTCGCGGTTAGGTTGTGTGGGGTTTATTTTTGAGCGCCGGGCCGGGTCGCGCGGAAGCGGTTTGCCACCGCAAACTGCTCGCGAAGCTCGGGCGTTCGCAGGTTTTCACGGATATGTGCGAGCCGCTGCTCCAGCGCCAGCAGCGTTTCCTCAATCGCCTCGGTATTGGTCATGGCGACATCCCGCCACATACTGTACGGGCTGGAACCAAGCCGGGTAGTCTCGCGCAGCGCCCGGCCGCCAATCGCCTGGACCGCGGCGATGCGCTGGGGATCGTCCGCAAAGGTGTCTTCCAGCAACGCCGCAAGCGCGGTGGACAGCATCTGCGGCAGGTGAGACACCCAGGCGCAGACCTCGTCATGAGCGGCAGGGCCGATATCCTGCAGATTCGCCCCCATCGCCGAAACCAGCACGCGCCAGTAGTCTTCCAGCGTCGCGGGCTTCTCCAGAGGGCGCGTGCGCGTGGATTCGGCGATGTCTTCGAGCGTATGTACGGGGCTGCTCGCCGGAGCTGCGCTGCCACCCGCTGCATCAATGGGGGTGAAGAGCCATGTCGCGCGATGGAAGAGTGTGGCTTCCGCGAGGGCAGCGCCTCCGGATTCCTTGCCGGCCATAGGGTGGCCCGGCAAAAAGCGCGCCCGTCCCGGCTGGTTGAACAGCTTCCTCGCGTGCTCGGCGATCACTTGCTTCGTGCTGCCGGCATCGGTGACCAACTGCGCTTCCGAAAGCACCGGTGCGAGCTGCTCCATCCAGTCCAGGATGGCGAGCACCGGCGTGGCCAGCACATAGATGTCGGCAACACCCGGTTCGAGCGCGGCTTCACGGCTGGACAGCGCGCCATCGATGGCGCCAATTTTGAACGCAGCCGCAAGCTCCGCAGGATTGGCGTCCCAACCCAGCACCGTGCCTTCGAACTCAGGGCCCACCGATTTGAGCGCAAGGCCGATCGAAGCGCCAATCAGGCCTGTACCGAGGATAAGAACGCGTCTGGACATGTGCGTGCTTAGATTACAGGGGTGAGGAAGAGCCTGCCAGAGTGACGCCACTTCACTTTCTCGAACGTCATCCTGAAAGAGCGAAGCGAATGAAGGATTCCAGTATTCCGCTGGTGGCGGCAAGGGGTTCGGGTCGCCTTACTGTCGGGCCTGTGCCTCGGACGCTAATTGCCTCGGACACATCCCAAATACTGAGATCCCTCACTGCGTTCAGGATGACCCATATTAGAGAGTTCGGGTAAATGAAAACGCAGTTGCCGGCTAACGCTTGTGCGTAAACGCCCGCGCATTCGGGCCACGGTAGTCACCAGCGATGTGACCGTTGCCGCGCAGCACGTACTTATAGGTGGTCAACCCTTCCAACCCCACGGGCCCACGCGCATGGAACTTACTGGTGCTCACCCCAACCTCTGCGCCGAAACCGTAACGGAACCCATCCGCAAAGCGGGTGGACGCGTTGTGAAATACACCCGCCGCGTCAACCTCCCGAATAAACTGCTCCGCGGCTTCTGCATTTTCGGTAAGGATGCTTTCGGTATGCAGCGAACCAAAGCGGTGGATGTGCTCCACGGCCGCTTCCAGAGATTCGACAACACCGATTGAAACAGCAAGGCTGCCGTATTCTGTGTGCCAGTCGTCGACGGGCAGCACTTCGGACTCACCCAGTTCGGCAGTCACAAAATCGTCGCCGTGCATTTCGACGTTGTGCGCGGCGAGGCGAACCGCCAGCTTCGGCAAAAAGTCTTCAGCTATATCCCGATGGACCAGCACCGTCTCCACGGCATTGCAGGCCGCGGGATAGTCGCACTTGGCATCTTCAATCACGCGCAATGCCAGCTCCGTGTCGGCATCCTTGTCGACATAGATATGGCAGACGCCCTCTGCGTGCCCCAGCACCGGAATGCGCGTGTTGGCCTGCACATACTCGACAAGCTGCTTGCTGCCGCGTGGGATGACCATATCGATGAGGTCGTGAAGTTCAAGCAGTTCCGCCGCGCGCTCGCGTCCCAATACGAGACTGACGGAGTCAGAGGAAAGACCCTGTTGATCCAGAGCATCCTGCAGCACATCGACCAGGGCTTCCGCAGTGCGCTCGACCTCTCGACCGGGTTTGAGAATCGCGGCATTGCCGCTCTTGAGCGCGAGTGCCGCGATCTGCGTCACCGCATCGGGACGTGCCTCAAAGATCACGGCCAGCACGCCAAGCGGCACACTGATCTTTTCCATGTGCAGACCGTTTCCATCGTTTGCGCTGCTGCGCGGATGCGCAGCCGGGTCGGCATCATCCAACTCGATCGCATCCAGCCTGCGGCCCAGCGGATCGGGAAGAGCCGCTACCGAACGAACCTGCTCGATCATTTCCCGCAGCTTGCCTTCGTCCAGCTTCAGGCGTGCCAGCGTCGCAGGTGGAAGCTGATCATCTCCGGCCAACGATGCGGCAATCCGCACGTCTTCCGCATTGGCGGCCAACAATTTATCCTTTGCCGCTTCCAGCGACTGGGCAATGGTTTCAAGCACAGCGTTGCGGCGAAACTCTTCGAGCGGCGCTAAAACTCGCGAAGCGCGTTTCGCGGCTTCCGCGACTTCGCGCGTCGAATGAACCATTTCTTCACTCGTCACCGCGTCGTCTCCAGCGCAGGCGCGAAGCGTGTGCCCACCTCTTCACCACGGACCACGCGTTCCAGCACCTGTGGTGTCCGGCCATTCGCGATCACCACCTGCTTACCGGCCTCGAGCACAATGCGCGCGCTTTCCAGTTTCGAGAGCATCCCGCCACGGCCACGGCCGTTGCCTCCATGCGCCAGCGCGAGAACATCTTTGTCGATCACCTCGATACGCCGAATCACATTGGCATCAGGCTCATGCGGATCGCGGTCGTACAGGCCATCCACATCCGACAGCAGCACAAGCAGGTCGGCATCGAGGTGCTTCATCAGCAATGCGGAAAGCTTGTCATTGTCGCCGAAGATACGCTCCCGCTGCACGGACTCCAGCGGCCGGTCCAGCTCCAGCGTGGACACCGTGTCGTTTTCATTCACGATCGGAATCACGCCCAATCGCAACAGGGCATCCAGTGTGGCGCGCAAATTGGCGTGCCGCACCGGGTCGCGGAAATCGTCCTCGGTCAGCAACACCTGCGCGATACGGCAGCCCATGCGGTCAAAAGCGTCATCGTAAAGCGCCATCAGCCGCGATTGACCGACCGCCGCACAAGCCTGCACTTCCGCAAGCGCGGTAGCCTTGGTTTTCAGACCCAGCCGCTCAGCGCCCAGACCAACCGCACCCGACGAAACCATCAGAACTTCGAGACCCTGGCTGCGCACCGCAGCGACACTCTCGACCAGCCCACACAACAGGCCGAGCGCTACCTTGCCATCCTGACGCATGATGACGTTGGTTCCGAGCTTGACGACGATACGACGCACGAACAAGCTCCTAGGCGTGCACCTGCTGGACGGCAGGTGCGATGGTGCGGTCGACCACGGGCGCCAGTTTGCGCAAACGCTCTACCAGCTCCGTGAGCTGATCGGGGAACAGCGACTGCGCGCCATCGGACATAGCCTTGTCCGGATTGGGGTGCATTTCCATCAGCAGACCATCGCCGCCGGCTGCCACGGTCGCCAGCGCCATGGCAGGCACCAGATCGCGCTTGCCTACACCGTGCGATGGATCTCCAAGGACTGGCAGGTGCGTGAGTTTCTTGAGCACCGGGATCGCCGAAATATCCATGGTGTTGCGGGTGGCGGTTTCAAAGGTGCGAATGCCGCGCTCGCACAACATCAGGTCATAGTTGCCGCCGGAAAGGATGTACTCGGCCGACAGCAGAACCTCTTCAATCGTGGCGGAGATACCGCGCTTCAGCAGCACAGGCTTGCGTACATGCCCCAACTCGCGCAGGAGGTTGAAGTTCTGCATGTTGCGGGCGCCTACCTGGAAGCAGTCGATGTACGGCAGCATGGGCTCGATCTGCGAGATTTCCATGACTTCGGTGATGACCAGCAGGCCATACTCATCCGCCGCCTCGCGCATGATCTTCAAGCCTTCGACACCCATGCCCTGGAAACTGTAGGGCGAGGAGCGCGGCTTGAAAGCGCCGCCACGGAGGAACTGAGCGCCGGAAGCGGCGACCTGCTTCGCGCTCAGGTGAATCTGGTCGCGGCTTTCCACCGAACACGGACCCGCCATGATGACGACCTCTTCCCCGCCGACCACAACGCCGTTGGGGAAATGAACGCGCGTGCCTTCAGGGCGGAAGCCCCGCCCCGCAAGCTTGTACGGCGAAGAGATGCGATACGCCTGCTGTACGCCGGCGAGCACCTGAAACTCCGTCACCTCAAAATGCGAAGGCGTCCCTACGCCCGCCAGAATGGTCTGCGTTTCACCGGTCGTGCGGTGGACATTGAAACCCAGGTCCACCATGCGTTCGATCACGGTTTGAATTTGTTCGTCGGTAGCCTTGTCCTGCATGGCAACGATCATCACTGGAATCCTTCCTCCGCCGCCCCGCAGGCAGCGT
>DASYEV010000031.1:0-30736 GCA_036498835.1 Acidobacteriaceae bacterium | reverse complement strand
AAGGCAAAGGCAAAGGCAAAGGCAAAGGCAAAGGCAAAGGCAAAGGCAAAGGCAAAGGCAAAGGCAAAGGCAAAGGCAAAGGCAAAGGCGAGAGCATGACAGGCATTTCATGAGAAATGCATCTGGCAGTAGGCTTGCAGGAACAAACCTGAAACAAATCTGGAGGCCGGTTGCATGTTGAGTGTTCGGAAAGCGGCAGTTTTGTTGTGCCTGGTTTTTGTCTGTGTGGGCTGCGAAAAGTTTAAGGCTACGGGGCAAGAGGGCCAGCATCTCGATGAAGGGCTGCATGCGTCCATGGCCCACGGCGATTGGAACGGCATTTATGCGAACGCCGACGGCGGCTATCGGGACGGCGTAACCCCCGAGAAATCGCAAGCGCTGTTTTCAAATATTGTGCGCAAGCTCGGCGCGCCGGTGAGCACCCAGCAGGTGGGCTGGCGGGCAATGGCAGGGACTTCCGGCACGTTCCTTCGTTCGGAGTGCTCGACGAAATTCGCCAACAACGCGATCGCAGACGAGACGATCGTCTGGAAGAAGGGTTCGGACGGCGCCTACCGCTTGTACAACTACAACATTTCGTCGGAAGATCTGATCACCCGCTGATTGAAGGTTTGTTACCAACGTTTCTGTTTTCATTCGAAATAGCCAATCGCACGCGTGATAGGCTGGCTGCGCTGAACCATCACAGACCAGCCGTTCGCCGTGGGGAAATCGCATCCTCGCATGCGGATGCGCATGAATTCGAGGAGATGCAATGAGCAATCCGAATGACCCGATCGATCCGGAAGCAGGCAGAGGCAAGAAGGAAGACGGTTGGAAGACCGTTGTGATCAAATCGCCGTTCGCCCAGGGAAATCAGGACCCGCAGGCTGCTCAGGGCCAGCAGGCCCCCGCCAACTACGGTCAGCCCCAGGGCGGCTATGCGCCACCTGCACCGCCACAGTCCGCGCAGACCCCGGCGCCGCAGCCGCCCCAGTTTCCGTCCGCACCTCAGCCGCCCGCGCAGGCGGCGCCGTCTTTCGACAAGACGCAGGTTTATACCCACGCGCCGTTCGCAACGCCTCCGGCGATGCCTCCCGCAGCACCTCCGTCATCGGACAAGACGCAGATTTACACGCAAGCTCCGTTCGCCTCCGCCCCGCAGAATCCGGCTCCGCCGCCTGGCCCCCCCGCGGCTGCACAAGGTTATCCTCCTCCGCCTACCGGTCCTGGAAACTTCAATCCGCCGGCTCCGGGTGGTGGAGGCTATACGCCGCCACCGCCGCCGGGAGGATTTCCTCCGGGAGGCGCGCGGCCTCCGCAGGGTCAACCCTTTCCGCAGCAATACGGCGCACCGCCGCAGAAGAAGAAAAGCAAGTGGTGGCTCTGGACGCTGCTGATCGTTCTCGGATTGATTCTGATCTGTGTCGTCGGCTGCATTGGGCTGTTCGTCATCGGCGGGAAGAAGCTTTTGAATTCGCCCGATGTTGCCATCGTCACCTTGCACACCCGCATGGGTGCGCATCAGGACGCGCAAATCTACCAGAACGCCGATGATCAATGGAAGACGACCGTTGCGGAAACGACATCGGACGCCATGTTCGATCAAATCGGCGAACGGCTGGGAACGCCCATGAGCTATGAGATTGTCGGTAAGCCGGCCGATCTTGGGGGCGACCTGATGCAGGTGGAAGTCAACACCAAGTTCACACAGGGGGCTGCGACGGAGACCATCGTCTTCCACAAAACCTCCAAGGGCTTGAAGTTGTATCACTACAGCATTCATGCCACCGGACCGGAGATAGACCACGAGCGTGTTCTGAATCCGTAGAGTTGCATTTGGGAAGAAAGCTGACGCCCCACCTGTGTGGGGCGTCAGCTTTTTTTGCCGGCAACGATAAACTGGATACGATGCCGCCGATTCTGAATGCGCAGGGCGTTTCCAAACGCTTTGGCGCAACGCCCTTGTTTGAAAATATTTCCTTTGCCGTGAATGATGGGGACCGTATCGGCCTCATTGGACCCAATGGAGCGGGTAAGTCGACCTTGCTGGCGGTTCTAGCTGGAGAGACCGAGCCCGATAACGGCGAACTGGCAGTGCGAAAGTTTGCGCGCGTCGCCTATGTCAAACAGGTTTCGGAGTTTCGTTCCGACGATACGGTTCGTGGTGTAATCGAGCGGGCGCTCGAACGCGCGCATGTCCCGGAAGAGGAGCGGGAGCAGCGGTTGCGCGAGTCGTTAGGACGCGCGGGCTTTGAAGCGATGGATGCCACGGCTGCCAGCCTCAGCGGCGGATGGCGTAAGCGCCTGGCCATAGCCGAAGCCCTGGTCTCGGCTCCCGATGTCCTTCTGCTCGATGAGCCCACGAACCATCTCGACGTGCAGGGAATTGAGTGGCTCGAAGGTCTGCTGCGTTCGGCGAACTTCGCCTGCGTCGTTGTCACGCACGATCGTTACTTCCTGGAAAATGTTGCGGACAATGTTGTGGAGTTGAGCCGTGCGTACGCGGAAGGCATGTTGCGTGTGCGTGGAACCTATTCGAGATTTCTGGAAGAGCGGGAATCCTACATGGAGTCGCAGGCGCGTATGCAGGAAGGTCTGCGAAACCGTGTCCGCACGGAGATCGAATGGCTGCGCCGGGGACCCAAGGCGCGCGCTACCAAGGCCAAGGCGCGCATTGACAACGCACATGCCATGATTGCGAAGCTGGCCGAAGTCGATACACGAATGCGTACATCGAGCGCGACGATCGCATTCGATGCCACGGACCGGCAGACGAAACGGCTGATCGAGATGGAAGGCGTTGCCATTACGCTCGGTGGCAGGGAAATTGTCCGTGACTTGAACTTCGGAATCACCAACGGCATCAAGTTGGGTTTACTGGGACCCAATGGAAGTGGAAAGACGACAATTCTGCGCGCCATGACCGGCGAACTGCCGGTAAGTGCCGGTGTCGTGAAGCGAGCGAACACACTTCGAATTGTTTATTTCAGCCAGATGCGGGAGTTGGATCCAAAGCTGACGCTGCGGCGTGCGCTGGCGCCCGATTCCGATGCCGTGGTGTACCAGGAGCGTGTCGTCCATGTAGCCAGTTACGCCGCGAAGTTCCTGTTCAGCGGAGATCAACTGAATCAGCCAGTGGAGAGATTAAGCGGCGGCGAGCGGGCGCGTGTCCTGATTGCGCGGCTCATGCTGCAGCCGGCCGATGTCCTTATCCTGGACGAGCCGACCAACGATCTCGATATTCCAACCCTGGAAATTCTGGAAGAGACGTTGCTGGAATTTTCTGGCGCTCTTGTTCTGGTTACCCACGACAGGTACATGCTTGACCGGGTGACCAACACCGTACTGGGTCTTGACGGTAGCGGCCGCGCGGCCTTGTTTGCGGATTATCTGCAGTGGGAGGAATGGAAGGATCAGCGAGTTACGCCAGGCGAACAATCTGCGGAAAAAACAAAGACACCAGCGACGGTTGAGGAGAACGGGTCTTCATCCTCGCTTGCGAGAAAGAAGCTTTCCTACCTGGAGCAGAGAGAATTCGATGGTCTCGAGGCTCGCATGGAGTCCGCGGATTCGAAGCTAGCGGCCGCAAAGGCAAAGATTGAGGATCCGAACGTAGCCACAGATGCCAGTGCGCTTACCGAGGCGCTCGCCGAGATGGAAGAGGCCCATGCTGAACACGACATGCTGCTGGAGCGGTGGGTAGAGCTCTCTGAAAAGCTTTCATAAGTTTCGAGATAAAGACTGTTCATGAAAACAGATCGGCCCGGCAAACGCCGGGCCGATCTGTTTCTGAAATCGAACACCGTTACTTCGCTGATTCTTTCCGGCGCTCTGCCCAACGGCGCTTCATCGCGTCCGCGATGCGCTTGCGGCCTTCAGGAGTCAGGCGACGCTGACGCTTAGGTGTTGCTGCAGATGTAGAGGTAGTAGCGTTTTTACTTCCCTTGGGCCGGCCGCGCTTTGCTTTGCCTGGTGCGGCGGCAGTAGTGGCGGTGCTGGCTAATCCGGTGAGTGCTGAGCGAATCTGCTGTAAGCGGGCAATTTCGGCGTCGAGTTCCGAAACAATGCGATTGACGTCCATTTAGGTATCTCCGTGTCTTTTGTGTTGCTCATTGATGTGATGCTCAACGGAGGTCTCAGAGCTAAATATTAATGTAACTCAAGTTGAAAAGAGGCATTGAGCTAGGTACCGCCGAGAGCACCAATTTTTGATATCACTTGCGGATTGAGCACGGAAATAGCACCCTTTGGTCAGTCCAACGATAACTGAAGAGCATGCGATCAAACTGAAAATACCGCGGTGCCAGGACCGTTCCGCGAATACTGTGGTGTCTGCAAAGTCCGGGAAAGGGGCCTTTCCATTGCGCGAAAACGGCTCGTTTCTGCGCCATTCGCAAAACTGCTTTAGACTCAAACGCGATGCGCGCCATACCATTACGAGCCTGGGTTCTCGCCGCGGTTTCCGCTGTACTTCAGGTGATGCCGTTTTCGATTGCAGGCCCCGTGCCTTTGTGGCGCAGGCTATTTTGCTGGTTCTGTCTTGTTCCGCTCCTTGTTGCGTTGTTGGGCGATAACCGCAACGGGAAGGCTCTCCGGCCCCGACAGACAGCAATGCTCGGATACCTTTGCGGAGTGCTGTGGTATCTCGGCAATTGTTATTGGATCTATCCGACGATGTATTTGTATGGCGGAATTCCAAAGCCCGCCTCGATTGGAATCCTGCTTCTCTTCGCGTTGTATCTTGGTCTCTACCACGCGTTGTTTGGTTTCGCGATCGGAGCGCTTCGCCAGAGGTTTTTGCGCAACACGATATTGTTGCTTGCCCCTGTGATTTGGGTTGCGGTGGAGCTGGCGCGCGGCCGTATCACCGGTTTTCCGTGGGACCTGCTGGGCTACACACAGGTTGATAACTTCCGCTTGTCGGGCATCGCGGCATGGACGGGAGCGATGGGTCTTTCTTTGCTCATCGCCTGGGTAAACGCATGTTGGCTCCTCAAGCCGCTGGGACCAAAGCTGCGGTATCTGGGACCGGCGGCTGCCATTTTGTGCGTTGTACTGACGACCGTTCTTCTGCTCGGCAGCAGGAGTGTCCCGCCAACACCGCACGACGCCAGCGCCGTTCTTCTGCAGGAAAACCTTAGCGTTGGGAAACAAGGTGGGGAGCGAACGGAGACCAAACAACAGTTGCTGGCTTCGTTTTCAGCGCTGAGCCTGCAGGCCGCTGCAACAGGCTTGCTGGAAAAACCGAAAGTCGTGATCTGGCCTGAAGCCCCGACCGATTTCTATGACGCGGACCCGGAGTTTCGTGAGGCTCTGGCTTCGGTCGCTAAACGATCGGGTTCTCCCGTCATTGTGGACTCCATCGCTATCGGCCCGCGAGCAGAGAACGGCGCAGAGCAGATTTATAACTCGGCAAATTTCTTTGCCGCGGACGGCACGTATGCGGGCCGGTATGACAAGATGCACCTCGTGCCTTTTGGCGAATACACACCCTACAAAGAATTCTTCTTCTTCGCCGGACATCTTCTCGACAATGTCGGACCGTTTATTCCAGGCAGCGAGAGGCGAGTCTTCTCTGCAGGCGGTCATCATTATGGTGTGTTCATCTGCTATGAATCGATCTTTGGCGATGAGATCCGGCAATTCGCGCAAATGGATGCCGATGTCCTGGTCAATATTTCCGACGATGGATGGTATGGAGACACCAGCGCGCCGTGGGAGCATCTCGACATGGTCCGCATGCGGGCGATTGAAAACCATCGCTGGATCGTGCGTGCGACCAACACGGGTGTGACGGCATCGATCGATCCTCACGGGCGCATTGTGGCGCAAATGGAACGCCACCAGCGCGGAGCGATTGACGCACCGTTCGGCTACCTGACCGACCATACGTTCTACACGCGCTATGGCGATTGGCTGGCTTGGCTATGTGCCCTGGCAAGCGTGGTTGCGGTAGCCGCAAGCTTTCGAAGGCCGGGGACGGTAAACTAGAAGGCATGTTGAACGATTTGGAATTTGCCTACTCCCCGGTGCGTGACAAGGTGCGCGACCTGCGGGAGTATCTTTGACTCATCCCGCCTGAAAACTGAATTAGCTGCTGTTGAGGAGAAGGTTGCCGACCCTGCCGTCTGGGCGGATGCAGCCAGGTCGCAGCCCTTGATGCGCGAACGCAAGCGTCTGGAAGAGCAGTTGGCGTATGACGCGGAACTTGCCCGCCGGACGGAAGATATCGAAGCCTATTTCGATCTCATGCGCGAGGGAGAAGGTTCGGTAGAGCCTGACCTGAAGCGCGAAATCGAATCTCTGGCCGAATACACGGAATCGCTTGAAACCAAGACCATGCTGTCCGAAGAGAACGATGGGCTCAATGCGATCGTGACGGTACACCCCGGGGCTGGCGGTACCGAAAGCCAGGACTGGGCGGAAATGCTGATGCGCATGTACCTGCGCTGGGCGGAGCGCCAGGGCTTCAAAACGGAAATCAATGAGTTGCAGGATGGTGACGAAGCCGGCATTAAATCGGCCACCTTCACCGTAACCGGCGACAACGCGTTCGGGTTGTTGCAGGGTGAAACAGGCGTGCACCGCCTGGTCCGCATCTCGCCTTTCGACCAGGCGAAACGCCGCCACACCAGCTTTGCCAGCGTATTTATTTCGCCCGAAATCGACGACTCGATTGTGATTGATATCAAGCCGGACGATCTTCGTATCGATACCTATCGTTCCGGCGGCAAGGGTGGGCAGCACGTCAACACCACGGATTCCGCAGTGCGTATTACGCACCTTCCAACGGGCATTGTGGCGGGTTGCCAGAATGAGCGCTCCCAGCATAAGAACCGCGAGAAGGCGATGAAAATGCTGCGTTCGCGCTTGTATGAACATGAGCTGGAAAAGAAGCGCGCCGTCAGTAAAAAGCTCGAAGATTCCAAGCTTGAAATCAACTTCGGTTCACAGATTCGCAGCTACGTGCTGCAGCCTTACCGGATAGCCAAGGACTTGCGCACACGCGTCGAGGTGGGCGATGTGGATCGCGTGCTGGACGGCGACCTGGAACCATTTATCCGTGGGTATCTAAAAATGCGTCGCGAAGGTGGCGTACCCGCTGCTATCGTGGACGACGATGACTGATTCCACCGCGGCATGGACGGTACCTGATTACGGCATCGATGCGCCCGGCGTCATGCGGAACCTTCTGGTGTTCGGCGGACTGGCGCTGGTATTGAGCTTCGCCATCCCCGCCAGCCTCCACGCAGGTCCGGTAGAGCTCAACCTGCGTGTTCCGCTGCGCTGGATCGCTGGATTTCTGCTCGTACAGGGCTTGATGTTTCTGCTGTACGTGAAACACGGAAAATTCCGTCACCGCGATTTTATGCTGGCACTGTATCCATGGCGGGGTAACGAGCGTGTGCTCGACGTAGGTTGCGGGCGCGGTTTGCTGCTTGCCGGTATCGCGAAACGGCTGACCACCGGAAGCGCAAGCGGGCTGGATATCTGGTCGAACGAAGACATGGCTGGTAACTCGGAAAAGGCCACTTTGCGGAACCTCGAACTTGAGGGTGTTATCCAGCGCTGCGCTCTGGTGAGCGAGCCCGCGCAAGCCATGACCTTTGACGACGCGAGCTTCGATGTCGTCGTGTCGAACCTGTGCCTGCATAACATCTATGACAAGACGCTTCGGCGGCAGGCACTCCAGGAAATTGTGCGCGTGTTGAAGCCGGGCGGCGTGGCGTTGATTTCGGACTACAAGCGGACCGGCGAGTATATCCGCGAATTCAAAAAAGCCGGACTCAAGGTCCAACGCCTGCGCGGAAGCCTGTTTGCGACGTTTCCGCCGTTGAAGGTCGTGATTGCCAGCAAGCCGCCGATTATGGCTGGTTAAAAGCAAGTCTCTGTTCCCCCCATATCTGTCATCTCGACCGAAGCGTAGCGCAGCGGAGAGATCTGCTGTTGCTCCTGCCCATGTACGGGCTCGGCCTGTGCAGAAGATTGCTAGTTTTTTCCCTCAAGCCAGCGGTGCAGCCAGCTGATGTGCAGATTGAGTGCGAGCGCGGTGTAGCTCAACATTTCATGCAGCATGCGGTGAGCCGCATCGTACTCATCGATGTGACCGAGCCGTGCTCGCGGCGATGTGTAGACGTCCAGACCTGCGCGACGGCAAAGCAGAGCAATGCGGAACAAATGGGTGCCGTCGCTGACGACCACAATGTGTTGGAAATGCTTCTCTGCCGCGATGGCGGCCAGCCGCTGCACTTGCTGTTCGGTGTCCACCGAGGAAGTTTCAGTAATGATGTTTTTGAGCGGCACGCCGTTGGCCAGCAGGTAGTCGCGGCCCACGGCGCCCTCGGTGTTACCGCCGTCCTTGTCGGAGCCGCCGCCCAGCGTAATGACGTAGGGCGCGATGCTGTGCTGGTAGAGCGAAAGGGCTTTGTCCAGCCGCGCATGAAACACCGGCGACGGGCGCCCCACGTACTCCGCCGCGCCAAAAACCGCGATGGCGTCCGCGCGTTGCGCGTTGTCGATCTCCGCCGTGGTCTTGATGCCGTGATACACCCACAACGTCCAACCCGCCGCGAAGAGGAACACGAGCACCAATGCCCAGCTCACGAGGCGCGACAAAAGGGTGCGCTTCCTGGGCTTTCTGGGCCTCGGCGCTTTGGGCTTCTCTCGTTGTGCGGCAGCAGCCATAGGAATCAACAGTATGCCGTGTGCGGGGCTCTGAATCCAGAGCAACTCTTCTAGCGCTGCAGGGCAAGCGCGATTTCGTGGGTGGGAATGGCGCCTTCACGCAGGATCATCCACGAATTGCCGCCGCCGCTCAAGTCCACGATGGTAGTGGGCACACTGCGCGCGGTGGAACCTCCATCGACGATCACCGTCAGCTTATCGCCGAATTGTTCACGCACGCACGACGCCCGGGTACATTCGGGCAGGCCGCGCAGATTGGCGGAGGTCGCGGTAATGGGCAGGCCAAGCTCCGCGACGATGGCGCGGCAAATGGCGGCTTCCGGCACTCGGAGTGCGACATTCCCGGTATTTGCCGTGACGCGCAGGGGAAGCTTGCTGCCGGCTTTGACGACGATGGTCAGCGGGCCGGGCCAGAAGCGCTCAGCGAGCCGATCGAAGGCGCCATCGATATTGCGGGCGAGTTCATAGGCATGCGGCACGTCTTCGATCAGGAGGGAGAGCGGCTTATGCCGCGCGCGCGACTTCAGGTCATAGATCCGGTCGACGGCGTGGAGGTTCACTGGATCGACGGCGAGCCCATAGAACGTGTCGGTAGGCAGGGCGACGACCTCGCCGCTTTGCAGCGAGCGCACGATTTGCGAGATGAGGTGCGGCTCCGGCTCGACCGGATGAATGCGAACTACGTCAACGCTCAACAGCAACTCCTGAATGCACTCTATGGTATGCGAAATGTGCGTGCATACGCTGAGATGTGACCGCGTACACTTTGGATTGCGATGGAATCCGGCCCCGTAATTACGAGCAAGACCAATGCCCGTGTGAAGGCTCTGCGTGAAGCCTTGAGCGGCAACGCGCGCAAGCCGGGGGAATTGCTGGGGCTCGAAGGCGAGCACCTGCTGGTGGAAGCGGCCCGCTCGGGGCTTACCCTGCGAACAATTTTTGTACGCGAAGACAGCCAGACGGTGTTGCAGCGGCCTGCTCTGGCTGGGATCCAGGCTCGTGAGTACACCGTTTTGAGCCGGGATGTCTTTGCCGGCGCTGTCGATACGGCGTCACCGCAGGGAATTGCCGCGATCGTGGAGATCCCAAAAATTGCGGGCGGCCGGAGTTCCCCCGTGAAGTTGGTGCTGGAAGGGCTGCAGGACCCAGGGAACCTTGGGACATTGCTGCGTTCCGCGGAGGCCTTCGGTGTGGGGCAGGTGTTCGTGACGCCGGATACGGCGAACCAGTGGAATCCGAAGACCGTGCGGGCATCTGCCGGGTCGGTGTTTCGTGTGCCGGTGGAGCGCATGGCCCTGAAGGAAATCAAAGCACGGCTTACGGAGCGCGGCGTCAGGCTGGTGGCGGCGGTTGCGCATGCAGAGCACGCTACGGCGGCGATGGATGCGTTGCTGGCCGCGGACAGTGCTCTGATGGTCGGGAATGAAGGCGCAGGTCTTTCGGAGTCCGCGCTCGCGCTTGCCGATGAGTTTGTGCACATCCCCTGCATGACGGAGTCATTGAATGCTGCGGTCGCCGGGTCGGTGCTGATGTATGAGGCGATGCGGCAGAGGATTGCGGCCACCATCCCCGCCACGGCAAAGGTCAGCCGATGAGCCTCTTCGATACGGGATTGCCTCCCAAACAGGGTTCGGTGCGGACTACACCCCTTGCAGAGCGCATGCGCCCCCAGTCCCTGGATGAGTTTTATGGCCAGCAGCATCTGCTGGGGCCGGGCAAACCGTTGCGCGTACAGATCGAAAACGACGATGCGGCTTCGCTGCTGTTCTGGGGACCGCCGGGCGTAGGCAAAACAACGCTGGCCAAAATTATTGCGCGGGCTACCAGCGCCAGCTTCATTGAATTTTCAGCCGTGCTTTCAGGCATCAAGGAAATCAAGCAGGTCATGGCCGATGCGGAAAAAGCCGCGACCTACGGCTCGCGCACCATTCTGTTCGTCGATGAGATTCATCGCTTCAACAAGGCGCAGCAGGATGCGTTCCTGCCCTATGTCGAGCGGGGAACGATTCGGCTGATCGGTGCAACCACCGAAAATCCATCCTTCGAGATCAATGCCGCGCTGCTTTCGCGATGCCGCGTCTATACGCTGCGTGCTCTGGAGCAGTCTGATGTGATCGCCTTGCTGGAGCGAGCGCTCGCGGATGCGGAGCGCGGCCTGGGCGCCATGAATCTTACGGCGCAGGAAGGCGCCCTGGAGGCGATTGCTTCCTATTCCAGCGGCGACGCCCGTAACGCGCTGAACGCCCTGGAAGTTGCCGCGAAGCTGGCTGCGGGACGCGGCGAAACAACACTTACGAAAGAGTTGGCGGCCGAGGCTCTGCAACAGCGCGTTCTGCTCTATGACAAGAAGGGCGAGCAGCACTACGACCTGATTTCAGCGCTGCATAAGAGCGTCCGCAATTCCGACGCGGACGCATCGCTGTACTGGCTCGGCCGTATGCTGCAGGCGGGGGAAGACCCCATGTACGTCGCTCGCCGCGTGGTGCGCATGGCGGTGGAGGACATCGGGCTCGCCGCGCCGGAGGCGTTGAACCTGTGCTTGAGCGCGCGCGATGCCATGCACTTCCTCGGCTCTCCAGAAGGCGAACTGGCCCTGGCGCAGGCGGTGGTGTATCTGGCACTCGCACCGAAGTCGAATGCGGTCTACACGGCGTGGGGGCAGGTGTTAGGCGACATCGAAACGCGGCCCGCGGAGCCTGTGCCGCTGCATATCCGCAACGCCCCGACGAAGCTGATGAAAGAACTCGACTACGGCAAGGGCTACCAGTACGCGCACGATCTCGAGGGCAAGGTTGCCGACATGGATTGCCTGCCCGAGTCGCTTGTGGGCCGAAGGTACTACCAGCCTACGGGCGAAGGCCGTGAGCGGTTGCTGGCGCAGCGTATGGATGAGATCGCGAAGCTGCGCCAGACGAAGAGGGAGTAGACCAACGATCGTGCGAGCCCACTCATCGCGATAAAGCTGCGATGAATGGGGCACCCAGATCATGGCCATCACAAGCGCGGACTACAAAGAGCCCGGCTATTATTGCGCGTACTTCACACTGCAGCCGTAGGCCTGCGTAACCGGGGTTGTGACCGGCTTGCCCGCCATAGCTTCATTCAGTGCCTGGTTCAGATAGTTGTGTGCGCCTTTGAGACTGTCCGGATCGGGAGTGGGCTGGTCGTCGATGGCGCCTTCATAGATCAGCTTGCCTTGTGGGTCGATGACAAACATGTGCGGCGTGGTCTTGGCGGCATACATGCGGCCGATCGTTCCTGAGGGATCGAGAATCGCAGCGGTGGGAGCCGCGCTCATCTTCTTGAGGTAGTCATTTTCTTCCGCCGGAGAAACGTAGCCCTGCTGGCCGGGCGCCGAGGAGATGACGCTGAGCCAGACGACACCCTTGGCCGTCCACTCCTTCTGCAGGCGCTCCATGTTGCCGCTCTTGTAGTGTTTCTGTTCGAAGGGGCAGCCCTGGTTCGCCCATTCAAGAACAACGTACTTGCCCTTGTATTGCGTCAGTGTCTGGGTGTTGCCGTTGGAGTCTTTGCCCTGGAAGTTGGGCGCGGTCTCACCGGGCTTCACGGCAAATGCAGTGAGCGAAGTGGCGGCGAGTGATGCGAAGAGAAAGGCATTGCGAAGACGATTCATGGAAGCCTCCGTGGCCTGGTTGGTGTGCTGCATGGGGCGAGCGAACACCGTTGCGGTCCCGCCCAGGTTTCCCTGCTAAAACTCTAGCGAAGCATCAGGTTGGCGTCACGCCATAAAACCCATCCGGCGGATGGATCGCGTCGATACAGGGACATCACGTGACCCTTTCGCTCGGCATGCACGTCGCCCGACACAGGTACCAGGCGCACGCTGACGTAGCTCCAGACATAGGCAACGTCGCCCAGGATTTCGATCTCGCGAACATCGGACGTGCCTTCGAGCCTCATGGTGCTGACGATGTGCGTGAAACCTTCGCGGAACTGCTCACGGCCAAAGGGCTCGTTGCCCGCGGTCAGGAACACCACATCCGGCGCCATCAGAGGTTCCAGGGCGGCGTAGTCGCCGGCCGTGGAAGCAGCGAGCCATTGCGCGATGACTGCGCGGATGGCCTGTTCGTCGGATTGCGGTGTCGGGCTCATGGCTTCGCGGCTCTTCCTCTTCACGGTTTCGATGTGTCTTTATCGATGGCCTTCAGCACCAGGTCTTTGGTCAGCAGTTCCGGCAGGACATCAGGATTGGACTTCTCGCCCGGGGGGTAGATGACGTACGTGGGCACGCCGCTACGGTCCACGGCTGAAAGCGCCTTCGTGATGGCAGGATCATACTGCGTCCAGTCGGCTTTCAGGAGAATGAAATCTTTACCTGTCAGTGAAGATTCGACATCGGCGGAACGAAGAACCGCGCGCTCATTGACCTGGCAGCTGAGGCACCATGCGGCCGTGAAGTCGACGAACACGGGCTTGCCGGAAGCCCGCGCGGCCTGGAAGCTGGCGGTATTCCAGGGCTGCCAGGTGAGCGTGTCTGCCGTGGGTTTGCGTAGAGGCAGAACCAGCGAAGCCGCGATCAGGACAACAGCGGTGATGCTTGCACCCCAGCGCGCCGGCCAACGTCCCAGCACCCACCCGGCAATGGCCAGCACCAGGAAGCAGCCCAGCAGGCCGACCATGCGGTCAACGCCATCGGCGGCGTAGAGGTGTCCAAACACCCAAACCAGCCAGATGGCGGTGAGGAAGAGCGGAACGGCCGTGAGCTGTTTGAGGATTTCCATCCACGCTCCCGGCTTGGGCAAAACGCGCGTCCACTGGGGCTGCAGGGTTAGCGCGAGGTAGGGCAAAGCCAATCCCAATGCCAGCGCGGTGAAGATCAGGAAGGTGATCCATCCCGGTTGGGCGAGGGCGAATCCGATGGCCGCACCCATCAATGGTGCGGTGCACGGCGTGGCCACGACGGTTGCAAGGACGCCGGTAAAGAAGCTCCCAGCCAGGCCCTGCTTACGGGCGAGCTCGCCGCCGGCGCTGGTCAAAGAGAGTCCCAGTTCGAACTGACCCGCGAGCGAAAGTCCAAGGAAGAAAACCAGTGCGGCCAGGATCGCGACAAAGCCGGGCGACTGTAACTGGAATCCCCAGCCAAGCTCCTTGCCGCCCTGGCGAAGCGTCAGCAGCACCGCGACGATAGCCCAGAAGGAAACCAGAATGCCCAGCGTGTAGAAGAGGCCATGTAGCCGCTGGCGGCTTTTCTCTTCGGTGGAAGAGTTTACCAGCGAGAGTCCCTTGATGAAGAGCACGGGGAAGACGCAGGGCATGAGATTCAGAACGATGCCGCCCAGCAGCGCCAGGCCAAGCGCGCTGAAAATGGTGACACCCTTCGCTGTAGCGGCTGCCGCCTTCTTGACGGTAGGAGCGGGAGGAGGAACGACACCCGGCACGACATCTGCCGTGACGTCATAGGATTCCGTATCGCTGATCTTCAGCAGGCCGTGGATCGTCTTGGGCAGGCTGGTCGAGTCGTGGGCGCGCTGCAGACGCATGCGCACGCCGTCGGGCAGAGGTTCCGCGACCTGGTCGGCGGCGTTCTCAATCACACCCTGATCGAAGGGATAGAACTCGTCGTCTTCTTCGTGGCTGCCGGTTTTCACCGTCAGCACGATTTCCTTGTCGCCGCCGATGGCGGTGGCGCTCATGTTCGCAGGCAGTGGTTTGGGCAGACGGTTGATTGCCTCGCCCAGAGCTCCAACCAGCGGTGGATCCGCCACGGGGCCGGGAACGACGTCCAGGTCGATGCCCAGATGAGCTTTGCCGGGCAGGCACTGGCTGGCGCAGACCAGCCACGAGACATGCGCGTCCAGATGGACCTTACCGGGCTTGAGACCGGGCGCAGCCGTGATCTGGATGGGGAAGGCTGCCTGATCTTCATAGCCGAAGTCCATGAAAGGGCCGAGCGGCAGGCGTTCCGGCGGCGCGAACTGGAGCGGGCCGGCAGTGATGCCCTTGGGCAGGGTCCAGACGATCTTGGGCGGCAGGCCGGAGTCGCCTGCGTTCACCCAGTACACATGCCAGTGCTCCTCAATGGTGAGAACCAGGCCGATAGTCTGGGTGCCGCCTGCCGCGATCTGGGGGCTGAGTGTGGTCAGCTCCGCGGTCAGGTGGGGAGCTTTCTCGGGACCAGGGCCGCCATTGCCGACTTCCACGATCTGGGCGCGCGAGGCTGGGGCAAGACAGCCGAGAGCGGCGATCAGAAGCGGAAGAAAGCGAACAACGAGTCGTCGGGGGGAGGGCGGCCGCATCCTCCCATTGTAGAAGCCGGAACCCGGATTTAGAGTCCCAGGCGACGGTGTTCCACCAGGATGCAGCGATCCATGACCACACGCAGACCGGCGGCCTCGGCACGTTCCGCGGCTTCGAGATGGACGATCCCGAGCTGGACCCAAAGGCCGGGAAAGCCCAGTTCGATCATTTCGTCCACAATCGCAGGGATGAACCTGGGCAGACGAAAGACGTTCACGACATCGGGTTTGTAGGGAAGATCGGCCAGCGACGGGTAGCAGCGCTCGCCCAGAACTTCCGGGATGGATGGATTTACAGGCAGAATGCGATAACCGCGAGCCTGCATGTACGCCGAAACCGAGTGGCTGGGCTTGGCCGGATCGTCGGAAAGGCCCACCACGGCCAGGCTGCGGGGCTCGTGATCGCGGCCTCCCAGCATGTCCAGAATGACGTCCGGTTCATTCATCTTCAGATTCCCTCAGTTACAATGAGATGTTGAATACGTCCAAAAAGCGGTGTCATTGGGGAGTGGGTTTGCAGGGAGTAGCAAAGCAGTCAGCAGGCAAAAAGTTCGCGCGCACCGGCCTGGCCGTCGCGGCGGCTGGTCTTTTTCTGGTGAGCGGTTGCGGTAACCAGTATCGGCCGGTGGTCAGCGCCATCAATCCCGTAGGCCCCGCCGGACAGCCGACCAAGTACGCGGGCGCGGTTTCCAACCCCGGCAACGGCCTTCCCGGCCTGTTGACGGTGGTGGACGTGTCGGGCGACACCGTGCTCGCAACCCCGTCGATCCAGTCGAATCCGACCTATTTCATGATCAACAATGGCGGCTCGTCGGGTTATAGCCTGAACGCCGCCGGTTCGTTCGACAGCTTCGGGCTTGGCAATCCGCCGGCGTTGATCACCAGCAGTATCGGTCAAACGACCTTGTCGCAAGGCGCCGATTCGTCCAGCGTTTCGACATTTACGCTGGTCGGCTCGGCCGGCACAATTTTCGTTTCGGAAACCGGTCTCGGCAAAATTGCTGCCTTGCAGAATGGCAACGCCGTCTCGCTGATCCAGGAACTGGCGGTGGGTGCGAATCCGGTCTACGTCGTAGGGATCGACGGAACCACGCGCGCCTATGCCATCAGCCAGGGCACCACAGGTGCGGGCACCGTGTATTCCATTGAAGGTCAGCCGCTGTCGGTTTCCTCCTCGATCCCGGTTGGCAATATGCCGGTATATGGCGTGATGACGCCGGATGCAAAGCGCGCCTTCATCGTCAACAAGGGCTCGGGAACGGTTTCGGTCATCAACGTGGTCAACAACGCCCCGGATGCGACAACGCCTGTCATTCCGGCGACCGGCACGCTCGGGATCAATCCGGTTTGGGCAGATCTTTCGCCGCGCACCGCGTCGGTAGCCGGCACCAATGAGCTGGTCGTGCTGAATGCGGGGAACGGAACGGCGGCTGGATCGTTGAGCATTATCAGCATTCCGCTTTGCAGCCCCGCGGCGCAGCCGACCAACCCGAATTGCAACGCCACCAACCCCGTGGACGCCACAGGCTTCGGCACGGTTCTGGCGACGGTGCCCGTGGGCATCAACCCGACCATGGTCTCCATCCTGCAGGACGGCACGAAGGCATACGTGGTCAATGAAGGCCGGCTTCCGGGCACCAACAGCCCGACGGATCCCGGTGTCGACGGTTCCTTGAGCGTTGTGAACCTGATCAGTGGCACAGTGACGGCGACGATTCCCGCGGTCTCCAGCGCGGCGCAGACCGTCGATGTGAACACAACCCCGACCGCGGTCTATGGCCACCCCAACACGGTTTCGGCGACTATTGGAACACCGACCGGGAAGGTGTACATCACGTCGTCCGACAACAAGTTCCTGACGGTCATTCGTACGGATACCGACACCATCCAGACGCATATCTCCCTGCAGGGTCTGGGCATGCCGCTGCCGGTGGCCCCGCCCGCCGGTGCGAGCGTTCCGGTACGGCCTCAATCGCCGGGTGTACTGGTCACGCTTCCCTAGTTCTCCGGGAGAGACACAAAGAAGGGCGCGGCCAATGCCGCGCCCTTCTGCTATTTCCGGTTCCTGAGGAAAGCTCTAGCGCATTTCCCATGATGCTGTGCCCTCCCGAAGCGGCTGAAAAGGTCGTTTTCTCTGGGGGAAAACGACTTCACCATCGTTGCCCCTGGGTACACCTTCATGGGAAATGCCTTAGCTACCCTGCATCAGGATGGGCGGCGTTGGCTGCTTGGCTCCGCCTTCATCTTCGATGGTGACACCGAAGCCCGCGGCGGAAACACCCTTGGGCAGGTTCGGCATCAGGACGTTGGCGTTACCGCTGGCATCGGGCTTGAAGACGCCTGCGGCGATCGGTTCGCGGCCGTTCGCCGGAATCAGCCAGAGCTCGTAGGTCTTGTACGCCTGCAGGGGCTGAAGGTTGGAAGCGAAGAATACCAGCGAACCCGTGCTGGACATGTAGGCTGCGTGGGCCTCGGGGGCCTTGCCCTGCGCACCCTGCGGGGCGGAGGCCATGTGAAGTCCCACCTGCAGCGCGCGCGCGTCCGTCATGGTTTCCAGCACTTCCTGGGCTCGCGCGGTGTGGGTCTCCATCTGGGTGAGTTCCGCCTGGTAGCTCGAACCGGCATGCAGTCGCTCAATAAGCTGGCCAACCGAAATCACGGCCAGAGAAGCGGCGATCGCCCAGCCGAGCCAGGGCTTCCACCCAAAGAAGCCGGGGGCCGGGGTGGTGTTGCCGGCGAGATCGCGGTCGAGTGCCGCTTCGCGTGTGACCTTCCGCATGAAACGTTCGCGGGCATAGGCCGGCGGCGAATGCATTTCCGCGGTAAGTGCGTAGATGGCGAGGTCGCCCTGGATACGTGCGAATTCTTCGCGGCATTCCGTGCAGGTATCGAGGTGCGCCACTGCATCCGCCTGCTCTTTTTCAGGCAGAAACTGCATGGCGAGCAGAATGAGATCGTCTTGCGAAACGTGGTCTGTCTGGCTCATGCCTGGAATGCCTTTCTCAGCGCCGTCAGCGCGCTGCGGATGCGGGTCTTCACTGTTCCCAGGGGGTCCCCGGTCATTTCGGCGATCTCCGTGTGCGTGAGGCCATCGAAGAAAGCCATCTCGAGCGTTTTGCGCTGCTCCTGCGGCAGTTGCACCATGGCGGTACGCGCGCGCTCGATCATCATGTTGCGTTCCGACTCTTTCGCCATATCGAACGGGGAAGCAAGCGTCATTTCTTCTACTTCCTCCGTGGGTTTCTTGCGGCGTAAGAAATCAATTGCGCGATTGCGGGAGACAACGGCGAGCCAACCGCCAAGACTCCCGCGTGTGGAACTGAAGCCGCCCGGGCTCCGCCATATCTGGAGAAAAATCTCCTGAAGGATGTCCTCGGCAGTAGAGGCGTCGCGCGAAACCCGAAGCGCTACGGAATACACGATTTTCGAATAGCGATTGAAAAGCACGGACATCGCCTGCTCGTCGCCACGCCCGATACGCACCAGAAGCTGCGCGTCTGGGATGAGTGACTGCTCGGTGATAGCCGGCACCGCTTCCTCTCTACTCATACAACGCACCTGGGGTACGAATAGATTTCGGATTGTTTCGATAGCAGCTCATGTTCGACCCACAGTGTACGGCAAGCCGTTACCTTGGTGCTTATCCAGAAGTGGCATGTACCCTGACGGTAGAGCATTTCCGGTAAAGGAGTAGACCAGGCGGAAAGCGCCCGAGCCGTTTTCTCCCAATGAAAACGGCCTTCTAGAATGTATTTGGGACCACAGTATTACCGGAAATGCTCTAGACACATTTCGCCCCGCATGCTTTGTACGGAACCATGAAGATTCGTTTGGACAAATTGCTCGTAGACCGTGGACACGCCGCTTCGCGCGAGCGAGCCCAGGCCCTGATCCTTGCCGGCCGGGTCTTGGTGGCTGAGCAGAAAGTAGACAAACCGGGCAGCAGCGTGGACAGTGATGTCGTCGTGCGAATGCTCGGTGAAGACCTTCGCTATGTCAGCCGGGGAGGCCTCAAGCTGGAATATGCGCTGGAGCGCTGGAAGATCGATCTTGGCGGAAAAGCCTGCGTGGATATCGGCGCTTCGACGGGCGGATTTACAGACTGCATGCTGCAGCACGGCGCGGCCAGCGTGCTTGCCGTGGATACCGGTTATGGGCAGATCGCACACAAGCTGCGCGCAGACAGCCGTGTGACGTTGATGGAACGCACCAACGCCCGGCTGCTCGCGCCCGGTGCTTTGCTTGTCGAAGGCCCAGGTCCGTTTGCTTTCTTTTGCATGGATGTCAGCTTCATCTCCGCGACGCTGGTGCTGCCCGCGGTGGTTGGTGCTCTGGCAGTCCCGGGTGCGAAGTGGAGCGGAGAAGCGGTCGTGCTGATCAAGCCGCAGTTTGAAGCGGGACGCGAACATGTAGGGAAGGGTGGCATCGTGCGAGACCCCGCCGCGCAGCAGCTTGCGGTGGATCGTGTCACTGCGGCCGTGGATGATATCGGCGGCAGTGTGTTAGAGGTCGTGGACTCCCCGATACTTGGCATGGAAGGCAACCGTGAGTTTCTCGCTCACGTTCGTCTGGAGTCGGACGGTTCCCTCACGACGTCTAGCGAAGAGAGGGTGCTCAAGCCGTTTTCTCTCAAGGAAAACGGCCTTCTCTAACCTTTGTGAAGTCACCGTATGAGGGAAGCCGTCCTAAGTGTTTACAATCCAGCCATGGCGAAGGCTGCAATCATCTCCAAGCCGCAGAAGCGAGAGCTGAGGACCATCCTTACGGAACTCGAAAGCTGGCTCGCGCCGCACGGTTTCGAATGCATTCTCGATCCCGACAGTGCGAACTATCTCGACCGCCCGAACGATGCGGTCGAGCGCCGCGACATGCCCGAGCTGAATCCGGACATTGTGATCTCCCTGGGCGGCGATGGCACATTGCTTTCCGCTGCCCGCGCGTTTGCGGACACAAAGATTCCGATCCTGGGTGTCAATCTGGGGTGGCTCGGTTTCCTGACCGAGATTCCCCTGGCGGAGATGTATGACGCGCTGCAGGCGTGGCTGGACGGCAAAGCCATCATCGATTCGCGCGGCCTGATGTGTTCGGAGCTGCACCGCAATGGCCAGTGCTTTCGACGCTGGGATGCATTGAACGATGTGGTTCTGGCAAAGGGCGCGATCGCCCGCATGGGTGAATTCACGGTGGAACTTGACGGACAGTTTGTGGCCAAGTTCCGCGCGGACGGTGTGATCGTTTCCACGCCGACCGGCTCAACCGCGTACACGCTCGCGGCCAATGGCCCCATCCTGATGCCCAGCGTCGACGCCATGGTGCTGACCGCGATCTGCCCGCACCTGTTGACCATCCGGCCGATTGTCTTTCCGGGCAGTTCCCAGATCGCGGTGGAGGTCGATGTCGTCCCCCATGAAACCTACCTCACGGTAGACGGGCAGGAGGCGGTCGAACTGCTGCTGGGCGACCGGATCATCTGCCGGCGTTCCGAACGCAGCGTGCACCTGCTGCGCCTGCGGCCGAACGGCCTCTTCAATGTGCTGCGCGCCAAACTAAGCTGGGGTGAGCAGTAACGCCGATCCGAATCGTGGAGGGCTTGTGGTGGATGAAACTGTTGCAAGGACGTCCAGAGAAGTCTTCTCGCATTTCATCGAGGCGATTAACAAGCACGATGTCGACGCGATCGTTTCGCTGATGGCCGCCGACCATGTCTTTATCGATTCGCTCGGACATCGCGTCGAAGGTGCGCCGGCCATGCGGGCGGGATGGCTGAGTTACTTCGCCATGTGCCCGGATTATCACATCACGGTGCGCATCGCGATCAGCGAGACTGGCAAGGTGCTTGCCGTGGGTGAAGCAGGCGGCACGATTGATGGTGTCGCGTGGCGCATCCCTGGGGCCTGGGAAGCGACCGTCCATGACGGAGCCGTCGCCGAATGGAGAGTGTTCGCGGACAACAAGCCGGTCTACGACGTCCTTGCGAAGCGGAAGAGCTAACCGGAAGTCCAACCGGTAGTTTGCGGCCTTTCGAAAAAAAGAAATCGATTGGGAACTTTTCACCGCCTCACGCAATTACCTGATGTGAGAGGCGGCGGTGAAAATTTCCATGCAAGAAAAGCCGCCTGCGCTCGTTCCATGTCCGAGGTTGCCGATGCCAGGAAATGCAGAAAGACCCAGTGATGTGGAAGGCGCGAACCGCAGCCAGCCGCCAGGCTGCGAGCAGGAGCTATCGAGCGACGAGCAGCTCATGGAGTCGTTCGCGAAGGGCTCGCAGGACGCCTTTACCGAACTGTTTGCCCGCTACAAACAGCCGTTGTATGGCTTCTTCCGGCGGCGGCTTTTGGATACCGGGTTTGCCGAAGAGTTAACCCAGGAAACCTTCCTGGCCCTGCTTCGTGCGCCCGGCGAATATGAACCCCGCGCCACGTTTCGCACCTATCTCTATGCCATTGGTTTGAATCTTCTCCGCTCGCATCGGCGTAAAGCCGCGTTTCGCGCGACGTTTCTCGGGTCAACCGACCGTGAGCCCGCTGCCCGCAGCGTGCTGGACACCGAACTCATGATGCGTGAAGCGGTCCGGAAGCTTGACGGCCAGGATCGTGAGGTTCTGATGCTCCGGGAGTTCGAGCAATTGACCTATGCCGAGATCGCCGGGCTGCTCCACATGCCGCTCAATACAGTGCGATCCAGATTGTTTCGAGCGCGAACCGCGTTGCGCACCATGTTGTCGACTCCCGTGCGCGAAACGATGACAACAGGCTTTCCAAACTATGAGGAGGGCATATGAGCAGCCTTGAGCACACGTTTGTACCGGAAGAGATCATGGCGTTTGTCGATGGAGAACTGCCGGCGGCGGAGATGCGTGCAATCAAAGGCCATCTTGATGGCTGCGAGGAATGCGCCGCGCTGGCCAAGTCGTTTCGAGCGACATCCCTGTGGATGGCTCGGTGGGACGTTGAGGACATACCGGCGGATGTAGAACGCGACGTGATTGCCGTTGCTGCCGTAAGAGAAAGTGCCGGCAAGGATGTCGCGGCGAAACCACGACGACTCTGGATGTTGGGTTGGAAGGTGTGGGCAGGCGGCGGCTTGACCGCCGTGGTGGCGCTGGTGTGCGCGATGGTGATGTCCGCGCCCAGGGAGAACCATATGATGAGCGCCTACGTATACCCAGACAAGTTGCAGGAAAGCCGGCCGGCCGGAGACCCAGGCACTCACTACGATTATGAGCCGACTCCTGCTCCTCCTAAGCCTGCTGCATCTGCGGCGATCTATGGCTTGACAGCTAAGGATCAACCGGGTGGTCTTGCCTCAGTTCTAAGCGAGAAACGATCCGGACCTCCGCTTGGCGGTGGTGGCGGGCAGCACAGTCTATCGAGTAGCTTGATGGCGCCGATGATTGCGCGAACCGCAGCGCTCACCGTCGCGGTGAAAAGCCTCGACAGCTCGCGTGCTTCGCTGGAGCGCATCCTGGCGGTGGACGACGGGTACGTCGCGCAGCTCAGCGCGGCCCATGCTGAAGACGGTCCGCCTACTTTCCAAGCCTCTTTACGCATTCCTGCAGACAGGTTGGGCAAGGCGCTCGTCGAGCTGAAGAGTCTCGGTCGCACGGTCACGGAAACGCAGGGCGGGGAAGAAGTCACGCAGCAGCACATGGACCTTGCAGCGCGGCTGCACAATGCGCGGGAGACGGAAGAACGCTATCGCGCCATCCTTGCGCAGCATACGGGCAAGGTGGAAGACATCCTCGATGTGGAAGAGCACATTGCGGAGGTACGTGGGCAGATCGAGCAGATGGAAGCGGAGCAGGCCGCACTGGACCATCGGGTGGATTTCGCCACCGTCGACGTGCAACTGACGCAGGAATTCAAGGCTCCGCTCAACGCGCCGGCGGATTCTGTCTCCGTGCGCCTGCACAATGGGCTGGTGGCGGGCTATCGCCACGTGGCCGATACATTGCTGGGCCTTTTGCTGTTCGGTGAAGAATACGGTCCTGCGCTTGTCCTGTGGCTGGCGATCCTGGGAGTGCCTCTGTTCCTTGTAGCGCGCCGTTACCGCAGGATTCGGAGGCGGGCTTTCTAGAGCGCGCATCTCCGGCGGGCATGAAGAAGAAAGCCGTTTTCTGCGGGCAGCGGCTTTCGCGCCTTCGCATCGCCGGCTCTCTTGAAGTGAAATGGTCCAAGTTCTGCGGTGCATGCGCCGTGCGAGGGGACGCAGAACCGCAATCACCGCCTCTCTGCATAGTGTTCAAAATGATAATGACCCAATTGGGGAGTATCGTGCTGCGTGGGTTTCGCGGCATCATCTCCCATAAGCCGGTTTTTTTCATAGACCGGGCAACCTTTTTGATGACGCGCTTTCACAGCGCTTGTCGTGGTTCAACTGGATTTCTTCATGCTCAGGATCCTTCCATCGGGCGGCATACGCTGGTTGGCGGGCTCTGAACGTTTTCTGACTGGAGTTCGCCGCTTGCTCGCCTCCAAGCCCGACATGGATCCGCGTCCGCTGGTCTTCATTCGACTGTTTTATGTCCTCATCGTCCTGCAGTTTGGAATGGCTGCGTTCGGCTGGTTCCAATACCGTTCTTACCAGCGGATGGAAGCTGGAGTCCGGCAGCAGCATGGCCCTGTTGTCAGCCATCATCAACGGCTCCAGGAAGTTCAATCCGAAATACGCATTGCCCAGCTGGCGGAATCTTCCGTAAGCGATCCCAATTTGATCCACTGGCGGGAAGTTTCGCGCCGCCTGGATACGGCTCTCACTGATCTATCCCTGGCAAAATTACCGGGCGCCGACGGCGACTCCGATGCGGCTGCCGGGCAGGCGAAGGCATTTCACAACTTCGCGGCGGGCGGCGGTGACTTTCCTGCCTTTCAGCAGGCACTGCATCAAGCGGATCTAGGCGCGCACCAGTGGAGCGATCGATCCCAGAGTACGGAATCGGGATTTGAAGATCTGGCCGCGAAGACTCGGCGCACAGCTCTGCAGGTGGAATCTATTCTGACCCTCGCACCCTTCCTGCGCGTGCTGGCATTGCTGTGTATCGGCCTGATGTTGAAGCGATACATGCTGCATCTTGTCGGAAACAGGCAGCAACTCGAAGACGAGTTGCGGCACGAGCGCGGCATGCTCGCGGAACGGGTCGAAATACGTACCGCCGAGCTGCAGTCGGAAGTGGCCGAGCGCATGCGCGTCGAACAGTTGAACCGGGGCCGTAACCAGATTCTGGAAATGTTGACGCGGGAACAACCCGCTCAAGACATTTTTCAGGCGCTGGTGGATACGGTTGCCCGTGACCGCTCGAGTTGGTGCTGCGCGCTACACCTGGTCGAGGGCGGCGCCCTGCGCTTGGAAGCATCCAGCGACCTTCCTTCCAAACTGACGGCGAAGCTCCAACAATTGGCGATGGATATGACCGATGCGCCGGAAGCCGTGGCGCTGCGAGAACGCAAGGTCCAGGCGTTCGCAGACCTAAGCAACGAACGCAAACCCTGGCCGCAGTTTCTTCATGCTTACGGAATTCAGTCGCTGTGGTCCACGCCGATCATTGCTCCGGATGGCACACCGCTGGGGACCATCACCATCTACTCGCGGTTGCTGGCGCAGCCTGTGCAGCACGATTGGGAACTGCTTGAGTCGCATTCCCAGATGGCCGCCATGGTCATCGAGCGATACCGCCTGCAGGAAGAACTGCGCAGGCACGCTTTCCACGACAGCCTCACGGGTCTGCCCAACCGCCTGCTTGGCGAGAAGCAGTTGGCTGCGGCCATCAGCCGCGGCCAGCGCGCCGAAAGCAAAGTGGCGGTACTGTGGATCGATCTCGACAAATTCAAACAGACCAATGATGTGCACGGTCATGTGGCGGGCGACGCGGTGCTGCAGGAGATCGCAACGCGGCTGTCCCGCAGGTTCCGTGAAGGGGACACCGTCGCCCGCGTCGGCGGTGACGAGTTCATGGCGGTCCTTGAAGGCATTCCCGGCCGAGAACCCGTGGAACGGATCGCTGCGGAACTGGTGAGCGAACTCGGCTCGCCCATCCCTTTCCACGGCCTGGCGCTCAGTGTCGCCGCCAGCATTGGTGTCGCGTTCTTTCCCGAGGATGGTGACTGCGCCGACCTGCTGCAGCGCAACGCGGATCTGGCGATGTATGAAGCCAAGTTCGGACAACACGGCGTCCGAAGCTATTCTCCGGCGCTGGACAGGGCTCTCTCGGAGCGTCGCGAGCTGGAAAAGGCAATGTCCCACGCGCTGAAGCATGGCGGGTTTGTGCTGCACTACCAGCCGCTCTATGAGCCGCAGGGCCCTCTGTCAGGCTTTGAAGCGCTGCTGCGTTTCCCCCATCCCGTGCTCGGCATGGTTCCGCCGTCCCGCCTGATCCCTATCGCCGAAGAGAGCCAGATGATTGTGGCGCTGGGAAGCTGGGTGCTTCGCGAAGCCTGCCGGCAAAACCGGCTTTGGGAACTGGGCGGATCGGCGATCCCGGTCGCAGTCAATATCTCAGCCATGCAGTTTGCCCGCGAAGACTTTGCCGAAGAGGTCGCGCAGGTACTCGCGGAAACCGGATTGTCGCCGGAGTTGCTGGAGTTGGAGCTGACCGAAAGCGTCATGGTGAAGGATTTTGGCGAGTCGCACCGGCAGTTGCAGAAGTTGAAACGCCTGGGCGTCCGCATCGCCGTGGACGACTTTGGCACGGGGTATTCTTCGCTGAATAACCTGCACCGTCTGCCGATCGACATGCTGAAGATCGATCGCTCCTTTACCCAGGCCCTGGGCGAGTTGAATGGAACGCTGCCCATTGTGGAGGGCATTATCTCGATGGCCCACAGCATGGGCATGCTTGTCGTCGCGGAGGGCGTGGAAACGCACGAGCAGATGGACACCCTTTCGCTGAAGGGCTGCGATTATCTGCAGGGTTACCTGTTCTCACAGCCTGTCGATGCGGAAAAGGCAGCGTTGCTGCTGGCGAATGGAAGCCACGATCAGCCTGTTACGAGTCTTGCGCCAGTGGGCGCGCTCGCGACGATGTCCATGACCGGGAACGCCTCGTTCGCAGCGTAGCCTCGCGTTTACAGGATCCGGCTGAGAACCTGGAAGGTGATCAGCGCGGCGACATAGGCGACGCCGGTCATGTAGAAGAACTGCAACGCGGGCAGCTTCCAGCTATTGGTCTCGCGGCGTACAACTGCGAGCGTCGAGGTGCACTGCATCGCGAACGCGAAGAACACGACGAGTGCGATCGCGCCGGCCAGCGTCATGTCATGGCGCAGCGCCATCTGCAGGCCTTGCGAATGCGTTTCAGGATCGACGCCATAGAGCGTACCCAGCGTGCCTACAATCACCTCGCGGGCGACGATGGAGCTCAAGAGGCCAATGCCGATCTTCCAGTTGAAGCCGAGTGGATGGATGACCGGCTCGATCCAGTGACCGAGATGACCGATCACACTGTCGGTGAGGGTTGAGAAGTGGCTGCCGTGAACCGGCAGTACGCTCAGTACCCAGACCACAAACGTGCAGGCGAGAATGATAGTGCCGGCCTTCTTGAGGAAGAGCTTGCCGCGGTCGTAGAGCCGCAGTGAGAGCGAACGCGGCGTGGGCCAGCGGTATTGCGGCAGCTCAAGAATGAAAGGCGCGGGCTGCGCCTTCAGCACGGACGAGTTCAGCATGCGCGCAGTGACCAGCGCGGCAAGGAATCCCAGCGCATACAGGCCCAGCATCACGGACGCCCGCAGGCCGAAGAAGTGGCCGATCAGGTGGCGGTCCGGCACAAACGCCGCGATGATCAGGGTGTACACCGGCAGACGCGCCGAACAGGTCATGAACGGAGCGACGAGAATTGTCGCGAGGCGCTCGCGCTTGTTTTCGATGGTGCGCGTGGCCATGATGGCCGGCACCGCGCAGGCGTAGGCCGAAAGCAGAGGGATGAACGATTTGCCGTTGAGTCCGATGGCGCGCATGGTGCGGTCGGCAATCAGCGCCGCCCGCGCCAGGTACCCGGAGTCTTCCAGAATGCCAATGAACAGGAACAACAGCAGAATCTGCGGCAGGAAGACCAGCACCGACTGCACGCCATTCCAAAGGCCATCGAGCAGCAGGGCTCTAAGCCAGTTATCCGGCAACAGGGTCGCAACGTGCGCCCCGGCACCCGTCAAGACTTTCCCCAGACCGTCGCTCAAGGGCTGTCCAATGCTGAACACCACCTGGAACACGGCAACTACGACAGCGAGGAAGATCAGCGGGCCCCAGATGCGATGCAGCAGTACGGAGTCCAGGCGGCGCGTCCAGATCGCCGCTTCGGGGGCGCGGTAGTTGGTGCGTGTGGTGACCTGGGAGGCCCATTTGCGCGAAGCTGCCGGGCTCTGCAGAACGGGCAGGCGTAGAGGCTGGGCTCCGTCGACTTCTTCATGGCCGAACTGGTGGAGGTAGCTCGAAACCAGCTCCATGCCGGTCCCCCGCTTGGCGCTGATCAACGCAACCGGGTGCCCGAGCTCATGCGACAGCAGCAGCGGATCGATCTTCCCGCCCTGCGCCTCAAGCTGGTCGGCCATATTGAGCAGCACCATGGTGGGCAGGCCGAGCGAAAAAACGTTCTGAGCCAGCATGAGCTGCCGGTTCATGTGCACCGAGTCGAGCACCAGCAGGACAACGTCCGGCGGCGGCACGCCGGGCATGCGGCCGGTCAGCACGTCGACGGCTACACGGGCGTCTTCCGAATAGGTGGCAAGCGAGTAGATGCCGGGCAGGTCGATCAGCGTGAGATCGGGGCGTCCGATGCCCTTCATCCGGCCGGAATGGTGGTCCACCGTGACACCGGGGTAGTTGGCGGTTTTTTGCCGGAGCCCGGTCAGACGATTGAAAAGAGTGGACTTACCGGCATTAGGCGGGCCGATCAGCGCCACGGTCCGCAAGGCGCGCTTCGCGCCGGGAGGGGGAGCGGGAGGGAGCTCAAGAACGGCGGGTGCGCAACACGAGCTCATCGGGCGGCTGCCTCTACGGGCGAGGAACCCTTGGAAAGCTCAGACAGCTGGATGAGGATGTGCCGTGCGGTTTCGTTGCGTAATCCGACGTCAACACCGTCGATCCGGTACACCGTGGGGTCGCCGGCCGGAGCCCGGCGAAGCACTTCCACCCCTGCTCCAGGAAGAAATCCCAGATGCGCCAGATGGTGGCTCACGTCTTCGGCCAGCTCAATCCGCTCAACCACCCCGGATTGGCCGACCCGCGCCTCGCTTAGTGCAATCACAACCGTGCCTCAACTCAGACCGTTTGGGTCCCAATTCATCATAAGGCTTTTTCAGGAGTTGTGCAGGCGGGAAGCTGGGAGGGGAAATGGTGCGCCCGGAAGGAGTCGAACCTCCGACCTTTTGGTTCGTAGCCAAACGCTCTATCCAGCTGAGCTACGGGCGCACATTGCAGAGAAGCAACTTGTCTAGAGTAACGGATGAATGGGGATGCTGCAACCCGGGTTGAGTGGGCATTGCGGTTCGTTTCCGGTTCAGTGGACGAGGAGGCGAGTGCCCCGCCCGATGGAAGGGCAGATTGCTACGGGATGCGATGTATTTTGCTGTACCGCAACGGCATCGCCTATGCCGTTTGTTCGCATCTGACTGCTAGAATTGGCGGCAAAGTCAACTACTTATCCGAGGTTTTGCTCATGCAGCAAAGCACGCTGGAGCCGCAAGCAACTGTAGGCCCCACCCCGCCCCCCGCAGGCCGGGAAAGTCGTCATTTTCGCCTCGTGCTGATCAAGCCGTCGCACTACGACGACGACGGCTACGTCATCCAATGGTTCCGCTCCGCTGTGCCTTCAAACTCGCTCGCCGTGATGCACGGCCTGATGCTCGACTGCAAAGCACGACAGGTTCTGGGGGACGATATCGAGCTGGATATCACCTCCATGGACGAGGACAACACCCGCATTCGCGTGAAGGATATCCTGCGCGATCTTTCGGGAAAACGCGGTCTGGTCGTGCTGGTGGGCGTGCAGTCGAATCAGTTTCCGCGCGCCATGGATATGGCCCGTCCCTTGCGCGCGGCAGGTGTGCCGGTATGCATGGGCGGCTTTCATGTTTCCGGCAGTCTTTCCATGCTGGGCGGCGTAACGCCCGAACTGCAGGATGCGATGGATCTCGGCATTTCGCTGTTCGCCGGAGAAGCCGAGGAACAGCGTCTGGACCAGGTGCTGCGCGATGCCTGGAACAATGAACTGAAGCCGCTGTACAACTACCTGAACGATCTGCCGACGCTGGAGGGCGCGCCCATGCCGATGCTGCCGGCGCGCACCATCCGCAACACGCTGGGCAAGTACACCAGCTTCGACGCGGGCCGCGGATGTCCGTTCCAGTGCTCGTTCTGCACCATCATCAATGTGCAGGGGCGCAAGTCGCGCCGGCGCACGGTGGACGAAGTGGAAGAGATTCTGCGTAAGAACATCGCGCAGGGCGTGACGCGCTTTTTCATTACTGACGACAATTTCTCGCGCAATACCGATTGGGAAAAGATCTTCGACCGCTTGATCGAGATGCGCGAGCGCGAAGGCATCAACGTCAAGTTCATGATCCAGGTGGACACCATGTGCCACCGCCTGCCGCACTTCATTGAGAAGGCTGGAAGAGCGGGTGTGCGGCGCGTCTTCATCGGCCTGGAGAGCATCAATCCGGCGTCATTGATGAGCGCGCACAAGAAGCAGAACAAGATTGCCGAGTACCGCAAGATGCTGCTGGCCTGGAAGCAGGCGGGCGCCATTGTTTTTGCGGGCTACATCATCGGCTTCCCCGGCGAAACGCCGGAAACGGTGCTACATGATATTCGCGTGATTCAGAAAGAGCTGGCGATCGATCTGCTGGAGCCGCACTGCCTGACTGCGTTGCCGGGCTCAGCCGATCATCAGAAGCTGCATCGAGAAGGCGCGTTTCTCGATCCCGATCTGAACAAATACGATCTCGAGCACGTCACCACGCAGCACCCGACCATGTCGACCGCGGAGTGGGAAAAGCTGTACCGCGATACCTGGAAAGAGTTCTACACGCCGGAGCACATGGAAACCGTGATCCGGCGTGCAAGAGCCACGGGAGTGAGCACGGGAAACATGACAGTCCTGCTGTTGTGGTTCCACTTCTGCATCGTGTACGAGAAGATCGATCCGCTGCAGGGCGGCTACCTGCGCAAGAAGTATCGCCGCGACCGCAGGCCGACCCTGCCCATGGAAAGCGTGTGGAGCTTCTATCCGAAATTCGCCGCTGACATGATCTACAAGCACTGGAAGATGGCGCGGCTCGCATGGCGCTTCCACTGGTTCAAGCAACGCTTGGAGAAGGATTCGAGCACGAAGAACTATTCAGACATTGCCCTGACCGCGGATGAAGACACGGATACTGCGTCGCTGGAAATGATGCTGACGCAGATTGCGGTGGCGAAATCATCAGCGCCTGAGGCGCCGGCATTAGCCCTCAGAGGCTAAGCAAATTTCCTGTTCCGTCGTGTTTCCACAACTCTGTCACCTCGACCGGAGCGCAGCGTAGCGGAGAGATCTGCTTTCCATTCTGGCTCGCAATCGAGTTCTTTCGCCACGTTTGGGACACCTCGGGTTTCGGTTTGGTGAGACTTCCACGATGTCATTGGGCGGACACACGGTAGGTCCGGTCTTTAGACCGGACATCCAAGCTAGCCACAGGTTTGGCTTTAGCCCGCATTTCTCACCATGATTGCTTGGGGAGGAGTAAATCTGTTATGGCAGGCTATTGGTGTTGGTTTTGGTAGCTGACCTCGTTGGAGGCTGCGATTTTTCATCCTCGCTTGCCTTGTTGGGTGGGCTTGGGGGA
>DASYEV010000030.1:0-13804 GCA_036498835.1 Acidobacteriaceae bacterium | reverse complement strand
CGAACACCTGCGCGAGGACCTGTATCCGCAGCTTGCGGACGTCGAGGTTGTGGGTATCGATGAGGTTCAGTTCCTGTCCGTGGAAGTCATTCCACTGGCGCTGGAGCTTGTCGCCCTGGGCAAGCGCGTGGTGATGGCCGGTCTGGATACCACGTTCGCGAATGAGCCTTTCGGTCCGGTCCCTCAGCTCATGGCATTGGCCGACAAAGTGACCAAGCTTTCTGCTGTCTGCATGGTATGCGGCGCGAGCGCTATCCATACGCAGCGGTTGGGAGCCAGCCAGGAGTTGGTGGTCGTCGGCGCCACAGGCATTTACGAGGCACGTTGCCGCGCCCATTTCGCTCCGTGGGTCGACGAACATGGCAGCGAACAACTGGAACTGGCCACTCAGGCATGATTGCACGGTCTTATCCAATCACTTCAGTCGGCGCATTTGACACGTGAGGCGCCGAATATCAGTCAACTCGCCGGAGCTTTACTGTGAAGGTCGTTTCAAAACCATACTTCGTTCGGGTGCCAGACTGATGCATTTTGATGTCGGTGCCTAGATCTTTTGCGACGACTTGAGCAAGATATAAGCCAATCCCTGAGCCTTCTTCCTCTTGAGCGATACCGGCCGCGCCCCTTTGAAAAATCTCAAAGATCTTTTGTGCTTCTTCAGCCTCAATTTTGGGACCAGACGAGGTGACACTGAAATCAATAGATGATGCGTCTTCACGAAACCCTACGACAACTTGAGAACCTCGCGTGGAATATTTTAGAGCGTTGTCTAGCAGTGTCTGAGGTATGACTGCGAATGCTTGCGATGCCTTAATCTCGCCCTTGCTAGCTCCAGCGTGGGTTACCTTTATACCTTTCTCATCGAAGGCAGCTTGGTATATTCTCAAGTGCTTCAGTACGAATCCGTGAAGTCGGAAAGTGGTATAGGGAAGGTGCATCAACCTTTCGGGCTGCGTTAGAAGAAGAGCTATTTGAAGCTTGTCTTCCATGAGTGCCGCAGACCAATAAATTGCCGCTTCTGACCGAGAAGCTTTTTCAAGTTGGACCTCTAGCGCCTCGTGGGGGAAGCGTTCTTGTAGAACAACGTTAATGTTCTGCTTGACTCGAGCGACAAATTGCTTGTAGTCGTGTAAAAAGGCCAAGCTTTTTTGGATCTCGGGCTTCAAAGCTTCCAGGAGATCCGTCTTGTACATAGAATTATTTTTATAGTCGAGAAGTTCTTTCTGTAGGGCTGCCGCTCGGCTATCGCTAAATATCTGTACTTCTGAACGCAAAATGTCGACACTCTTGACAATTATCTCAGAGCTGATCGTGCTTTTGGGGTTATGCTTTTGCGCACGCTGATGCGCAGCACTCATCGGCTGCCCTTGAATCACAAATCCGAAGAGTAGTAGCGAGGGAGAGATGCGCTGGAAGTTTACGCCATATGAGCAAACAGATAGTTGAGTGATGGTGCTCGTTTCGCAATGCCGATTGCAGCGGTCGCATTGAGTCGCTTGTTGCGCGTATAGGCCCGGATACCGATGTTCACCGGTTAGGTAAGATACCGGCAAGAACTTGGAAGTCACTTCCACTTGTCATGGACCTCAATGGCCATTTTTACCATCTTCACGGCGATGTCAATGTTGTCCTTTGTGATGAGTTTCTCGGTCAGAAATTTCCCGAGCTTGCCCGGTTCGCGGGTGAGGATTGCCTCAGTGGCTTCTTTTTGAAACTTGGCTTGATCCTGCGGTGGTGGGTTCGTGATGCCGATGACCTTTGATACATAAAAACCTAACGAAACTCGGTCTCTAAGGAGATCATCAACTTGTCTCTTGAAGTCGACGTAGTCTGCGCTCTTTGGAAGCGTGGCATCTGCCAACCTAAAAAAATCCTGATACTTTAGGGAGAAATCGGAACTGGAGAAGGCTATTACGAGTTGTGCTGGCGCGACCTGACGAAGGTGATGAAGTACTCCGAGACCTTGTTCAGTTGGAGAGATGGCCTTCCCTACGCCTTGAACGTCAAGGAGAATGATGTCGTACGCACCGTTCTCGAGCTTGGTTAGGTCTTCGACGTCACGCCAGTGATCAATTGCGTACCCGTCCCTCTTGAAAAGATCTAGATAAGCGAATGCGATGTCATCTATTACAAGCAAACGAGCGCGTTTCTTGATTTCCTCGAACGTTGCTTTTGGCCATTCAATTTTCTTCTTCCGATTCCAGAACATGAGGTCCTCTGAGCGATATTGCGTCAGGGTAGAGTCCCTGGATAGCAGTCGCTTGTTCATGATTGGTGAGTGTTCGATGCAGCGTAGCTCAGTTAAAACAGATAATGCAAGCGTAAATATCTCCATATTATTGGGGACTGTATCCGATTTGGTCACGTCGGCCTTGCAACCTTCGTCACCGTTCGCATGCAATTGAGTCCAGGTTCAACAGGTTGCGATTTATTGAATCGCGCTATGGAGGAGATCTAAGATTTCGCTCAGGCGAGGGTGTATGGAACTTCGCAAGCGACCAGCATCTCTTGGGTGCTAGACTTTCTTCGCATGGCTCAATTCGTCGTGAACTCGCAACGCCTCGACCCCTACAAGAACTTCAAGTTCCGTGTGTTTTGGGATGACAAGGAGATTCCGGCGGTAACGTATGTCTCGACCGCGGAGGAGGCAGCGTCCGGGGAATTGAATATCGAGCGTAAGTTGACGAGGGACGCTTCTGTTCAGGATTGGCTGGACGACGTCATCCGGCGGTCTGCTATACTTGGCGGTTTCGACGACATCAGCTCCTTGTGCAAGGACGTCAAGGTGGAGCAGATCGATGAAGATGGCGAGGTTGTAGTTTCCTGGACCGCTATCCGTTGCCGGCCCACCGCCCATGAGCGGCATCCAGCCCTTACAGGTCAGCCGTACAACGATGACTCCCGGGAGCGCATGACGCTGATCCACGACGGCATTCAAAGCTAAAGCAGCTTCCCCTGGTTCGTTACCGACCGAGCCTGACGGACGGTTAACAACTGCCCGCCCGGGGCTTTTGTTTCTGCCATTCCCACGCCTACCAAAGCCGCTGACACCGGTTGCGACAGATGCAGCGCACCGGCGTCAACAGTTCGCTATGTGGACATGAAGTCGGGGCTCGGCTGACCACAAGCAATTGGTCGAGCGCGAGCATGCACTTCCAGGGTCTTGATGAAGGCGACTGCAGGGATCAACAGGTTGAGAGTTGTTGGCCGGGGCCAAAGTAAACGCGCAAAATGGCAAACCTGCCAGCGAGCCACCCTGTCCAGGTGATCCCCAAACTCGCTCCGCATTCCGCAAGTCAATGAAATAAAACAGTTTGTTTTGTTAGGTCGAATTTAGGCCGATCTTAGATGGAATCCATTCCATTGGGTGGCAAGAGCCTCTAGGGTTGGGCTCATACGTTCATCGTCCGCGCATACAAGGAGCCGCCTATGTTTCCCCGACCACCCCAAAGACCCGCCCCGGCCACCCCGCCTGCCCCTTGGGTACGTACCAACGCGACACTGCCGGAAGACTATGACGCCGTCAACATCAAGGAGTTCGACGCCGAGTTCAACATCATTCCGGTGCCCGACCAGACCCAGGCGAAAGCCAACGCGCTCGTGTGTAACGAGTCGAACATGAACTACATCAAGAGCAACCTGCGCATGGCTCCGCTCAACCTGCAGGATTTCTACACGCAGATGGCGAAGCGCCAGTGGCAGGCGGCGCAGCCCTTTGTGAGCCGGACATCCTCGCCCATGCATGTTGCGAAAGGGATGCTGGCCATTGGAGCTCGCCGCGACCTGGGCGCCAATCCCATGCTGGCGGACAACTCGAGACCCATGATGCCCGGTGGACACGCGACCGACTGGAACCTTATCCCTGGGTTGGAGCGCGTCAACGCGTACGCCTTCCGGGGGGACAAGCGAAGCCCAAGAAGCATTAAGGATGCCGGAGGTTTTCAACCACCCAGCACACGAACCGACAAGAGATATATGGAGTTGATCGCGAGCCGGTTCGCCGCTTACATGAAAAAGCGTTTCAACCAGGACGTCGTCGAAGCGGATGTCGTCCAGTACATTCGTGGCAAGGGCGAAGCCGGACGGGCGTTCATGGAGTATGAGATGTGGCGTTCGATCCTCAAAAAAGAGGAAATGCACATCGGGCGCATGGTCGCGGATGAATTTTTGAGAGGCTACATCTCAACCAGCCGTAACGTGAATACCGCGTACAGCTTCGCCAGCATGACCAGTGCGGATGGCAAGCGTCAGCCGATCTATGCCGTCTATGCGCTGCACAGCGATGGAGGATTCCTGTTGCCTCCTTCCGCGCAGCACGTCCACGGAACCAAGGGGACCGAAGCCGAAATCGCTCACCCAGGCCCGCTCCCCTGGAACAAAGTGGTGGCGTTCCGGACCTATCTGGCTCTGGATTTCAATAACGACCGCACCTTCCAAAGGACCAAATACATCTTTGTCCGCAAAGAGCTTGTGCGGGACGATCCCAAAGGCGCCGAACAGGTAATTTGGGCGTTGGGCTCATTGAGTTAAATCAGTAGAGCCGTTCATCGACAGAGATGTAGCCAAAGCCGAGCGCCGTTTTCCCAAGGGGAAACGGCGCTCTTTCCTTGAGAGAAAAGGGCGCGATGCCGGATTGAAGTGCGAAGCGATGGGCTATTTTGGCGCCGGAGCCGCAGCAGGCGCTTCGGGAGCTTCCAGGATGCGGTTGAGCACATGCGCGAGGCGCAGGCCACCGAGGGCCAGTTCCGCGTCTACTACTTTGACCTCTTCGTCGTAGTACTCGTGCGTGATCAGCGCTCCGTTGGGGGCGAAGGCCTGCACGGCGTAATGGTGGGAGATGTTGGCCCATGTAGTGGGCTCGCCGCCGGCCATGCGCTCCCAGTGGTTGTCCTTGATTTCCTGCAGCAGGGTGGCAGTGTATTTTGCTTCGTTCAGGCCGCGGTGATCGATCATCTCCTCGTCCCACACACCGTGAAGATTGCACTTGTAGTTCCCGCATTGCGAAGAACCGAGGAAGTTCACGGAGATGCCGTTGCCGCCGCGCTCGTCACCGATCGCGTGCAAAGGCTGGTGCACGTCACCGATCAGGTGAACGAGGAACTTCAGAGCCTCCGCGCGATCGGCCTTGCTCAGGGTTTCATCGCCGAGCCGGCCTTCAAAGTACAGAATGCGGTCGGTCACGCAATCCCGCCAGGGAGATTTGGGGTCTGAGGCCGAGGCAGGGCAGTCGCGGTTGCGATCGAACTTGTCCTGGTCTTTGGGGATGTCGACAAAGTGCCAGAGAGCCGTCTCCGGATGGCTCGTGCGATAAGTGTCGGCCCAGGGCGCGACGTCGGCCAGGGTTTCGTTCCCCAGCAGCTCCTTGATCTGAGCTCTCGCTTCTGGAGTCAGGTAGGCTTCGGCCACCAGCGCAGTCAGTCTGTGGCCCTCGCGTCCCCATGCCCAGCTCCGGGGAACGCCCAAAGAAAAGAGCAGGGCCGCGACGGTCGCGGCCCTGCAGGTTCGATACATCGTTGTACGGAAGCTCATCGCACCTTCTACTGTATCGTCAGCGTGAAGCTGGCGGTATGCGTGATGCTTCCGCCGGTGGCGGTGATGGTGACCGTGGCGGTTCCGGGCGCGGTGGTTGTGCCGTTTCCGCAGCCGGTCAGCGAAGCCATGCCGAGCGCCAGAAGCAGCATGCCCAGCACCGCTCCCACGCCGCGCATCCGCTTCCGGAAGCCGGTCAGCAACAGCGGCAGACCGAGCAGGGCCAGCGCGATGCCACCGGACTTGCCGAAGGCGAGAGGACCTTCGCGCAGAGTGGCGGAGGCGTTCTTGGTCAGGGTCAGGGTGCTTTCGCCGCTGGCGCTCAGCGTTGCCGGGGTGAAGGTACACAGGACCCGGCTCGGCAGGTTGTTGCAGGTAAAGCTTACGGTCGAACTGAAGCCGTTCACCATGGCTACATTGACTGCAGTCGTGGCGGAAGGCTGCCCGTTGGTCAGGATGACCTGGGTATTGGCCACCGTCACCGTGAAGTCGGCGGGCGGAGGAGCGGTTACGGTTACAGCCACCGCAGGGGTTGTATCGGCAGCGGGGTAGATGGCATCGCCGCTGTAATGCGCGGTGATGCTGTGCGAGCCCACAGCCAGCTTCGTGGTGCTGAAGGTGGCAAAGCCGCCGCTGAGGGTGGCGGTGCCGAGTGTGGTGGCGCCGTCCAGGAACGTTACCGTGCCGGAGGGCGTGTTGCCAGTTGAGTTGCCGGTGATGGTCACGTTCATCTGCACGTTCGTTCCCGCCACCAGGTTGGTGGGCGAAACGACCAGCTTGGGGGTGACGAAGGACCCCGCGCCCGTACCCGTCAACGACACAGTCTGAGTTCCTGTGATGTCGTTGTCGGTGAGGGTGAGCGTACCTGTCACCAGGCCCGCAGCGGTGGGCGTGAAGTTGACCGTTACAACGCAGGTTCCGGCGGCGGCGATCGACGTTCCGCAGGTGTTGGTCTGGGTATAGCCGGCGCTGACGGCAATGCTGCCGATGGTGATGGCAGACTTGCCCGCATTGCTGACGTTCACTGTCTTGGTGACGGTGACGCCCACGACCGGTGTTCCAAAGTCGAGCGACGTCGGGTTCAGCGTGATCGAGATGCCGGGGACGGCGAGGTAAGCCACAAAGCCGTCATGATCGGAGGTGCGGGCCGGTTTTGTGGCGTCGTTGCGCAAGACGACCGGGAAATCCGCATTCAGGTGCACGGAGGTTACATGGATATCGGGAGCAATATCCGAAGTGGCAAGGATGTGGTCAATGCTCTGCGCATTGCCCTGGTACACATAGCTGTAGGAGCCGGTAGCAAGGTTGGTCGGATCGACGTCCACCAGGGCAGGAGTTACCAGAGCCGTTGCCGGTCCGGGCACCACGTCCTGATTGGACGGTGTAACGATGCCGCGGATGATGTTCAGTTCATCCACGATGCCGTCGTTGAACTCAAACGCGTTGTAGTCGCCGACCGAGATGACGTGTTCGCCGCCGCTCTGGTAGCCCTGGATCAGGTTGGCCAGGAACTCTGCCTGCGCTTCACGTTTGTAGGGGGTATTCGGCTTGGTGGTGATGTCATCCAACGACTTCAAATGGTTGACAATCACGGTGACCGGGTAGTCGGTAGCGCCAGAGCGCTTGATGCCGGCATGCAGCACCAGTGGGGGGCGATCATTCAAAATGATCGCCGAACCGCCGGGCGGGGTGTAGGTAGTGGTCTTACCGATCTGATCAACGCTGTTCACCGTGATCTTGGAGGGTTTAACCAGGAAGCCGACGCTGATGCCGCTCGAATCATTCCCTATGACCAGATACGGCGCGTACTGCGGATCGGTCTGGCCCGCGGCAACAGCATCTGTGCTGATCTGGGTTGCGACGTCCTGCAGCGTCTGCGGGTTTTCGACCTCTTCCACCGCAAGGATGTCGGGGGAAAGGAAGAGGTTGCGGATCGCCAGGGAAGCCTTTTGCAAGCGGCGAGTGTACGCCTCCTGCGTAATCACCACGGCGCCCGAAGTGTCCTTGATCGTGTTGTAGAAGCGCTCCATGTTGAGGTCGCCAAGCGTGACTTCATTGCTGGCGGCTGCGCTTACGGTATTGGGCGTCAGGCCTCCGGTGACCGTAGGATTGTTGCCCGTTTCCAGCATGACAACCGGGTATCCCGTACCCAGGTCAATGATGCCGTTGATGCCGGTCACTAACGTGCTGCTGGTGACGTCAAGCGCTTTGCCAGGGTTCAGGCTTAGCGAATCGACTTCGAACACTTCGGGATTGTCGTCGAATCGTGCAATGGTGTTCGGCTTGCCCGTCGTGAATGGATCGAGTACTTCCAGACCAGGTTCACGCACCGGCCGGGGAGTGTTCGTGACCACGCCCCAGAACTGGCCGTTGGAGACATAGGTCTCAGTCGATTCCGTAAACGTTCCGTCCGTGCCCGACGTTGTCGTGAGGCTTGGGATCGATACCCGCATGGACTGGTAGTGCGCCAACTGGTTGATGGCGCCGGTGGGGCTGGGCAGGGTGGTTGTCAGCGTAATCGGCGCCGGCAACGGATTGGAGGTGCTCAGCACGGTGTAGCTGCCCGGGCTTGTCAACTCGGTTTCCGCCTGGGTTGCCGTGGATGCCGCTCCAGTAGGTGTGAAGATCGTCACCGTGCCTGTGAGCTGCACCTCTGTCCCAACCGTCACAGTTCCGGGCACGTTGCCCGTACCTGCGTAGACGAAGATTCCTTCCGATGTAGTGGGATCCGAGTCTGCCGCGCTATCGCGCGCCTGGAGATAGAAACCGTAAGGCCGTACGCCCGTCACAATACCGGAAGTGGCGACCATTTGGCCGGTGTAAGCCGATGTGCCGGGTGTGCTGCCCTCAATGGTGTGGATGGGCACCAGCGTTGCCGAGGTCACCGTCAGCGAAAGCGTGGTCGTGGAATTGTCGAGCTGACTATCGGTTGCGCTGAAATTGATCGTGTTCGCACCGGAGCCCTGGCCGCCGGGCACCGAGAGTGTGTAACTGAAGATGTTGTCGCCGGCGGTCGCGTCCCCGTGCGTGCCGTCGTCATACAGAGCCTGTGTGGAAGATCCGCCGAATGCAGAGAGGTCCGCCTTAACGGCGATGTTTGTCGAAGCCGGCGATGTTGCGGGAGTGACAGTAGCAGTGAGTAACGTCGATCCCCCCGCGCTTACCGGGTTGGTGGATGCGGCGGCTACGACCTTGAATGGATTGACCGCGACACAAGGCGCGAGCGTTGTGCTCATGTTGTGGGGCGCAATTGCCCCCGTCGTGAAGTCAGCGCTGTTATCGTCGGTGTCGGTGCACGAGTTCTTCCGAATATCCGCAGTTGTCGTGCTTGGAGCAGGTGCGGCCCCGGTCCCTTCATAGCAACTCGCGGTGCTGCCGAATCCAACGAAATCGACAACAGCCGAGTTCGAGCAAATAGTGCCAGATGCCAACGTGGTCGACGAATTAACCAGGAAGAGCTTTCCTGCTGTCGCCGCCCACGCAACGCCTGCATCCACATCGTCAGGCGTTACGGGTAAATTCGCTCCGACGGACCCTGCGGCGTGAGCGATCAGATAGTACTGCCCGGGCTGAAGCGTCACGCCGGCCGGTATCTTCACGGTGCCCGAGATCGCTGTGCCCGTGGCGGAAGCATATTGAATGGACCAGCCATCAATACTTGTTGCTGTCGTTCCCAGATTGAACAATTCGATATAGTCGGCGTTGTAACTTGCTCCGGTGTTACCGCCTGCGCCATAAAGCTGGCTGATCACAACGGTTTTGGAAACCGCCCACATGGCTGAGGGCACAGAAATCAAAAACAGAAACAGGGCCAGGAATCTGGGGAACCGGACAAGATTGGGACGCATACCATAAATGTACTGTGTTTTCGGTCGCTTCAAGATGAAACACTTGTAACGAATTGCTCGTCCTGCACCCAGCGGCAGTGAGGAAAACCGGGGTTTCGTGTTCAAATCAAGGTTTGCCATCCGCAGGGGAGAGTTTTCCGTTGGTTTTTCGCCGTTTTTTGTCCGTTTGCCGTCCTTCGATCTTGCCGGGTTTTGCTGTCGCAGTCTGCCTGTCCCCGTACTGTCTTGCGCAGGCTGCACCCGCCCCCGAAGCTCAGCTTCCCCACACGGCGACGCTTACCGTTAACGCCCGCCTGGTGGTGCTCGACGTGGTTGTTACAGGCAAGGATGGCAAACCGGTAAGTGGTCTTACCCGCGATGACTTTCAGGTATTCGAAGACGGCAAGCAGCAGTCCATCCGTTCCTTTGAGTCACCGGCGGTGCATCATCTTCCCGCCGATTCCGTCACTGCCGGCATCAGTCAGGTTTTCGACCCAGCGCAGCCGGCGAGCTTTGGCCAGACGCCGGTCACGATCCTGGTTTTGGACCAGATCAACACGCATTTTGCCGACAGCGCCTTCGCGCGCCGCGAGTTGCACAACTACCTTGCCAGCCGCCCCGCGCTGCTCTCCCAGCCAACCGAGATCCTCAGCGTGACCGACAATGCTTTCGGCATGGTGCATGGATACACACGCGACCGCGACGCATTGCTCAAAGCGCTGGATGCCGCGCCAACGAAATACGCCTGGAAGCTGGAGCTCAACGGACGCACGGAGTATGGTCCGCTCGAAAGACTCGACCAGTCGCTGCGGGCACTGGAGCAGATCGCGCAGAACAGCGCGCGTGTGCCGGGACGCAAGAACGTAGTGTGGGTTGGCGGAGGGTTTCCGACCGTCGACCCCACGCTGCTCAAGAGCAAAGACCTTACTGAAGTTCGCGAGACCATTCGCCACGTGACCGACGTCTTGCTGGATACTCGCGTGACCATGTATGCGGTCGATCCGAGCAGCACGGCGGCGGGTATGACCGAAATCACCGATGAAACGCAACAGGCGTTCGCGGATGCCGCAGGAGACGGACTCGCAGGTCCTAACGCTTCCTTCGGCGTGAGCGAAGATTTCGACGGGCTCGGTCCCGCGACGGGAGGCCGCGTGGTGCGTGGTCTGAACAACGTCACGGCGCAGATTGCGTCCGCGGTGGGTCTCGGCACAGAGTTCTACACCATTGGGTATGCGCCCTCATCGGACAATGAGCTCGAAGGACGCTTTCGCAAAATCAAGGTTGTCTGTCTCAAGCCCGGCTTGACCGCCACAACACGCCAGGGCTACTTCAATGAGCGCACACAGCGCGAAGCTTCCGGGGCAGCCATCTCCTACGATCTCAGTACGGCTGCCGAAAGCTCCATCCCGCTTACCGGTCTGCATGTCACCGTGGAGCTCAACCGGTCCATCAATGCCCCAGCCAATGCTTACGTGGTGCATGTCAGCGCGGCGGACCTGACCTGGACGCCGCGCGGCGATGGAGCGTCCAGTGCGAACGTGGAAGTTCTTGCTGTTTCGCTGTCTTCGAAAGCGAAGATGATTGGCCACACGCTGCACGGTATGGTGGCGAACGCAAAACCCGGCGTGAATCTTCGCGACAGCACCAAGAATGCCGATTTTGATTTCCACGTGGAGCCGGTCGCGAAGACCGCGGTACTGCGTTTCGTCGTGCGCGATGCCGCGACAGGCCGCATGGGTTCCGTCGATTTGCCTCTTGCTAGATAACGTGCAACAGCCAGAGGATGACGACGATCAGCAGAATGGTGCCGAGGGCGCCGCTGGGGTAATAGCCCCAGTTGCGTGAGTAAGGGTAAGACGGGAACGAACCAAACAGCAGCAGCAGCAACACGATCACAATAATCAGTTCCAAGGCAGGCCTCCGTACTTCAAGAGCCATAGATGCCTTGCGGGCCGGGCATGTTATCCGGCTGCATCGGATCACAAATATTTTTCATGGCAAGCAACGCTGCCGTGCCGCTGAACGCTCTCATTCAGGCGTAGCGAACGCTCCAACTATGTCGGTTATCTGGTCTGAAAGAAGGTAGAACCATGTTCATTATTCTGGCTATTGTCCTTGTTGTGCTTTGGGCGGGCGGCTTCTTCGTCATGCACATCAGCAGCTTCTTCATTCACCTGTTGATCATTTTCGCGGTGATTTCTCTGGTGATGCACCTGGTCTCCGGGCGGCGAAGCTGAGCTTTACGCCAACATAAAAATCGGGTCACGACAAACACCAAGGCCGGGCGAATTCGCCCGGCCTCCTCTCTTTGTTATCCAGTGCCTGCGTGGGTGTTCCTCTACGCCACTCCATCCCGGATGATCGGACCGACAATGGCGATGTCGTTTTGCCCAATCATCGGAGCGAAGAGATGATCTGAGCGCTGAAGGCGCGACGCTATACCAGCCTGGGGCGGAGCCCCAGGTATTGGCCAACGAGAATTTGAGGGCTGAAGGCCAGCCCTTTCAAGGTCACGAACTTCATCCGATGGAAGCTTGCAGGTGTCTGCGACACCCGATCGTTTTGCTTAAGGTCACGGGTTCACCCGTGACGTTCAAAGTCAAAACGACGCGGGCTTCAGCCCCGGAGGAAACCGTTCCAAGTCCGCCACAGCACCTCACTGCGACTCCAGCGTCTTCTCAAGCTTGGTACGGGTACCTCAGCGGCTCAAGCCGCGGTCTTCGTGCAACCTACGACACGGGTGAACCCGTGTCCTTAAGCAAAACAAATACCTCGTGCGGCGCTCACGTCCTGTCGCTGCCAATAAAAAGAGTGGAGCCGAGGCTCCACTCTTTTCGCAATGACAATGTTGCGTTATCTACTGATGTGCCGAAGGCTGGATCGATGGCTCAGCCGGAGGAACGGGCATCGTGGAGGCGAGCGCTTCCGGCGTCTCCTCCGCGAGACGGGGAAGCTTGGCCGCCAGCGCGATCTCCAGCACTTCGTCCATCTGTTCCACCCAGTGAAGCTTCATGCCGTTCTTGATGAGCTCCGGCAGGTCGGCGAGATCCTTCTTGTTCTCCATGGGCAGCACGGCTTCAAAGATGCCGGCGCGATGCGCGGCCAGCAGCTTCTCTTTCAGTCCGCCGATGGGAAGCACCTTGCCGCGCAGCGTGATTTCACCAGTCATGGCGATATCACGGCGCACCTCGATCTTGGTCAGCGCGCTGGCAAGAGCGGTGGCCAGCGTGATGCCGGCGGACGGACCGTCCTTCGGAATCGCGCCTTCCGGCACATGGATGTGGATGTCGATGTTGCGGTAGAAGTCCCGGGCCAGGCCGAGGTGGTGCGAGCGGGAGCGGATGTAGGTGAGCGCAGCCTGGGCCGACTCCTGCATCACATCGCCGAGCTGCCCGGTGGCGGTCATCTTGCCCTTGCCGTCGAGCACCTGCACTTCGGTCTGCAGAATCGAGCCGCCCATCTCCGTCCAGGCAAGGCCGGTGACCAGGCCGACCTCAGACTTCTCCTGCACCTGCGAGTCGCGGTACTTCGCTACGCCGAGCAGATCGACGATGGTCTGCGCCGTCACGCTTTCGGTATGCGTTGCGTCCTTGACCACCTTGCGCGCGACCTTGCGGCAGACGTTGCCGATTTCGCGTTCCAGGTTGCGTACGCCGGCTTCGCGTGTGTAGCTGCGAATGATCTCGCGCAGTGCTTCGTCGGCGAAGGTGATCTGCTCTTCGGTCAGGCCGGTGGCTTCGCGCTGCTTCTTCACCAGGTACTGCTTGGCGATCTCGAGCTTTTCCACCTCGGTGTAACCGGTGAGCCGGAGAATCTCCATGCGGTCCTGCAGGGGGCCGGGAATGGTGTGCAGCACGTTCGCGGTGGCGACGAAGAGCACCTGGCTCAGGTCGTACTCCACATCGAGATAGTGGTCCTGGAAGGTGTTGTTCTGTTCCGGGTCCAGCACTTCCAACAACGCGCTGGCAGGATCGCCACGGAAGTCGGAGGCCATCTTGTCGATTTCATCCAGCATGATGACCGGGTTCTTGGTGCCGGCCTTCTTCATGGACTGAATGATCTGTCCCGGCAGAGCGCCGATGTAGGTGCGGCGATGGCCGCGAATCTCGGCTTCGTCACGCACACCGCCCAGCGACATGCGAACGAACTTGCGTCCCGTGGCCTTGGCGATGCTCATGCCCAAGGAGGTTTTGCCGACGCCCGGAGGCCCGACGAAGCACAGGATGGAGCCCTTCGGGTTCTTCACCAACTGGCGCACCGCAAGGAACTCAAGGATGCGGTCCTTGATCTTCTCCAGACCGTAGTGGTCTTCGTTCAGTACCTGCTCCGCGTTGTCGATGGAGCGGATTTCCTTGCTGCGCTTCTTCCACGGCACCGCGAGCAGCCAGTCGAGATAGTTGCGGCTGACGGTGGACTCGGCGGACATGGGCGGCATGGCTTCGAGCTTT
>DASYEV010000029.1:0-49162 GCA_036498835.1 Acidobacteriaceae bacterium | reverse complement strand
AACCGCAATGCCTCAGGGCCACCCAATCGAAACGCGTCCCGCCACCGATACAGCACTTCACGCTTGATCTTCAACTCCCGCGAGAGAGCACTCACGTTCTCTCCGGACTCCATCCGCTTCACCGACTGCAGCTTGTACTCCTGGCTGAAAATCCGAACCGCTTGCTTGGACATACGTTCTCCTTCTCGAGAACCTGTCCCTATTTTTACTGTCTCACTTCAGGGGTTCACTCCAGGAGACTGTCTCCAATTAGGAAAACGGCCTTCACCACGCCTATCGACTCCACAGCCTCAGGGCAGTTGCTCTAGTGCGGCGCCGAATCCTGCAGGATTGGAAGCGATGGCTCTGAGGCGTTTGTTGGTGGCAATTCTGTCAGGGCCAGAAGGACGTCTGGTACATCGGAGTCTTTTACGATCACTCCGATGTTGGCGTCCGCAAATGCGCTGACCGGCGGTGGTTGACTTGTCGGAGTAAGTCCGCCGATGCCCTCCTCGGGATATGCATCAAGCTTCACGCTGGACGTTGAAAGCGTATATGTTCCATTGGGCACCGTCGCGAATTGAAACGTTCCGTCACGCTGCAGCCGTGCGTGAAAAACAAGAGAAGCATCGGCATTGTCTGTCAGATTGAGTTGGCCTGTATTCAGAGGTCTGCCATCCCTGGCGGTCACTGCTCCCCGCACGATGTGAAAAGCGTTCACCGGCAACGTAATCTCTATGTCCGAGACCTCATCGGCTCCGCGCAGGTCGTACACCTTCGCCTCGCTTTTGTGCAGCGTGTCGCCGCTGTACACCCGTAATGCTCGTGGGTTTGTGACCATTCCGTCCGCGAACCATCCCATGCCTTCGTTGTTCCCATTCGAATCAGTGGTTGCTTCGACGGCGGCAACGCGGTATTTCCCTGGCTGCAGCCCCGAAATCCTGAAATGTCCCAGATCGTCCGTGTTCGCGCTTTGGTGCGTGAAAATCATGCGCATCATGGCCCCCATATTGATGTTGTCTTCCGGTTTGGCCGAAGGTTTGTTCTTAGGTTCGGTGGATTCCATGTCGATGGTGATTTGTGTGGCTGGTGAGCCGTCTGAATACGACACGCGGCCGCTTACCGCCGCGCCGCGCTCAAGCGTCAGATCCAACGTCGCCGACGTGTTGCCGATCGTGACAACACCGGAACGCGCCATCCGGTCATGCAGGGTTTTCTGACCGGCTTCGTCATTCAGCTGGCCGACGAGCATATCGTCGACTGGGGAAAGATAACCGGGAAAAATCGCGAGGACGGCATAGTTGCCCGGGGGAAGATGATCCAGGGTATATGTCCCATCCATAGCGACCCGGGTGGTGGTCGTCGTATTGGACATTGTGCCCCGCTCTCCAATGAGGTCGGCTATCACAACAGCTCCACGCGCGGGCTTGCGCGTGTCCGTGCAAATCACGGTGCCAAGAAGGCGGCCCTTCGGGAGGTCGACAGAATGCCCCGGCTTGCCTGCTTTGAATTGTTCGGTGTCCTGCGCACGAAGGATGACGGGGAAAACGAGAGCTGCGGCAATCAACGTTGGAGCGATGAACCGGTGCATGGTGCGGCCAGTGTACGCCGCTCCAACTATTCTGGAGCGAGGCCCTCGAACAAGTCCTTCGATTGCGTGGCAGGCTGCGGTTCCGCCACTGCCGCGAGCGTGTAAAGCTCGTCTCTGCCGTACTTTTCGAAGATGGGTTTTACCTGATCCATCAGCGCCGCCTGCGATGTATGGGCTCCCAGTGCCTGAAGCTTGCGTTCGAAAACGGACCGGATATCCAGCACCACGGTCCATGGCGCCGGCAGCGGTTTGCGCCGCTCGGGCAGGAAGAAATTCGTGGTCAGGTAGAACAACCGTTGCGGCTGATACGGCTCGCCAGCATGGGGATAACGCTTCGGAGCGCCCGCCCAATGAAATGCCGCGGTCGCTGCGAAGGAAACCATAGTGTGGTCGGGGTGAGTGTTGGCTCCGCCGTCACCGCCAAAGGTCAGCACGATGTGTGGACGAAAGCTGCGCATGCGGGCGACCAGCTTGCCGGCCAACTCCGAGAGGCTGGCGAACTCCAGCTTCGCATCGCTGTAGTCGAGCAGCTCGTGATGGGTGACACCGAGAATGGCGCAGGACGCGGCAAACTCTTCGCGCCGCATGCGGCCCAGTTCTTCAGGGCTTTTGGAGTTGCCGCGATTTGTCGCAGCCTGCCCATCCGTGAGGCAGATCACACTGGTTTCAATACCGCGGTCCGACGCGAGGGCCAGCGCACCGCCGAACCCGAAACACTCATCGTCGGGATGCGCCACGACGCACAGCAGTCTCAGGCCCACGTGTTGCTGCCTTCCGGGTCAGGGCTCTCCTCGAGCGCAAGGCTGTCAGCTTCCAACTCAAGATCGTCGAAGAGGTCGCCGGATTCGATTTGTTGTTCGAGTGCTGCTTCGCGATCCGAAGCGGCTACCGGCGCAAAGCTGCGGCGATGTAGAACACATGGCCCATGCTCTTCGAGAGCCTTACGATGTTCAGGCGTCGCGTACCCCTTGTGCGAGGCGAGGCCATACTGCGGATACTGCAGGTCGAGATCACGAAGCAGGGCATCGCGATAAACCTTGGCGACGACCGATGCCGCCGCAACCGAAATGCACAGCGCATCGCCGTAGTACATCTTGGTCTGCGCGCAGGGGTGGTTGATGCGCATCGCATCCAGGATCAAATGATCGGGTTCCACCTGCAACTGCTGCACGGCGATCAGCATGGCCATACGCGAAGCCTGGTAGATGTTCACGCGGTCGATGGTTTCGGCGTCGACTTCCGCCACACCGACGGCAATGGCTACCGAACGGATCTTGCGGTCGAGCTTCTCGCGATCTTCGCGGGTTAGCTGTTTGGAGTCCTTGAGGCCCATGCGGGCGAGCGTCGCCACTTTTTCTGGCAGGATCACTGCCGCGGCTACGACCGGTCCAAACAGAGCCCCGCGGCCCACTTCGTCCACTCCAGCGATGGTTTTGAACCCGTGATAACGCAAAGCCTGTTCCGGCGCGTTGGAGCAGACAAGCTGCTTCAACATCTGCTGTTTGGCGGTGGCTTTGGTCACGCCCTTGGGAACGGGATACTGGAAGAGGGCCGGCATGATGCGCTTTCTCTTTGAGTGTAGAGCATTCTCAAGACCCTCCAAGTAAGCTGTTGGCAGAGGGATTTGTGGATCGCGAGGACGCAACCAGCAATTCGAACAATGACAGCGCCGAGTGGGTCGCCATCGCGCACATTCTGCGTCCACAGGGCCGTAAGGGCGAGGTGCTCGCTGAACGGCTGACCGACCAGGTTGATGAGTTCCGCGCCGGCCGCAGCTTTCGCCTGACCAAAGCCACGGGTAAACCCTTGATGATCAAGCTTGAAGAAGCGTGGTCGCCTACAGGAAAGAACGCGGGGCGTATTGTCCTGAAGCTGAAAGGGTATGACTCCATCTCGGAGGCGGAAACGCTGGCCGGCATGGAGGTTGCAATTCCAGCCGCGGAGTTGCCGGAGCTGGAACCGGACACCTTCTACGTACGCGACCTGCTGGGCTGCACGCTGGTCGACCATGGCCGCGAAGTTGGCCGGGTTGTGGATGTGCAATTTGCCACCTCCCCGGACGGCAGGCTGCGTCTGGAAGATGCCGCTCCGTTGCTGGTGGTGGAGACTGCGAATTCGTCCGCCGAACCGCTTCTCGTACCCCTGGCGCTGGCCTATCTCAAATCCGTGGATACGGCGGCCAAACGAATCTCCATGGAGCTTCCCGCCGGTCTTTTGGACATGGAAGCTGAATCTGCGCAAGATACCAACGAAAACGGCTGACCAGTTTCGGCGTCCAGCAGCTATCCATATTGGTGGCGGATACACTCGATACGGACATCATGCGGTTCGATATTGTCACGATCTTTCCGGAGTTTTTCCGTGGCCCTCTGGACCATGGCATTCTGGAGCGCGCTCTGCGCTCCGGGCAGGCCCAGGCCAACGCGCACGACCTGCGCGCATTCACGCATGATCGCCACCGCACCGTCGACGACCGTCCCTTTGGAGGCGGTGAGGGCATGGTGCTCAAGGCACAGCCGATTTTCGATTGTGTGGAGTCGCTTGGCGTGGCGGCCAAGGAGTCGCGAGACACCACCCGCGAATCGGTCATCCTGCTATCCGCGCAAGGCAAGCGCTTCACCCAGGGAGTTGCGCGTCGTCTTGCGACACTGGAGCGCGTAGTGTTGATCTGCGGCCGCTATGAAGGGGTAGACGAGCGCGTCAGCGAGCTCCTGTGCGACGAAGAACTCTCGATTGGGGACTATGTACTTTCGGGTGGAGAGCTCGGGGCATTGGTAATCATCGACTGCACCGTTCGTTTGCTTCCCGGGGTTCTTGGTCACTCGGATTCGTCTCGCTTTGAAAGTTTTGGCGAGGCCGATGACTCTACGGAGTTAATGATCGATGGCGTTCCACGCTCCACCCATGGTGCTGGAGGTCTGCTCGACTATCCCCACTACACTCGACCGGCGGAGTTCCGAGGTATCTCTGTGCCCGAAGTGTTGAGCGGAGGCGACCATGTTGCGATCCGCCGATGGCGCCGGCGGGCGGCGCTCCAAAAAACGCTGATGAACCGGCCGGACCTGTTGGAGACGAGTGAACTTTCCGATCGCGACCGCGAGTTTCTAGCTGATCTGGAGATCCAGAAGTGAACCTCAGTTTTTAGGGTTTTGCTCGTGATGGACGTCGTGATCTCATGGGTGGAAATCCCATCGGAGATGATGCCGACGTGAGAGTGGGTGCAGACCCGACCAAAGTGTGGAATGGTTCTAAGCGCCAACGGCGCGCCCTATACCAGCCTGGGGCGAAGCCCCAGGTAACGAGCCAGTACAAGACAGAGGGCTGAAAGCCCGACCTATGTGGCACCATCATAGGTCGGGCCTTCAGCCCTCAATCTTTGAGGGCACTGCAGCCTGGGCTTCTCCACCCCAGCGAGCAAAAGCACTCGCCGGGGACCCCGGTTCGCCCCAGGCTGGTATGGAACGCGCCGTTGGCGCTTGGAATTGTGCTTGGTTTCGAGTTCTTAAGCTCTCCCGCGGGCACCGATCGGCCTCAAATGCGAGCGTTCCGGCCAGATTCCTGTTCGCGGTCCGGGGAATTTCATGTAAACTAAATCCTGCGACTTTAAGCAAGGAATTCGTCATGTCTATCCATCCTGTAATGCAGAAGCTGGCTGAAAAGCTCCAGCGCACCGACCTCCCTGACTTTGCTCCCGGCGACACCATTCGCGTGCAGGTCAAGATCAAGGAAGGCGAAAAGGAACGTCTCCAGGCGTTTGAAGGCCTGGTTATCGCCTGCCGCAAGGGCCCCCAGGGCACCTTCACCGTCCGCAAGATGAGCTTCGGCCAGGGTGTCGAGCGCATCTTCCCGTACAACTCCAAGGTTGTCGACAAGGTGGAGAAGATCCGCTCCTTCCAGGTTCGCCGTTCCAAGCTGTTCTACATCCGCGCTCTGCGCGGCAAGGCGGCTCGTCTGCGTGAAGTGGAACGCGCCAGGTAACTCAAGTTTCAGGCAAAAAGAATGGCGACCCGCGAGGGTCGCCATTCTTTTGCTTTTGTTTGCTCACTTCACGCCTGATCTTCTCTGCGGGTAAGTGGCGGGCGGCGTACTACTCGTGATGGTGGTAGCCGCCCCGTTCTCCAGCTTCAACGATATCCAGCGCAAAACGCTGCTGGTACTTCATGCTTGCGGCACTCAGGATCGTACGCAAGGAGCGCGCGGTGCGGCCCTGCTTTCCAATGACTTTGCCGATGTCGCTCTGGGCTACATACAAACGCAACACAGAAGAATCGTTCTCATTGAAGACTTCGACCCGTACAGCCGCTATATCGTCCACGAGCGCTTTCGCTAACTCAAGGATCAACGCTTGCATTGCACTGACCGCGTCCTTCTGCAGGGAAGGCTCTAAACTCTCAGTCACTCACTCACCTCGGGATAGATGTAGCTGGTGCGATTCCGGCCCTGCAGCCTCCTTCTCGTAGTGAATCGCGGGGAAAAACTACAGTAAAAGGGGCCCGGGCTGTCGCACTTAAAACGTACCGAAGCGGACACGCCGCCCCACAAAGCTTCACATGATGTTGACTTTGTGAGGGAAGTCTACGTGAGATTGTGGTGCTTCTGCGTGACCTTTTAGAAACCGGTCTGGCACCCTATAGTCCTTACCCTTGCGGTTACCTTAGATAGCGGCTGCTTCGGTCGCGGCAGCCGGCTGGTTCTTCTTCAGCAGCTTGCCCACGGTCTCCGAAAGCTGTGCGCCCTTGGATGTCCAGTAGGTAATGCGGTCGTGCTTGAGGTCGACACTGGCCGGATTGGTCCGGGGATTGTACGTGCCCACCACTTCCACGGAGCGGCCGTTGCGGGCGCGGTCCTTCTCAATGACAACAACGCGATAGTGGGGCTGCTTGCGGGCGCCGACGCGCGCCAGACGAATCATCAACACAGGAAAGGATCCTCTCAAAAAGCTTGATTTGTTCAAGGTTGCCGCCCAACCCGTGGAAACACATCGACACGAGCGCGGTAAGTGAAACCGAACACCTAAGTATACCGCGAATTCCAGCCAAAATCGCAAACGCTGTGCAAGAAGGTCATAAAGAATCTGCCGGATTATGCGTTGGACGGAAACAGAAACTGCAGGACGCGGTCAAATCGCGCAGCCCAGGCGCTTTCGTCGTGGACACCGCCGTGAACCCGCAGATAGTGCAGGTCCTCGCGATCCTTCCATCCGCGCTGGATCAGGCGGTGGTGAAGCAGGTCGCAGTCGCGCAGGTGACGCAGGCCCTCAGAGGTTCCCATGTCCAGCCAGATGCGCGGACGCGGCCTGGGACGGGCTTCACTCACAATCATCAGTAACGCCCGCTGGTTCCACCACACGCTGGGGGACATGACAGCCAGCTTGTTGAAAACATCTGGATATTCCAGACCCAGGGTCAAAGAAATCAGGCCGCCCAGCGAAGATCCACCCAAGGCGGTGTTCGAGCCGTCCGGCAGAGTGCGCAGTTCACGGTCGATGAGGGGTTTGAGCTCTTCCGTCAGCAGCCGGCCGTAGCGCTCGCCCTCGCCCCCTCCCATGCGCGGATCGCGAGTAGGCGTGTATTCCGCCATGCGGCGGACACCGGTGTTATCGATTCCGACCATGATGACCGGTTCGATCTGACCCTCTGCTGTCAGATAGTCTGCCGTGGTGTGCGCCTGCCATGTTCGGCCTACGACATACGAGGTGCGGGCGTCGAACAGATTCTGACCGTCATGGAGATAAAAAACGGGGAATCGCCGACGAGGCTCGTTCAGGTAAGCTTCCGGCAGGTAAATGCGGATGTCGCGCCGGCTGGGAAGAAACTTTGAGCGAAATCCACGCAGGATGCGGTAACGCGGGTTTCCATCCAGTTCCGGTGGGGGAAAGTCGCCGGTGATACTTGCCGCACCTTCTTCGAACGGCAACACTGGGCTCTCCGCATTCTGATTGGCTGGAATGGAGGAAATGTCAGTGCGTGATGGCTTCAATGCGTATACACAACCCCTGTGCTTGAATAAGGCCTCAGAGTACCAGAGGGCCAGACGATGAAGCGCGAATATCACAAATGGTTCTCCCATGAACTCGGCCGGGATATGGAAATGCTGGTATTTGGCCATGACGGCCTGCCGGCCGTTGTCTTTCCCACCTCGCAGGGCCGGTTTTATGAGTTCGAAGACCGTGGCATGGTCGGCGCTGTCGCGGACAAGATCAACGCGGGCAAGCTGCAGCTGTACTGTGTCGACTCCGTCGACGCGGAAAGCTGGTACAACCGCAACGTCCCAGCCCGCTGGCGTATAGCGCGCCATGTGCAGTATGACAAGTACATCGTGCATGAGGTGGTGCCTTTCGCCCGATGGATCAACCAGCGCCCGCACTTCGTCACCGTCGGTTGCAGTTTCGGCGGCTACCATGCGGTGAACGCCGCACTTCGCCATCCCGACGTGTTTACAGGGTGCCTGTCGATGAGTGGAGCGTTCGACTTTCAGGAACTCGGCTTCCTGCACGGCTATTACGACGACGATGTGTTTTACAACCAGCCGCTCGCCTACCTGCCCGGTCTCAACGACCAATGGTTTCTGGACCGCATGCGGCATAACAACTATGTGCTCGCAACCGGCGTACACGATCAGTGCTGGAACGACAACGAACGCCTGGCGGCGGTGATGCGCAGCCGGGGTATCCCTGTGCAACTGGATGTGTGGGGCGACAATACCGGGCACGACTGGCCATGGTGGCAGCGCATGGCGCACGTGTATTTGTAAATTCAAGCAATTTCATCTGGCGGCAGGCGGGCAATGAAGGAGGCGGCAGTGAAGAAAATCGGCGTGCTGTTCGGCATGGAAAACACGTTCCCGGGAGCGCTGGTAGACCGCATCAACTCGATGGAGGTCGAAGGCATTACCGCGGAGTTTGTGCAGGTGGGCGGTGTGAAGATGGCGCAGCCGTGCCCTTATGCGGTCATCGTCGACCGCATTTCGCACGACATGCCCTTCTACCGTTCCTATCTGAAGAATGCCGTTCTCACCGGCACTGCGGTCATCAACAACCCGTTCTGGTGGTCGGCCGACGACAAGTTCTTCAACTACGCGCTGGCCGACAAACTGGGCGTCGCGGTTCCGCGTACCGCCCTGCTTCCGCACAAGCTGTATCCGCCGCAGATTGGCGAGCAGTCATGCCGCAACCTGGAGTTCCCCATCGATTGGGAAGCGGTTTTCGATTACGTGAAGTTTCCCGCGTTCCTGAAGCCGCATGACGGCGGCGGTTGGCGCGATGTGTACCACGTCCACAATCCGACCGAGTTCTTCCACGCCTACGACCAGACCCGCGATCTCGCGATGACCCTGCAGGCGGCGGTGAACTTCAACGAATATTTCCGCTGCTATGTGGTTGGGCAGGAAGACGTCCACATCATGCCTTACGACCCGCGGCAGCCTCACCATCTGCGCTATGTGCAGGAGCCACCTGAGTATCCGAAGGAACTGCTGGCGCGCGTGGAAAAGGACGCGCTCACGTTGTGCCGCGCGTTGGGCTATGACCTGAACACGGTCGAGTTCGCGGTGGAAGACGGTATTCCGTACGCCATCGACTTCATGAATCCGGCGCCGGACGCCGATCGTCACTCAGTGGGTGAAGCGAACTTCGAGTGGATTCTGGACAAAGTGTCGAGGCTCGCCATCAAGAAAGCGCAAATGCCGGAGCCGCAGAGCAAGAGTTTCCACTGGTCGCGGTTCCTCTCTGGCGGCGCGATGGATGCGACAACGAAGCCTGCAGCGAAAAAGGCAGGCTCAACAACCAAAGCGGCGCTCGAAACGAAGGCAATAGAGAAGCGTGCGGTGAAAAGCGCAGGCAAGAAATCTGCTAAAAAGACCAACACCGAGGCGTAGGCATGTTGTTTCATCGAGCCATCATCGCTTCCATGTTTCTGGCTCCTTACCTTTCTGCGCATGCACCCTTTGAGACGGTGACGATCCTACGCCCGATGCATGCCGGCAGGTTGGCCGGCGTAATCGTGGATCCAGCGGGTGGTCCAGTAGGCGACGCCCTCATCGAGATGGTTAGTTGCCCGGCCGATCGCTCCCACTCGGTCGGTGAAGAAAACGTTCTGCAGAAGATAAAAACAGACGCCAATGGCAATTTCCACATAGCGCCTTCAGTGAAGACGGCTTCCTATTGTCTTCGAGTCTCCGGCTACGGGTTCAATAATCTCGAAGTTCAAGTAATCATTCGTCGTTTCTCACATGACCTGCGGCTGACGATGCCGATAGCAACTTAGATAGGAAGGGACTGATGCGACCATCGTTCACACTCGGTATTGAAGAGGAATATCAAACGATCGATCCGGAGACGCGCGATCTGCGCTCGCACATCTCTACGGAGATGCTGGCGCAGGGCAAGCTCCGCATGGAAGAGCGTGTCAAAGCGGAAATGCACCAGTCGGTGATCGAGGTGGGCACGCGCGTGTGCCACAACATCGAAGAAGCGCGCGAAGACATCTACGACCTGCGCCGTAACATGATTCACCTCGCCGAAGAAAACGGCCTGGTGCTGGTTGCGGGCGCCACGCATCCGTTTGCGGATTGGCGTTCGCAGGAGATCTATCCTGACCCGCGCTATGACAAGGTGGTCGAAGATCTGCAACTCGTTGCGCGTTCCAACCTGATCTTCGGTCTGCATGTGCACGTCGGCATCGAAGACCGCGAAGCCGCGATCCGTATCATGAACTCGCTGCGTTACTTCCTTCCGCACATCCTCGCGCTCAGCACCAACTCGCCTTTCTGGATGGGCATGGACACGGGGTACAAGAGCTACCGCGCCAAGGTGTTTGAGCACTTCCCGCGCACCAATCTGCCCGACACATTCAATAGCTACTCGGAGTTCGAGAGCTATGTGAACCTGCTGATCAAGACCAACTGCATCGACAACGCGAAAAAGATCTGGTGGGATCTGCGGCCGCATCCGTTCTTCGATACGGTCGAGGTTCGAGTCTGCGACATTCCCCTGCGAGCGGAAGAGACCGTGGCCATTGCGGCGCTGATTCAGGCGACGGCCGCCAAACTCTGGAAACTGCACGCGAAGAATCAGGATTACCGGCAGTACTCTCGTGCGTTACTGATGGAAAACAAGTTCCGTGCAGTGCGTTATGGGTTGCAGGGCAAGCTCATCGACTTCGGCAAAGAAGAGGAAGTGCCGGAATATGACCTTATTTCTGAATACCTTGCGTTCATTGATGATGTCGTCGACGAACTCGACTGCCGGAAGGCCATCGACTACATCCGGGTGATGTTGCAGCAGGGCTCCGGAGCAGACCGTCAATTGGCGGTTTTTCGCAAGACCGGAGATCTCAAGAAAGTTGTGGATTACATGGCCGAGGAGACGCGCGCAGGGCTGTAACAGTTGTTTAATATTCAACAGACCTAAAACCCCAGGAGAAACGCCCTTGAGCGGAGCCGCCTCGATCACCGATCTTCACACCACAGCCTTTCCCGAGGAGTTTCGCCAGGGCGCCCGCAATGCAGTGACTACCTGCCTGCGCATCGCGCCTGAAGAAAAAGTCACGCTGATCGCCGATGAGTCGACGGCATCCATCGCCGCTGCGATTGCGCACGAGTTGGACGGTGTTGGCTGCCACTGGAATGGGTTTGTGCTGGAAGACATTGCGTCGCGGCCGTTGACCGGCATGCCCGCGGAAGTTCTCGAAGACATGGAGAGCTCGCAAGTCAGCATCTTTGCGGTGCAGGTGCAGCCCAATGAACTGCGGAGCCGCATGCAGATGACGGATGTCGTCAACCGTCGCCACATGCGTCATGCGCACATGGTGAACATCACGCCCGATGTGATGGTGCAGGGCATGCGTGCCGACTTCAGTGCAGTCGATCGCCTGAGCCAGGCTGTGCTGGACAAGGTAAGGCAGGCGAACTATGTTCACGCGACAACACCCGCGGGCACCGACATTCGCGCCGAGCTCAATCCCGACTACAAGTGGTTCAAGACTTCCGGCATCATCAGCCCGGAGAAGTGGGGCAATCTTCCCGGCGGCGAATGTTTCACCGCACCTGGTGAAGTGAACGGCGTGTTCGTCGTCGATGGAGTTGTCGGAGATTTTCTGTGCGCACGGTATGGCATCCTCACGGAAACGCCGCTCAGCATCAACATCAGCCGCAACCGCATTACGGATATCGAATGCGCCAACAAGGATCTGGAGCGCGAGTTCTGGGCCTACACGCATACAGATGAAAACTCCGACCGCGTGGGTGAATTTGCGATCGGCACCAACATCGGCGTCACGCATGTGATTGGCAACATCCTGCAGGACGAAAAGTTTCCCGGCATCCACATCGCCTTTGGCGACCCTTACGGCAATCACACCGGTGCGCCCTGGAAGTCGACGACGCATATCGATGTGGTGGGCCTGTCGTTCAACATCTGGTTGGGCGGCCCCGAGGGTGAAGAGCAGATCATGCGCGAAGGCAAGTTTCTCCTCGAAGGCTGACCGCGTCTAACGGATATATCGCCGGGAGACACCTATGATCGAGCCCTACCGCAGCGACTTCAATGCGCGCTTCACGCCGGCCAAATACGCTGAGCTGCTGCGGGTGTTGAATCAGCGCACGCGCACCGAAATCCAGTTCCGCATCGCCGAAACCCCATGCTTCTTCGCGCCTGAATTGATGCAGCGGATGATTCGCGCCGGCGTGGACTTGACCGCCCAGCTGCTCGGCAACACGCAATACATGCGTCTGTCGGACGCTGCGATTCCCGACGAATACTGCGTTCCCAACCAGGACAAACATCCGCACTTCATGACGGTGGACTTCGGCCTGGTTCGCGATGCGAACGGAGACTTGCAGCCAAAACTGGTCGAGATGCAGGCGTTTCCATCAATCTTCGGGTACCAGCCCGTGCTCTCGAAGGCCTATCTCGAAGTCTTCGATCTTGATCCCAGCCTGCAGTACTTCTTCGGCGGATTGGATGAAGCGGGCTACGTCGATTTGCTGCGTGAGGTGATCGTCGGCAGTCATGATCCAGAGAATGTCGTCCTGATGGAAGTGGATCCGGAGAGCCAGAAGACTTTGCCGGACTTCCACATGCACGAAACGATGCTGGGCATCCATACCGTGGATGTAACCAAGGTTGTGAAGCAGGGGAACAAGCTGTTTCGCCGTGGTAAGAACTCCGGCCAGCTTGTGCCGATCCATCGCATTTACAACCGCGTGATCGTAGATGAAGTGCTGCGCAGCGGAGTGGCACTGCCCTTCGACTATCGCGACGAACTGGATGTGGAATGGGCCGGTCACCCCAACTGGTATTTCCGGGTCAGCAAGTTCTCGATTCCCCATCTGGATCACCCCGCGGTACCCGCGGCGGTGTTTCTCGACGAGTGGTACGCAGGCGAAGCGCGAGGGCGGCTTCCCGAAGACCGGGAGAAGTGGGTGTTCAAGCCCTTGTACTCTTTCGCGGGGAAGGGCATTCAGTTTGCGCCGACAGATGCCGACCTGGCGTCCATTCCGCCGGCAGAACGGCACAACTACCTGTTGCAGGAGCGGGTGCAGTTTGAGCCGGTTATTCAGACCCCGGAGGGGCCGACTCAGGCCGAAATCCGTATTTTGTACGTCTGGCCGGACGAAAAGGCGATGATTCCCATGACCAGCCTGGTGCGCATGGGGCGGGGACTGATGATGGGCGTGGACCATAATCGGGACCGGACCTGGGTGGGCAGTTCGACCGGTCTTATCCCGAACCTTTAATACCGCCTTTCGGTGATAGGTAAGGCCGGATGGCTCGTTTAGAATGCATGCAATAGCGGCTGTGCCCCTTGCAGGCGCATGAGGAGATTTATGCCTGGTACAACGGATTCACAGGATCCAGTACGCGCTTCAGTGCGCTTTCCGCTGCGGCTGGAGGTCGTTCTTAACGCCGGCGAGCGTGAATACAAGGCTATGACGGAAGACGTTTCGGCCAATGGTTTGTTGTTCACCGCGGAAGATCTGCCCCCTATCGATACCGAGATTGAGCTTCGCCTGACGATGCCGGCGTCTATTATGGGCGGCACGGATGATGTCACCCTCCACTGCCATGGCCGCATTGTGCGCCATGTCCTAGCCGACGGCCGTCACACGGCCGCCGCCGTGATTGACGATTACTCTCTGAAAGCAGAGCACTTATGACGGATGAGTTTCTGGAAAACGGGCCCGCGCAGGATCCGGGGGAAGATGCTGAAGCCCCTGCGGTTCGCGTTATCCTTGCAGATTCCCAGGCGATCTATCGCGTTGGAATCCGCAAGGTCTTTGCGCTGGAAGACGATATCCGCGTGGTGGCCCAGGCCGAAACGTTGGATAACCTGTACGCCGCTTTGCAGCGCTTTCCCACGGACGTGGTCCTGCTGGAAGGCGCGCTGATTTCCGGCACGGTCGATGCGATTCCCCAGTTTGTGCGCCGAGCGCCCGATGCGAAGCTGATCGTTCAGGTTTCCGAAAGCGACGAGAACAATACCGTCGAGCTGTATCGCCGCGGTGTTCGCGGTGTGGTGCCGAGGTCCATTTCCCCGGATCTGCTGGTTAAATGTGTTCGCAAGATCGCGGCCGGCGAAACCTGGATCGACAACCAGTCGATCAGTTGGGTGATCGACGCCTATCGCGCCCAGGCGGCAGCGCTCACCAATCCGCGCACGCAGCCTCGTCTGTCTCCCAAGGAGCTGGCGATCATCAGTTGCATTACGCGGGGCATGCGCAACAAGGAAATCGCGTACCAGATTGGAACGACCGAACAGGTGATCAAGAACTACCTGCGCAAGATCTACGACAAGCTGGGTGTTTCTGATCGTCTGGAGTTGGCACTGTATTGCCTGCACCACCAGATCCTGAAGGACGAAGCTTCCAACGTGAATATGGCCTTCGTGGATCCCGGGATGCCTCTGCGCGCCAAGCTTTAAGCCAGACCGATGAATGCATGCGTGAGAGCCGTTTTTGACGGCATCCGGCGTGGCACCGCAGGCACGCTAGAGCGCCAACGGAATCCCCGTCGCAACAACTTCACCCGTTTTTCTTAGGACTCGATCATCTTTGCTTGGCTCCCCGTAGCCAAAACGGCTACACTCGTAGATGAGGGAGTGTCATGCGACAGATTTCGTTACGGGAGTTCCGAACTCGGGGAGCTAAGGCTCTCGAAGCTGTTCCTGCCGGAGAAACGATTTTGTTGTCAGGGCAGGATGGACCGACCTATTTCCTGATTCCCGTGATTGGGGACATTGCTGCGGAAGACCGCGAGTTGCGAAGGGCCATCGCGATTGCGAGTTTGCGCGAAAACGCAAAACTTGCCGCTGCATCTGAACCAATCTCCGACGATGAGATCGATTGGGAAATAGAGCAGGTTCGTGCAGACCGCCGCAAGAAGGCGAAGTGAGATTCGCGGTTTTTGACACCAATGTCATTGTGTCTGCCGGAATCAGATATGACACTGCACCTTACACCCTTATGTCGAATTGGGTGCTGAAAGGGCAGGTGCAGGCCGTCACGTGCCCAACGATCATCAAGGAATACAGGCAGGTTGTGGGACGCGCGAAGTTCCGGCGCTACGGGTTTCCTCCTATGTGGTTGGAACTTCTGATCGAAGAGAGTTTGCGCCTTCCGGATCCAACAGGTCACTGGAACGGCGATGTCCCGGATTCGACGGACATCCCATTTCTCGCCTTGGCCCATGTTTCCGGAGCCCAGCTCGTGACTGGAAATCTGAAGCATTTCCCAACGACCATCAGGCAAGGTGTTCAGGTGCTCACACCAACCGAATATCTCAATTCCCTGCAATACCGCTGAACGGTGTGACTTCCGCAATAGAGGAAACTTCGACGGCACCAAGTACACTGGAGCGCAATGCCGTCGCTCCAGCCGATCCGATCCCTGACCGGGAAGCAGCTTCTGACCTTTTCCGCCTGCTTCCTGGGCTGGACGCTTGACGCTTTCGACTTTTTCATCCTGACATTCTGTCTGCGCAGCGTCGCGGCGCAGTTCCATGTGAGTGCGGCAACGGTCACAACCAGCCTCTTCTGGACACTGTGCATGCGTCCCGTGGGGGCGTTGTTATTCGGGTGGCTTGCGGAGCGTTTTGGCCGCCGCAATATCCTGATTATCAATGTGCTGTGCTTCACGTTGTTTGAAGTGGCGTCTGGTTTTGCACCAACTTTCGGCACGTTTTTGTTCACGAGGGCTCTCTTCGGTATCGCGATGGGCGGCGAGTGGGGTGTGGGGGCTGCCCTGGCGATGGAGACGTTGCCGGTCGCCGGCCGGGGATTCTTCTCCGGTCTGCTGCAGGAGGGCTACGTCACTGGCAACCTGCTCGCTGCGGCGATGTATGGCCTGATCTTCCCGCATCTGCACGGTACCGGATACTTCGCCAACTGGCGCATGATGTTCTGCCTGGGAGCGGTACCGACGTTGTTGGCCGTGCTGCTTCTGCTCCGGGTGGAAGAGTCTCCCGTGTGGCTGGCTCGCAAGGGCAAGTCTGTGGAACGGCTGACGACCGCGCAACTTATGGCGCAGATCCGGCAGCACCTGCCGCTGTTCCTGCTGCTGATCTGCCTGATGACATGTTTTGCGTCCTTCAGTCATGGAACGCAGGATCTGTACCCCACATTCCTGCAGCGCGACTACGGTTTGAGTGCGCAGACGACGTCCTGGGTGGCGATCGTCGGGAATATCGGTGCGTTTCTGGGCGGCTTGTCGTTCGGAGCGCTATCGGAACGCTTTGGACGCCGGCGCATGATGATCACTGCGGCGTTATTGGCAATCCCGGTGATCCCACTTTGGGCTTGGAGCCACACCGCAGTTTGGCTGGCTGCGGGTGGCCTGCTGATGCAGTTCATGGTGCAGGGTGCCTGGGGCATTGTGCCGGTCCACCTGAACGAGATGTCGCCGCCCATGATTCGCGCCAGTTTTCCCGGCTTTACCTATCAGGTTGGCAACCTGTTCGCGGCGTGGAACAGCCACTTGCAGGAAAGCGCGGCTGCCCACTTCTATGGAGGGCGTTTGGCCCCGGTGATGGGTTGGACGGTGTTGATTGTCGCCATCGCGCTTTCGATACTGGCAGCCTCGGGTAGAGAGGCTCGAGGGGCTGACCTGACGACTGTGTAGCACATATGCTAGAACAGGCGTCGCGCCCTCTGAAGGCGCGGCAGGAGAAGCAATGTCCACCTCGATCCAGGAACCCACCAAACTCAACCACGCCGAGCCTTACCTCATTCGACAGGACTGGGCCGCTTACACCCCGGAGCAGCATGCCATCTGGAGCGAACTGGTTTTGCGCCGCATGCCCCAGCTCGAAACCCACGCCTGCGCCGAGTATCTGGACGGCTTCGCACAGATTGGTCTGCAGGCAGACCAACTGCCCGATCTCACGGCGGTGAGTGCACGCCTGCAGCCGCGTACCGGCTGGCAGTCGACCCCGGTAAGTGGTTTCCTGCCCGCGGATGCCTTCTTCGAAATGCTGGCGGCACGTATGTTCCCAACGACCACCTGGATTCGCAGCCGGGAGTCCATGGAGTACACCCCGGAGCCGGATATCTTTCACGATGTCTTCGGCCACGTGCCGATGCACGCTCACCCCATCTTCGGCAATTTCCTGGAGCACTACGGCAAGGTATGCGCCTCGCTCACCAATGCTGAAGATCTTGAGCGCATGGGCCGTCTCTTCTGGTTCACCGTGGAGTTCGGCGTCATCCGCGAGCGCGGGGCAATCAAGGTCTATGGCAGCGGGCTGATCTCTTCGCATGGCGAATGCACCCACGTTGTGAATGGCGGTCCGGAGATACGGGACTTCAACCTGGAGCAGGTGCTGGAAGAGAAGGTCAACGTCAGCGAGATGCAAAAGGTGCTCTACGCGATTGAGTCGTTCGACCAGATCTACGAAGCTACCAAGGAAGCTGAGTCGCGGCTGGGATAGAGCGTTCCTTCTGGGCTTCTTAAGCCAACCACGGACGGGTGCCCCATTCATGAGCGGCTTCATCGCTCATGAGTGGGTCGGTCGCGCGTAGCGCGACCGCTCTTGCCCTTCTTTCGTAGTCATCAGCGTGTTCGGAAGCCGAGCCATCGTGGCGCCACTTGCTCATCCGCCACAGACGTTACGGGTTGGCCCACTCATCGCAATGGTGCCGCGATGAATGGGGCACCCCCGGTGTCGGTGGTTGGAAAGAATGGCGCCGGTTCTCTGTTTTCTAGACTCGCAACATCGCACATAGCAATCGAATGACCGCGCAGTGACAAATGCATGACAATCGGGAGTCGCACCTCGGGAACGATGAGGTGTGAACGCCGAACAGCAGCGTCGAGTCATCCGTTGGGTGGAATCGGCTGTGCTGTTGCTGGCGATCTGCTATCTGGGTTTGCATACTATGCCCCGTGCGTGGCGCAAGCTCAATACCGATTTTCCTAACTATTACGTGACGGCGCGCCTGGCGCATGAAGGCGTCGACACGGCCCGCATCAACGAATGGGTGTGGCTGCAGCGCGAGAAGGACCATCGTTCGGTTGACATTCGCCTGATCGCATTCCTGCCCATCACACCGTTTTCGACGCTGGCCATGTGGCCGGTCACCGGCCTGGCGCCGCTGATGGCCAAGCACGTGTGGCTGCTCATCAATCTTGCCCTGCTAATCCCGTTGGCATGGATGCTGCGTGAGTTGACCGGGCTAACCTGGCTAACCTATCGCCGCATCGCACTGATCGTTTTGCTCAGCTTTCCGCTGCACCGCGATCTGCTTTTTGGCCAGTTCTACCTCGTTCTGCTGGTGCTGATCGTGGCAGCGTGCTGGGCGTATTTGCGCGAATGGTATGTGCTGGCCGGAGTGCTGATTGCGGTCGCGGCTGCGTGCAAGGTGTTTCCGCTGCTGTTCTTCGTCTTCCTGCTGCAGCGGCGCAATTGGCGAGCCTTGTTTGCAGGCGCTGTCGCGCTGATGGCGACCATTGGTGTGTCGCTGGCTGTGTTCGGTTTGAATCTGCACCGGACGTATGTCCAGCAGATTTTGCCCTGGACGCTTCGCGGGGAAGGCATGCCGCCCTATGCGGTTTCGTATGCGTCCATCTCCGGCTTGATGCATTCCCTGTTCCTGTACGAGCCGCAGTGGAACCCGCATCCCTGGCACAGTTCACCATTGGTTTACGCGCTGCTGCAGCCGACGCTGCAGATGTTGGTGCTGGCGCCTGCCATTCTGCTGATTCGGCGGGGAGACCGAAGCAGGGAGCGGACGTTGTTGGAATGGTCGGCGCTGTTGACCGCGTCGCTCGCAATTTCGACGATGCCGGCTTCCTATCACTTTGTGCTGGTGATCCTGCCGGTCTCTGTGCTCGCGGCGTGGTGTCTTCGCCATCAACGCTACGGATGGCTGGCGGTTCTGGCGGTGGTCTATCTCGGGATCGGTTTCCCGATCACCGCACCCAACCGGCCGCTCGGCCTCGGCGTGATGCTGTACATGCCGCGTCTCCCCCTGATGATTGCGCTGCTGGGCGCACACTATGTTCTGCTGGCGCGGGGAAGCGGTGCAAGGGTTCCCCGGTGGGATTGGACGCAGTATGCCTGGGCGTCCGCGCTGGCGGTGTCGGCGGTGCTGAGTGTTCACTCCGCGTGGCGTATCGAAACCGCCGTGCGGGATGAATACGCTTACCGCCTGCCTTCGCAGATGGAACGCTTTCTTGCCGCGACGCCCGTGGCAAGCGGCCACGGTGTCCGCTCGATCGCGTTTACGGCGACCGGCTATCACCTTGTTCGCGAAGACGGTCATATCGTAGAGCTTGATCCTTCTGAGGAAGATGATCTGACGTTTGCTGACGGTGGCGGACATCTTCTTGTTGAACGTGCGCGTAGCCCCCGTTCGCAGATTGTGGACATTGCGGCGCCTGCGGAGGTCCTGGTGGACGGCGCCCGGGATCCCATCTTGGCGCAGAACGGTCAAAGCCTGGCCTTTGTGCGTGACGATCATGGCCGCGGACAATTGTTCGCACGCTCTTTGCCGGCAGGGGGCAACGGAGAGAAGGCGCTTACACCGCGAGACCTCAATGTCTACGAAGCTTCCTTTCGTTCCCCAAGCGACTATGCGGTCGCCGCGGTGGATAAGGGCAAGCCGCCGCAAATCTATCTGACGGATGCAACGCATGCGAATCAGGCTCTGGAACTGGGCGAAACGCGTTATCCAGCGCTGTCGCCGGACGGCCGCTGGATGGTCTACAGCCGTCTGCTGAACGGAATGTGGAATCTCTGGGTGTTGGACCGGCAGCACGGCACTTCACGAAGGGTCGCGGATGTTCCCTGCGACCAGATTGAGCCGTCCTGGCAGGCGGATTCGAAAACCGTGTTGTACGCGACCGATTGCGGGCGCAGTATCTGGTTTACAGCCGTCGCTCAACGCCAGATCATTCCGTGATGGCACAATGTCAGACAAGATGCCCAGCCAGTTGAATGCCGCTGAACCCGGTTCAGAATCCGGTGTGTCCGGAAACTGTATGCCCGGAGACTGTATCCCGGGTGACGTGGTGATTGAACTCTCCGTCGTCATGCCCTGCCTCAATGAGGCGGAGACGCTGGCCGTCTGTATCGACAAAGCGCACGCGGCACTGCGGGAGAACGGTATCTCCGGCGAAGTGTTGATTGCGGACAACGGCTCAACCGATGGTTCGCAGGAGATCGCCCTGGCCCACCTTGCCCGGGTGCTGCCGGTACCGGTTCGAGGTTATGGTGCGGCGCTTAACGCGGGCATTCTCGCCGCCTCCGGCCGTTACATTGTCATGGCGGATGCGGATGATAGCTATGAATTCGCGCACATTCCCCGGTTTCTTGCGGAACTGCACAATGGCGCCGACCTTGTGATGGGCAATCGTTTCCGCGGCGGCATTGAACCGGGTGCGATGCCGCCGCTTCACCGCTATCTGGGCAATCCCGTCCTTAGCTTCCTGGCTCGGTTCTTCTTTGGTACACGCATGGGAGACGCTCACTGCGGGATGCGTGGCTTCTCGCAGGCCGCGTACCGGCAGCTTGATCTGCGCACCACTGGGATGGAATTTGCGAGCGAGATGGTGATCAAAGCCGCGCTTCACGGACAACGCATGGTGGAGGTACCCACAACCCTGAAGAAGGATGGCCGTTCGCGTCCCCCTCATCTGCGCACATGGCGCGATGGCTGGCGTCATCTGCGCTTCCTCTTGCTGTACACGCCGCGCTGGCTGTTCCTTACACCCGGATTGTTTCTGATGCTGACCGGCACAGCGTTGATCCTGTGGCTGATGCCAACGGAACGTCCATTCGGTAGTCTGAATCTCGGCATCGACACGCTCGCATATGCCAGTGCTGCCGTACTGATTGGATTTCAACTCATCTTCTTCGGCGTAGCCGCAAAGGTTTTCGCAACGACCGAAGGACTTCTGCCCAAAGATCCCGGGTTCGAACGCTGGTTCCGTCATCTCACGCTGGAGTTTGGTTTGCTGGCGGGTGCGGCACTGTTGCTGACCGGGTTCAGCATCGCGATCTTCTCCGGTCTGACCTGGATCCATACGGGATTTGGTCCGTTGCCGGCGGTGGAGATGATGCGCAAGACGCTGCCTGCCATGCTGTGCCTGATGCTGGGAACAGAAGTTTGCTTTTCGAGTTTCTTCTTAAGCCTTTTAGGGCTCAGGCGTCACAACTAGGAGTCGAGAGACTTGCTGTTTCTAGACGACTTGAAGTACACGGCATAGACTGCGGGCATGCCAAAAAGACAAATAGTTTGGTGGCAAGTTATCGTCGGTTTGCTCATCATCTGCATCGAGGCAAAGGATGTGCTTTTCCCGGCGGATGATCCACAATTTCTCCAACCCTCGAATGCCGATCAGGCTGTAGGGATGAGGATCGCGCAGCTCCTCATTGCCGGGGTAGGCCTTTTGTTTTTGTTTTTCGGACTCATCATCCGAAAGCGGATCGAGCCAGCTCCGACAACCAATGAAACCAATACTGAGGATAATCATCCGCCAACAATTCCAAGCTGAAACACTCCCAGGTCCCGCAGCATTTGCTCGATTGCCCGATTCGCTATAAGCTACCTCTATGCGCGTCCTGTGCATCGCCGCCTGTTGTCCTCGCCCTCGGGGCTGAGCGCCGGCTGCGTTAACTTCTGCTGACGAACTTTTCCCCGAGTGCCCACGATTCCAAATCGTGGGCTTTTTGCATTCAGGAGACCTGATTGAGCGACACCATGACACTTGAGACCGTAGCCCCCAAAGAAACCAAGGCCCAGAAAGTCGAGCGCTTGAAGCGCGAGAAGAACCCGTGGGACGCATGGGAAGAGGTGCGCCAGTTCGCTCGCGAAGGCCGTGCCAGCGTACTGCCTGAGTGGGCAGGCATGTACTTCAAATGGTGGGGCATCTACACCCAGGGCGATGGTTTGGGCGTCACCGGCGGCGTAGGCGGTGAAGGCAAAACCACCGAGTACTTCATGATGCGCATTGGGCTGCCCAACGGCTTGCTGACCGCACATCAGCTCCGCGTGATCGCGGACATTACCGCAAAACATGCGCGCGGCATCGCGGATATCACAACCCGGCAGAACATTCAGCTTCACTGGCTCACCATTGAATCGTTGCCATTGGTCGTCGACGCGCTTACGGAGATCGGGTTGTCGCCCAAGGGCGCTTGCGGCGATGTGGTTCGCAATGTCACGGGCTGCCCGCTCGCTGGCTTGGACAAGCACGAGATTCTTGATGCTTCACCGCTTGCCTTGGAGATCGCGCAGAAGCTCACCGCGAATCCTGAGTTCTATAACCTGCCGCGCAAGTTCAAGATCTCGGTGACCGGATGCCCCATCTGGTGCAGCTATCCGGAGATCAATGATGTTGCGTTGACGGCATTGCGGCGGACGGTCAACGGCAGGGAAGAGGTTGGATACAGCCTGCGCGTGGGCGGCGGTCTCTCCACGGAGCCGCATCTGGCTGTGCGCCTGAACGCCTTCATTCCGCAGGACAAGGCATTTGACGCGGTGCGCGCGGTATGTGAAATCTTCCGCGAGCAGGATGCGCTGCGCGAGAGCCGCACGCATGCCCGCATCAAGTATCTCTTCATGCGTCATGGCTGGACGGCGCAGACGATGCTGGCGGCAATCGAAGAAAAACTTGGATTCCGATTCGATCCCTGCGAAGAAGGTCCCATTGCCGATGACATCTATCGCGACCATGTGGGCGTTCACGCGCAAAAGCAGGCGGGCCTGAACTACGTAGGCGCAACCGTATTGCGTGGCCGCGTGTCCGCTGGACAATTGCATGCACTGGCGGATCTGGCCGAACATTTCGGCAATGGTCATCTGCGCATGACGATCATGCAAAACGTCACCATCGTCAACGTCCCCCAGACGAAGACGCGCGAACTGGTGCTGGCGCTGAATGGCCTTGGCCTGCAGGTAGAGCCGACTGTCTTCTTCCGCGGCGCAGTTGCATGCACCGGCACCGAGTTCTGCAAACTCGCCATTGCGGAGACCAAAGCGTTTACGAAGTGGCTGGTAGACGAGATGGAAGAGCGGCTGCCGGGCTTCGATCAGCAGATCAAGCTGCATGTCACCGGCTGCACCAATAGCTGCGGACAGGCATGGATTGCGGACATTGGCCTCGAGGGCAAGAAGGTGAAGAAGGACGGCAAGATGGTCGATGCCTTCTACTTCTGCGTTGGCGGAGCCGTGGGCGAGCATGCGGGAGTCGCGCGCCAGATTGGCTATCGCGCCGCCGCGGAGGATTGCCCCGAAGCGATTGAACGGCTGCTGCGTGGCTATCTTGAGGGACGCAACGAGGGCGAGAATCTGCGCGCTTATTTCCGGCGCACGCCCGATATGGAACTGCGTGCGCAACTTGCGGGTGCGGTGATAGCGCCGGTGGAACGCGATCCTGCTCCTGGACGTGTGCCGGTAAATGTGGGAGGTTGATCTATGAGCCTGTTTCCGATGTTTCTCAAACTTACCGCAAGGCCCTGCGTTGTCATTGGCGCCGGCCGCATTGCGGAGTCCAAGATTGAAAGCCTGTTGCAGGCGGAGGCCAGCGTGACGGTGATCGCTCCTGAAGCTTTGCCCCGCGTGCAGGCCTGGGCGAAGAGTGGAGACATTACCTGGCTTCAACGCGAGTACACCATCGGCGATCTCGCGGGAGCATTTCTGTGCGTCGCGGCCACTGCTACGGCGGAGGTGAACCGTGCGGTGTATGGCGAAGCCACTGCAACGAATGTGCTGTGCAATGCGGTAGACGATCCGCCGTTCTGCGATTTCTATTTCCCATCGGTTGTTCGCCGAGGTGAGCTCCAGATCGCGATCTCGACCGCAGGTGAAAGCCCGGCGCTGGCGCAGAGGTTGCGTAAGGAAATCAACGCGCAGCTTCCATTGGACACCGGGGAATGGCTGACTGAACTCGGACGCCTCCGCCGCGAAGTGAACGCTGTAGAGCCGATCGGCGAACCGCGCAGACTGTTGCTGCACGAACTCGCCCATCGAGAGGTTTGCGGCGCGGAAGACTGCCCGTCACGCCAGCGGGCGCGGCAACACGCCCGCGAGCAGGGATTTGTTGCCGTGTGTGATCTGGAAAATGTTGTGGTCTAGTACAGAGCCGGGTGCCCCATTCATGAGCAGCCTTACCGCTCATGAGTGGGCCGGTCGCGCGGAGCGCGACTGCTCCTGCCCATATTGTGTGGTCGTCACCGAGTTCGGAACCCGAGTTATCGTGTCGCCGCTTGTTTGTCCGCCACAGACATCTCAGTTGGCCCACTCATCGCGATGATGCTGCGATGAATGGGGCACCCACGGTGTCGGCGGTTGGAGAGAGAGCAGCCCCGAGGGCAACTACTGCTTGGGTTCGGATTCCTGCAGCAGCTTCACCAGGTAGTCCTTCCAGATCGCGGCCTGGGTGTGCGTGCCATGGCCTCGCGTCGCGTCGGAGATGGGGATATCGACGAACTGCGCGTGCGGCATGCGGCCAACCATCTTTTCCGCGATGCCAAGTTCAGGTGGATTGATGAAGTCGTCGGCCGAGTTGATCCACATGACAGGTACGGTAATGCTTTCCAGCTTCGCGCTGGGGTCGTAGTTGCGCGAGGCGTCAAAGTAATACAGCATGTTGTTCGCATCGGTGTGCGCCGTGGAGCGCGCGAGCATAGCGTCAATGTATTTTTCCGCGGCATCGCGTGTCGGTGCGGCCTTCTGCTGCACCAGGGGCGCGGAACCCATCACGAACAGAATTTCGTTGGCTGCACGCAACCCTTGGACGGGTTCAGTTTTATATTCGCCGCCCATCCATGCGGGATCGTTCTTGATGTTCTCAAGGGCCATGTAGCGCATCATGCGATTGCGTCCCGCAATCTGCACGGGCAGGCAGGCGAGCGGCATCAGCGCATCCGCAAAGCCGGGGTAGGTTTCTCCCCACACGAAACTCTGCATGCAGCCCATGGAGGTTCCAATCACGAGACGCAGGTGATCGACATGCAGGCCTTCGAGCAGCATCTGGTGCTGCGAACGAACCATGTCGTCATAGTCGTAGTGCGGGAACTTCATGTGCAGGCCTTCGGAAGGCCGCGACGACTCCCCGTGTCCGATGTCGTCAGGGAAGATCAGATAGTAGTGCGTGATGTCGAGCGGCTGTCCGGGACCAAACAGAACGCGCGAAAATGACGGTGCGAACAGTGAGTGCGCATCGCCGCCGGTGCCATGAAGAACGAGCACTGCATTGTCGACATGGCCCGCGGCGTTATGGTGTGGCGTGCCCAGCGTCAGATAGTGAAGCTTCAGCTCAGGCAGAGATTCACCGCTGCCAAAGTGAAAGTCGTGCGCAACATAGTCGCCGGGGTTGCCTGTGTAGGTTGGTCCTGCGGGTATGCGTGGGGCCTGGGCTGGCACCTGAGCTGAGATGTTGGCGGGGCAAGCCGCCACGCACCCGAGTAGAGCTGCGATAAGGGCTGAACCGATTCTGCGCATGCGTTGCTCCTCAAAAAAAGTCCCGCGCTGCACAGGCAACACGGGACCCTTGGGTTGGGGTGAATTTACTGGGTCGGACGCTGGCGGCGTGGACGTGCGCCACCGTCGCCGGGTGTGGAATCATCTGCGGCGGTGGGCAGCTTCGTCTGGTCCGACAGTGGCTTGGTGATGTCGTCGAGAGTCGCAGGTGCGCCTTCGATCTTCTCCAGCACAGGATACTTTTCGCCATCGTGGTAGTCGACGTCGATGTTCTTGACGAAGCTTTCCGTCTGCACGATCAGATGAATGGGGTCAGACGTTCCCTTGGCATCGCGGATAGCTTTGGTCAGACCGGTCGCGGTTGCGACGCGGCCGTTGATGGCCATGAGCTTTTCGCCGGGAGCGAGTTTCGCTTTGTCGGCCGGGCTGCCCCAGCGCACATCGGCGATGGAGCCGTCGGCGCCAAGACGAAGGCCGAGTGAGTACCAGACGTTAGGCCCAGCGGGTCTGCGGCCGCCTGCGACACCACTGCGCTCGGTGTTGCTGGGGTGGTCGAGAAAGACCAGCTTGTAGCCGCCGCGCTCGATGCCTTCGAGATCGGCGTGCTGTGTGGGCTCGTCGACACGGTCGTGGAGGAATTTCGCCCAGTCATAGGGTGCGACCTGGTTGAGGTCCGCAATCAGCTCCGCGCGGTTGTACGGGACAATGAGCGGGCCAGTGTTGCCGCCCTTGCCGAGGAAGATGTGCTGGAAGTCGGTCAGCGTCTTCTGGCCGTTGGTCAGCTTGCGGATCAGCGTGTCGGCATCCAACCAGAGCAGTTCGCCTTCCTGGTAGTAGTCCTGGCCGCGCTTCCAGTTGGACCATGCGGGATTGCCGCCACGAAGAATGCTGGCCGCGATGGCGGTGTCATCGGTGGAGCGCCACCACCGGCCCGGCTTGTAGTCGAGGTTGGCGGCGGAAGCGGCGAGGCGATCACGATACTGAGCCTGGGTTTCAAGCCCCGAGCGCGCAGCGAGCACGTTGCCCATGTACTGCGTCATGCCTTCGTACACCCAGAGCAGTTCACCCACCTGCGCCTTGGCGAAGTCGTCCTGATACAGCTTGTCGGGACGGCGGTACTTGCCATTCCATGAGTGCGTGAACTCATGCGGCAGCAGGTCGGCCGTCTGCCCCTGGCGCGCGAAGCCCATCTCGCCGGTACCGTTGTCGGAGGACTGGCCGTGCTCCAGGCCTTCACCGCCGGCAACGTCGGAAAGCGTCAGCAGGAAGTGGTAGACGTTGTAGTGCCGCGAGGCATAGGCCGCGCCGGTCTCGTAAACGAGGTTATTGAGCTCGGCGAGCAGCGCGGGACGCAGGTTGGAATCTTCCGGCTCGTCGGAAACGACATCGATGTAGTGCTTGGGTGTGACGTCGGGAGCGAGCGCGAACTCATGGAAGTATTCGCCCGCGATCACCGGCGAGTCTTCAAGCTGTTCGACCGTGGTGGGCTGGAACTCGGTGGTGCCGCCAACCTTGGCATTGGGGTCATACGCACCTGTAGGCTGTAGCGCGGTTCCGATTCCCCAGCCCTGAGGAACGGTCACGCTCGGCTGAATGGGAATCTTCGCTCCCGGAGTGTTGGCGGGATACAGCATCAGCTTTTCCCACTCCAGCACGGCCATCTTGTCGGACGCGCGGGCAAGAACGATGCAGTCCAGGTGCGCATGCACGGTGGTGGTTCCCGGCGGGAGGGTCACGTGGAATTGATAGAGGTCGACATCATCGCGACGCCATTCCAGCGTCTTGCCATTGGCTGTGAATACAACGCCGGTGATCTCGTCCGCCGGACCGGTGGGTCGGTGATTGCCGGGAATCCATTTGGGCGTGGTCAGCGCGATGGTGCCGGCCTTCGCAGCCGCGGCGCTCACGGGGATATCCACTTCCGCGTGATACAGCTTGCGCGGCGCCTCGGTGAGGTCGGCGGTGATGCGGATCGGCGTCTGGCTGAAAACGGGAACGGCGATGGAGACGGCGGAAATCAGAAGCAACGGCTTGGCGAGCTTGGAAAGCAGCAAGGGGATTCAGGTCCTCTCAGATGACGGTGAATGTCGTGTAAAGAGGATACGCTGATATTTCAGCTAAAGACGCAGAAAACCCCGGCAGATCGGGTCTGCCGGGGTTAAGACAGTCGTCAGGCGAATGGCTGCTTCAGGTTGCGGGCGTCTGGTCGGGCGAGGCTTCCAGCGCCTGCTCCACGGCCTGCACGATGCGCGGGTCATCCGGGGTCATATCCGGCGCGAAGCGGGCCAGCACCGTGCCGTCGCGGCCGACCAGGAACTTTTCAAAGTTCCAGAGCAGATCGGGCGGTTGGGTGGGCGGTGGGTAGCCATTTCTTGCGGAGTACGATTCCAGGCCGGTCCGCCAGGTAGAAGCCATATCGGTGATCGCGCTGGGTTGGGCGACGGTGAGCTCGCGGTAGATAGGGTGCTGCGCGTCGCCAAGCACGGAGATCTTGGAGAACATCGGGAAGGTCACCGGGTACTCCGTGGAACAGAACGTGGCGATTTCTTCCTCGGTGCCCGGTTCCTGCCCTGCGAAGTCGTTGGAAGGGAATCCAAGCACATAGAAGCCGCGGCCCTGGAACTGCTGGTAGAGCTGCTCCAGCGCGGTGTATTGCGGCGTAAGGCCGCACTTGGACGCGACGTTCACAATGAGCAGGACGTTGCCCTTGTACTGATTGAGCGACGCCGGCTGCCCGGCGAGAGTGGTCAAGGGGATGTCGTAAAGGTTCGGCATGGTTTCGAGTGTATTCGCTGGCAGGCTGTGCGCTCGAAGTTATGCCGGGGAAATCGACAGGATGGCCATCCTTCATCGTTCCGCTGCGAGGTGGATCGTCCGCTGGAACGAAACGACCGCCTTGGAGGAGTAGCCGTGAGCTTTAGCTCACGGAATAAGCGCCCATTGAGGAGCTCTTTAGGGCTGGGTTCCTGGCGCTGGTTTTTCGTGCAGGCCCACGGTGTTGACATCCGGCGCGCTCACTTACGGAATCTTTACGGGATTTGGCGCTAAAGTAACGAAGCGCCGGGAGTTGGCGTGGGCCGGGCCAATGAACATAAGCGCTTTACATCGAGTGCAGCTTCGCGTGCTGAAGGCAGGGGCTGCGCTGATTTTGCTATGCGCGGCGGCAGGCGGAGCAGTGCGCGCCCAGCAGGCGAACGTGTCTTCGGCGCTCGCGGACGGTGTGCAGGCCTTCACTCCGGAACCATCCAAGCCTCAACGCGGTTTCTGGGACCGTCTCGCGGAGTTCTACCGGGAAGACTGGAAGGGCACAGCAGCTTCAGGATCAGCTCCACCCAGGCGCGGGTTGGCGCAGCCGCTGAACTCGCCTCCATTTCCCAGCTCGGATTGGTCGTATGGCGGCTCGCCGACGATTGGCGAAGCGGACGGCAACGTCTATCCGCTGCAGACGGCCATCAACGGAGCGACAGGACGAACGAAGATCTACGGATGGATTGAGCCGACCGGAAACCTGAGCACCTCGCGCGACCGGAACAATCCTGAGACTAACGGCATCTATTCCAACCGCGTGGAGTTGGGGCAGGTCGTGGTGTACGTGGAGCGGCTTCCTGACTCCGTGCAGCGCGACCATGTGGATTGGGGTTACCATCTCACCGCGTTCTTCGGCACGGACTACCGCTCGACGACCAACAAGGGTTACTTCAGTCAGCAGCTTCTGCGTGACAATCGCGAATACGGATTCGACCCGGTGCTGGAGTATGCGGACGTCTATTTTCCTCATGTCGCGAAGGGGATGAACCTGCGCATGGGGCGCTTCATCTCCATCCCTGGGATTGAAGCGCAGTTGACGCCCAATAACTACATGTTCAGCCACTCGCTGCTGTACTCGATAGACCCGTTCACGGACACAGGTGCGCTGGCGACGATTCAGGTGAACGACCAGTGGCTGGTACAGGCCGGCATCTCGGTAAGCCACGATGTGGCTCCGTGGACTCCCGATGCGAAGCCTGCGTTCATGGGGTGTGTGGACTATACGACGAAGAGTGTTGGCGACAATTTCTACCTCTGCGCCAACGGCATCAACGACGGCGAATATGCCTTCAACAACCTGCAGATGTATGACGGAACCTGGTATCACAAGATCGGCAAGACCTGGCACACCGCGACCGAGGTTTACCTGATGTACCAGCGCGACGTGCCCAGCGTGAATGGCACGATTGTGCCGGAGACCGGAAGCAACGGCGCGAACTGCCGTATCGGTCTGCAAAAGTGTTTTGCGCCGGAGTGGGCCGCCGTGAACTACGTGAACAAGCAATTATCCGGTCACGACGCCTTGTCGTTTCGCAGCGACTTTCTGAACGACAAGAAGGGCCAGCGAACGACATTTGCCGGACGCTACAGCGAAGGCACGGTCATGTGGAGCCACTGGGTGGGATCGACCTTGCAGCTACGACCCGAACTGCGTTTCGATCACGCGTGGGATCGATCGGCGTATGACAAAGGAACGCGGCGGAATCAGCTTACGTTCGCGAGCGATGTGATTCTTCATTTCTGAATCGCAGATCTGTCGAGTCTTGCGATTTCTTTCGACGCGTTGTCTTGATCGATGACGCGAGCCATCATTGATGTGCTGGCGGAAGCAAGATTCGCGTGCGCGCCCGTAGGCAATCCCAGCGCAAAGTCCGCATCATCAGAGCTGCGATCCATGACGGGATTCTGTTGCAGCCCCTGGGCGCGGTTGTCCGATGCGACGCGCTCGGAGACCTGTTGTTGCACGGAAGAATAGACCTGGGAAAGCGGTGTCAGGCCTTTGCCTTCGCGCAACGTCTTGAGCAGGAAGTACGTAAAGTAGCCGTGTTGCAGCGAGTCGCTTTCCAGTGATTCCTGGTCGACACGGCTTGCCGCCAGCACGATTCTCCCTGAACCTTCGCTCATGCGTTGAAGCGTGGCGGGTGAAGGGGCTACGTTGTCGAGTCCCGCACCCATCTTCCTGCTCCCTTTCTTGACGGAGCCTCCGCTATAGCAGGTATCGAGCACAACCAGCGTGCGCAATGCACGCATGCGCGTGGCAACCGCACTGGAAAGCTCGACCATGGGAAGCGCTGAGGCATAGAGGGCGTCTTCATCCGGGTGATCGAGGCTGCGGATCTCCGTGTCGTAGGTGATGAAGTAGTTCAGGCCTCCGACCGAATCCGTTTCTCGCGGCGAGCCGTGAGTCGCTAGGTAAAGCACAACGATATCGTTCGGCCCCGCACGCCGCGCGATCCAGTTGAGCTGCTCTTTGATGTTGTGGGTGGTGGCTTCGGCGTCGGTGAGTGTGTGGACGTTCTCTTTAGGAAAGCGGCCAATCGCGGGGTCGATAAGCAGCGCGGCGAATGCGGTGGCGTCACCGGCCGTGTAGTTGAGGCGCGGCACATTGTGGTCTGCGAAGCGGCTGATACCGATGACCAGCGCCCACTTCTGCTGCACGGCGCCTGCGCTGGATGGCGTGTTGCCCGGAACATTCGCTGAGCCGCTGCCACCCGGCAAGCCGCGGTGACCGTTTTTGGCAGGAGTCGCCAGAACGAATGGCTGCAGGTTCTGCGTTTGGGCCTCGGAGCCGAGCAGGCGGGCTTTGTCCGCTGCGAACTTCGAGAGAGGCGTATGGCCCAGGCGCGCTTCGACCAGGCTGCGGTAATACCATGCGTCGGCAAGCTCTCCACACATGGAGGAAGCACGTTTCAAAAGCTGCAGGGCATCTTCAAAATCCGTATTGCTGCTTTGCGGTCCGGCATGCTCCAGAGCCTGCACGATCAGGTCCTGGCCCGCTCCACAGCGTGCGCTTTCGGCGGCGGTGATATGTGTCGGAACCACGATGCAAGCGGTCGCAACGATAATTCCAAGCCGAGCTCTGAGAAGGGACAAGGCCATGCTCACTTTGTCCTTCGGGTGGAAGGCGGGGGCGTTGCGTCGGTATGTCCCTTGTTCTGCTGTTGAAGTTTTTCGTAATGAGAGAGTGCGGACTCAATGCGTTTCTGGGGTTCGCGGAAATACTTTTCTCCGGGGTTGGCGTCGATGGCTTTGCCGTAGTTGATCGAAGCCTGACTGAGGAACTTCATGGCTGCTTTCAGATCGTCGGCGGCATATCCCAACGCTTCATAAGCCACGCCGACGTTATAGAGGCGGTACGCGTCGTCGACAGGGCGGGGCAGGGGAGTCGTGGTCTCCCAGGATTCGAGCGCGCGGCTCCAAAGGCCCGCTTCGGCATCCTTCACGCCTTCATCCATGGCCTTGCCCTTGGCAAGACGAACTTCGACGGTCTCGCGAGTGTTCACCAGTTGCGCCGCGATCTGCTGCACCGCGCTGTTCAGCAGCTTCGTCCGAAGCTCAGCATCCGTAGGCGGATTCATCTCCTCCGACTTAGCGCCTCCCGTGACACGTTTGAAGCCGTTCTTCATGGACCCAATCACGCCGCCGCTGACGGCGTTTCCGTTATCGAACTCCTCGTCATACTTTGCGATGACGTTGTCGGAGCCGATGGTCTTGCCGGCTCGTGTCCTCGATTGGAACGACACGCGCATCATGCCGGTGATGCGCGTCGTGGTGACCGGCGTTGCGGCTTTTTTGCCGGTCGACACGCCTGGCCGTGTTCCTGTCGTGGGGGCGGGGTGTTCGAAGGCTGTGATCTGGCAGGAGAGAAGGCTGTCGCCGCCGTGGTCGCTGATACTCAGCCGCGGGTCTTCTTTGGTGAGCTCAGAACCCAGCATCGACTTGAAATCCTGAATCAGATCGCCCCAGCCGCCATGTCCGGTGACGGCGATGCTGACTGTGGTCCCGGGAAGTTGAACCAGGGCAGGCAGCTTGCGCTGCAGCGTGACCTTGCTCTTCATCAAGGGCAGGCCAAAGCTCTGAGCGCGTGCGGAAAGCACACAGGGAAGCAGGACTGCGAGAACCGTCAAGCGTCGAAACGTATGCGCCATAGAACCGGACCCTGGGTGAAACGGAAAAGTTAACTAGGTTTCTTGGAGGTGCTACCGGATTTCTTCGGCGAACTCGAACCGGAACTGCCGCTGCCACCGGCTCCCGATGCAGGTTGCGGTTCGCCCAATTGTGTCAGCGGGCTGATGCCGACATGGAGTGTCACATAGCTGATGTCGGGTTGCGCGTTTTGCGCCTGCTCATACACCGAGCTCGTAGAGTTCGAGTCTTTCGAGATCAAATAGCCGTTAACCAGCTTCATCTTATCGATGTATGGCTTCAGATCGTCGGTGTGTGCCTGGGGCACGAGGATATAGTCGCCGGCAGGCAGGTTCATGCCGATGGTGGTGTTTTGCTGCTCACGCGATTGCTGGGTGGTGTACGCCAGCGTGGGACGCGCCTGGAAAAGAAACGTCGTGCGATTTTCCAGGATGCCGTACAGCTTGCTGAAGCCGGTCAGGGCCGTAACACTGATGGCGGGCATGCCCAGGATCGGCGCCAGCTTGGTCCCCACTATCGCAAAGTTGTTCAGAACGGCCAGGAAGGGCGATTCGCGGTGCAACATGGATACGTTGACCGCCAGGTGTGCGAGGCCGCCGGGAAGGACGATCTTCGACATGTTCTGCATGGTGGTCGCCGGATCGAAACTCAGGTTCTGCAGGGATGGAAGACTGCCGCCTTTGTCTGGGAAGATGGCTGCGAGCGCCATCCACGCCAGGGGATCGATCATGTTGTACATACGCTGACCCTGCAGCAGGTCGATGCGGAGTTGCGCGGACTTCAACTCAGCGAACTTGGCGCGGTCTTCCCTGGAAAGCCGCACACCGCCCACGTTCACATTGGCGGAGACGTCTCCCGGATAGTCCGGCAGCTCTTTGGTGCTGATCTGCTCGGTATAGCGCAGGCCTTCGTCGCTGTAGTGGAGGAAGTTGACCTGGCGGTCGCTATCCGTGCCCGGAGCCTTGTGAAACAGGCCTCGCGCATGGGTGTTGGTGTCGAGAAAGCTGCCCCAGAACTCAGCTGAATTTCCCTGATCGCCGGAAGCTGGCACATTCTGCAATGCGCTCGCCAGGCTCTCCGCCATCCCGGGTTTGGCCAGCAGGGCCGACATACTGCCTGCGGCCATTAATTCCGTCAACAATGTCCTGCGCGTGATCGGCATGTCCCTCACCCTGGATGAAGCAAGCTGGACGCCGAGCGACAAGCGTAGCTCGGTGGCCTGCGTATTCCCAGCTGAAACGGTTCGCAGCTGTCACCCTGTCTTCTTGGTGACTGAAAAGAATGAAGTATCACGAGATATGTTTAGGGGAGCCGTGGAGATCATCCGCCACGGACTTCATACGAGACGGTCGAGATATGGGCGTTGATGTCACGGTGATTTTGTTTGATTACGAGAGGTATCTCTCTGTTCTCATTCCCGCCTTCGATGCGGCGCGACAGTCAGGAGACACGCAAGGCATTGCCAGCCTGCTTGAGGAGACTGCGCAATCACCCACGGCGAGCAAATGGGCCGACCTTCCTCAAGAGGTTCTCGATGAGTTTTTGGGGATCCTGCGTGGTGAGGTGCCGTACAGCGTCTCGGGGAATGCCGTGGTTCGTGACGTCACGACTCATGACGACATGATGTACTTCATCCGTCATCTGTGTGTTCCCGACCTGATCGGTTTGTTTATTCCTGAAGTGGCGGGTTTTGTGGCCGAACAAAATATGAGCCGTTCCACTCTGCCCCGCTTTCTCTATGAGCGGTCGGAATGGATCGAAGAGTATTTCACGTTTTCCCGCGAAGTGAGCGGGCCAGTTGTGGAGCCTCCTTTTGGGGAATGGTGCGGGCTCTTTTCGCCGTCCGAAGTGGATGAGTTCCATCGGGAGTTGCTCGGTATATCCCCTCTTGAAGACCCTGTATTGGCCAGAGAGGTGACGAACTTGCAACGTCTCGTGGCTGCGGCGCACGCTAACAAATGTTGGAGTCTCCTTATGCGTTTGCAATGATGCGGAGTGCTCAAGACGAAACATGGAGGGTGAAACCTCCGGGGTCCAAACCCGATTGGATTGGGGGATTCCCCTTCCACAACCGCAAACGATCTAGGCCCCGATAGGCATCGCGGCCTAGATCGTAACAAACGGATTGTGAAGACGAGAGCGAAGGAACCGCGCCTCGGTGTTGGCGGTGATCAAAAAGAAAGTTTGAAGGCGAACTGGATGTTGAAGGGTTCGCCCACACCGATTCCCGGTGACGCTGCATTGTTGCGGGTTGCGCTGACCAGACCGAAGGAGCCGGAGGTCGCGGTAACGGTTGGATTCGCAAAGTTCTTGATGTTGAAGACATTGAAGATTTCTACGCGGAACTCGGACATGACGCGCTCCGTGATGGGCGTGTGTTTGAAGAGTGAGAAGTCCACCGTCGAGAAGAACGGACCGAAGAAGTTGTCGCGTTTTTCATTGCCGTAGACCCCGGTGATACCCGTGCCAAGGCAGGTTGCAGGGGCCGTTGTGGAGAGTACAGGGGCGCCGGGGCAGGTGAAGGACGGATGGGAGGCCACGTTCTGCAGGAAGCGGTAGGTGCGGCCGGTTGTGGAGGTTGAAGCGAGCTGCGTGCCGCCCACGTAAGGAAGCACTCCCGTGTAGTCGGGGCGATCCTTAAGCTCGCCCGTTCCATCCACATTGGTGCTGTACTGCGGACTGATGGGCGTGCCGGTTGAGTACTGGTAGAGCGCGTTGAGCTGGAAGCCCTTGGTCAGACGCGGTATGGCATGGAAGAGTTGCGGAACGTTGTAGTATGCAAAGCCGGTGACGACATGCCGCGCATCGAACGTGGACGGACCGTAGTCCTGATGCAGGTTGTAGCTGTTCATCGGCGTGGTGTTGCTGGAGGCATCGTCCAGGGACTTCGACCATGTGTAATTGACCGTAGTCTGAATGCCCTTCCATGCAGTCTGATGCAGGGTCGTCTGTAGTGCGTGGTAGTTGGATGCGGCCGCGAAGTTCAACTGGTTGATGCCGGTAAGAGCCTTTCCCGTATAGAGCGGATTTTCGTTGGGGAAAGATGTTTGAAGATAGGGCTTGGGGTTGATCGCCGGCGTGCCGCTGGCCACGGGCTGGTTCAAATCATAGAGCGTCTCCAGGTGCTGGCCGAATGTGCCTACATAACCGATGGTCCACAACGTGGACTTTGAAAGCTGTTGTTCGAGGTTGAAGCTGACCACCGAGGCCCGCGGCATCTTGAAGTTCTGATTGACGCCGAACGCGCCCACCGCAGGCGCGACCGCGCCGACGAAGGGGTTGACGCCGACAGCCCAGCGAAAGTTGGTCTGCGAGAAGATGGCGGCGGCGTCGGGACCAGCGGGATTGTTCTGGGCATAGCTGGCGCCGCCATTGGTGGTAGTTCCGCTTACCCAACTGCTCATCGCGGGGAAGTCATAGAAGATGCCGTACGATCCGCGAACGACGGTGCGATCACCTTCAAATGGAGAGTAGGAGAAGCCGATGCGCGGTGCGAACCCGCCGTAATACTCCGGGTAGTAGCCCTTCTGGAAACCGGGTGTGGCGCCCGGGATGAATTGATAGATGTCATCCGCCGCCGCCTGGATGACGCCGGGAATGGTGTAGCGGACACCGTAGTTCAAGCTGAGCTTGCGAGTCGCGCGGAAGTCGTCCTGAGCCCAGAAATCTTCCGTATTGAGGGTCCAGACACGTTGCGCATTGCCTTGCAGCAGACGCGCGCCAGAGGAGTTGGAGGGCGCCCCGATCAGGAAGTCGGAAAGATCGGAAAGCTGGGTGCCGGCGGCGCCCCAGGGACCGCGCGATCCATCGAAGGTGAACGTGCCGCGGGCGCTGGAGAAGTAGAGCTGGTTGACGTTGGAATGGCGATACTCGCCGCCGAACTTCATCTCATGATGTCCGACCGTCCAGTGGAAGTTGTCCGTAACGTGGCCGGTGACGTCGGTGCGGCCCGAAGGCTGCGTCGCGCCGGTAATGTCGAATCCGGTGACCGTGATGGTAGGCGCGCCGGCGGCGACGATGCCACCACCCAGGCCCAGGTTCAGGCCGGCGTTGGTTCCGGGAAAGAAGTTCTGATTGGCGTCGTTGAACGTCTGCAGAAAGTAGTTGGTCGCGAACGTCAGGGTGTTCACGATGTTGCTGGTCATGATGTAGCTGTGCACAAACGAGAAGTTATGAATGTGCATGGGCGCGGTCTGGAAGTAGTCCGGATAAAACGATCCGGTGGGTGCGGTCTGTTTGCCTGTGGTGCCCAGGTAGCGCGCGGAGATGGTCTGCCTGGAGGTGATGTTGTGGTCGAGTTTGACGATGCCGTTAAAGCTGTTGTAGTTGGAGGTTCCGGAGGCGAGGTAGTTGTTCGTTGTCGCGGCCCCAGCCTTGGAGTTCTTGGGATAGAGCAGGTTGTACAGATTGAGGCTGAGCTGATTGGGGACGTAGGGGGCGCCGGTGAGGGGATCGGTGTACTTCGCAATATTTGCGGTGGCCTGGGCAATCCACGCATCGGTAATAACCGTATCGTTCTGGCTGGTATTCGCTTTCGCGATCTGGATTTCGCCGGCCAGAAAGAGGAACGTGTGGTCTTTCCAGATAGGGCCGCCCAGGGTGAAACCACCCTGATGGTTGCGAATGAGTTGCTTGCGGCTTCCCGGAAGTTGTACAGGACTGATCGCCGCGAAAAATTCATTGCGATCGAAATAGAAGACATCGCCGTGAATGTGGTTGGTGCCGGACCGTATGACCATGTTGGAATTGGCGCCGGCGTTGCGGCCCTGGTCGGCTTCACCGCCCGACTGCATGGAGAACTGGTCAATGGCTTCGATGGGAATCAGACCGCCGGCTACGGAAGCGATGCCGCCCTGGTTGGAGGCGACGATGCCCAGCCAGGGGTCGACGTTATCCGCTCCGTCCAGTTGAAAATTGATGCTTGCGGTTCGCGAACCGTTCACGGAGTTGGATAACGCGCTGGCGCCGGGGCTGAACTTCACCATCTGGGTGAAGTTACGTCCATTCATCGGCATCTCCTGAACCGACTTGGAATCGATGACCGCAATGAGGGCGGAGGAAGTGGTGTCTGTCTGAATGGCGTTCGCATTGACATCGACGATGGTGTTTTCGGTGCCGACCGCGAGCTCAACCTTGACGTTGGATACCTTGGAAACGGCCACGTCGATGCTGTCAATTTTCGTGCCCTTGAAGCCGGCGAACGAGACCATCAGGTTGTATTTGCCAGGCGGCAATTCGGGAAAATCAAACTCACCCACGCCATTGGATTTTTCCTTGCGCACCGCTCCGGTAGCCGGATCGGTCAATTGCACCGACGCGTTCGAAAGGGCCGCACCCTGCGCGTCAAGAACCACTCCTGACACGGTTCCGCGAAACGTCTGGGCTTGCGACGACGTCAAGGCAAACGAGAAGAATACGAGAGCGACGACGATACGAAAGAAATGACGCATGAGGCGGCCTCCAAAGAGAGCGGTTCCATGAATTTGAAGAAAGCGAAGAGATCGGTGACGCAGAGCCGCGAACGCTTCCGCGGGCTGTCTGCGGGAGCCGAAACGATGGCAAAGCGGGACCGACTGGAGCGGCGGTTATCCGTTCCAGGCCGGTGTCGAGCACTGGCGATGCGAAGTTGTCTTTTCGATAAAGCGAGAAACTTGCTGCACGGGTGCGGGAGTTGCCCGCCCCTCAAGTTCGTTGCTGATTCAACAAGCCGGCCGAAAGCATCCAGCTCCCCGGTCAACACCGGGAAGGGTAGAGAAGCGACTGCCTGCACCGTTTTGCGCGGCGCTTTGAATTACCTTTCACTGAAGGCGAAAGGGATGATTTAGGTAATGGAAGCGATGATCACACGAAGATTAGGGCTGAGTCAACAACAGAAGGGGCGAACGATAAATTTTTCCTCGGCTCCGGCAAGACGCGTCTTCTGTGCGGAGAGGAAGCCGGGAACAGGTCATGATGGTCGAGTCTTGGTAACGTGACCTTTCCTGACTGGGGAAAGGCTCTCGACGTTTCGTTCGTCCGGCGTGATTTTCTGCGGGACAAACCTTGCTTCGAAGTATTAGACTTTTGGAGAAACCTTGGTAATCACTGCAACTTACGTGATAGGCGCATTACTTTGATAGCCATACACAATACGCCTTTAGACGCCGAAAATGACTTCCATGCGTTGTTACGCATGGAGGAATCACATGAAGCGTATTCACACGATCGCGTTGGGCATCGCCCTCGGTCTCGCCAGCCTTACCGCCGCCTCGGCCTTCCCGTCGTCCAAAGCGCAGCAGTCAGCCAAGTGCCCGCCCTGCGGCGAGCCCGTTCCCACGTGCAGCCCCACCAGCCCGAGCTGCGGCCCTTCCTAGAGTTTCGGTTTCCTCCGTTGCGCTCATTCAAGAATGAGGGGCGCTGTGCATAACTCCCTCTTCTTTAGTGTGTGTTTCGGCCTCGGCATCGTGATCGAAGTCGCGATTCTTGCGACCCTTGTCCTACGGCGTTCTTGGAGCATCTGGCGATCGATCGCGATGTACTGTATCTGCGATCTCGGCTTTGACATTGCGCTGGTTTCGAATCACTCGCATTACGGGCGCTATTTCTACCTGTACTGGGCGGCAATGGCCGCGAACGCGCTTTTGCGGCTTTGGATTCTGTACGACGTTTTGGATTCGTTTCCGGGCGTGGCCTTTATCCGTAGCGAACTGCGCTGGCTGGTTGCCGTGATCGGCACCGTGATGGCAGCCGGTTCTTACTATGTGGCCTTCCACGACACGCGAATCTTCTCGAAAGAGCTGCAGATCGCTGCGCTCAATCTGGACAAGTGCGTTTCAGTCCTTTGGGGTGCGTTCTACCTGGCGGCGCTGGTTGGGATTATCATCTTCCACCTGGGATGGTCGCGCCGCGGTGCTTACGTGGCGAACGGACTGCTGCTCTCGACCGCAGCGAATGTGATCGTTCCGTCACTTCTGGCCGGAAACTCCCGTGCGGCCTTGACTGGGCGCGTTCTGTTGTCGATTATTTCCCTCGCCTCCCTGGCTATCTGGTTGTTCGCACTTTCACAGCCCGAAGAGGTGTACTCAACTCCACCGGAACTTGGTTCGGCCATTGGCCGAGGCCGCAATCAACTGAAAACCACGTAGAGAAACTGGAGACTGTTGTGTCTGCAATCTTTCACTTGATGTCCGCAAATGCCGGCTTGTATGCGGTGATCGTCGCGATATTGATGGCCTCCGTGGCGCTCCGTGTTCGCAGGACGAATCACCTCCAGCGCATCATTTCCAGCGTTGAGTTCCTGGAGCCGGCGCGCCTGGAACGCATTGCCGATTATTTCGGTGCGGACAATATGGACGATCTTGGGCTGACGGAACAGGATTTCTGGCGCGATTCCCGGAGCGTTCGTGGCTTGATCGCGCGTCTTCGCGAGGTCCGCTACGTCCTGCGGGTGTTACAGTCTGCCGTCGCACTGAATCTTGCTTCGGCCGAAGAAGCGATGGCCGTCAAGCAGCTTGCGTACAAACAGGTTTCCTACACGCTTCTTGCCCTTCCTGAAGCGCTTGTGTGCAGGTACTTCAAAGAGCTGGCGCACAATGCCGCCTTTCAGGCCACGCGGTTCCACTACCTGGTATCCACCACGACCGTTGTTCTTTGCCAGGTTCCGGGCGCTCCCATGCAGGTCATGCGGTATGACGCTCTGGTGTAGAGCGCTACCGCTCTAACGCGAAAGACTGTTGATGAGCACTGCCAATCAAGCGAGCCTTCGAGTTCTCCAGCAGCGTCTCGAGTCCGCCCAGGAAGCACTGGAACGAGCCGCGCCCAAAGAGTTTGCGGAATACGAGCTGTATCGCAAGCTGATCGAACAGCGCAAAGCCGAATCAACCCCTGAAGAAGGCTCCTACGTCAACCGCCAGGATGCTCTCCTCGCGCTCCTCGAAGAGCGCAATCAGTGGATGAGCATAGCCGACCTTACCGACGAGATGGAGAAGATGGGCATCGTGGCCGGCAAGGCGCAACGAGGCGCCATCAACACCCTGATCAACTACAACGTTGAGAAGAAGACCATCCAGAAGTGGGGCCAGGGCAACAGCACCGAAGTGATGATCGGCCTGCCCGGCTGGGATGTCCCCGAAGAAGAACAGTACTGAGACCTCCGCATGATTGCCTGGAGCAACTCCGGGGATGGTGTCGTGTGTCTTCCTACGCTGCACAAGGTTGGGTTTGTCGTGTGAACCGGTAGTCGCAGGACCGCCTCGCCATGCATGTTAAGATGACGTTCAGATTTTCCCTTTCACTCTGGAGCTTTCATGGATACGACGACTCTGATCCGACTCCTTGTCTTGCTATTTGTTCTCCTTATTCTCGGTGTCTGGATTGCGTATCTGTCCTTCATCAGCAGGGTCCTGAAGAAATGCACTGCTGGGCGAACCATGGAGCCGGGAATGGTCTGGTTGGGTCTGATTCCTCTTTTCCACCTTGTCTGGAATTTCTTCATCGTTCCAGCTGTGACCCGGTCTCTGTACAACGAATTCAGAGCTCGGCAGATTCCGTTGGATAATCCCGAGCCTGGAGGCGCTCTTGGGATTGCGATGTGCGTATTTGCTGTATGCGGAGCGGTCCCGCTCGTCAATGTCCTCGCGTCCCCGGCTCATTTGATCGTTTGGATTCTCTACTGGGTAAAGATCGCCGGCTATTCGCGGCAACTGGATCGGGTTCCTTCTCCAACCGTCGTGCAGGGCTACTATCCGAGTGCATCCTGAATTCCTGGCACTTTCGAGATCCGATGAGGTTCTGTAGCTACGGCTGATGGAACGAGAGCGAATTCCCCAGAAGGGAATTCGCTCTCGTCATTTGGCTCGGATTCAAGCTTGAACCACGCTTTCTCGTTCGAGAGCTTCTTCGGCCTTCAAATTCTCCAGGTCGCGTCCAATGCTCGCTACAGCCGCTATGCGGCCGCCTGCGTGGAACTTGATGGTGCAGTCCAATTTGTCCAGGTCCCCATCGATCACAATGGAATCCCAATGTTCGGCGTGTCCAACGTAGTTGATCGTCTTGTCGTAGTGCTGGCTCCAGAAGAAGGGGACTGCATGGAACGGAACCTTCTTGCCAAGGATGTTTCTGGCTGCAGTCTGTCCCTGACGCTCTGCGACAACCCAATGTTCCACGCGGATATTCTCTCTGGAGTGCGGGTCGGGCCATCGAGCGATGTCGCCTGCCGCAAAGATGCTCGGCACACTTGTTTCCATGTACTCGTTCACCAGCACGCCGCGATCGATGGCCAAACCGGCCTGTTCCGCCAGGGTGACGGAAGGCCGAACGCCAACGCCGGCGACGACGAAATCGGCTTGAAGAGAACTTCCGTCGCTGAGTGTGACCGTCGTTCCTTCCATGCCGCCGATTTTCTTGCCAAGATGAAAGTGAACGCCATGTGCTTCATGCAGCTTGCGAACGGCCGCTCCCAACTCGCTTCCGAGTACATGTTCCAACGGCTGCTTTCCTGGCGCTACGACATGGACTTCAATTTCACGTGTACGGAGCGAGGCCGCAACTTCAAGCCCGATAAAGCTCGCACCGGCAACAACGACGCTTTTGGCGCCCGCGGTTTTCGCGATGATGGCTCGGCTGTCGGCGAAAGAGCGAAGGTACAAGACCTTTTCGCCTTCGGCTCCCGGCACCTTCAACTCAACAGGTTTGGCGCCAGTGGCCAGGAGGAGAGCGTCAAAGGCATAGGTGCTCCCGTTCTCCAGGTGAATCTCTTTTGCCTTGGGATCGATCGACGCGACATTGGAGTTGAGCAGCGACTCGATGTTGTTCCGGGTGTAGAAGTCTGCAGGACGCAGTGGAAGCCAATCTTCACCGGCGGTCCCTGCCAGATAATCCTTCGAAAGGTTAGGCCGGTCACATGGCGCATAGCTGTCGGCGCTGATCATGGTGATGCCGCCCTCATAGCCTTCGCGGCGTAACATGTCCGCTGCTGCAAGGCCTGCTCCGCCGCCACCCACAATCGTCACGGATTGCGGTGTCTGGGCCGGAGGTTTGTGCGCTTCAGCCGCGACCTTGTCACGGATGAAGAGAGTTTCGTCGACTTTTTCGACCTTCCAGCAGTTGAGCGCGTCGAGAGCAGGTGCGCGCAACGCCTCTCCCGTACGAAGACTGAAGCAGGCATGATGCAGAGGGCAACGCACGGTATCGCCGACAAGCAGACCGTCAGCCAGATTGCCGCCGTAGTGGGTGCAATGCGCGTCGATGGCGAAGAACTGTCCCTGCTGGTGCACTACGAGCAGCGGCTTATCCCCAAAGTTCCCGGAAACCATTTTCCCTTCGGGAATCTTCGCAACCGGAATCCCTTGATCGAAGTTCATCTCCTGGCCGGCATCGTTGGTCGCCATATGTGCTTCCTCCGCTTGGATGGATGATTAGAGTGCGGATGGAGTGGTCCTCTCCTATCCTGTGTCCTCCAGTTACGAATAGCACCGGACACGCATGTTGTGGAGTCATCGAACATGTGGATGCCTCAAGTGCCAATGGCGGCCCGGATCGAACCTGGACCGCCATTCGACGTATCACCGGAGAACTGGTTCGTTCACGCGGTGCTTCGAAGAGTGAAATACCGTAGAGCTGTCGGAGGACGTCCTCCTGCTCAGGCACTCATTGCGAGTTCCTTTTCTTCGACGCCTGCGGAGACCTTAAAGTCGGTGAGATCGACCTGGCCGGTAAACATGGCGAGGAAGGTTGTGCCCGTGTTGGTTGTGTGTGGGCCGTGGTGTTTGCCCGCAGCAACATTCAACTCTGTGCCCGCGGGATAGGGTGTGCCCTCGTCAATGAAGGTTCCTTCAAGGATGTAGAGAGTTTCCGCCTGTCCGGCATGGAAATGGCGAGCAATGACGTCGCCAGGCTGCATGACGATGCGTAGCAGGCCGGGTCCTATCTCGGAGTTGGCATTGAGGATTTGCACGGTTGGTTTCCCTTTTGTGTCGGGAAAGGGGGCGGGTATCGAATCGATGTCGCTTGCAAGATAGATCTGATTCCACATGGTGTAGCTCCTTGTGTCGAGTGATACGTATTTCCGTCGGAGGCCGAAGGCGTTTGCTGGGCGCAGGCTGCATCATCTGCGTGATGCAGCACACACCGAGGCGAAGCACACAACTTAGCCCGGATTGCGCCGGAAGAATTGAGAATTCGTTCGGCCCTGTTTGCCTTCTACCCAATTTTCACCCTGATCACAGGAGTCGAAAACGCTCATTCGGGCTGAGACCGGCCTGTCATTTCGAGGGAGCCCGGAGTAGAGCCGGGCAGTGGAGCGTCACTTAGGCCGGCATCCCAATCCCGCACAGAGGGATTTCACTGCGTGGCCCTCCTACAATGGTTGTCAATGATTCAGCCCGATCCAACGACCAGAAGAACCGCCTCAAGCGCGGCTAACTGGACCATCGCGATCCCGATCTGTTGCCTCGCATCGCTGCTGGTGAGCTTCGTGATTGCCTGGTGTGCCACCTGGCACTGGCCTCTTGTGGGCGATGCGGGTCTGATTCACTATGTCGTTCTTCTGATCCGCTCCGGCCGCGCTCCATATTCGCAGATCGTCGACATCAATCTTCCTGGCAGCTACATCCTCGAATCGCTATCGATGAGGCTCTTCGGCGCGCATGCTTTGGGTTTGCGTCTCTACGATAGTTTTTTGTGCGTGGTGATTTTTGCCTGCACCGCATTCCTGGGCACTCCGATACGCAGCGGCCGCCTCGCGGGTCTCGCGGCGGGCGTTGCATTCTGGCTCTTCCATCTCGAAGACGGAGTGCGCCAGGCAGGGCAGCGCGATCTTGCCATGTGTGCCATTGCACTCGTGGCCTATGTTGTTCTACTTCAAGCTTCGCGGGTGCCGTCGCTCTTGAGGCTCTTCCTTTATGAACTGCTGGTGGGAGCGACACTCACCGTCAAACCCACCCTCCTCCTCCTGGCACTGCTTCCGGTCTTTGCGTGGTGGAAGTCGGATGACGCCGGCGAGTCCACCAGCCGCGTCAAAACAGTGTTCGTTAGTTCAGTGGGACTAGTGATTCCTGTGGCAGGGGTTCTCCTGTGGCTATGGCATCGGGGTTCCGCGGGCGCCTTCTTCACGATGCTTCGCACCGTCGAAGTGCAGCATGATGAAACCGGGCGTCGTGCTCTCGGCTTTCTGCTGGCGCACTCCACTTCGCCGCTCATTGTGCCGATTGTTGCGTGGATCTTGCTATCCGCGCTCCGCGGGTTCCGGCTTGGCCGCAGGGAATGGCTGCTGTTGTTTGGTGCGTTCTGCGGTCTGTTGTCCTATATCGCACAGGGCAAGGCCTATCCCTACCAGCGCTATGCGTTCCTGGCGTTCATGCTTTGCCTGATTTCAGTAGAGTTTTCCAGGGTTTTGACGGAGTCTTTCGACCTCAAGACACCCAGGGGCGCACTGGCAACCGTTCTTGCGCTCACTGGCGTTGCGACCGTCTGCCTGTGGTTTGGGCCTCGCTTCGCGATTGAAGTCCGCGGCTTCGACCACTACGACGCATTTCAGGACGCTCTCACAACCGATCTCCGTGCGCAAAACGCTTCTTCCGGCGGCGTGCAGTGCTTCGATACCTGGGGAGGATGTCTCGATGCCCTCTATACCCTGAACATTGTGCAGCCAACCGGCTACATCTATGACTGCTATTTCTATACCGCCCCGGGATGGCGGCGCGACCTGTATCGCAGGGAGTTCCTTCGCGCCTTCGACGCCGCATCACCACGTGTGCTGGTGGTTACGGACCAATTCTGTTTTAGCGGAGAGCACAGCTTCGCACGTATCGATACGTGGTCCGATCTCGCAGAGCGTATGCAGGAGAACTACACGCTGGCAACGCAATGGCAAACCGCACGCCCTGGTCACTGGTGGCGACGCCCGGAGCAGCCGCAAGCGTACCGCATCTACATTCGCAAGTGATTCTTTGCTGCCTTACTTCGAAGTTGAACCCGCTGTAAGCGCGACCCGGTTCATGCCAATACGAATCGTGGAGCGAAGGCGAATATCTTCGCTTGAGGAACCAATCAAGATGTCGTACATACCCGGCTCCACAGTGAAGTCATGCAAGCGCACATCGTAAAAAGCGAGCTTTCCCGCCGGCACGGAGAAAGTAACTCTCTGTGTTTGGCCCGGCTGCAGCGTGACGCGCTTGAATGCGCGTAGAGACTTGATGGGTTGTACAACCGCGCTCTTTTCCTGATGGGTATAGAACTGTGCCACATCGGAGCCCGCGCGGTTTCCGGCGTTCGTGACATCGAAGGAAACATCGACAGTACCTTTGGCGTTCAATGTTTTCGATGCGATGGTGAGATGGCTGTACTCAAAGCGGGTGTAGCTAAGACCATGCCCAAAGGGGTACAGCGGTAGCCCCTTGAAGTACATGTAGGTATATCCCTTCGAGACGTCGTACTCATTTTGAGGTGGCACGCCGTCGAGGTTCGCATACGCCGTATAGGGCAAATGGCCACCCGGGTTGTCGTCGCCAAACAGCGCCCGGGCGATGGCTGTGCCGCCTGCTTCACCCGGATACCACGCGGATAGAATGGCGGGCAGATGATCCTGTGCCCAGGTTACGCCCAGCGGGCCGGCGTTCATCAGCACCAGCGCCGTTTGCGGATTGGCGGCGGCAACTGCTTCAAGAAGCTGCTCCTGCGCTCCTGGAAGGTTGAGGTCGCGGCGGTCCCTTCCTTCGGCTTCTACCTGCAGGTTGGTTCCGAGACAAAGGATAACCACGTCGGATTTCTTCGCCAGCTCAGCAGCCTTGGCGATCATCGTGGGATCGGCGGCGTCTACGAACCCGGCGCCTTTTTCATAGCGAACGTTCACGCCTTTGCCAAGCAGTTCGGTCAACCCCTCGGTAACACTTACCTTGCGTGTTGGTTTGCCATAGTAGTTGCCTGTTTCGTAATCCATGCCGCCAGCGGGGCCAATCACCGCGACGGAATGAACGGCCTCGCGCTTCAGAGGCAGAAAGTTCCTCTTGTTGCTCAACAGCGTGAGCGATTCCCGCGCAACCCGCAGGCTGAGAGCCAGATGCTCAGGTGACCGCACCGCGGACATGGTGAGTTTGTTGTAGGGGTTGTTCTCAGGAGGATCGAAGGCTCCCAACCGAAAGCCTACACGCAATACATTGCGCAGAGCGCCATCGACGTCTTTCGTTGAGAGCAGACCGCGCTTCACCGCCAGTGGAATGTTGACTTGGAATTCGGTGTCGTCGGAATCGTTGCCGGCTTTGATTGCCATCGCCGTGGCTTCGACAGGATCTTCCGTTGCCCGCTGCCCTATTTCGCGTTCGCGACCCGCGCGGCTTCCCGTCAGCAGAGCAACGGCCCCAAGGTCGTCCGTTACGAAGCCGTCAAATCCCCATTTGCCGCGCAGGATATCGGTGAGCAAGTAATGATTGATCGCATCCGGCGTTCCATTGATCGCATTGTAGGAAGACATGACGGACTGTGCGTGGCCTTCGGTGAAGGCGGCTTTCCAATGGGGAAGCCAATACTCCATCAAGTTGCGCTCGTCGACTGTGGCGGAGAGATGCTGGCGCCCTGTTTCGACGTTGTACACGGCAAAATGCTTGACCGTGGCGGCCAGCTTCAGGTGATTGATGTCGTCGCCCTGCAACCCCTTCACATAAGCGACAGCCATGCGTCCGGTCAGGAACGGATCTTCACTGAACACTTCCTGAATGCGGCCCCAGCGAGGATCGCGGCTGACGTTGATGACGGGCGAACGATAGACCAGACCATGTTTCGAGCGTGGACCATCCGCCTTGCTGTTGTAGAGGGCACGGGCCTCATCGGACATGGCATCTGCCACCGAGTGGACGAGGTCGGGATCCCATGTCGCTCCCATGGCGATGGCCGCCGGGAACAGCGTTGTCGGCTCCTTCGACCAGACGCCGTGAAGCGTCTGGTTCCATCCGCCCCACATGGGGATGCCGAGGCGAGGGATGCCAGTATTCAGATGATTGAGCTGTGCCGCCTTCTCTTCCAGGGTCAACCGCCCGAGCAGGTCGGTGATGCGCTGCTCGGTTGGTTTGGAGGGGTCGAGATACGCGGGCTTCTGTGCACTCTGCGCACAGGCTGCCAGGGAGATCGAGAAAAGAACAACTGTAAGCCGCAGCCTGATCATGTCTGAAATCTCCTTTGAAGTTCTCGACGTCGTTGGAGCAAATTTCCCGATGCTGTGGAGTCGATAAGCGGCTGTGGAGGTCGTTTTCCTTGAGAGAAAACGACTTAAGCAGTCTCGGCTTCCTATACACCTTCAGGAAGCCTGCATTAGCTTCGCGACGAATCCCGCACCGGTTCCACCACGGATGACATATCTTTTTCGCCGAATCCGCGTTCGGCTGCATTCTCGAAAAGCGCTCGAGCGTTAGCGGCCGTCGTCAAATCGATTCCATTTGCGGCAGCCTCGTCGTGAGCGTATTGCAGATCCTTGGACATCAGCTTCAGAGCGAAGTTCACCGTATAGTCCCGGTTCACCATGCGCGCGGAAAGGCTTGCCAATAGCGGGCTTCCCGGAGCCCCGCCCTTCAGGATGGCGAGCGACTTCTCGCGATCAAGTCCGCTGCGTTCCAGCCAGGCGAGGCCTTCCGCCAGGGAAGCTGCCTGGACACCGCAAAGAAAATTGTTGATCAACTTCAGCTTGGCGCCTGAGCCGACCGGCCCAAGGTGTTGGACATCCTTGCCCATCACCCGCAACAGCGGCGTGATGGCCTCTACGGTTGCCGCGTTGCCGCCGGCGAGAAAGTTGAGCTGCCCGCTTTCGGCGTGGACACGGCTTCCCGTGACTGGCGCGTCCACCAGCTCCGCCCCTGCCTGACTGGCGAGCGCAGCGAGTTCCGCAACCCACACCGGGCTGACCGTGCTCGACTCAATCAGGATGCTTCCTATGCCGACCGTTGTCAGCGCGCCGTTTTCGCCGGTCCAGGCTTCGCGAGATGCCGCATCATCGGAGAGCATGGAGATCACGACATCTGCACCGACTGCCGCCTCGGCAGGTGTGTCGCAAAGACGTGCTCCGAGCGCCGCAAGAGGTTCCCCCTTGGCTTTCGTGCGGTTGTACACGGCAAGGGGGTAGCCCGCCTTGAGCAGATTTGCTGCCATCCCGGAGCCCATGGTGCCAAGCCCCAGCAGGGCGACTGTTTCCTTTTCCATCATCATCCTCGTTATCCAATGACCTTGAAGCGTTTGAGGGATTCCTCGTTGATCGTCAGACCAAGTCCCGGGGTGTTTTCATCGAGGTCGATATACCCATTCGCGGGCACGGGTTCGCCGTCAAAGATGTACCAGAAGAGCTCGTTGCCAACCTCGACATCGACCTGTGGGAAGAACTCGGCGATCGGTGAGTTCAGGCTGGCCATCACAACGTGGTAGTTGTGCATCTGGCCGGCATGCGGGACAACGGGCACCTGAAACGATTCGGCGAGAGCCGTGATCTTCCGCGCCTGACTGATGCCGCCGACACGATTGGTATCGAACTGAATGTAGTCGACCGCGTCCGCTTCCAGAAGCTCACGGAAACCGAAGACGGTGAACTCGTGCTCTCCGCCGGCGATGGGGACACGGCCGTAGTTCTTCAGCGTCTTGTAGCCGCGGGTGTCATCGGGAATCACAGGCTCTTCCAGCCAGCGAAGCTGGAAGGGTTCCAGCAGCGGCAGCATGCGCTTGGCATAATCCAGTGTCCATCCCATGTAGGCATCGGTCATCAGGTCGA
>DASYEV010000028.1:0-42874 GCA_036498835.1 Acidobacteriaceae bacterium | reverse complement strand
GTGATGAACGGTATCTGGGCCATGGGGCAGGCGATGTTTACCAAGTGCGTGATCGTGGTGGACGAAGACTGCGATGTGCAGGATGTGGCTGAGGTCACGCTGCGCGTGACCAACAACATCGATCCGGAACGCGACATTCAGTTCACGCTGGGGCCAGTGGATTCGCTGGATCATGCCAGCCGGCTGCCGAACTTCGGCAGCAAGATGGGGATTGATGCGACGCGCAAATGGGCGGCGGAAGGCTTTACCAGGCCATGGCCGCAGATGCTGACTATGCCGGCGGAAGTGAAGGCGAAGGTGGCGGGGATTTGCAAGGATCTGGGGATTGAGTAGCACGCCGTCAGGTGCGCCCCCACCGCGAATGGTCGCAATCCGGAAAGCCGTACTGGCGGCGCATCACCTGAGCTCTGGACGTACCAGGCACACGATTTCGGATAGCAAGGGAACGCGCTCGTTTCCGCCATTTACAGAACTCGTTATCGCGAAGGATCCCGGCGAATCCGGCTACTTCCTGATGCATCATTGCAGCGATGGATCTGCAGCCGACACGTTCCACCTCACTCTCGAAGACGCTATGTATCAGGCCGAGTGGGAGTTGGATGTCAAGCCGGAAGAATGGACTGTGATCGACGAGCCCTATGGGGCGTAGGCGGGGAGAGTCCAAGCGCCAAAGGCGCGACATATACCAGCATAGGGCGCAGCCCTATGTCTGGACCGCCTCAAGGTGTGAGGGCTGAAGGCCCGACATGTGCCCTCTGTTTCGGTGGCCACAAGCACCGGCAGGAGCGTAGAAGCAGGTCTCTCCACTACGCTTCGCTCCGGTCGAGATGACAAGGTTGGAGTGGAGAGGCGGGTACAGCAGATTCCCTTCGGGAATGACAGAAAGAAAAGCAAGAGCAGTAACAGCGCTCTTCCCGACCATGCCGAAGCACTTGGAATACTTCAGTTAGCTCCGAAAATACAGAAAACGATATACTGAGACTTGTGCCTGTGCGCCTCACAGGGCCTTCAAGGAGATAGTTTGGCGAAAGCTGAAATCGGGATTATTGGCGGCAGCGGCCTGTATGGAATGCCGGGGCTGACGGACGTTCTTGAAGAACGGGTGGAAACGCCGTTTGGTGAGCCAAGTGAAGTGATGGTTCTGGGTACGCTGGAAGGCCGCCAGGTGGCGTTTCTTGCGCGGCATGGCAAAGGCCACCGCATTCTGCCCACCGAACTGAATTTCCGGGCAAACATCTACGCGATGAAGAAGCTGGGCGTAACCAGCATTCTCAGCGTCAGCGCTGTCGGCAGCCTGAAGGAAGAGCACAAGCCTACCGACTTCGTGGTCCCCGACCAGTTCATCGACCGCACCTTTGCTCGCAACGCCACATTCTTTGGCGAAGGCGTCGTCGGCCATGTCGGTTTCGGCGATCCGGTCTGCCCCATCGTGGTGGACACCTTTGTGAAGGCCTGCGAAGAAGTGGGCGTGGTGGGCAAGCGCGGCGGCACCTATATCTGTATGGAAGGTCCGCAGTTTTCCACCCGTGCGGAGTCGAAGCTGTACCGCTCCTGGGGCGCCGATGTGATCGGCATGACCAACCTGCAGGAAGCCAAGTTGGCGCGTGAAGCCGAGATCAGCTATGCCACGCTCGCCATGGTCACCGATTACGACTGCTGGTATGAAGGCCACGACGATGTCACCGTCGAGCAGGTGATTGCCGTGATGCATCAGAACAGCGGCAACGCGCAGAAGGTGGTGAAGGCCGCGGTTCGGTTGATGCCTGCCGACCTCAGCGCTTCCCCCGCGCAGACTGCCGCGAAATACGCGATCATGACCGATCGCGCCATGATTCCCGCCGAGACCAAGGCCAGGCTCGATCTTCTATTTGGGAAGTACTGGTAAGCATGCTCAGCAAGCGGCGGATTTTTGTTTTCTTTGGGATTGCGCTGGTGTGCGCGGCGTTTGCCGCGCGTCTGGTGCTGGCTTTCGTGGGACATAATCCAGTTCATGCGGTCACGCGGCAATATGCGCTCATCACGCTGGGTCTCACGGGGACGTTTTCGTTCGCATGGCTACTGGTGGGTTTGGGGTATGCCCTGATCCGCTGGCATGAAACCAATCTTAGTTTCCGTGTGTCGCTGGCCCTGAGTTTTGCGGTGGCGATGACAACGCCGATTATCAAGTAGTTCTGGAGAGTTCATGTCGATTCTTGTTGTTGGTTCGGTTGCGTTCGATTCGCTGGAAACGCCCAGCGGCAAACGCGAACGTGTTCTGGGTGGCGCAGCCACGCATTTCGCCCTGTCCGCAAGCTTCTTTACCGATGTGCGCGTGGTGGGCGTGGTGGGCGAAGACTTCCTGCCCGAACACGAAGCCGTGCTGACCGCCAAGGGCGTCGACACCACGGGTATTGAGCGGGCGTCAGGCAAAAGCTTTCACTGGACCGGCAGCTATCTTCGCGACCTGAACGAAGCGGACACTCTCGCAACCGACCTGAACGTTTTCGCCGAGTTCGCACCCAAGATTCCTGAGACCCATGAGGATTCAGAGTTTTTGTTCCTGGCCAACATCGATCCGGTCCTGCAGGCACGGGTTCGCACCCAGATGGCCAATTCCAAGCTGGTGGCGGGCGACACCATGAATTACTGGATCAACGCGCATCGCGAGAACCTGTTGAAGGTTCTGAGCATGCTGGACGTGCTGATCATCAATGACAACGAGGCCCGCATGCTGAGCGGCGAAACCAACGGCCTGCGCGCGGCGGAGAAGGTCATGGAGCTGGGTCCGAAGTCGCTTATCGTGAAGCATGGCGAGTTTGGCGCGACGGCGTACTTCTCGGCACGCAGCTTTGGCGATGGTGTGGTGCGGCGCCCGTTCCGCGCTCCCGGGCTTCCGCTGGGCGAAGTGGTGGACCCCACGGGTGCAGGCGACTCGTTTGCCGGCGGCTTCTATGGCTACGTGGCGTCGCAGGGTGGGCTGACTCCGGACGTGTTCCGCACCGCCCTGTTCTACGGCAGCGTGATGGGCTCGTTCGCAGTGGAGCGCTTCGGTACGGAACGTCTGCAGAACACTACGCGCGCCGAGATCGATGAGCGCTTCGGCCACCTGAAGGAAATTTCGCATCTGGCGTAAGTTGCCGAGACTATGGCGAAGAGTCAACCACGCAAGCAGGTAACGGTTTATAAGCCAGGCGGCCTGACTCGGCGCGAGCGCAGGCTGGGTAGCATTGCCGCGTGGCCGGCAGGCGACCCGGAGGCGGTGCGTCCGTTGCAGCGCGGTGAAGGCTATCCGCTGTTTGCCGCGGGTGTGGTGCTCGCGTTCTTCGCGCTGCTGGTGTGCTACTCCAAAAGCTACCTGTTGTTGTACGGCGATGCGGTTGCGCATCTGGGGATTGCCCGCAGAATTGTCGACGCGCGTTATCCGGGCCTGGCGCAGCTTGGCGGCGTCTGGCTGCCCTTGCCGCATCTGCTGATCCTGCCTTTCATCAGCAAGATGAGCCTGTGGCAGACCGGCATGGCTGCTGCGCCGATGTCGATCCTGAGCTTTGCAGCCAGTGTTGCCGGTGTGTGGCGGCTTGCCCGCAGGCTGATGCGTTTGCGTTGGGCCCTGGTGGCGACGGCGTTTTATGCGCTCAATCCCAACCTCCTGTATCTCGCCACCACGGCCATGACCGAGGCGCTGTTTCTGGCGTTGCTGGTGTGGACGGTGGTGATGACCGTGGAAGGCGTGGCGGCGTTGCGCGCGGCCAATGTGCACGCGGCGCGTATGCGCATGCTGGGCGCTGGGCTGCTGGTCCTGGGTCAGGTCTTCACGCGCTATGACGGCTGGATCGTCGGTGCGGCGGTGTGGCTGTGCTTCGCGATTGCGGTGTGGCGGGCGGCGAAAGAAGTTCGCAGCAAGGTGCTGGGCGCGTTTGTGGTCTTCACCGTGCTGTGCGCGGTAGGACCGCTGCTCTGGTTCTGGTACAACGCGCATTTTGAAGGCGACTGGCTGGACTTCATGCGCGGGCCGTATTCGGCCAAAGTGATCGAGCGCAAGACCGCGCCGCCGGGGCAGCACTATCGCGGCTGGCACAACATGGGCTGGGCGGCGCTGTTCTACACGCGTACCGCGCAGATCGATGCGGCGGCGTGGGAAACGGGCTTCGCGGTGATGGCTGCTGCCTTGTACGGTTTGTGGTTGAGTTGGAAACGCCGTGTTACAGCCGAGGCTCGCAGCCGCGCGGATGCCCTGGCGCTGCTGCTGTGGGTGCCGCTGCCGTTCTATATCTATTCGGTGGCGTATGGTTCGGTGCCGATCTTTATCCCGCAGCTCTGGCCGCACTCGTTCTACAACGCTCGCTACGGCATGGAACTGCTGCCAGCGCTGGCCATCTATGGCGCGCTGGCAGGGGAGCGTCTGGATGTGTGGCTGGCCACGCAGGCGGCGGCCTGGGCTCGCATCGCGGCGCGCTTCTGGCAGCCGGTGGCGATGATGCTATGTGTGGCCAACTGCATCGTGATGATGTATTTCATCCCGCTGGTCCTGAAGGAAGGCATCGTGAACGCGACCACCCGCGTTCCGTTTGAGCATGCGCTGGCGGTGGCGATGGAACAGATGCCGCCGGATCAGCCGATCATGATGTCGGTCTCCGCGCATGTGGGTGCGGTGCAGGTGGCGGGGCGCAACCTGCGCGGCATGGTCAGCGAGAACGACGAGCAGCTTTGGGAGCGCGGGCTCGCGGACCCGGCGGACAACGCGGCGTTCGTGATTGCCATGAAGGGCGATCCGGTGGAAGCAGCGGTGAAAGCGCATCCCGCGGGCCTGACGGAGCTGAGTGTGATTTGCAGCAGCGGGCAGCCATGCGCGCGGGTGTATCAGTCGGACAGGTGGAATAGCGGGCAGTCCGGGCGCTGACGAGAGCCCGTCTTTGCTTATGTCGTTGCTGTTGCTTTTCTTGTTGTCATCCCCGTAGGGGATCTGCTTCTTCCTTTTGCTCCCACAAAACCTGTCATCTCGACCGGAGCGGCGCAGCCGCGTAGCGGAGAGATCTGCTTCTGCCCCCGCCCATGCTAGAGGACACCATGGGACCGGGTGCCCCATTCATCGCGGCTCTATCGCGATGAGTGGGCCATCGCGCGAGAGCGCGACCGCTCCTGCCCATATCACCGGCCCACCACAGCACGTTACGGCCGGTTTTAGCCACCAGCGGCGTTTTCTCTGGGTTGAAAATTCGTGCAGGCCCACTCATCGCGCCAAAAGCCGCGCGATGAATGGGGCACCCACGGCTGTGGCGCTCCAGACGAACAGCAGATCCCCTGCGGGGATGACAAACAAGAAAAGCAACGGCAAACCCAAAGACTCCATGCAGCCGGAATCAAGGGCTCTTCCCCACCCAAAGCCCAGGAAAACACCCGCGCGAAAGGTAGTATTCTGCTCCGTGGTGGAAGCGCTGACGATACCCATGAATATGCCGCAGATGACCATGGCCGCTGAGCGGCTGTTGGCCGCGTGCGCCATGGGTGGCGCTATTGGGCTGGAGCGTGAGTGGCGGCATAAGGATTCCGGCCTGCGCACCAACATGCTGATATGTGTGGGCGCGGCACTGTTCACCATCATGAGCGTGCTGCTCGTTGGTGAGCAGGCTCCGAACAAGAGCCAGATCGCTTCGAACATTGTGCAGGGCGTCGGCTTCCTCGGCGCTGGCCTGATCATGCGCAACAAGGACCGCGTGCTGGGACTGACCAGCGCCGCGACCGTGTTTGTCGTGGCGGCGATCGGCATGGCCTGCGGCGGCGGTCAATACATGGTCGCGCTGATTGCGACAACCATTGTGCTGCTGTCTCTGCAGACCGTGGGCCTGCTGGAAGTGAAGATCGGCTGGAAGCGTTATCCGATGCTGTACGAAGTACGTGCGGAAGTGGGCTCGGCGCTGTCCAAGGATATTGTGGGCGCGGCGCGGGCCGAGCAGCTCGCGGATGAGCGCGATGCGGCCAGGGCCAGGATGTATGCGGCGATTCTGAAAGTGCTCGACTCGCATGGGCACCCGCTACGTGTGATTGACCGGGACACGGTGGCCGGGTGGGAGCGCGTGGCTTTTTCTCTGATGGCCTCGCGTAAGGAGCACGCGGGCATTCTGCAGGAGCTGCGCGCCAGCGACGCCACCGACCGGGTGGTGGTGTACGAGGATCAGGAGGAATAGGTGGGGGAAGTTGCTTTTGTGAAGGCCCATGCGTGCGGCAATGACTTTCTCGTGATGGAAGAAAGCGTTGCCGGGGGACGGCATGCGGCCATGGCGCGCAAGCTGTGCGCACGTCATACGGGGATTGGCGCGGATGGAATCGAATTCCTTGACCGCAGGGCGGATGGAACATTTTTTCTGAGACTCTTCAACTCCGATGGAAGTGAAGCGGAGTTGAGCGGCAACGGTACGCGTTGCGTAGCCGCATGGCTGGCCGCAAGCGAAGGCCGCAACGAAGTTGCACTGGGCACGCATGGCGGCATCAGGACGTGCAGGCTGATCGAGCGCAAAGGTTCGGAGTGGTGGATTGAAAGCGCCATGGGCGTGCCGCGTGTGATGCCTCGAACGATTGAGATTACCGGTGTGGATGGGCCGATTGCGGGAGCGATGGTCAACGTCGGCAACCCGCACTTCGTGATCTTTCCCGAACGAGAAGACTTCGGTTCGCATGGTATGAGCTGGCAGGAGCTGGGCGCGAAGATCAGCGTGGACCCGCTGTTTCGCTTCGGCACCAACGTGGAGTTTGTGCGCGTTTTGGACAATGCCCGCATCGAGTTTCGTATCTTTGAGCGCGGCTGCGGGCCGACCACATCATCGGGTACGGGCACGTGTGCTTCGTCGTCCGCGGCGATCAAGCTGCGCGATGTGGCTCGCGACCTGAGTGCGCTGGCCGAAGGCGGTGTGCAGCGCGTGAGTTGGCCGGACGATGCGGCTGAGATGATGCTGACCGGACCGGCGGAGATCATCTGCCGCGGTGAGGTGGAGTTTGACTGATATCGTCCGGCCACGCCTGCGCCGGGGCGCACGGATTGCAGTGGTCTCGCCTGCATCGGCAGCGAAGCCTGAGCTGGTGAAGCGAGGCTGCGAGCGTTTGCATGCATTTGGCTATGAGCCGGTGGTCATGCCGCATGCGTTGACGCGCGGTCCGTTGTACTACGCGGGTGTTGCTGGGCAGCGGGCCGCCGATCTCCATGCGGCGTTTGCGGACCCGATGATTGAAGGCATTCTGTGTACACGCGGTGGCTGGGGCTCGGCGGAGCTGTTGCCGCTGCTGGACCGCAAGCTGGTGCGGGCCAATCCCAAGGTGTTTATTGGCTACTCGGACCACACCTCACTGCACGCGTGGTTCTGGAATGAGTGCCGCATGCAGACCTTCTATGCGCCCATGGTTGCGGCGGACTGGGCCAAGGACGATGGCGTCGACGAGCCGAGCTGGGTTGCGGCGTTGGAGCGGAAGGACGCGTGGAAGCTGGGCACGGATGATGGCATGCGCGTGCTGCGTGAAGGCATGGCGTATGGCCGCCTGCTGGGCGGATGCCTGTCGATTGTGCTGGAAGCGCTGGCCACGCCCTGGGCGTTGCGCATCACGGAGCCCTGCGTGCTGTTCCTGGAAGATATTGGCACCAAGCCGTACAAGTGGGATCGGTTTCTGCAGCATCTGCGTTTTGCGGGAATGCTGGAGCATGTGACCGGCATCGTGCTCGGCGACATGAGTGCGAACATCGAGTCTTTTGAGATGGGCCTGATGGAAGATGCATGCCTGCACGCGCTGCGCGACTTTCAGGGACCGGTTGCGATTGGTTTGCGGTCCGGGCATCTGGAGCGCGGCAACCGTTCGCTGGTGCTGGGCGCAACGGTCGAGCTGACGTGCTATGGCGGTCCGAGGCTGGAGTTTGCGGCAGAGTAGCCCGTTGAGATGGAATAGGAATCGTTGGAAAGTGAAGGACCGGACTTGAAGGAAACAGCCAGGCACATACACCTGATCGGGATTTGCGGAACGGCGATGGCGTCGCTAGCCGGCATGTTGCGCGCGCAGGGCCACCGTGTGACCGGATCGGACACGGCGGCATACCCACCGATGAGCGATCAGCTTCGCGCGATGGATATTCCCATCATGGAGCCTTACGCGGAAAAGAACCTGGAGCCGCGGCCGGACCTGGTGGTCGTGGGCAACGCGATTTCGCGTGGGAACCCGGAGCTGGAGCGCGTGCTGGACGAGCGCATTCCCATGACCTCCATGGCGCAGCTTATCCATGACGAGTTCCTGGTCGACCGTGAGCGCCTGGTGGTGTGCGGCACGCACGGCAAGACGACGACCACCAGCATGCTCGCGTGGATCTACGAAACGGCCGCTGTCACAGAAGGGAAGTGGAAGCCGTCGTTTCTTATTGGCGGCGTAGCGGAAAACTTCGGCAACAGCTTTCATGTGCAGGACGGCACACGGCCTTTCATACTGGAAGGCGACGAGTACGACACCGCCTTTTTCGACAAGGGGCCGAAGTTCCTGCACTACTTTCCGGATGCCGCGATCCTCACGCACGTAGAGTTCGACCATGCGGATATCTATGCCGACCTGAATGCGGTGAAGACCGCGTTCAAGCGCATGGTGAATCTGCTGCCTCGGCGCGGCCGCCTGGTGGCCTTTGATGGCAGTGACAATGTCACGGAGTGCGCGGCCAAAGCATTCTGCCGGGTGGAGCGCTATGGCCTTAAACCGGACTCCTACTGGCAGGCGGTCAACCTGAAGCAAGAAGGCGGAACCACAACCTGGACGCTGCTGCGCGGCGGTGTGGAGTTCGCTCGTCTGCGCCTGCCGATGGCCGGCGAGCACAACGCCTTGAACGCAACCGCAGCGGCAGCACTGGCTGCGGGGCAGGGAGTGTCTGCTGAAGCCATCGTTGCTGCGCTGGCCAGTTTCAAGAGCGTGAAGCGCCGCCTGGAGGTTCGCGCGGAGGTTGCGGGCATCACCGTGATCGACGACTTTGCCCACCACCCCACCGCGATTCGCGAGACATTACGTGCGTTGCGCGGCGCCTATGCAGGCCGCAGGTTGTGGGCGGTGCTGGAGCCGCGCTCGAACACGTTGCGCCGCAATGTGTTTGAGCGCGAGCTGGTGGAGAGCCTGGCGCTGGCGGACGAGGTTGTTCTTGCTGCTGTGTTCAAGAGCGATGCCATTCCCGTGCTGGAACGGCTGGAGCCGGAGCACGTGGTGGGCGCTCTGAATGCGCAGGGAACGCCTGCCATTCTGGGCGCGGATGCCGACGCCATCGTTGCGGAAATCGCTCCACGCGCGCGCCGAGGCGACGTGATCGCGATCCTTTCCAACGGCGGCTTTGGAAGGATTTACGAGAAGCTGCCACGGGCGCTGGAAGCCGCGAATCAATAGCACAAACCGCAAGCGTTATCCTGAAACAGTATGTTTGCGGCTCTCCGATTGCTGTTCGTTTACCTTGTGCTGGGTGTGCCGGCTGCCTTGATCGGCATTCCCTGGACGCTGGTGCGAGGCAATTTCAACTGGATGTACCGCGTGGGCATGGCCATTACCGGCATGGGGCCGCGCGCTGCAGGCGTCAAGGTGCGCGTGGTGGGGCTGGAGAACATTCCCCCAGGCAAAGCGTGCATCTTCATGAGCAACCATGTGTCGAATCTTGACGCGCCGATCCTGCTGCCGAACGTTCCGGGAAGAACCAGCATTTTTCTCAAAAAGCAGTTGATGAGCATTCCAATCCTGGGCACCGCGATGCGTATGGGCCGGTACGTTCCAGTCAGCCGCGGCCATTCGCGCGACGACGCCACGCAGAGCGTGGAAGCCGCGACCAAGGTCTTGCACGACGGGCTGCACATGACGCTATTCCCTGAAGGCACGCGTTCACCCGATGGCAAGCTGCTGCCGTTCAAGAAGGGCGGCTTCTTTCTCGCGATGGAGAGCGGAGCTCCGATTGTTCCGGTGGTGGTGAAAGGCACGGCGTCGATGATGCGCAAGGGCAGCCTGAAGATCCATCCGGGAAAAGCCGAAGTTCACTTTCTGCCGGCGGTGGACCCGAAGCAATTCGAATCGCGCGAGGATCTGATGCAGGCGGTACGGGATGAGATGGAAAAGGCGTTAGGAGCAGTTAACAGCGAACAGTTAACAGCGAACAGTTAACTGCAGCGCCTCTGTCTTTGTGGTTCTCACGCTCGCAGGGGGGCTGCTGTTTGTTTGGAGTGCAGCTACCGTGGGGCACCCGCACCCGGTGCTGCGGGCGTCATCACGTGATGCTTCTCTGCAACTCCTCAGCTTCTTAACTCACCAGACCCCGCCGCAACCACACGATTCCTGCCTGACGTCTTGGCTTCATACAAGGCTTCGTCGGCTTTGCGCAGCACCTCCGCGAGCTGTTCGCGCCCGTCGGTTTCGGTGGCGCCTACGCTGATGGTGACCGTGATCATGGCTTCGCGATACTCGATAGGGAAGGTGGCAATCGTTTCGCGCATGCGCTCTGCGAATTGCAGGCCTTCGGGGAGGCGCGTGTTGGGCAGCAGCAGAACGAGTTCCTCGCCGCCGTAGCGCGCGATCACATCGTTCCTCCGCATCTGGCGGGTCATCTGCTGCACCAGTGCTTTCAAAACCTCATCGCCCGCCAGATGTCCGTAGCTGTCATTGATCGCCTTGAAATGATCCGCGTCGATCAGGAGCAGGGTGAACGGCCTGCGGGTACGCCTGGCGCGCTCCATTTCATCGTCCGCAGAGATGAGGAATTGACGCCGGTTGAAGACGCCGGTGAGCGGATCGGTTGTGGCCAGCTCGGCGAGCTTTTCGTTCGCCTCCATCAACTCCTTCTGCTTGGAGGCAAGCTCGGCGGTGCGGCTTTCCACCTCTCGCTCCAGTTGATCGCGGCGCTTGCGGATGACCTCGGTTCGCAAGCGCACCACGAGCAGGAGCACGCCCAGCGCGGCGGCGATCTTCAGCGCTAGAAACCAATGCCGTTCATACCAGGCAGGAGGCACATGAACGGGGATTTCAAGATGTCCGGAGGACTCCGCACCCAGACGATCCGTGGCCTCGACCACCAGGACATAGTTTCCCGCAGGGAGATTGGTGTAGGCCGCGGTGCGCGTGTAGGAGGCTGACTCAACCCAGTCCTTCTCAAAGCCTTCGAGCTTGTAGCGATAGCGGACGGCATCGGGGGCAGCGTAATCCAGCGATGCGAAGCTTGCCTGGAAGGCACGATGTCCAGGCGGAAGAATGATTCCGTCACGGACGGAATGCCATGCCTGGGCCGCGGTGGAAAGCGAACTGCCCTGAACAAAGACAGTGGTTGCGACCAGCGGCGGCGTGAAGGATGCTCTCTTCAACAGGCCGGGCCGCACCACAATCAGGCCCTGGTCGCCCGGGAAGACGATGGTGCCGTCACGCAACGTTGCGGAGCTGAAGAGATTCTGTGAGCTGGTGCGCAGTCCGTCCGCCGCGGTGTAGGTATGCACCTTGAAGGTGTCCGGATCGATCACGGCGAGGCCGCCGGGTGTTGCGCTCCACATGCGGCCGTCCGCGCCGCGCATCACGGTGAGAACAATGCCGTCAGGGAAGCCATCGTGCGCATTCAAGGTGCGGAAATGCGGTTGGCCGTCGGGTGTCCAGTTTTCCAGGATGGTGAGGCCGTCGCCGATGGTGCCAATCCACAGCTGGCCGCGAAGATCCTCCGCGATGGGCTGGATGTTATTGCTGGGCAGCGAGTCAGGCTGCTGCGGATTGTGGCGGATGTGGGCGAAGCTTCCGGTGGCGGGATCGAAACGGTCGAGACCAAGCCGCGTGGTCACCCAGAGGCGTCCGTCGGAAGACTTGAGCAGATCGCGGGCGTAGTTGTCGGAAAGACTCCCAGGATTGCCAACGTCATGCACATAGAACTGCGCCTTGTGGGTTGCACGGTCGTAGCGCACCAGCCCGTCATAGGTCGCAGCCCACAGGTCGTTGCCATCCACCAACAGAGCGTTCACGACATGCTTCGCGAGCATGGGATTGTCGACCGGCTTGTAGGTGAGCTTCCTGGCGTCGATCTCGTACACACCGACTCCGCCGGCATACACCGTGTTCTGATCCGCTGCTTTGATCGCGAGCACCTCACGTTGCGAGTGTTCGCCATCGGTCACGCCCGGAGCAGGCGCGATGTTGTGGATGCGGCCATCGGGTTCGATGACCGCGAAGCCGCCCTGATCGTAGCCCACCCAGATGCGATCGCCCTGCGCCGTGACGCTGCGGACTTCATTCCCGATAAGGCCTGCGGTGCGCAAAGGCGAGGAGTGGATATTCAGCAGGCCGTCAGCGGAGGGGTTGATCTTGGAAAGGCCCCGGTCGGTGCCCAGCCAGACGATGCCCGAGCGGTCCATGAAGATGCTGCGTATGAAGTTGTTGCTCAGCGGAGACGATGCGGTAAGGTCGCGCAGATAGCGGCGGCCGCGGTGCGCGTTCCAATCGAAGGTGACCAGGCCGCTGCCGTAGGTGGCAATCCAGAACACGCCCTTGCGCACTTCGACGATCCCGCGCACCGTCGCGGTGCCGATCAGTGAATCCGCGCCCGCCAATCCGGGTACGCCCTCGATGTGGCCGGTTGCAGGGTTCAGAATGCCGGCGCCGGATTTATCCGTGCCGATCCACAAGCGGCCAGCACTGTCTTCGGCGATGGTCCATACCGGAGGGAATTCGCCGAGCTGTCCAGGGCCACTGAGTCCTGTGACTACCTCAAAAACGGCGGAGCCTGGCCGGCGTACCAGAAGGCCATGATCGCCGCCCACCCAGAGGTTGCCTTCGCGGTCTTTGAAGACGGAAAAGACACTGCCTTCGCCGAAGCTGTCGGCTGCACGGCCGGAGGCCTTCCCAAAGACTTCATAATGCTGTGGCTTGGTGGGTTGATAGTGCACCAGCCCAAGTTGTGAACCGAACCACAGACCGCCTTCGCCATCATCGGCCAGGCAGAAGACATGGCTGTTGTGCAGCGCGGCCGGCAGGTCGGGCAATGGGTGGAAAGAATCGGTGGCGGCGTCGTACTGGATGACGCCGGCATTGCCGGTGGCAATCCACAGGCCTCCATCCGGTGTGGGCAGCAGCAGGCGAGTGTTGTTGTCCGGCAGCGAAGAAGTGTCCTGCTCGTTGTGGATGTAGTTGTGCAGCCGATAGCCGTCAAAGCGCGAAAGGCCGCCGAAGGTTGCGATCCACAGAAAGCCTCGCTTGTCCTGTGCGAATCCGTAGACGGAATCATGCGGCAGGCCCTGCTTGGCGCCCAGAACCTCAAAGTTCAGGTCGGCGAGGTTCGCTAGCGCTTCGCCTGGAGGGGCGCCCGGATCGGGCGAGGTCTCGGAAATTCCGGGGGCTGGTGAGGCTCTGGATGCCGGAGAACTGGTAGGCGTTGCAACTACTTGCGCGGAAAGGGCCGAAGCCGGCACGCACAACGCGCACATGACCAATGCTGCATGAAGATGATCTTTGATCGACATGCTTCCCCGGTTTCCGGCTTCGTTCACCGTTCGATTAGACGCCAAGTCGGGTCACGAACGTTTCCGCCCTCATGTGGAAGAAGTACCACTTCCGTTATGCAGGAGGGTTACTAAGGAAGTAGGAAGTAGGAAGTAGGAAGTAGGAAGCAGGGATCAGGGATCAGGGAACAGGGAACAGGATGAGGGCCGGACGTTATATTGACCCTATGGCTGAGATCCCGCTGTATGCCAAGGTCGAAGAGGTTCTGGCCTCCGAGATTTCATCTGGAGAGTTCAAGCCTGGGGATCGCTTGCCCAGTGAAGACGAGTTGCTGGTGCGGTTTAGCGTGAGCCGGATTACGGTGCGGCGGGCCATTCAAAATCTGATTCAACGCGGGATGGTGGAGATCCGCCGCGGACACGGAACCTACGCGCTCGCGCCGAAAATCTCCCAGGAGCTCACGAAGCTCACCGGCTTTGTGGAGGACATGGATACGCACGGACGGCGTGCGTCCGCGCGGGTGTTGAGCAAGGAAGTCGTCGCCGCCAATGCCGTTGTCGCGCGTCATCTGGAGATCAGCAAAGGGACGCGTGTCATGCGGATTGAGCGGGTTCGTCTTGCCGACTCCGTGCCAATGTCGTTCGACGAAACCTGGCTTCCGCTGGATATCGGCAAGCAGGTTGTCCGCAACGACCTGCGCACCCGGCAGATCTTTACCCTGCTGGAAGAGAAGTACGGCATCCCGCTAATCGAGGCCGAGTACAAACTGGAAGCGGCAGCCGCTTCGGAGCATGTCGCGAAGGCGCTTGCGATCGCGACGGGGGCTCCGATCCTTCGCATTGAGCGGACCTCGTTCACGGAAGGCGGACGGCCTGTTGACTACGAGACGCTTTCTTACCGTGGCGATCTGATCCGCTTCGTTACGCGCCTGGGGCGGCAGCGCGACGCCGCCATGCGTCTACGGACCACACGGTCGGCTCGCTGAGGGCGAGTGCCAGGAACGCCGCAATATAGAGCAGATCGCATTCGTAGCCCGGCGGGCCGAACTGCGCCCGGCCATTGACGATGCCCGTCAGCTTGATGGAACTGAACCCGTAGGGAAGATGCACCGAGACGATGGCTACCGCGAGCAGACCGATGGCCGGAATACTGACCAGCGAAACAAAAGCGCCCGCGAGCACTGCGATGCCCGTACCGATTTCTGTCAGAATCGTGATCCAAGCCATCCAGTGCGATGCGGGAATCCCACCCGCATGCAGGATAGCGGCAAAGGCTGCAGGCCCTTTCGACCACTTGGCCATGCCGTGGGCCAGGAAGCCATAGCCCACGATCAGCCGCAACGGTAGCAGGGCATAGCGGGTCAGGACACTGTGGATTGGGCTTGCTGTTAAAGCTTGATTCTTCGTCATTGTCATCCTCTTCTCATCCCGGGATCCAGGTGGTCTGGCGGTCCGGGAAGGGCCGTACGTTTGCACAGATGATAGGACGTTATAATGTCCAAGTGGTTACAAGAAATTCCATCGAAGTTTCACGCGACTGGGAAGCACCTGTACCTTCCTTCCCGGAAGCGTTCCGGTTCTGGTGGAAGCTGGGGTGGATTACCTTCGGGGGGACGGCCGCCCACATCGCGATCATGCATGACGAACTGGTCGTGAATAAGCGATGGATTCGCGACGGCGAATTTGTCCACGCGCTGAGCCACTGCATGATCCTGCCCGGGCCCGAAGCCACGCAGCTTGCCATCTACATTGGGTGGAAGCTGCATGGCAGGAAAGGCGGGATAGCGGCTGGATCGCTCTTCGTCCTGCCCTCGATGTTCGTTTTACTCGCTCTGAGCCTGCTGTACGCCCGCTTCGGCCGGCTGCCTGGTATCGCCGCGATGATTTCAGGCCTCAGGCCGGGCATTGTGGCTCTTGTGATCCTGGCATTGGTTCGAGTGGCGCGCCGTACCCTGGTGGCTCCGCTGCAGTGGCTGATCGCCGGCGCGGCTTTTGCCGCGATGCTTGGGTTGCATGCTTCCATCCCCTCGGTGATTCTCGCGGCGATTGTGGTGGGGTTGTTTCTGGGCTGGCGCATGCCGGATCGATTGCGGCTCACGAGGAAGGACGAAAACGCCCCTCCACCAGCAGGGGAAAAGACCTGGAAGCAGATCTTCGCACTGTGGGCTGAGATCGCATTGGCCGGTTGCCTGCTCTGGCTGGGGCCTCTGCTGATGCTGTACTGGCTGGCGCCGGAGTTCGGCTTGTGGAAGCAACTGGCGCTCTTCTTCACCAAGACCGCGTTTGTTACTGTCGGCGGCTCGTACACCGTGATTCCCTATGTGGCGCATACGGCGGTGACGAGCTTCCATTGGTTGAATTCCTCGCAGATGATCGACGGATTTTCCCTGGCCGAAACGACACCTGGACCGCTGATTATCGTGGTCGCATTTGTCGGCTTCATGGCGGGCTTCAACCACTTCCAATCTCATAGCCCGCTGCTGATGGGAACTCTCGCGTTGTGCGTGACGACGTTCTACACATTTCTGCCTTGCTTCCTGTTTGTTTTTGCGGGCGCTCCACTGGTGGAGAAAAGCTATCGCAATCGAAGCGTGGAAGCCGTGCTCCGGACCATCACAGCTGTAGTCGTTGCCGCCATGCTGAACCTTACGGTCTTTCTTGGCAGAGGCGCACTCTTTCCCACGGACAGCGTAAACCGCGCAGGCCTCGACCTGTTCGCGGTCGTCTGGCTATTGCTGTCCTTCATTCTGTTGTTTCGGTACAAGATGAGCGTGGCTGCGCTGGTGTCCGTGAGCCTCGTGCTGGGCCTGGGCAGGTGGTGGTTGGGTTTGTAGAGTGCGCCTCCGAATGCTGGCATCGGCTTCGGATCGGAAGTCCCTGTTTCAATCTGGGCGCTGAAAGGGTGCAACATGCGAAGGGAAAGCAAGAACCGGAAGGGCCCGGTTTCAACCCGGCCGAAAAGGCTCGGCACTTGCGAGCCTTCCTTGCTGCCGCAGGCCGGAGTGAAGCCCGAAGGGCGTAACGACTGAATTGCCTTTGGGGATGCCGAGAGCGTCGCAAGGTGTGTCCCGATCTGGATCACTCGGCAATGCGACCGCGTGCGAGATGACTTTGCAGGGTTCGAAGGGTTCGATGCGGAGACTCATGCTGCTTTTCAAGTTGCGTGAGGAATGAGGACCGGAGATGTCCTCGATTCCTCACGTCAACATTGCCGGTTCGTGCAGCAGTGCAAGGCAAATCGGTCGTTACGCCCTGCGGGCTTCACTCCGGCCTGCGGCAGCGAGGAAAAGGACGAACGTCGTTGCCGGTGTAAGGCCTGGTTGAAACCAGGCCCTTCCGGTTCTTGCCTCGTGATGATCGTGCACGCTGCAGGCATTTCGATTTCGTCATCACCGAAGCAACGAAACTAGTCCAGCCACGAATCGCGCCTTCCTGGGTTCGCCGGCGCAGGCGTCCCGCCGGCGAATGCCGGTGGCGGCGTGCCCGCAAAGCTCGGTGTGGGTGAGCCGTTGCGGTACCAGTCCACGTTGCGCGTGATGTACATGGCTGCGGCGACGGCTGCGAAACTGGTCGTCGCGCCCACGAGCAGCGCATACTTCTCCACGCGCAGCAGCACGTAGATGAAGGCATAGAGGGCGGTGAAGACAACAAAGGCTCGCAGCGCCAGCTTGCGGCTGTGGAAGACCCACTCCGTGTTCACGGCAAACAGAATGACGGTAGCGCCTCCTGCGATGAGGAAGCTCAGATCGAAGCCGAGGTGTTCGGCGAGCGAAAGCAGAAGCAGATAGAAGATGACCTGCGCCACACCAACCAGGGCGTACTGCGCTGGGTGAACGCTCTTACCGCTGGTGACTTCGAAGAGGAAGTAGGTCAGAAACACCAGGCCAAGAAACAACGTGATGTAGTGCAGGGAGCGGTGTATGGAACGATACGAGTCGGCGAGACGTATGCCGAAGACTGTCGCCGGCTGCTGGGTAGCGCCCTCCGCGGAAGCTGCAAGGACGCCGTGCTGATCGGCGCGCTCCGTGGTGAGGCCTTCCACCAGCAATCCCGAAAGACTCATGAGCAGTGCGAGCAGGACGACGACAAAGAACTTTCCACCCAGGGAGAAGCGTGAACGCATCTTGCGGACGAACGGCGGCATTTGCGGTTGCTGTGGAAGCCCAGACTGCGGGTGAGCAAAGGGAGGTTGCGGGGGTGGTGGAGGCGGAAAGAATTGGCTCATCGTGGTGTTCTCCTTACAGGGTTGGGAAGATCAACTTTGTATTGCAAAGTTCGAAGGCGCAAAAGGGCCATAGAGAAGTGGTGAGGAAGGGAACTACGTGCCGGCGGGGGAAAGCTTGTTGCGCAGCGGATGTTCGTCTTCCTGGCCTGCTGTCGCGGCGTCACGGACGATCTGTTCCAGGATGGTGAGGTACTCGAGATAGCGTTTGCGGCCCGAAGTTGTGATGCGGACAGTGGTCTGGGCGCGGCCCGTGTCGCCTTCCTTGCTGATGCGGATCATGCCATCTTCTTCGAGCACCTGGAGATGACGGGCGAGGTTGCCGTCAGTCAGCCCGCAGAGCTGTTTGAGCTCCACGAAGCTCAGGCCGTTGGGGCGGGTGATGAGCGAGGTCAACACGCTGAGGCGCGCGCGTTCGTGGATCACACGATCCAGGCCTTCGTAGGCGAATGGAGCCGCGGGCTCAGGCTTCTTCGTCTTCATCGAACCCTCCATCTTCTACGTAGTCAGGATCACTCGATGTATTCGCTGCCGAGAACTGGTGCACGGCGGCGATGGTGGCCATGCCGACGGCGAATGCTCCTGCCATGGCCGCCGGCGCCAGGGCCCGGCTGTCTCCCAGCGCAATGCAGGCCAGGCCGGTGAGAAGGAACCACGAGCCGACCAGCACCATGGGCCGTGGCATGCAGCGGCGTGAAGCGAAGATCCCAAGGCTGAAGATGATCTGCCACAGGCCAGGGAGCATCCAGAAGACATCATGCGTCACACGCAACAGCACGAGCGGCAGAACCGCACCCGCCACGCCCGCAGGCAGAAACTGGGCCACGGCCATGCGAATCATTTCGTCCGCCATGTCGGAGTGCAGGCGGTTGGCGCGGGTCAGCATCTGCGTGGCAATCAGCGCGCAGCAGACCACGCCGGTGGTGAGCCAGAGGGCAACATACTGCACCGGGTGAGCCGCGGGATCAGCAATCCAGTAGGCCTGCAAAGCCCCGGCAAGCAGTGCCAGAACCGCCGTCACGGAAAGAGTCAGCGGCCCATAGCCGCGGAACTCGGTGGTTTGCGCCACCTGGCGGCGGATGCTGCGGATATCGACAAGTGCCCGGTTGAGATCAGTCATGGTTTTGAGTCGAACAACTTTGTAATGCAAAGGTACGCTTTGCATTACAAAGTGTAAAGCGAATTCGCGAGAAATTCGACAGGTTGTGAGACGTGTGATTGGTAGGTTCGCAACTGCCAACTACGGAACGGCTCGAACTGACAGCGCAATAGACGAGCGGCCGACGCTACTTTTTCGAAAGCGTTCCTTTACGGAAGGGTTCGGCGACGAGTTGCCATTCGTCTTCGTAGACAACGTAACCCGGCCGATCGGTTCTGATCTTCTTCACGTAGACGCCGTTGCGTTCCAGGATCTGAACCATCTCCCATATGCGGGCGATGTGATCGCTGGAGCTGGTCTTGAACCAGCAGATGCCAAGGGGGAGCCGGGTGCGTCCGAAAGAGGTCGGCCTCTCCAGGTTGTCGCCAAACCACTCTCTCAGCTGGTCCAATTGCCTGAGGTCAGCTCCACGGATAAGCTGTGCTCGCGTCGCCTCTCCCGCTGCCTGGAAGATGCCTTGCTCGACATTGCTTGACTCATCTTTGCGGCCCACCACAAACCGGATGTACTCGGGCTTCTCCAGTGGGTCATGACGTTCCAGGATGAAACGCTCATCCTCTGTTTCGACAAAGACGAGACTTCCAGGAATGCAGGAAAGCACGGTACCCATGCCACTTCCGACGATTCGGCTGAGTGCTTCCGCCAGTGCCATCTCCTGCCTGTCGAGCCTGGGGTCTTCGGAGATAACGAAGATCGTGTTCGGGGAATGCCGTTTCTGCAATTCCACCATGATGTTTTCGACGAACAGTTTCTGGCTGAGAAGCGGGACACGGTATCTGCTGTCAAAGTGCTTGAAGTGCGCCAGTTCGCTGATGAATTTGCGGCGCAGAGAGGCATTCAGGAGAAATTTCCGATAGCGGTCGCGCTTATTTTTTGTCACGAACCGGTCGACGAATGCGATTTCATGCTGCACCGCAGGAGTGTATCGAAAACCACCCGGAAGCGTATGCTGGCTGCGAGGTTTTTCATGCGGCTCAAGACAATGTTGCTTCTCGCTTGTATAGCGCCGGTCTCCGTAGGCGTCATGGCCCATGGCGTCGCACAGGCTAAAGAAAATCCAGGAACACCCTATCCTGCCATGGCTGCGCTCAGCGAGTATCTGATGCCTGAAGCGGCTGAGATTGCGCTGGCTCGCACCGCCGCTCCCAAAGGCATCTCCGGTGAAGCCGATGTCATGGTGCTGAAGCGCGACGGCTACGTGACCGCAGTGAAAGGAAGCAACGGCTTCCTTTGCATTGTGGAACGGTCCTGGGCCAACGATACGAAGAACTCTGATTTCTGGAACCCCAAGCTGCGCGCTCCCAATTGTTTCAATGCGGCGGCTACAAAGACCTTTGTGCAGATCTACCTGATGAAGACCAAGCTGGTGCTGGCAGGGAAATCAAAGGACGAAATCGTGCAGGCCACCGCATCGGCTCTGGATAACAAGACACTGCTGCCATTGGCTGAAGGCGCCATGTGCTACATGATGTCCAAAGAGCAGTACCTGGGCGATGAGGGCAAGAGCTGGCATCCTCACCTGATGTTCTTCGTTTCGGGCGATAAAGCGAAAAGCTGGGGAGCGGATCAGCCCGGCTCTCCTTTGATCGCGGCCAACGATCCTGAAGAGCGTGTGACCATCTTCATGATGATGGTGGGGCACTGGTCGGATGGGACGATGGATTCTGCTGAGATGCACTGAAGGCTTGTCTTCTGCTTCCGGATCCTTTCATGGTTTGGGAAAGGTCTTATTCGTGGCGTTCCTGAAGCATGGGCAGGGACGGTGAAGCAGGTCTCTCCGCTACGGCGCTAAAGCGCCTCCGGTCGAGATGACAGAGTTGTGGGGACAAAAGGAAGAGGCAGATCCCCTGCGGGGATGACAAACAAGAAAGGCAACAGCAAAGGCAATGACGTAGGTGACGGCAATGCAGCTGTTCTGCTTTTCGAGGAGTAGCCGCAAGCTTTAGCTTGCGGAATACGGTCGCCTCGAAAAGAGCCCTTCAGGGCTGGGCTCTTTGGCGAGAAAGCTAGCTAATTCGTTGCCTTGCCGAGCCATTGTTCGATCGATGCTTCTGCAGAAGCGGCGTCCGGTTGCGATTCCGTGGCCCAGGCGACAAAGCCGTCAGGGCGGATGAAGAGGGCGGTGAGCCCCTTGTTGTCGTTAACTTTGCCGTGAATGTATTTGAGCCGATCTGGCCGTGTTGGGGCGAGGGACGAAAGCTCTCCTGCCTCGGTGAAGTCCAGCAGGAGCGCTTTGCCGTCGTGCAGAAAGTCACCCACGCGTTTACCGTCTTCGAATTCGAAATCGGGTGCGCTGCAGCCAATCAGCGGATGATCGCCGGGCAGGTTGTAGCGCATCGACATGCCGGAGATCTTTCCGACGAAGTAGCTGGTCGCATCGCTGGTCTGGATCAGATCGCGGATGACGTTCTGAATGGCGCGTGCATATGGATCGGGCCGCATGATGGCGACCTGCGCGCGTGTCCATTCCACGGCCCACGCTCCGATGGGATGGCGTTCGGTGGTGTAGCTGTCGAGAAGGCCGTCCGGTGCCCAGCCCTTGATGGTTGCGGCCAGCTTCCAGCCCAGGTTCATGGCGTCGCCGAGGCCGGTGTTGAGGCCCTGGCCTCCAAGAGGCGAATGGATGTGGGCCGCATCTCCGGCCAGCAGCACGCGGCCTTTGCGATAGGTGGTCGCCTGCCGCGCGCGGTCGGTGTAGGTAGAGGCTACGCTCATCGAGGCAAGCGTGACGTTCGTTCCGGAGACTCGGCGGAGCACGGCCTGCAGGCTTTCAAGTGTGACGGTTGATGTGCGGTCGAAGGCGGCTCCATCGAAGTCGACGACACCGATGCGGCCAGGCCCGGGACCCAGGAGGTACATGCCGTTTTCGGTGAGGTTGAAGCCGGGCCGCAGTTTTTCTGGATCGGCGATTTCCACGGCGGCGGTGTAGCCGGTGAACTCCGGTTCCGTGCCGGTGAACTCAAAGCCTGCGAGCTTGCGCACCGCGCTTCGTCCGCCATCGCATCCGGCGAGCCAACTTGCTTCGAAGGCCTGCTCGCCGGAGTAGACGGTGACGCCGTTCTCGCTCTCCGTGAAGTCGGTGACTTCGACGCCGCGCTTCAGGTCGACGCCCAAAGTCTCCGCGCGTTCGGCCAGCAGGAATTCGATTGCTTCGAGGCTGATCATGCCACCGGAGGCTGAAGGTCCGCCGAGTACGTATTTGCGGTCAGAGAAATCCACTTTGGCCAGGTCCAGCATGATGCCGGCGAAGTGACCTGCGAAGCGTTGTCCGGTTGGCGCGGCCGCGTTACCCGTGGCGCGAAGCTCCATCCCTCGCGGGGTGTCGGCATTCATCCAGCCCAGCGCGTTGGCTCGGACATCTTCCAGCATGCCGCGGCGATAGAAGGCTTCAACCGAAGGAAAGTTGAGACCGCGCATTCCCATCCATCCGGTTTTCAATGGAGACTCGGGGCTCTCCGTCCGCTCCAGCACAAGGACGGAGACTCCCGCCAATTGCAGCTCGCAGGCAAGAAACAAACCCACCGGTCCACCACCTGCGATGACAACGTCATACTTCATGCACTGCTCTCCTGATTCGCGGCTGCGACATGCGGCCTTCTTGGATGGTACGGGAGTTGGTCTTGTGTGGTTCAGGGTGGGGTAGAGATCAGAGATTAGAGAACAGAGAACGGGGGTGGTCGCGAGCAGTGAATGCACAACGTGAGATCATCCGGCCGATAGGAAGAGCGCCCGTACATCCATGTTTTGAAAGGGCTGGGCTTCAGCCCAGCCGCGACGGCCAGCCATAAATCCGGCTTCAGCCGCGGAGGGCTTGCTCCCTCCGGCATGGGCAGGAGCAACAGCAGATCTCTCCGCTCCGGTCGAGATGACAGAGTTGTGGTGGAAAGCCGGAACAGCAGATCCCTTGCGGGGATGACAAACAAGAAAAGCCACAACAAGGGCAAACAGCGCGCAGGTGGCAGGATGCTGATCCTTGGTTTTCTAGAACCTAAACCCTATCCCCTAAACCCTTGTCCTTGACACTTCCATCGGCACGCCCCTCTAATATGGGCGTTGGTTCATTAGGGGAATGATTTCATTTCAATGAGTATCCTTTTACCGCAGATATCTACGTGGACTGCCCTGGGACTCCTCGCCCTTGCCGCGCAGGTTCCAGCTCCGAAGCCTCCGCCGGATGTGGTGGCAGGCATTCCGGTCAACTATGACGAAGCGAAGGTCGGGAGCTATACACTTCCGGACGCGCTGACGTTGAACAACGGTAAGCCCGTGCGCGATGCGAAGACGTGGTGGACGAAACGCCGCCCGGAGATCGTGTCTCTGTTTGAAACGGAACAGTATGGCAAGGCTCCGGGGCGGCCTGCGGATGAGGCTTTCGAGCTCAACGACAAGGGCACGCCCGCGCTCCATGGCAAGGCGTTGCGCGAGCAGGTGACCATTTCTTTGAACAAAGATCCGTCCTGGCCGAAGATTCACCTGCTCGTTTACGTTCCTGCGGCGGCGACGAAGCCCGTTCCCATGCTGCTCAGCATCAACTTCGGTGCGGTGCAGGCCGCGGTGGACGATCCTGGCATCACACCCGAAACGGTATGGAACCCGAAGACCAACCAGCGCGGGATGCCGCCACCGGGACGAGGCTTCGGCCGCCTCAATGCCCAGGCGTTGCTGGATGCGGGGTTCGGTATTGCAACGTTCTATTACGGCGATCTGGATCCCGACTACGCAGACGGCTTCAGCAACGGCATTCGCGCAAAGTATATGAAACCGGGCCAGACGGAACGCGCACCGGATGACTGGGGCTCTATCGCCGCATGGGCCTGGGGCATGAGCCGGGTGCAGGATTACTTCGAAACCGACAAGCGTGTCGATGCGAAGCGTGTCGCCATCCATGGCGTCTCGCGTCTGGGCAAGACGGTGATGTGGGCAGGCGCGCATGACCAGCGGTTCGCGGCGGTCATCGCAAGTTGTTCGGGCGAGGGCGGCGCTGCGCTGAGCCGTCGCGACTATGGCGAGACCATCGCACACCTCACCGCGCCTTCGCGCTATCCGTATCAGTTCGCAAAGAACTATGCGAAGTGGGGCGGCTTTCCCGATCATGCGCCGATGGATGCCAACCTGTTGGTCGCGCTGATAGCCCCGCGTCCGCTGCTGTTGCAGACCGGAGACACGGACAAGTGGTCGGATCCCAAGGGCGAGTTCCTTGCCGAAGTCGCGGCCGGTCCGGTGTACAAGCTTCTGGGCAAGCAGGATCTCGGCACGGATGTCTGGCCCAAGGCGAAAGAGCCCATCTTTCATGACCTTTCGTATTCCATGCATGACGGTGGGCACGGCATGGTGCCTTCGGATTGGGACATCTATGTCCAGTTTTTGAAGATGCATTTGCATCCGGAGGCCTGATTCAAGATGCGAAGCACTCTCTACGTGGGTAAAGCCGCCTTCCGTCGCGGGTTGTTGATGGCGGGTTTAGATCGTCTGCGTGAGAACGTATTCGCAGACTCGAATCAGATGGTGTGGGGGGGTGATCGTGGCGATGTGGTTTTGCCCCATCGCCCGGACCTGAGAAGACACAGCGCTGAAGGCGCGATCTATACCAGCATGGGGCGAAGCCCCATGTATTGGGCACATGAAGGTTCAAGGGCTGAAAGCCCGCTCTATAAGTTTGTGGCGGGATATAGGTCGGGCCTTCAGCCCTCTGTTCTCAAACCGCCCTCCACATGGGGCTTCGCCCCATGCTGGTATAGAGCGCGCCGTTGGCGCTCAGATTTGTGTCGATGAAGATTCCACTCTCGTGTTCGGAAAGAGTAGTCGATATTCGCTGAAGTCTGGGAAGAGTGATGAGAGGTTTCCGGCGGTGAAAAGAGCGTTTGGTATGGTGGTCGCGTTGCTGAGTGCGGCATTTGTGTTGTGCGTTGCGATGCCGCAGGCGAGTGCCCAGGATGCGTCCGCCGATCTGTACCGCAACTTCCAGACGCCGCCTGACGCCGCCAAGCCGCGCACGTGGTGGCACTGGACCAATGGCAATGTCACCGAAGAAGGCATCACCAAAGATCTGGAGTGGATGAAGCGGGTTGGCATTGGCGGCTTCCAGCTTGTCGATGTTGCTTCCGGTGGCGGGCAGACCGTCGAGAAGAAGATCAATTTCGGCACGCCGGAGTGGTATCACGCAGTCCATCACTCGGCGGAAGAAGCGAAGCGCCTCGGGCTCGAGATGTCCATCTTCAGCTCGCCGGGATGGAGCGAGGCCGGTGGCCCATGGGTGAAACCCGAGCAGGGCATGAAGCGGCTGGTGGTGAGCGAAGCGCATGTGCACGGTGCGGCGCATTTCGATGGGAAGCTGCCCGATCCGCCGTCGAATGAAGGCGCCGTCCGTGATCTGCGATCCGCGAACGCAAAGGCGACAGGCTTCTATCGCGACAGTGTCGTGGTGGCGTACCGCACGCCGGCGGATGAGAAGCCAATGCAGAACCTGCATCCGAAGGTCACCACGAATGACGGTCCGATCGACGGTACACCGCTGCTCGATGGCAGCCTCAACACGTCGATCAATCTCGCTGCACCGAAAGACGGTAAGCCGGCATGGCTGCAGTATGAGTTTGAGAGGCCCTACACCGCGCGTGCACTCACCCTGGGCTGCCGTAATCGCATTCCTGTCGGCCGTGTATTGGTCAGCGACGATGGCTCGAACTGGAAGACGGTTATCACGATAGCTGCTCCGGAGGGCTATCACGGAGCGACAGTGCGCACGTTTGCGTTTCCCGCGACGACAGGCCGCTTCTTTCGCATTGAAATTCAGGGCGCGGGTCTGCTGCCAGCGGCCGTGATTCATGGCGGTCCGGCGATTCCGGCCGCACAGTACATCCTCACCGAAGCGATCTTCTACTCCGGCGCGCGCGTCAGCCGCTGGGAAGACAAAGGCGCCTTCGGCAGCCTGATGGATCGCTACGATGTTGTGCCCACGCCGGCTGCTCCCGCGACTGCGGAGATCGGCGCGGGCGATGTGCTCGACCTCACCGGCAAGATGGACGCGGACGGCACGCTGCACTGGGACGCGCCCGCGGGCGACTGGACCGTGCTGCGTTTTGGCTATGCGCTGACCGGCGCGAAGAACCGTCCCGCAACTGCCGCGGGTTCAGGCTATGAAGTGGACAAGCTCAGCGCGGAGGAAGTGCGCCGCTACTTCCACGGCTACATGGATCCCATTCGCGAGAAGCTTGGCGCCGATGCGTCCACCCTGCAGTTCATGACCATGGATAGCTGGGAAGCCGGCATGCAGAACTGGACGCCGGCGATGATCGCGGAGTTCAAGCGGCGGCGCGGCTACGACCCCACACCGTTCATGCCTGTGCTCGCGGGACGTGTGGTTGGCAGCGCGGATCTGAGCGACCGCTTCCTGTGGGACTTCCGGCGCACGCTCGCCGACATGTTCGCCACCGAGTTCTACGGGACCATGGACGTGGAGTTGCACAAGTCCGGCATGAAGGCCTATGCGGAAGCTTCGGGCGTGGCGCTCGAAATTCCGGAAGACACGCTGCTCAACAAGAGCAGAGTCGATATTCCCATGGCCGAGTTCTGGGTGCATGCACTGCATCCGGAGTCGATGTACTTCGTCGATGTGCGTGGAGCTGCCAGCGCGGCGCATGCTTACGGCAAGTCCATCGTGGCGACGGAGTCGTTTACCGGTGGCGGCTATGAGTCGCCCTTCACGTTGAAGAGGGTTGCCGATTACTGGTTCGCGCAGGGCGTGAACCGTCTGGTCTTTCACACCTCCGCGCAGCAGCCTCTGGACACGCCGCCCGGCAATACCATGGTGGGCACGCACATCAATCGCAATATCACGTGGGCGGAACAGGCCAGGCCCTTCATGGACTACATCGCACGTGTGAGTTACATGCTGCAGCAGGGCAAACCGGTTGCGGACATTGCATATCTGCTGCCCGAAGGCTCGCCTTCCACGATGCCTTTCTGGGGCTCGGGTCTGCAGCCCACGCCGCCTGCGGGCTTTGACTATGACTACCTCAATACCGATCTGTTGCTTCATCACACGCATGTCGCCAGTGGGAAGCTCATGCTCGACAGTGGCGCCGAGTATCGCGTGCTGGTGCTTCCGCCCACCACGCAGATGACACCGGAGGTCGCACGCAAGCTCCACGGCCTGGTAGCCGAGGGCGCCATCATCGCGGGGCCACGTCCCCTGACTTCACCCAGTCTGCTTCACGGTGCGGAGGCAGACGTGGAGTTGAACGCCTTGGCGGACGATCTTTGGGGAGACCTGGACGGCGTCACGAAGAACCAGCACAACTTTGGCCAGGGATTTGTTTATGACGGCGTCACCATGGACGACCTGATGCAGCGTTTGCACGTCGCACCGGATTTCGTTGCCACTGGTGTGCTGGGTGCTCCGCCTGTCTGGTTTCATCGCAGACTCGCGAACCGCGATATCTACTACGTGGCCAATCAGGCAGATGCTCCGGTGAAGCTGGATTTGCGCGTGCGTGCCTCAGGCCGCAGCGTGGAGATCTGGCGTCCCATGACCGGCGAGCGCGAACTTGCGGATTCGAACTCTGCAGGTGGCCCAACCACGATGTCGCTTTCTCTCGCGGAAAGGGAGACCGGGTTCGTCGTCGTCTCCGATACAGTATCTTCCCTGAAGCCGGCTGCACGGTCAGCCGAAAAGCAGCTTACTACCTTCAACGGCCCGTGGGCGGTTGGCTTCAAAGGCCCCGCAGCGCCGCCGGTTGCGACACTGCTGGCCAGCCATTCCTGGACGGAGAGTTCCGACGCGGGGTTGAGGTACTTCTCCGGCACGGCGACGTACACACGGACCTTCACGGTTCAGCCTTCATGGCTGCGGCAGGGGAGCGGCGTGGTTCTCGACCTGGGCAAGGTTGGCGATGTTGCTGAAGTCCGCGTCAATGGCATTTCGGCGGGAACATTATGGGCGCCTCCGTACCGTCTCGACATCACGAAGCTGCTCAAGCCGGGTGCGAATCATCTTGAGATTGCGGTGACCAACGAATTCACCAACCGCATTCTCGGCGATTCGCTGCTGCCTGAAAAGGAACGCGTCCTGGGGACTGCAGCGAATGTACGGATGATGTTCGGCGGCCCAAAGGAGCCGCTGTCGTCAGGCTTGCTGGGTGAGGTGCGGTTGATGAGCCGGTCTGGGAATTAGATCGGCAAAGTAAGAAATGTTCACGGTTGTTCCTCAAAGACAAAGCAACAGCAAAGGCAGAAGCAGGTCTCTCCACTACGCTGTTGCTTGTTGCCTGTGCTCCCCTACAAAGGGTGCCCCATTCATCGCAGCTTTTCGCGATGAGTGGGAACCGCGGATGTTGGTGCCTGGCGTTTCGTTTTTTTTAGTACGAGTTCATGCGTTGTTTCATGAGCGCTTTTGGTCAAACGCAATCTTTTCTTTTGGAATTGGCGGGAGCGGTCGCGCTTCGCGCGATGGCCCACTCATCGCGGTGAGACTACGATGAATGGGGCACCCGGATGTGGCTCATGCATGTGCAGCGTTGCGCCTTGCATCGCGAACAGCAGATCCCCTGCGGGGATGACAAACAGAAAGGCAACCGCAACGGCAACGGCAGCCGCAACTGCGGGGCGATGGCTGGGAGGCTTTTTGAGGAACTACTTCGCGAGCATGCGGTTGTTGCGGGGGTTGTCCTCAACTTCGGCCAGGCCCATCTGCTTGAGGATCGGCGGAACATACATGGCGAAACGTCCACGCAAGCCTTTCTTCAGGCCATACCAGCCGCCCACTGGATTGGCCGCCGAGCGAGCCCATGCTTCGACCGTGTTCTCGGCCGCGGGCTTCTGTTCGTCCGCGCTTCCCAGCAGCATCCAGTCGCCATGTTCTTTCAGCATGGCGTGGAGATCCTGAATGCAGCGCAGGTGGTACCTGAGCTCGGTCTTGCCAACCTGAATGACGAGGGCGGGCGGGTTTGCCGCGGCATCCTCGTAGGCAAAATACTCCGACGTGCCCGGAGGCGTCTTCAATTTCCACGGGTTCTGTTTGGTTCCACTCTTCTCCGGCATGTCGATCTCCCTCTCCGATCCTTGACTGGGAGCCATTCTCCCCGCTGCTTGCGCGGCGGGTCAACGCACCGGGAGGTTAGCTGCCGCGGTCTGGTTAGAGAAGTGTCTGGCCCCAGGTCAACAATGTTTCAAAGGTCGGCATCAAACCTTTTCCGGACGCTGTCAGCGAGTATTCCGTGGTGCGTGGGGAAGGGCCTGCAGCCCGGTTCACAAGGCCGCAGGTGGAAAGCTCTTTCAGGTTGCGCGTCAATTCTTTGGCACTGATCTTCGTAACGGTTTCCAGCAGTTGGTTGTAGCCCTGCGGTCCGTTAAGAAGAAGAGAACGCAACACAAGCAGCTTCCATTTGCCGCCGATGACGAGGATGGCGCGCTCCACAGGACACACGCTGACCGGAGCGATGTTGGAGTCTCCCATGGAACGAGACCTCTTGGTGGCAGGCATGGCGTGATGCTAATTCATCTGTCCCTACTCATGGTGAAAGAGGGGTACAGATCGCTCGTCTCAACTCGTCACTGAACGTGCGGCTTGCGCGTAGAACCGTTCTGTCTTTCAGCTTGACCAGAAGGTCCTGGTTGCGGAGCGTTTTGAATCCTGAAACCCTGCTGAGATTGACGGCGAACGACCTATGGATCCGGCAGAATGCATTTGCCGGCAACCTACCCAGCAAAACAGACAAGGGCTCTCTCAGAAGATGCGTGGCGCCTCGAACATGGAGTTCGGTATAGTCGTCAGCAGCACCGATCCATTCAATTTCCTCCGCTTCAAAAACGTGCGTGTGCTGCCGCCCTGTCACGGTAATACGCCCTGGGGCAGTCAGGCTGTGAGCTAAGGGATCGTCGGATGGGGCTGTTTGGGCTTGGGCGTGTGTCTCCGCTGTCTGTCGGTGGGTATATAGTGCGCGGATGCGATTCAAAGCAAGTTCAAGGCGGTCATCGCGTATCGGCTTCAGGAGACAGTCTGCGGCTCCCCAATCGAACGCACACAGGGCATCTTCCTTATGCTCGGTAAGAAACACGACGATGCGCTTTACCGGCTGGGAGAGCCGCCGTGAGAGATCAGATGATTCCAACATGATTGCATCCATGAAGATGGCGTCAGGCTGAAGCTCCCTGAGCATTCTCGGCGCAAGGCTTCCCGAGCATGACTCGGTATAGATTTCGAAATCCGAGTGTTTCAGAAGCTGTGTACGAACGGCTGAGGTGGTAAGCGGATCCATACCAAGCAGCATGAGCCGGATGCGAGTCTGTGGTTGCGCGGTTTTTGACGGTAAAGCCATGGGATCAGGTCTGACGGCTTCTAAAAATTCAGCGGTAGACGAAGTTATTATGCGCCGTGTCTTTGCCCAGTAGCCAGACCCGGAAACGGGGCTTTTCCGATGACCCGGTCAGGTGTCTTCTGGATGACACGAAAAGGGGGTGCAAGGGGAAGAAGTGCGTAGCCTCTCAAAGGTGAATGATACCGCGACGGACGCCGATGGCAACCGCTTCCGTGCGATCATTGGCATCCAGCTTTTCCATGATGTGTTTGATGTGTCCTTTCACGGTTTCCTCGCTGATGAAGAGCATCGCGGCAATATCCATATTGCGATTTCCCTCGGCGATCTTTTCAAGAACTTCAATCTCTCGCCGGCTCAAAGGAACCTCTCCTAAGTGCTGTGCAAGGCGGGCAGCCACATCCGATGGCACATGGCGTTTCCCTTTGTGAACTTTACGGATCGTCTCCAGAAGTTCCGAGCGGGACATGGTTTTCAGCAAGTATGCCTGGGCGCCGGCTTCGAGAGCGCGTCGAATGTCCGCATCCCCGTCGAAGGTGGTCAGCATAATGACGCGTGCGTGCTCAAACTCTCGCCGGATAGCAAGCAGCGCGTCGATTCCGCTGATATCGGGCAAACGGAGATCCATCAAGGTGATGTCCGGCCGGGATTTCCGATATTGTTCGATCGCTTCCCGCCCGTTCACGGCTTCAGCGACAAGCTGCATGTCGGGCGCGCTATGCATGTAGGCCGCGACACCTTCGCGCATGGCGGGGTGGTCGTCGACGCACAGGACTCGAATGGAGGCGGATGGCATGGTCATCGTGGTTGTTGTCTCCCTTCCTCGGAGTTAGCATCGTGCTTCCGGATCCACCAGGGCCAATGGAATTTACCCGGCTCCGTCCGCGGGTAGGCAATTGCCGCTGGAACACGAAGCTCAATCTCTGTGCCTGCCTGCATGCGGCTGCATATAGTCAGGACAGAGCCAATGGATTCGGCACGTTCCTTCATGCCAGCTAGTCCAAAGTGACCTTCGCGGCCAGCCTTCAGCATATCGGGCTCGATACCCCGGCCGTTATCGCTGACAGTGAGCCGAAGGCCTCGCCGCCCGTATTCAATTGTTATCTCGGTGCGAGCAGCCTCGGCGTGAGCCACAGCGTTGATCCAGGCCTCACGTCCTATCCGATACGCCTCGTCGAACACAGCTGTATTCAGCAGGCGAGTGTTCCCTTCGACACGAACCCGTCTTTCCGAGGATGGTGGGGGTTCGGATTCATTCAGCAGCCTTTCAAGCGCGGTTTCAAGGCTCACGGAGTTGTCAATGGTGCGAAGTCCGCGCAATGCCTCTCTGCCTTCATTCGTTACCTGTCGCATCAGTTGCAGAGCACGGCCCATCATCGGCCGGGCAGGGGAGTCTTCGGATACGTGATCCTGCGCGACATCAAGCTGCATCGCTGCGCTGATCACGCCTTGCAGCAGCGTGTCATGAAGATCCTGGGCGATGCGGGCACGTTCGGCAAGCCGGTCTCGAAAACGTTTGTTGAGACGATTCGTGACCTGCATCAGGCGGAAGCGATACAGCAGCAGGACGAGGACAGCTACGTCGAATGTGCCGAGCACCCGGACAAACCAGGTCTGCCACCATGCAGGTTGCACGTAGAACATGATGTCGTTCTCAGGTCCATTCCAGGCTCCGAGCGCATTCGACGCCATCATCCGGAAGGTGTATCGGCCCGGCGCTAGATGGCTGTAGACAACCTGCCGTGACGACCCACCAGAACTCCAGGTCTGATCGAGTCCATCCAGGCGATACCGGAACTGGATGCGCTGTGGCGTCACCGTGTTCGTTCCCGCATATCGAAATGTGATGCTGCGTGTATTGGAAGAAAGATTGAAGTTGTTGCTGGATAGCACGGCCGTACTCCCAGGGAATGCTGCATCGATTCGGACTCGAACCGGCTGACGATAGCCTGCAGCACGTTGAACATCTGCAACCGCCAGTGAATGGGGGAGGGAGAGCCAGATCCGCCCGGACGAATCGGAAACGAGTGAACGGTGCCGCCTGACTCCCTCCGTTTCGATCAGGCCATCCTCCGCGCCGTAGCTCAGGACATCTTCGTTCTCAAGTGTTCCGGCCAGAAGCTTGGTTCGATCGATCTGCAGAATATGCTGATCGGTCGCGATCCACAGGAAGCCCTGAGCATCCTGTCCAATGCTGAGGATCTCCTCGGCGAGCGCCTGCGGAAGAGCATGGAGCACTTCGATCCGATGACCATCGAAGCGTGCCAGGCCGCGGGATGTTCCAACCCATAAAACACCGCCGGCGTCCTGGAAAACTGTTCTCACATTGACGGGCGGGGCATCCTCCGCCGTGTTGTAAGTTTGCCAGTGTTCGCCATCGAAGCAGATCAGACCTCCAGGCGAAGCGAACCACATTTTCCCATCGCCGGCTTCCAGAGATGAGAAGACCGCGTTGGATGGAAGTCCATCGTTGACCGTATAGCGCGTGACTTTCCCGTGGCGAAGGACGTTGATGCCTCCGCTGACCGTACCGGCCCACACGGTTCCATCACGCGCGCGGGTCACGGTATACACGCTGTCCTGTGACAAGCCACCCTTCTGGGTGAAGGTTCGTGTGGACCATTGATTCCCGTGTCGCGTCAGCTCGGTCAGTCCGCCCTGTTGCCGGCCCAGCCAAAGCTCATCTCCGCCGCCGTCGATGGAGTAGATGACGTCGTTTCCCAATCCCGGCACAGCGACCCGCCGTACCGCGCCATTCTCTAAACAGAAGAGCCCTCCCGAAACCGGAGCGAACCATGTGCGTCCGGCATCATCGTTGAAGAGAGGCCCGCCGATTTTCCGCAGAGCGGTTTCCTGCGGAGAGAATGATGTCAGCATGCCATCGCGAAGACGCTCCAGGCTATGGGCGCCGGCGTACCAAAGATTGCCGTCACCGTCTTCGTAGAGGGAGACAACACGGGTGTCGTGCGGGTTTCGGTAATAGCCGGTGACGACTTTGCGCTCCGGGTCGATGCGGTACAGCCCTGTGTCGGTGCCAGCCCAGAGATTGTGATCGTGGTCGCGCACGAGTGCGAAAACCTGTGACTCGCGCAGTTGCGCCGGTAGCGTAAGTTGAACCAACGCGCCATGCTCCCACAGCCTCAGCCCGGCTTCCGAGCCGATCCAGATACCTCCTTGCTCGGATGGAGCAAGGGCATTGACACCGCGTAGCGCTGATTCGGGTAGGACCTGAGTGGATTGCCCATTCTCAAGCTGGAACAGGCCTGAATCGCGTGCTCCAAGCCAAAGGGCGCCCCCGGGCGATTCGTAGAGTGAGTAGATGACTCCCGCAATGTTGTCGCGCGGAAGCATTTGTTCGAATCGTTGTGCGCGAAAGCGGAGCAGTCCTTTTTGAAAACCCCATAGGAGCAGGTTGCCGGCACTGTCTTTGGAGATGGTGGTGAAGAGGCTGTCGAAAAGCGCGAACCTCGAAGCCGCATCTTCAAACACACCGTCGCGGTATCTCAGGAGACGAGGACCGTCGAGGCGAATCCAAAGACTGCCCTCCGCGTCTTCGACCAGACCTCGAACCGCGCCCGTCGGCTTTTGCCCTGCGAGCGGAGTTCGTAGGAGGGTGAATTCGGATCCGTCAAAGCGAACAAGTCCGTGCTCCGTGCCGAGCCACAGATAACCATCGGCGGATTGCGCGATCGCATACACAACGCCGCCGTTATAGCCTTTGTCGGCGTCCCAGACCGTGTGCACATACTGCGAGAGGGTGCGTTTGCTATCGAGAGCGGAGCTCGGCATCTCGCCCTGGATGGCAAGGAGTGCCGTCAGGCCAAGCACTGCCGTCCGGCCTCGTCTCCAATCAAGGCAGGTATTCAAACTTCTGCACCACGATTTCGACCGGATGGTGCACGCCGCCTTTGGAATGATGGAAATCATGGAAATCCAGCTTAACGGTCTCTTTGGATGGTATGGGTACACCTGACCTGAAAGCCTGATTGATCAGGTTTCCGCGTGTCTTCCCAGAGCTTCCCACCGCACTGTTGAAAACAGCACTGCCAGGTTCCCACCGCAGGAGATAGGTTGTGTCGCCCGCAGGGACAGTGAAGCGGGCGGTATTGCCGGGGATGTAGTAGGGCTGGACCACGAAGTCGGCGTTCAACGCATCTGGTTTGCCCCATGCACTGCGTTGGATGGCGAAGCCGGATCTGTCATCCGGGTCTTCACGGTCGGGACGCACAAGCATGGAGAAGACGGCTGAAGGTGGAAGGTGAGTGGAATCGGAGACGACAAAGCGATAGGTTCCGTAGCCAAGACTGCGCGTGAGGCTGACGCCCGCGCAGAGATACCTATCTGTTTCCTCGCCCATCCAGAGGTGGAGATATCCCCGATCGTCCACCCAGGCATTGGACGCTTCATAGTCACATGGTTCGCCGTCGGCATCTCCTGGTCCGGAGCGCACCTTCCAGTCATAGCCACTGAAGTGGAGAGTAGGTGCGGTGGCAGGCTTGCTCGATGAGCCTGGCGTGGTCGCGACAGCAAGGACGTTATTGTCGAGAGGAGGCAGATCCGAGATCTTTGCGGGTGACTGATAGCCTGCCGTGACCAGCAGAGCGGCGTAGTCCGTTCCCAGATGGGTCAGGTTACTCCAGCTTCCATCACGTTCGATCTGTGTAAACGCGCGGCTTCGAAAGGGCTGAATCCACCAGGTGCCTTCACTACGGGCGTAGAGAACAACCTGAGCGCCGGGAAGGCCGTCGATCACTCGACCGTTGATACGTTCGAGGTCTTCCGGTCCTCCCACGGCGACAGAATGTGGCACCTGTGTGAACTGAATCGAAGGCCTGTGTGATGAATGTGAGGGGCCGCATCCACAGGCAAACGCGAGTACACCGCAGAGAAGAGCCGAGGCTCGTGTGGGGGATCGAGACCTACGGAACGGGCGAAGCCACGCAGTGAGTGCTTCGGGACGAAGTATCGAGTTGCCCAGGAGTCTCATAGGATCGCCGTGCGACGGCTGACAGGCTTACTCAAAAGGATGACACTTCCTGGCATCCGATGTGAAGCACCATAAAGTGGTGTTTCTCGATTTCAGCGGCAGCTATGTATTTGTCCTGTGAAGAGACTGTCTCACGGCAGCCTCTTCACAGGCATGCGGCATTGGATGCCGTGATTAGCTGGCCGCCTTTTCCATGACGGCAGTTGCGGCTCTTCGAATGACATCGAGTACGAAGTCAGGTTGAGAGAGCATCGGTACATGACTGCTGGCAGTCTCGGACGTGGTTGCTCCCATACGCTTCGCGACGAACCGCTCCAACTCGGGCTGGATCGTATGGTCCTCGGTGGCAACGACGTACCAGCTTGGCTTTGATTTCCACGCCGTGCCTTCCACCTTTTGGTTGAAGAGATCGGCGACAGGCGCGGCGTGTGTGGCCCAGATCAGCTTCTGCTCCTCTTCAGAAAGATCACCCGCAAAGGATGAGACGCCGTCACGCTTCAGCCAGACGCGTCCGTCTCCGACTTCGATATGGGAGAAGATGTTCGCGGCCGGAAACTTCTCCATCAGACTTTGGGTTGTCTCGTCATCATCCGGCGCGAAGGCTGCAAGGTAGACGAGTGCTGCAACGCGAGAGTCAGTACCGGCAGCCGTAATGACTGAACCGCCGTAGGAATGACCAACCAGGATTGCGGGACTACTGACTCGCCCGAGCGTTCTCTTCACGCAGTCGACATCGCCGGCGTGTGAATCGAGACCGTGCTGAGAAGCAATAACTTCGAATCCCTCGTTCTGGAGAGTGGGGATCAATTTGCTGAAGCATGAGCCATCGGCCCATAGACCGTGGACAAAAATAATGCTGGGTTTGCGCTGAGCAGGCATGGAAGTGCTCCTTCGTTTTTGAATAGGACAGAAGTTCAGACCCGTCCTGAGACGATTAATGCAAAGTTCGCTGTGCCTCAGAGCCTCATGTCCGGGGTTTGCGGTGAAGCGGTACAGGAGCGCGGCGAAGCGTGCATTGTCTTTTGGAATTCGGCTGGATGTCGGCGTCACCATTCGCTGTCATCCGCAGCCTGGAAAGAACCCAGCCCTAAAGGGCTGTTCCGTGGCGTTGACTATTCCGTGCGTTGAAGCTCACGGCTACTCCTCAAGAACAAGACCAACGGCAACAGCAAAAGCAGACCTCTCCGCTCCGGTCGAGATGACAGGGTTGTGGGTTTACCGACTGGAGTTCCGCAACCTTACTTCTTCGCGCAAGGAAACTTTTCCTTGAGTGCCATGCGCAGAGCCATGCCTGATTCCAGATTCATCATGTCCTTATGCTTGTCGACATAGACCACATAGATGTGGGCCACTTGAGGGGTCGTCCATTCATGGGGACATACTCCGCGCTGCTCCAACGCTCCGCTGCCGTCCAGCAGGGCATCCAGCCAGCCTTCGATATAGCCCGAGCACTCGTGAGCCCACGCCGCATCTTCGGGATTCGCCTTCTCTCCTGTTGGCGTGGCGTTCACCCGATTCAATGCCTGACAGGCGCGGTAAAGATACCGGCCGCGGCCCCGGTCGGTTGTCGTCGCCATCGTAACCTGCTCCCGCATTGCCATCGCCAAAGCCGCTCCCAGTAAGAAGCTCATCTCGATCACTCCTTCAACAAAGTTGCCAAAGAATAGCATCCATCTGTTCCTGTTTGAGGATGGCTGTCCACTTGCGGGGGATGGTGCTTTTCTTCGTGCGGCAGGGAAGAATCTCGCATTCCGTAATGCCTAGCTCGACCTCTGTTCCTGGAGCGTCAATTTATGAAGCAGGGACGACGGCAGCCGCCCGTTGACTGTCCTGCTTTGAGGAGTAGCCGCAAGCTTTAGCTTGCGGAACCGACGCGATATTGCGAAGCCCTTCAGGGCTGGGTTCTTTGGCGACTGTGTTTGCTGGCTATTCCTGAAGGGCGCCGGCTTTCGAAGCAGGTCCGACAGGGCGTGGGTAGAAAGGCCACGGCATCTACTGTTTCCTGTTCGCTGTTAACCGCTTTTTACGCTGAGGCGCTGAGGAAGATTGGCTTCACCATGGCTTCGATTTTGGCAGCCATCTCTTCCGCGGGAATGCGGTTGGGGGTCTGGTACCACTGACGGGCGGCGCCGAAGATGGCCCAGGCTGCCGTGGTGGATAGAAGCGCGGGATCGGCGCCCGGCGCTGCCTCATGGTGCTTTGCGCCTTCCTGGAAGATGCCCTCCACCGCAGGGATGATGGAGTTCTCCAGCGGCATCTTCGCCAATTGACTGGGGCAACCCGTGGTTTCGGCGAGGTAGTCGCAGACGCCGAGGGCGATGGCTCGCAAGGCACCGTCACAGTTGGTGAACGAAATCCCACGGCGCGCGATCAACTCATGGAAACGGGCCGCAGTCATGGCCTGCAGCAGAGCGTTCTTGTCCGGGTAGTGCAGATAAAAGGTGGCCCGGTTTAGCGTGGCTTCGTCCGCGATCTCCTGGATGGAAATGTCGTCGAACTCCTTTTGATTCAGCAATCTGATGAGGGCATCCATGAGCATGCGCCGGCTGCGGAGGATGCGGGGATCCGTCGCTTCCGCTGTATCTGCTGTGTCGCCGGGATGGATTGCCTGAGCCATTGCTTCCTGTAAGGATAACGTCCCCACACAACATCTGATGCTCAAGCAACATTTGTCGATTTATGTTTGAATCGACAAATGTCGATTAGACATCAGATGTCGCATAGGAGGGTTTTCGACATGCCCACGCTTCTCAATATCAATTCCAGCCCGCTCTACGGCCGGTCGGTCTCTCGCGAGCTGACTGCCGCGTTTGTCGCCCAATGGAAGTCTTCCCACCCCGACGGTACGGTCATTGACCGCGACCTCAACGCAACCGCCATCCCGCCTATTAACGCGGAGTGGGTAGGCGCCGTGTATACCCCTGCGGACGCACGCACACCGGAACAGAACGCGCTGCTTTCGCTTTCGGACTCGCTGCTTGCCGAACTGGAACAGGCCGATGAGTACGTCATCGGTGTGCCGATGCACAACTTCGGCGTGCCTTCCGTATTCAAGCTTTGGGTTGACCAGATCGCGCGTGTCGGCAGGACCTTCTCGTATGCGGACGGAACGCCGAAGGGCCTCCTCGTAGGCAAGAAAGCGACGTTCCTCATTGCGACCGGCGGTTCCTATGACGCGCAGACGCAGATGGCTTCGTTCAATTTTGTGGAGCCGTATCTGCGGTCGCTGTTTGGCTTTCTCGGTGTGACGGATGCGACCTTTCTCACCGCGGGTGGAACCATGGCGCTGAACTACGGGCAGGACCGTGCTGCGTTCCTCGCGCCTCATCTCCAGTCCGTGCAGTCCTTGCAAGGAGCCCAGGCATGAAGATCGTCTCGATCATTGCGCGCTATCTGCTGGGCCTGATGTTTACCGTCTTCGGCCTGAACGGCTTTCTCAACTTCATCCATCAGACGCCACCGGCGAACCCACTGGCGATCCAGTTCTTTATCGCTACCGGCGCCTCGCACTTTGCCGCATTCTTCTTTGCGGTGCAGTTGATTGGTGGATTGCTGCTGCTCTCAGGCTTCTTCGTGCCACTGGCGCTGACGTTGCTCGCGGCTGAGCTGTTCAACATCCTTGCGTTCCACCTGACGCTTGCTCCGGGCATCGCTCCGGGCCTGGTGGCTTGTGTGCTCTGGGTGCTGGTCTTCCTGCAGTACCGCGAAAGCTTCCAGGGCATTTTCGCCGCGAAGCCCGCGGTGCAGGGATAAAGCAGCGCCTTCTTCGTACAGTCGATATCGTGGGTGCCCCATTCATCGCGCTCGCTTTTGGCGCGATGGGTGGGCTGGTACGGATCTGCATTGGGGCAGGTCCAGAACATTTCCGATGAAGGGTGTACCCCAGGGGCAAAGATGTTGAAGTCGTTTTCCCTAAAGAAAACGACCTTTTCAGCCGCTTCGGGAGGGCACAGCATCATGGGAAATGCTTTAGAACGGGCGAGCATTCGTGAGGCCCACCCATCGCACCAAAGGCTTGTGCGATGAGTGGGGCACCCACAATTGTGGCGTCTTGACGATCCGCAGATCTCCCGTGACGGAGTCCCATCGGGTGGTCTCTGCCCGAGTGGGGTTTGTCGTTCTACAGCTGCTTGATAATCGCGTTGAAGCCGTCGGAAATCAGGCGCTGGCGCATGGCGTCGGCGTCGTGACGGTTGTTGAAGGGCCCGACCTGTATGTGGACCAGGGTGTCGCCCGATTCGCTGCGTGCCGCTACGTTGTAGCCGCGCTTCCGCAGATCGGTGACCAGGACCGTTGCGTCCTCAGGATGTGACACTGCCGAAACCTGGACGACAAAGTTGCCGCTGCTGAATGAACCTGTCGTCTGAGGTACGGGAGCTTCCACCCGGGCGGGTGGAGGTTCTACCGGTGTGGGTGCAGGTGTGGAGGCTTTAGGTTCGATGGCTTCCGCCGTAACCGGAGCCGGGCGTTGTGCGGGCGCGCCCACAATGTCACCGGTTGCTGCGGCTGGTGCGGGCGCCGGGTTAACGGTGGGGTTATTTGCGAGTGAGCCGGCGGAAGGCTTGCTGCCGTTGAAGGCTGCACTCGATGAGGGGCCGCTGTCATAGGCGGCATCGCCCGCAGACTCGGAAGGTGGAATGTTGGCGCGATGGCCTACGTTGTAGCCGAAGGCGAAGAACAGTCCGCAGAGCAGAACCAGACCGAGAAAAATGCCAAGAATGGCGCCGGTGCTGAGCGTTAGTTCGCGCTCGCCCCGGTGCGGCCGCAGGTCATCATCGTCGAGAAGCTGGCTCATAGGTCGCGGAAGTGTGCCTTAGAACTTGACGTAGAAGCCAACCGTCGGCTGGGACGTGATGGTCTGTTTATTGATGGTGAGGTAGTTCGTACCGAAGTCGGGCGCCTTGTAGAAGAGCTGGCGGAAGGAAACGCGCACTCCCAGGTGTTCGCCGAAAACCTCATTCTGTACGCCGACCGAATAGTAGTAGGTCATGCGAGTCTGGTTGATCAGGCCTTGCCCGCCGCCACGGGTGGGCTTGAAAGCCGTCGCACCAAGGCCCCCGGAAACGAACGGCTGAAAGCCGAAGATCGGGTGCGCGGGCGTGGCCAGATAGCCGGCGGTATATTCGTTCGCATTCGCCTGAACGCCGAAGTTGGGCGGTGGATAGCTGTAGTTTTCCGTGAAGCGGGCGTAGCCGTAGTTGAACTCGAACCCAACCAGTGGCTTGGCCACGTAGCGGATGTTGAGCAGTGCGCCGACGGTATTGGAAGCATCGACGGTAAGGTTGGTGCCAGTGTTCGAAGGCGCGGCCGGAGTGACCTTGCCGGTCACAGTACGCGTCAATTCACCGGCGCCGCTGATGCCTATATCGATGCGGGAAAGCTGGCGGTCAAGCGGGGTAACTTGTGCGGCGGCGCTGCCGAGGCTGCAGGTAAGAACGGCCGCGGCAAAAGCAAGCGAAAAGGAACGGATCAAGCTGGAAAACTCCCGCGCGCGGGCTGCGCGCTCATCATTCAGTCTAAACCTTTGTTGGTGCGGGCGCGGCGCGCAATCGCAGTAAGCAGGGAGGTTCCCGGGCCCAGAAGGATACCCGCAAAAAGGGCGGTTGCAGGATGGACGCGCAGCCCCCCGGGGCCGTCAACCAGACGCCAGCAACCAAGTGTGATTCCCGCCGTCGCCGCCAGCGCCAGCCATGGTGAAAAAGCTCGCTTCAGGCTGACGAGCAGCAAACCGGCGGTCAGAGCAAGGCATACAAGCCCGAACAACGTGAGATGGGTGTGGAAAAGGCCTGCTGCGGCCAGCAGAATAGCCAATAAACCCAGGCTTCCGGGAAGGATCAGACCCGGGCGGTTGAACTCGACATAGCCCAGCAGAATGCCGGCCGTGGCGGTAAGAACCGCGGCATCCGGCGACCGCGACAGAAAAGGAACCGGGTTCACGGAACTTGCTGGCCGCGCTGCTGCAGATTCTGTCGTAGTGCGAGCGCGGCAGAGTTGGTGGGCTCAATGGTCAGTGCGCGCGAAACATCGTTGGCGGCGGCGCTCAAGGAATTTTCCGCCAGATCGAGCCTGGCCAGCACGAGTAGCGCCGCGACATTGGGCTGCAGTTGCAGCGAGGCCATGGCTTCATTGCGGGCGTTGGTGCGGTCTCCGCTGGCTTCGCGAACGCGAGCCAGACCAGCATGCGCGACGGCGTTGCGAGGATCGGCGGCAAGCGCGGACTGGAAGTGGCCTTCGGCTTCCAGCATCAGACCCTGGGCTAGATTTTCGGAGGCAAGCTGGTTATATTGCGCAGCCTGTTGGGCGGCGGGAAGCACGGCCAATTGTGCTGCGCGCATTTGATTGAGCTGGAAAGCTGCCTGGCGGAAACCGGTCTCCGAGTAGGTGCGGCGAATGCGTTCCTGCGGGCTGAAGTTGCCGACGACCGGATCGGTCAGCCGCGTGCCGAGTGGAACCAGGCTCAGGTGCGCGCGCAGGGAGCCAGCTTCGTTGTCATTGGGCTTGAGCTTCAGCGCGGCGTCGGCCTCATGCAACGCTTCGACGGTGTCGCCGCGCCGGAAGAGGGAAACGGCCAGGTTGTAGTGGTAATCCTCATCGTTGGGATCGCTGCTGGTGACGCGCTGAAAGAACGCGACCGCATCTTTGCCCTGGCGGCTGAGCGCGACAGCCTGATTGTTCAGCACTTCGCTGAGCGGCAGGCGTGTGGCGACGAAGCCGAACGCATTTTCCGCGCCCGCGTAGTCGGCTGAGTTGAAGCGGGAAAGACCGAGATAGAAGCTGGCTTCCAGAGCGACACGATCGTCGGCAGGGACTTTGGCCAGCGTGGCGGCTGCCGCTGCGAAATCGCGCGCGGCATACTGCTCTTTGCCCAGGGCCAGCAGCGCAGCGGGATAGTTCGGGTTGATGGCAATGGCCGCTTTGAGGCGCTGAATGCGCTCATCCTGCGACGGCGCGTCGATGCCGCGGATGTAGTCCTCAAAAGCAGACAGAGGTACGGCGCCGGGCGCGGCGAGGAAGGTGGCCTCGGCAACGTTGAAGTGTGGGTCGATCGCGCGGGCGACCTTCCAGGCAATGGCGTTTTCCGCGTCGAACAGGCGAGTGAGCTCAGCGCTGTCTTCGACCGGAGGCGTGAGGTGAAGCTCATCCACCGAAAGCACGCGCGCCTGGATCGCAAGCTTGTCGTTGTTGGTGGTGAAGTTGCCGATGATGACGTAGTTGGCGTCGAGCTGTTGCGCGATGCGGATGGTGGTCGCGCGCGAGGGACGGAAGTCCGCGGGCAGCCCGAGATGCTGCAGCGCATACACACGGTCATCGTGCGAGATGGTGAGGAAGCCGGCGGAGTTGAGGCGTTTGTTCAGCGTGTCCGGAAAGGAGTCGCCGATCCAGTTGAGCGACGTGTTGCCGGAGCGGTTTTCAAAGGGCAGCACGAGGACGACGCGTCCGCCGGTGCTCTGTGCCTGCGCGATAACTGCAGGCGCGCTGCCTGCAAGCAGGGAAATCGAAAGGGCGGCGAGAACCGGGAGCTTGGTGAGAAACCGCATTGCGTTGATTATAGGTGGGCCGTGCGGGCGGGGACGGATACGCCTGATTGTCCAGCCCCTCGTTCCCACGGAGATCGACTTTCCCAGCACTCTGTCATCTCGACCGGAGCGAAGCGTAGTGGAGTGACTGTCTACGTTGTCAAGCCTTTAGTGCGTGGATTTTATGTCAAGTTCAAACGCACGTATTCCAGCAGGTAGAGGGATGGCTGTGGAGCGGCCATGGAAAAGATGG
>DASYEV010000027.1:0-32525 GCA_036498835.1 Acidobacteriaceae bacterium | reverse complement strand
CTCCATGTGCGCAGCCCATACCACCGTACGTCAATCCCTGCGAAGGGCAAACCACTAACTGGAGAGCCGGATGCGGGAGATCCGCCTGTCCGGTTCGGAGGGAGGGGGAACAACAGTTCTCCCTACCCCTATTACCAGCATGGGGTGGAACGGGGATCCAGCGAGCGTTCTTGTTCTTTGCTCGCTGGGGAGGTGAAACCCCATGGAAGGGGCTCCAGAGTCTTAAAGGGCTGAAAGCCCGACATATGCCTTCGCCATCCGGTCAAATGCACCGTCGGGACCGAAGGCAGCGACCAGTAGGCCGGGCTTCAGAGGCCGTCTATATGTCGGGCCTTCAGCCCTTTGCCTTCGTAACTGCGAATTTCATGGGGTTTCACCCCATGCTGGTATATGCCGCGCCGTTGGCGCTCGATGACGTGCTGCTCTATGCGTCGTGACCGGTCCGAGACAAATGAAACAGTCCTTCAGTTTCATCCATCAGGAGTTCTGCCGTTGATGATGGACTTGGGAGAAAACAGCCTGGACGAAAACCGCTTCACCAGCCTCGCCTTCTCTTTACATCTTCCGGAGACTTCCACCAGGCCACGCGATCTTCTATCTGTGCTGGGCGTTGAGTTGGTCGAGGACTCTCTTCAAGTCGTCCAGTTTCTGACCGGCTTCGCTAAGCTTGCCTGCGGCTGTGAGGCGCTGGTAGTCAGCGAAATCGCGTCCTGCCTGGGCGGCGAGAGTGTGAACATCATCCCCAGCCGGTGGCTTTCCTGTGCTGTCAGGGCTGACAGGACCGGGCGATCCGTCAGGCCGCGAGGGTGCAGCCGACGCTACGGTCAGGGAAGACGGCTGGTCGCTGTAGAGCGAAGCCAGGGCTGATTCGAAGTTGGGGCCGTAAGCAAGGCGGTCCTGCAAAGCCAGCACGACGATCCGCAGTTCCGGCATGGGGCTTTGCTGGGCCTGAAGATAGATGGGTTCGGCATACAGCAGAGCCTTACCCGACGGGATCACCAGCAGGTCTCCCCGGTGCACATGCGAGCCCTGTTGATTCCAAAGCGTAAGCTGACCGGAGAGCTGAGCGTTCTGATCGATACGCGCTTCGATTTGCTGTGGTCCGTCGATCAGGCGTGTCTTGGGGAAGTTGTAGACAATGGACTTGCCGTAGTTCGCGCCATCGGAGCGAGCCGCAATCCAGCCGATCAGGTTGTTGCGGTTCGCCGGTGTAAACGGCAGGATCTCGATAAATTCTTCGCCGGTTTCCCCCGGCAGCTTCATGTACACGAAATTGGGAACCATGGGAACGGCCACCTGCTGGCCGTTTTCATCCGATGTCGATTGGCTGGCCACCGTCCAAAGGTCTTCGCGGTTGAAGAAGACCTGAGGATTGGTCATGTGGTACAGCCCATACACCTCGGATTGAAGCCGGAAGAGAGGTTCCGGATAACGTATGTGTCTGCGCAGATCGGTGGGCATTTCGGAAGCATCATGAAAGAGCTTGGGGAAGATGTTGCGCCAGGCAGCGATTACCGGATCAGACGGGTCGAATACGTAGAACGTGGTGTTGCCGTTGTAGGCATCGACGACCACCTTCACCGAGTTGCGCATGTAGTTCACAGGCGTGCCGCCCAGCGTGTAGTGAGTGGAGTCCGGATACATGTCGGAGGTGGTGAACGCGTCCATCATCCACGAGAGCCGTCCATCATCGCCTACGACGATGTAGGGATCGTGGTCGAAGGTCAGGAAGGGCGCCAGGGCCGCTGCACGGTTGCGAATATTCCTTCGCATCAGCAATCTGCTCTGCGCCGTGACGTCGTCTGAGAACGGAAGCTTGCCAAGATCGCCCAGTTCGAAAGCCAGCAGGACGCGCCTCAGAAAGTTGCCAATGACGATGCCGCCATCGCCCTGGTAGGAGGTCAGATTGTTGTTCTGTCCCTGCGGATAATCGAATTCCTGCTGCTGCGTCTTGACGTAGACATCCGTGTTGGTGAGGGTTCCGAAATAGATCTCGGGCCGGGTGACGCTGATGTTCGGCACAGTGGATTGAACCGGCATGTTGCTCAGATACAGCGTGGGCAGGCCTTCGGATGTAAACCCGTTCACCGGATTCATGGTGATGCCGTAGCCGTGTGTGTAAATAAGCTTCTGGTTGATCCAGTTACGGCTGGACTCGGGCAGCTTCTCGACGTTCAACTCGCGAACCGCGAGCATTACCTGGCGCGTGGAGCCGTCGATCTCATAACGATCGATGTCGATGTCCGGGAAGTCGTAATACGTGCGTATTTCCTGCACCTGGCGCAGAGTATCCTGCAGCGCATGCCAGTCCCACAGGCGGATGTTCTTGAGCGTGGGCTGGTTGTTGGCCGGGTCGGTAGCCGCAACGGTGGTTTCGGCGGGGAACTCGCGCTGCTGAAAGCGGTCGAGTCCGAACGCCCGGCGCGTCATGTCGATGTTCTGCGCAATGAACGGCTCCTCGCGGACCAGTTCATTGGGTTTGACGATGAAGTTTCCGACATACCAACCGACGACGTTGACCAGAAGAAATGTGAGGAAGGCAGGCGCCATCGCGAACGCGATCCCAACCGCTCGTGTGTTGCGAATGGCATTGAATGCGGCCAGGAACGCCCCAAGAATCAGTGCGGCGCAAAGCAGCAGCAACCCCGTCCGCATGATGTGGGCATCCGTGTACGTGACGCCGTCAAAGATCGTGTGATGCTCAAGAAGCAGAGCAAAGCGGTCCACGTAAACATTCGCCGCGAGAACAAACAGAAAGAATGCAACTGCCGCGGAGAGTGAGCGCCACGGCGAAGGCGAATACTTGTGGTCTTCTTTGTTCAGCGCACGCGTGCTGAACGCGAGCATGGTCACGATGATTGCCGCGATCCCAATGATGAAGGCGAGGCTCAGAAGCCAATCGACAATAAGCTGTGAAGCCGGAAGCGTAAAGAGGAAGAAGTTCAGCGGCTTGCCGAAAATAGGATCGCTGACATTGCTGACACCCGGGGCGCCCGGCTTTGGGGCATAGATGAGCAGAGCGAACGTCGCCCAGTTCGAGACCATAGACGCGCCGGTGATGCCGGCGGCGATGAGGGAAACTGCCCATGTAGCAAAGCGCAGAACAGGCGCGATGGAAAGCGCGATCGTGTGCCCTCCCTGCAAGGTGATTTCGCGGGAGCGCGGCAGATCGGTTTCGTGCCACCGTTTGATGGTAGTGAGCGCTACAAACAGGATCCCGAAGGTGGCAACAGCAAAAGCCACAAATATCCCGGCCTGGAGGAGGTTTGTCCGCCAAAAGACCTCGGAGTAGCCGAGCGAGCCATACCAGAGCAGGTCGACCCAGTAAGAGAGCCCTTCGCTGCCTGCCCACAGGAGAAGGAAGACGCCGGCGATCAGGATGAGCCACAAGCTCCTGCGGCGGGGGCTCACGGCTTGCAATGGGTCTCTATGATCGATAACACGCGGCACTACGGACACTCCTGTTCTGCGGTCGTACGAAACAGGAGAAGTGTACAGCTTGCCTTCGACAGGGGGGGACGCTCCCGGTGAACAGACCTCACCGTTCATCCCCTCGAATCCAATGGAAACGCGGCTTTCTCACAGTTACCCTCGCTTTTCTTGTTTGTCGTCCCTGCAAGGGATTTGCTGCTGTCGTTGCTGTCGCTTTCCTTCGCACCTCCACCACCTGTCATCTCGACCGTAGCGAAGAGTTCTGCTTTTTGCTTCTGCCCATGCATGGGTCCGAGCATGCCCCTCAGCGATTGCTCTTGAGGAGTAGCCGCAAGCTTTATAGCAGTTCCGGTAATACTGTGGTCTTCCAAACAGCGGAGAATGCCGTTTTCATTGGGAGAAAACGGCTTCGGCACCCTCTCTTCGGTCTACACCATTACCGGAACAGCTTTAGCTTGCGGAATACGACGCGCCTCGAACAGCCCTTCAGGGCTGGGCTCTTTGGTGAGGATGCCAAAGCCTGGGTAGTTGCCTTCAGAATTCTCAGCGACGAGCCCGAGGCTAAAGCCTCGTTTTTACCGTGCTCAATCGGCTAGCTAAAGCTTGCCTCTACGCCTCTCCTTGGCTGAGAAGAATCCGCTGCCTCAGGAATGGGAGGGGGTAGAAGCAGGTCCCTCCGCGACGCGTCCGGTGAAGCTGTGACGCTTCGGTCAAGATGACAGGATGGGGTGGAGATGAAAGAACCCCATAAACGGATCTCACTGTTTTATCCCACGCGTAATCTCGGGTCCGCTATCCAGACAGGCGTGATCAGCAGAGGCGAACGCGGATCTGTCGACGCGAAAACGTGTTGCCGATCTGCGCGGGCTCAGAGAGCCTTCCGCAGCCACGTATTCAGAATCTCCCGCTGAGCCGGTGATACCCCGTCGGCAGGAGACAACGTAAAGGTGTTCTTGACGTTCGGGGCTACCTCAACTTCGACTGCCATCTCCTTTCCGGCTCGGAGTACGTGCAGCTGGATTTTCTCGCCCGGTTTCTTTGCATTGATCGCGGTATTCAGGACAATGGCAGTTGCCGGCGTCCCATCCACATCGACGATCCGGTCACCGGATTGCAGGCCTGCACGAGCGGCCGTGGAGGCATCGGCGACGTCGGTCACGATCAAGCGCGTCGCCGGCACGGCAGGCCGCCCGCGTCCTCCACGTCCTGGCGGGAGCTCATTGGCCGGAATCTCCTCGGTGTGGGTATCGAGGCCGATCGAACCGCCGGGAGCAGCTTCGGATTTCGCTTCCAGCTTCAGCCCTGCAAGCGCGAAGTACCTGGCATAGTTCACTTCCCTCGAAGTCGAGGCATAGGAGAACAGTTCATCGAGCTTCGTGCCTGCGGCAAGTTCGCACTCGGCTTGGAACTCGGCGTCCGTAAATCCGCGTTTCTTTTGAACGTAGTATTTGTCATACATCGCCCGCATCACGTCGTCGAGCGACCGCCGGTTCGCGCTACCTTCGCGGATCTTCAGGTCGAGCATCGCGCCCAGCATGGCTCCGTTGTTGTAGTACGAGATGGTTGTGTTGCGGTCTCCTCCCACGCCGGAGCCGGTATTCCAGGTGTTCCAACTCGACTCGGTTGCCGATTGGTAATGCCGCCCGGAGCTGTTCTCAAACGTTCCGATCGCACCGGCCATCTTCGTGAGGTACTGCTCCCTGGTCATCAGCCCGGCCCGCACCAGCACAAGGTCCTGGTAATAGACCGACAATCCTTCCGAGACCCAGAGCATATTGGTCAGGTTTTCCTGGTCGTAGTCGAACGGCCCAAGCGCCAGGGGGCGAATGCGTTTCACGTTGAAGTTGTGAAAGTATTCGTGGCAGATAAAGCTCAGCCAGCGCAGGTATCCGGCTTCGGTCGTCAGGCTGGTTCCGTCGAATTGATTGGAGGAGGAGTTGGCGTGCTCAATGCCGCCGCCTCCACGGCCCATCATCAGGAAGGTGTAGTGCTTGTAAGGAACGTGGCCCATCAACTGGGTGGCTGCGGTGACCATGGTCTTGAGGTCCGCGGCCATTCGCTTGCGGTCGACCTCTGCAGGCACATTCTCGATGGCGACGTAGTGAGGGATGCCGTTCACCTCGAACTCCAAACGCTCCTGATTGCCAATCAGGATGGGCGAGTCATAGAGCACGTCAAAGTCCGGCGCCTCGAAGGTATTCGCGCGTCCGTTCACGGCTTCGAGTCCCGTTGAAATCATCTTCCAGGTTTGCGGGAGCTGAATCGTGACGGTAACCGGCTGTTGCAGATGTCCCACCAGGTTTACGAACAGGCCTGAAGGAGAAAGGTAGCCGCGGTCCTCGCCCACATAGTTATTCGCCGCGAACGAAGTGTTTCCGAATACGTCGTAATTGAGGACGATCCCTGGAGCGTTGTCCGCGACTACGCGCCAGGTATTCTTCGTGACTTTCTCCCAGGCAAGCTCATGCCCGGCAGCGTCCGCCGCGTGAAAGTTGGAAACGTTGCGTGCGTAGTCTCCGATACCGTAGTACCCCGGCGACCACTGCGGCATTTTGAAATCCTGCAGTTCACCCTTCAGACCTTCGCAACGGAACGCTACGTGATAAGTGTGGTTGGAGGGTTGCGGCATCGACACGACGAATGCCATCTTCGTCTGTGACCAGCATGTGGTGGCGCAGACGAGACAGAGCAGAACCAGACGCTTGAGCATGAAGGCAGTGTAGAGTATGTGTTCCAAAACCTTCTACGCTGTCCGCATGCAAGGCGAATCGTGAGGGCACGAACCGGAAGGGCCTGGTTTCAACCAGGCCACAAGCGTGCTGGAGAAACCCTTTCGTCGCTGCCGCAGGCCGGAGTGGAGCCCGCAGGGCGTAACGACTGAATTGCTCTTCCGGGTGTGCGAACCTCCCAAGATGATGAAAGAACGTCAAGAAGTTCTGTCATCGTGCATCTAAAGGAATCCAGAAACAAGGAGATTCCTTCAGCTCTGCAAGCGCCGATGATCGTGGCGAGGTTTGGTCCTCGCCACGACATGGAGGCGGGTGGCGTGTTCAGCAGCGGTGGAGGCAATTCAGTCGTTACGCCCTGCGGGCTTCACTCCGGCCTGCGGCGGCAAGGAAGTCAGATCATCCGTGCAATTTATGGCCTGGTTGAAACCAGGCCCTTCCGGTTCGTGCCTCACGATTCATCGCGTTGCTGCCTCTGACATGTCCCTACGGTTGATCAGGGCTTGGCAGTGTTGTTGGCCCGGTTGCCGCCGGGGACGCGGTGTTCCGGATCGATGGTGACTTCCGCGATCTTCTTCGCGGTTGGAAGAGGCATGGTGTAACTCGCCTTCTGCATCCAGGTTTCAGCCGACAGTTTGATCTTGAGGTCTGTGCCGTCTTCGTACTTCACCGGCACCTATAGACGGCGGCCCTGTCCCAGAGGAGCCTGCGCGGCAATGGTTGCACAGGAGGCCTAAGGCTAGGGCCGCGGCAAAGGCGCGGTGAAGGGAAGCGCAACGCGTCATGAGAACTTCTGGAGGCAAAGATGAAGGTCGAATGAGGGTGACGATGGCTTTCAGCCGTCCATCAACGCTCAACCACGCTCAGCCGAATGCTGGACGGATAGGTGGAGGAATGGTGCACCTGGTTGTGCGCCGTGACGCCCTGGGTCTCATCGAAGTTGTTGCCACCGGTGTTCAGGTTGCGATCGTAGATCGGAAAGTTGCTGCTGGAAATCTCGATCCGCAAACGATCGCCCGGGGCAAAGTATGTGCTGGTTTGCATCGGCTGGAAGGTGACTTGGTAGACTTTGCCCTTCTCCATCCACACGGGAGGTTTGTCGTAGCCCTCGCGATAGCGCACGCGCTGGATGTTGTCATCGATGTTCCAGGCCGTGCCATCCGCCTGCACATCGACCAGCTTGACGGTGAAGTCGGTGTCTTTGACATCGCTCGAAACATAGAGGGTCACATCCACGGGGCCGCTGACCTCGATCCCTTTGGTCAACGGCTCGGTGGTGTAGACGAGGATATCGTCACGCGTTTCCAGGGCGCGCTGATCGAAGGCGCCTGCATGATGGTCCGCACCCACATTCGCGGACGTGCCGCCGGGAGTGGGCACAGGATGCATCGGGTCATACGTGAATTGGTCCGTGTCGTCTTTACGAGGCGCTGAAGCCAGCAATGCGCCATCGCCAGTCAGCGAGTTGGCGTGGCCATTGCTCGTGAAGAAGTACGTGACCGGTTTCGCTTCCTTGGGCGGCCATGTATCGGAGGACTGCCACTTATTCAAACCCATCGTGTAGTAACGAACCCTGGGTGTCTTCGCGAGCAGGCCGTTATCCTCGCCCTTCAGGAAGTAGTCGAACCATGCGAAGGTGAGCGCGTCGTAGTCCATGCGGGCATCGCCTATGTCGCGAGCACCCACCATGGTGTGTTCCGTCGCGCGCTTGTAGCCACAGTGAGGAACAGGCGCGATCACGGCGTATTGCTTGTCCGCGACGTCCGTGCTGGCGGTCTTGCGAACGTAGTTATACGCGGCAAGATTAGGCGCAACGCTGTTGTCGTACCAGGTCATGACCCACAGGCCAGGGAGGTTGACCTTCATGCCGTCGTTCCACAACCCGCCTGCGTACCAGGATGGATCGTTGGGAGTGCGCTCCGACATTGGTTTCTGGCCGCTGGGAGTCGGCGAGTCATAGATACTGTGCGGCGCTCCCGCGGCAATCAGGACATCTTTGGTGGGGAGGTGGAGGTACGCCTTGTCCCAATCGATCACGGGCGGCTTTTGCGCGAGGTCGTAGGTTTTCGCGGCCGCGATCAGAGCCTGCTGCGACATGGTCGAAGGAAACTGGGGGCGGCCATCCGAAGTCAGGATGCCACTGGTAGCGAGCCAGCGCGAAAAACGCATCTGCATGGCGCCGCCGCGAAACCAGTTGCCTTGTTCGTAATAGGGACCGACTCGGCCGACGCCGTCTCCGAAGCTTTCCGGGATGAACGTCGTCAAGGCCTTGTTATTCCGGGAGGCAACATTGATCTGCCATTCCGCAGTCGAGGAACAGCCGATGAGCCCGACCTTGCCTGTTGTCCAGGGCTGTGCGCTCATCCAGTTGAATTCATCGTCCGAGTCCGTGAGCGGCGTACCCAGGATGTCGTAATCGCCTTCCGAAAAGAAGCGTCCGCGCTCATTCATCTCCACATAGGCATAGCCGTGTTGCACGGCGGCAAACTCCGCGGACAGGTCGCGAGGCGCGCCTGCCGCGACGTCCCAGTAGTTGAAGTTGTAGGGCGTGCGGGAGAAGATGATCGGGTATTTTTTTGACTCGTCTTTAGGCCTGTAGATATCGGCCTGCATGCGTTTGCCGTCACGCATCGGAATCATCACCTTCCGGTCAATGACGGCAATCGATTCCAGTTGCTTCTCGATGTCATTTCGGCGGGCTATCGCCGCCGCATCCGGAGTGCGGTTCTGTGCATGAGCAAAGAACGCTGGGAAGGCTGTACCGCACAGGAGCGCAAAAGCAATCAACTTCGGAGCTTGGGTCATTGGGCCTCGAAAGAGAAGATTGACAGATATCGTGTGGCCCCATGGTAGCAGTCCCGGCAAATCGTCAACGCAACTCTTGAACGATAGAATGGCACGACCGCCGGAGCTGAGCTGGGAATGATGGATGTACAAGCTGTGTTTTTGATGACCGCTATCCCCACCATCGTGGGACTCGGTTTTGCGGTCTATGGATGCGCGACGCCGATGATGTGGGAAGATGCTCGGCCTCGAACGTTGCTCACCACACCTCGCTTCTATTGGTCACTTTTGCTTGCGGGCTTCAGCCTGACTCTAGTCCTGGCTGCTTCAGTCGATTTTCACTATGCATCCCATTCGCAGAAACTGGGGTTTTCCGCGGAAGTGACACACCTCCGACGCCAACAAGTAAGACATGGCGACGAAATGTACCTGGATCTACATGCGGATGACGGTACGTCTCACTCTCTCGCGATGTATGACGTAAAGGATCTGAAGGTGGGAGACCGTATTCGCGTCACCATTCTGGCGTATAACAACGATGTTCTGGAAATGACGGCTTTTACAGGAGCATTGCACGCTCATCCCATCCATGCGATGAGCGTGCCCGGAAATAGTCCTGTGCTGATCATGTATGGCGGCATGTCCGGCCTTCTTGCTTTAGGCATTGGAACGGGATTCATCCAGAAGAGGCTGAAAAGGGCGGCTGCGAAAGAGCCTGAAGGGCAGCACCTGACGTGATGGCTTTGAATCCTCCTTTGAGAGGCGGGAGTCGCCGCACGGGATTTGTTGCTCAACCTTGGTCTGCCTGGTTCCATGCGCAGCCTTTGAAGTGCCTGGTTTACATCCTGTCCGTCCCGATCGTTCGGTTTCCGTAATCGTCTCTCTTTTGTCATCGCCTGGTGGAAGGGACCGGCGGAAGGAAACGGTTGCAGGTACCGGGTCATCTCAGCTGAAGGGAGGCGACCTTGTCGATGGACAAATCGGATTGCGTCCGGTGCGAACGCGGGACAGGCACCTCAGAACCGACGTATACTCGGTGCCGCTCGGAGGCGTCGATCGTGAAGACTCCCATTTCTGCAACTCTGCTGACGCTACTGTGCAGTTTGGCGAGCATCGCCTGTGCCCAGACGAAATTAGAACCTTCCACCATGAAGGCTGTTGCGGAAGTTAGTCCTCGCTATATCTCGTACAACATTGAGGCCGTGGAGGTGACAGGAGGCCGGTTTTGGAGGCCGTTCGGCAGCACAGCGACGGAGTCAATCCAATCCAGTAACCAGCCCGGAGCCATGGACCCCAGTCTGTATGAGTACCGGCCGCCCATTGATCTGTCGAATGGAAAGCTACGCAAACTTGCAGCAGCCCTCGGGCCGGCATACTTAAGGGTGAGCGGCACATGGCGCAATTTCACGTACTTCCAGGATGACGATCAGCCAGCGTTGAAAACGCCGCCCCTGGGCTACAACGGCGTCATGACTCGTGCTGAGTGGAAGGGGGTCATTGACTTCGCCCACGCGGTGAATACTGACCTGGTCACGTCTGTAGCAGTCAGTGCGGGAACACGCGACGCCGACGGTACGTGGAGGCCAGACGAGGCGAAGAAGTTCTTCGATGCGACGAAGCGGCTGGGTGGCCACATCGCCGCAACGGAGTTCATGAATGAACCCACATTTCCGGATATTGGCGGTGCGCCCAAGGGTTACAACGCTGCGATGTATGGGGCTGACGTCAAGGCCTTCACGCACTTCGTCAAAACAGAGGCTCCGGAAGCGATCTACCTTGGGCCGGGTAGCGTAGGAGAGGGGCTGCAACTTATTCCCGCGGGAACACCCGCAAGCCTGCATATCCGGATGCTGGATTCCCGCGATCTCATGACTGCCGGCGGGCCGGTTTACGATGTGTTCTCGTATCACTTCTACCCAACGGCCTCCAGCCGTTGCCTGGGGCCAAATGCTACAAAGCCAGACGTGGTGCTTACTCCGGCATGGTTTCAGCGCAACGTCACCGTGTATGACTTCTACAAGAAGATCAGAGACGAGTCGGAGCCAGGCAAGGATATGTGGTTGACCGAGACTGGAGAGGCAGGTTGCGGAGGAGACCCGTGGTCATCGCAATTCGCCGACACCTTTCGCTACGTCAATCAACTGGGGTCTCTCGCGCAACGAGGCGTGAAGACCGTCATGCAAAACACATTGGCTGCAAGCGATTACGCCTTCCTCAACCCTCAGACGCTGGATCCACGGCCCAATTACTGGGCAGCGGTTCTGTGGAAGCGAACGATGGGAACGCAAGTGCTCTACCCGGGTGTGCCTGCGACGGCAACGCTCTATCTCTATGCGCAGTGCATGCGGGATGCAAAAGGAGGAGTGACCGCGGTGGCGGTGAATACCAGCAAAGACATGGCGCAGACGATCGGCATTCCGGTAGCGGCACAGAAGTACACGCTGACGTCACCTGCGCTCTTCAGTTCCGTTGTCATGCTGAATGGGCGGGAACTGAAGGCTGCAGCAGACGGTTCACTTCCGGCGATGGAGGCTACTCCCGTGAAAAGGGGAGCGGTGGCGCTCGCACCTCTAAGTATTACGTTTCTGACCATGACGGATGCTAAGAACGCGGCCTGCCACTAGAGCAAATTCCCTGATGCTGTGGTATCGATAGACGACCGCGAAGGGCGGCGGGGACAGACGGGACGTCTCATTGCGAGTGCATGTTTTGATGGACTTTAAGATCTTTCGTGTGTAAGACCCATGCCTCAAAGTCGCGGTCTTCGTTCCGTCTGTCCCCGGTTCCCCCATGTTCTGTCTTTGCATGAGTTTCCCGGTTGACACCTACGCGCCCAGGTGTTAAAACTGCGTCATCAACTACTGAGACTGCACGTCTTTTTGTGCCCCCGCTGAAAGTTTGCAATGAGGAATGGCGACGCAGGTATAGGCCTTCTCGGCACCCCTTTGTTCGAATCCATAACGAAGTACAATTCCGCCTCAATTCCTAGATATGTGAGGAATTGATACAGATCGAGATTTGGTAGGGGCTCGCGGATCCCGCGGGGATTGGCGGTTTTCTGATGAGCTTGTACCGAATCATACGGCGCGGATCGGACATATGGAGATTCCACCCGTTCTTTGCATGCTCAATAGAAAAAGATGCTGGGAAGCGGCATGTCTTTCACACCGCATTTTCGGCGCGGTATTGGATCGAGGACTTCCAATCTGAACCGGCCTTGATGGCGATATTTCGAGGGTTGGTAGCCAAGGGCCCTCAACCGTTCTCGATGTCGCGTATGTCGGACTCTCAGGTTGTTTCTCAATTAGCGAGGCTGTTGGCCTCAGGTAATTGGCATGTGCATCACTCTCGTCCGCCTCGTGTGACCGGTCTTATCAACAGCCCTGTCCTGCAACCCGAGACTCCCCGGTCCGCTCCCAAACAATCTCGGCCTGCCTCCTCGCCACCTCCGCCTCCCGATCCTGCCACGTTCGCAAACCAACTTGATGTTTCAGCGATGGTGAAGAGTTTGGTGCAGGCCGCTGCGTCGAACGCGCCGTTTTGTGAAGAATGTGCCAAAGCTATGGCCTCACGGTAATTGTGGGCCAACTGAACTGCCCGAGAATCCGGGCAGTGGATGGGGTTGTCCAATGCTGGAAATCCGCTCTGAACAGATGTCGGTTCTGGATGATGCGTCCGCAGCCCGTTTTCGGGAATCGGTTGAACGATACCTGCGCAGGACAGTTCCCGATGTCTGCGCCGGCATGAGCGACCTGCACATCACTCAGTCGGTAACGTATGCGATCGCCATTTGCAGGGCCTACGGTCTTACCCGGCAGGTCGATGTTTTGCGGTACATCAACCTGATGTACGTCTATGGTTTCGGTTTCGACGCCGATCCCAGATACCCATGGGCAGCTCGAATCCTGAGCGACCGTTCTTTATCGTCAGCCGCACGGCTTGATTGGCTCTGCAGCCACGCGACGTATGAGGCTGCACGGCAAGGAGCCCAGCATGTCTAGCCCCGGTTCCGTTGTTCTTGATCCTCCCCCGAATCCGGAAAAGCTTGCTTCCCCGGAACAACTGCCTGCCCTGGATCAGGCGGCGAAAGAGAGCGGCAGCCAGAGTGAAGTGGGCAAAGCAAGCAATACTTGTCCTAAAACCTCATGGTTTGCCATTCGTATCCTGCACAAGCCGGCCGGCGCGGAAGCGGATATCCCGGTGGATGGATTGACGTTGTCCCTGGACTTCAGTTGCTCCGGGCCGGCCAAAACAATCACCTCCAAGAGCACCGAAACAAACCGGACGGACGCCCTTTCTCCCGGAGGCACATGCAAGGTTCTTGCCACCGATCACTCGGACGTTGTCTGGGAAGTGGAAACTGACATTCCGTAGTAAGGAAAAGTATGGCTCGTGTTTTCCAGGCGAAAGATTCCGCCACGCAATACCCCCCAGTCGCCGGCGATCTATTCGGCGACGTGGTTAAGACCAAGTGCGAAGCCGCCGATCCACCGATTACGGTGGACGAAGTTGCGCTGTTCAACTGGGGAACCAAGGAACCGAAGGAGGTTGTGCGCGCTCTGGTGGAACTTGTCGGCTGCTCCGAGGTGGATCCGACTGACCCTTCGAAGTGCAAACTCGATCCGGCCCGCGGCCCGGGCGAGGGCAAGATTCTCCTGCCCAAGGTCTGGAAGAAGAGCGGGCTTGCCTATGAAAAGGTCCACGACCTGAAGGTGAAGCAGCAACTCCCCGCTACGGCAATCTCGATTTCCAGTCTGGACAAATGGTTTCTGCCCGGTGACGAGACCTGCGATGTCGGGTACGCCGTGGAAGGTGTGAAGGAACGCGCTTCCAAAGTGGATACCACCGTGTATGCCAGCAACTACGCGAAGGCCACACCTGCCAATGACGGCGAGTTCGTGAAGTATACGTACGCCGCCACCCCCGACACGCCGATCATTGAGTTGCCTGTGGCAGACGACGCCGCGGAACGCAGTGCTGCCACCTTCTCCACGTGGAAGGGAGAAAGCAAGGCGGCCGACGGTGTTCTAAAGCCGAGAGGGGAGGCGGCCCGCTTTATCAATGCGGCTTCATCGCCTTACACCGTGGTGGTGAGGTATTTCCAGGAAGAATCGCAGAAGAAGGCTCTCCTGCGCATCGATTCGTTCTGGCCGCGCTGGACAGGGACGGGCGACACCCGCGCTCTCGTCGATGATTCGCTCAAGTTTTCCTGGACGCTCAAGGATTGTCCTGGCGGGATGCAGGGACAGTTCCAGATATTCGATAAAGAGGGCAAGATCGTGTGGCGGCAGGCGCTCACCCCCACCGAGTGCGGCAACGGCACCCATACTCATAACTGGACGGAAGGCAAACCGCTTCTGGAGGAAGCGAAGATGCCGTACAGGGTCCAGATCCAGGTGCATACCAACAAGGACACCGCACCGGGACTTGGACTGGCGGGGATGCACACGGAGGTGCGCATCTTCACGCACCCGGAGATCGGCACTCACGATAAAGACCATGAGTTGGAACCGCAGGTCCTGGCATTCAGCGTAGCGCCCTTCTACTCCTTCAACGGCGCGGCCCCACCGGAAGATTCGGCCAAAGGCAGGAAGCTTCGGCTTGCCAAAGCGGGTTATCATCCCGGCCCGGTGGAAGACGGTGAAGGGCAAACCCCCTACCTGAGGGCGGTGAAGGAGTTTCAACGGGATCATGCCAAACCCGGAGTGGCTCCCGCGGAGCGGCTGAAGGCCGACGGCAGCCTTGACGCTCTGACCAAGACGGCAATTGCCAGCCAGGCCGCGAACCGCCGTCCCCTGTTCGCTCAGGACAGCCGGACGGATATGGCTGCCGACACAGACATTACATCCGCGCTGAATGTAAAGGGCACTCAGATTGTGGTCTGGGTAGACGACCGTCACAACCACACGGACATCCCCGCTCAGGGCTTAGGCGCCTTGTTACCGAACATGGATCTCGAACAATACCATGGCGGCATGAGCCTCACGGGCGATGGAAAGGTAGCTAAAGACAAGAGCTCGATTTGCCGTCCCTTTCTTCCGGTGGAAGCCGCGCTGCCCCTGATGAAGAAAGCAGACAAGCTGCAGGACCCTGCTCCTGTGGTGCCTGAGGTTACCGACTCCATGCGTCGCGCCACAGGACCTATCCGCGTCGACTGGACCTTCCGCGACCTTGCCCCGGAGTACAAAGTCGACACCTCTAAGTACACAGCCACCCGCGTGCGCCCGCTACGCTTTCTGACGGACGTGATGACCAACAACAAAGGCACGCACAATGACAAAGATGCATTCAACTGCCCTGTGCCGCTTGGGGGGCTGCGAGATGGGAACTACTATCAGAATCCCTTCGGCATCGAAACCGAGAGTCTTATGCCCTGGAAGACACTTGCCGACGGGGGCGTGAAAACCGTTTGTTCGGTTGCTCATGATGACCTGGGACAGGACGAAGCGCGTGTTTATGAACCGAGGCTGGGTAAGGCAGGTGTATACCTTCAGCCCTCCATCATCGGTGGAGATGGTTATCAGTTTCGCGCGCAGGTGAGCTTCCGCGATCTGCCGTCCGGCAGCACACATCCCAACTGGAAAGCGCTTCGCGATCGCTATGACGAGACCAAGCTGCCTCAGGCCCACACGTCGCCCATGCGGCTTTGGCGCAAGGACAGTTATCGCGCTCACGTGCGCTGGGCCGCGGGAAGTAATTGGGGCGCGTACGACGGACAAGCCGCGACCTTTTTCGAGGCCGGCATGGTGCACCTTGTGCAGGAGGGCGGAGGCAACGATTTCCGTGCGACCCAGTTGTTCACCGGTGGGTTGAACGCGTACAAAGCCATCGTGACCGCAAATGTTACTGGCGGCATGGGAAATTCGAAGCCGAATGGCTACCGCGACGCGGCTGAAATCACGTTCACGGACAATTTCGTCTGGCCGTGGTCGAGCGCCCGGCATCTGGGCGTGGAGGGCGTTCCGCCCCCTGGAACTGCCCCAGGAAACTATGCAGCCGTGTTCAGGGACCAAATTTTCACGGATACATGGCGTGCGTTTCGTGATCCTCTTGCGTTCACAATGCTCAGCGAAATCGAGCGCAACCACGGGCTTTTGCGTGGCCACATGATTGCCGAGTTCGATGCCTCTCCACCCCTCTGGATACAACAGTATTTCTGCGACACCTGCGGCACGGACCAACTGCTCATCGAGACAACCTCTGCTGGAGGGTCGGGCGTTGGGGAATACTGCCGTGTCGCCGTGTGCGGAGGGAAGCTGGAGGTCAGCCTCATTCAAAAATACAAGTGCAACCAATGCGGTTTCGAAAAGCAGGCGTTCCCGTCCGCAGGGATGGCTGGCTCGCTATGCACAGCCCAATGTACCGGCACAATCCAGACCAGTGTGTCGCTTTCCAATCTTGGCGGCTGGATGACGAGCAGATGGAGCAACACAGAGGCCGTAACGACGACCTATCATTGCGACAATTGCTCAAGGACTTTCACGGCCGTTGAGGCTGGAAATAATCGCGGTTCCAAGGTCGGCACGGCTTGCGGACTTCCTTGCCCAAGACATGGACAAATGACCGCTGTTCCACCCATCGGCGGACCCAAGATCGTTCCTTACGCTTTCCGAAATCTCAGCCTCCCCTCCGTTGGCATGGGGCTGGGCACCCTGTTTCTCGATACGAATGAAGGGCCGAGAACATACTGGGCCCATGAGGTCGGACATCACAAGCACCTGGAACACGCCGGAGACGTGATCCAGAATCCTCCCCAGCACGATCAGGCGGCCAACACAGTGGATGCCACCGTCCAGAGAGCCACGGACCCCAAATCGCGGCTCTGGGATCGTGACTGCATCATGAGTTACGTCAACACCGAATCAGGACCTGATGCAGCCTACTTCTGCGGAAAGTGCCTGCTGAAGCTACGCGGCTGGAAGGTCGAAGGGCTCGCCAATCCAGCAGGAAATGTCAGCGGACCATAACTATGTCGCGAACCTTCGCTACTTCCATCCCATGGATCGCCGTGTTGGTCTCGGCTCTCTTGCCCTGGGGCGCCTCACCCCGGGGCGCGTACAGTTTGTCTCATCTTTCATCTGCGCACGCCCTGGCAGAAAGGAACGCGAATAGTATGGCGAATCCTGTGATCGCGACCTTCCCGGAAAAGCCGGTCTTCCTTTCGGGACAGGAACTTCCGGTCCGCACCATCGTGGATAACCGCGGCGGCGCACCCGTCCAGGTACCCAGCCGTGATGCACCATCATTTTTTGTCTACACGATGCAGTCCCAGAAAGAGGGTGGCCCTGTTTATGGGTTGTCACGGCTCATCACGGATCGCCGGCGCAGCCCGGACCGCGGTCCGGACGCGCCCTTTCAGGGTGAAACGCTTCCCGCAGGCGCCAAATTCGAGTGGGCGGACGATATTGCCGCTTACTGGAACGAGGGCTTCGCACCGGGAAAGTATTCGCTGACCGTACGCGAAGACACCCTGAACATTGAATCGCCTCGAACCCTCGTGACCATTCTCCCGCTGGCGGTGGAAAGCTTTTCCAGCGAAGTCAGCGTGGACCATCTTGCCAGTCTGGCCGCGCATCGCCGGGACGATGGGCAGGTCGTTCTGCTGCAGCGCGAATCCGCAGTGCTCGATCCACGTGAAGGTGTGTTTCGCACACGCCAGGTTTTGCTGAAAGGCGGTCCTGTCACGGTAGCGACCGCCATCGATATCGTGCCAGCGGGAAGCGGCCGATGGTTTGCCTGGACGCAGGCAGGCAAGTTAAATGCTAGCGTCGGTTGGGGGAACCGCACTATCGTCACGGCCCCGCCGGTCCCGGCGGACGGTTCGTTGTTGAGTCCGGGATTTCAAATCGGCGTTGGCACCGCACTCTTCGGGGTGCTCTCTGCCAGCGGTCAGCTCTCCACCTATCTGGCCACCAGCGCCGGCTTGAAACCTCACTGGACCGTCCACCTGCCGGTCGCGCACGGCAAGCTCCTGTGGAATGTGGAGCCGGATGGCTCCGTCACTGTGGCTTGGGAAGAGTCTGGTTCGGAGCGCATCCTGCGGCAATCTTTCAATGCGGAAGGCCATCCGCTCACGCCCGAGCCTGAACAGATTTCCTCCAGGAAACCGATGGCCTGGGGGATGCCCGCATATGGCCCACCTTCCGTGTGGCTGGCCGGCTCGGATGCCGAGGCGATTGTGGTGGGGGAATCGCCCAAGAGCGGCAAGCGCACGCTGCAGCGTGTTCCTCAATTGAAGGCGGGCACGCATTGGGACTTTTTGAGAACCGCTCGCGGGTGGGGTCTCGCGGCGATCGCCGGCGACAAACTGTACAGCGTCTCGAATCGCAATCCGGAATGGCGCGCCCTGATGGAAGCTCCACGCGCGGAGTCGCTCCATGTTGTCTCGCTCAACGGAGGAGCGATGTGGGCAGAATGGGTCGAACCCGGTTTTGGCATTCGACGGGCAAAGCTACCCTAGAGCATTTCGGTTAATACTGTGGTCCCAGAAATATCTGAGAAGGCCGTGTTCATTGGGAGAAAACGGCTTGGGCGTCTTCCGCTTGGTCTACACCATTAACGGAAAATGCTAGAGCTGCGCCCGCGGTGCGAAGGGATCAGAGTTTTAGTTCGGCAGTAGATGGTCGATCTGAAGCTTGCCCTCGGACAGGCTGTACTCTGTATAGCCGCCGCCCGCGGAAGGAATAAAAATGCGGGCGATCGCCGATCCGAAAACCTGTCGCAGCTCGTTCGAAGTGCAGGTTGGGAGATATGCGGAAAGGACGGTTGGGTCGTAATAGCGAAATAGAACGATGCGGCCCCGGTGATCTCTTACGCGAAGGAATGTCCGCAGGTGGCGCCGCAGGTTTTTGAAAGAGCTGTTCGTTTGCACAACGATACCCCAACCACCGTCCCATCCCTTCAGCAGGAGAGTCTCGGTCGCGGAGTCTCGGTTGGATAGCTCCACGATATGGGGCGCGACACGGACCACCGCCGCATCCAGATCACCTGCGAACAGGCATTCCTTCTGCAGATAACAACGGTTCACCACGTCATAGACAGCTGGTTCTCGTGCGCAATCAAGAACGCCGTACAGATTCACAGGGCGTGCGTCATCAGTAGGCCAGAGGTTCTTCTTGAGCGTCTCCACGTCTTTCAGTGTCATGGGCATGGAGAGAATTTTAGAGCAGTTCTCAGGGGCCTGTGAAGGACAAGGGTAAGCAATACAACGTCTGCCGATCGGGGTGGTGGGGACCAAGACGGGACGCACTCATTGCGAGTGCATCGCTTGACGGACCTCAAGATCTTTCGCGTGAAAGACCCACGCCTTAAAGTTGCGGTATACGTCCCGTCCGTCACCGATTTCCTGTCCAAAAGGCCCAAGGGAAGCATTGACGACTACAACCTCTTTGCCAACCCGCGTCAACGGAACAAGGATGAACCATGGAACTGCTCAGAGACCAACAGCGTGATCTCGTGAGAGGTGAGCCAGAGGGATCATAAATCCGAAAAAGAGGCCCCCCCGAAGGCGACCTTTTTTCTTCGCAGATTGTGTGTTGTCTAGTTCTTGACGGTCATTGCATCGGAATCCACGGCCTTTTTGCCACTGATTCCCTGCAGCGCGTTCAGTATCCCGCGATATTCGTTCTTGTCACACTGCATGGCGAAGCCGCCTTTAGCATCGCCGTTCGCCCAGGTAATGCCAACAAAATGCTTTTTCGACTTGGTCAGAGCCAGCAAAGCTCCAATTCCCAGCGTGAAAACAGCGACACCAATAGCGGCGCCAATACGCCTGTGGACATCCTGTCCGTACGAAATCTCCGTGATGGAGTTTGCTGGTATCACTGCAACCTGTTCGTCCTTACCCCTCACAAGTCGAAACTGAGTGGGCTCGATGACGAGGCGCATACCATCCCCGGCTTTCACGCCCTGGATAGAACCGCCATCATATGTGACTTTGTAGCTATTTTCATCCCTGGAGGCTGCAAAGGATGCTACCGGAAAAAGAAAACACAAAATAAGGGCGATGGAACGGCGCATCAATACTCTCCAAAGGAAGTGTTGAACCCTTATATCTGCGCCGAGGACAAGTGACAAGTAATTTCATCGAACTCATCAGAAAGCGGCATTGTGCTGCTGCCGCGTTGTCAAGAGAGCGTGGAAAGTCGTGGCATACATCCCGTCTGCCCCGGCTTTCCCCCGGTTTTCCACACCATGACCGGAGCTGCTCTGGCCGAGTGAGTGAGGGCCTGCATTCTTCACTTTGTAGCGAGTAGCGCGAGGGCGGCTCGCTCCAGGACAATATCGTTCCCCCGCCGTAGATCATCGATGGTGGTCGAAACAGAAATGGCAGGCCGCAGACCCGAGCCTTCGAAGACAGTTCCATCGGGGGCCCGGTCATTTCTCGTGCAGACGCGCGCGCTACCGCCACCGGGCAGTTGGAAGAACAAGGGTTGTCCTGTACTTCCCGCTGTTGTGTCCCCTACGGTGATACCACGATGCATCGCGTCGAACGCTGCAACGAAATCTTCTGCCGCCGAAAAGGTCCGCGCACTGGTCAATACCGCGATCGGTACATCGACATGGTGTTGAGGATCGGCCGGAGCCTCAAACGGGATGACATCCGTCCATCCTGGCAGCACGCCTCGTGCCCGGTCCGCGGCGACATAGCTTCTCGTCCGGACCATGGCTCCGCGAACAATCTTCCGGGTCAGCACTTGCAGCAAATCCACTGGTGTGCTGCCGCCGCCGTTGGCGCGAACATCAATCACCAAACCTTTCGACGATTGAACCGAGCGCCGGTTGGCAAGCAGCACCTTCGTCCCTTCGGTGTCCTCGAACTCATTGACCGTCAGCACGGCGATGCCATCCGGCCTCATGCTGAATGAAGCTCCTGGGGCCGTTCTCAATTTCCTCTGGTCAGCCAGCGTCAACCTTGTCAGGACACGTTCATCATCTTCGCCATTTCCATTTCGTACCGTTACGTGGAACTCGCTGCCGGCAGGCCCACTCAGCAACGCATAATCGAAGGTTCGGACCTCCAAATCCTGTAGCGTCGAAGAGCTCTGGTAGGGCGCGATCTCGCGCTCTGCATATTGATGAATATCTTCCCCATCGATCTTCAGAAGCACGTCGCCCACCCGCCACTTCTGCGCCATCAATGCAGGATCATCAATGCCGGTTATCACTACTGTGTTCTCCACGAGTTGCGTGTGCAAACCCGGTTTACCCCAGAACGCGTCCTGAATTTCGGCGGGGGGATACACGTTTGTGTGGCCGTCCTTCAACAGCGCCGCAAATCGCATCAGCACGCGGTAGTACTCTGCGGTCGACGACGTGGCTCGCACCTTGGATAAGAAGTCCACATAGATTTGATTCCAGTCCAAAGCTGGTTGCCGATCGAAGAATGCAAAATTGAAACGAGCCTCTGCCCACACGGTTGACAGCCCGGCGATCTTGGCGTCCTCGCTCAGATCCGGCGCAAAGGGTACACTCTGGCCCGGCTCGCGTATCCACAAGAGTTCTCGACTGCGCGCATCTTCAACAAGGCGCATGAATCGAATGTCGCCATGCAGCGACGTGAGATCACTGTCCTTGGCCAAATGCTCCGCGGGAACACTGCCTCCCCTGGCCTGCCACGCAACGAGAATGTCGAGAGCTTTTTGTTTGCGGCCTGCCAGCGCTTCTTCGCATGCAAGGTCATACATCGCGGAGTTCCATTGCCAGCCCAGGCCATCGGGGCCGGCAGCATAGAACGGCTCGAGAATCGACGCGGCCGCCGAGTATTGTTTCTCCTGATAAAGCTTGAGCGATTCCGCATAGCGTTCCTGCAGCCTGGCCGCTAGTGTCTGTGTTTGCTGGCCTCGCGCGCTGAGGATGAATCCCCAGGCCAGGCAAAAGAAAATGCGGCGAGACGTTCGGTGGCAAATTCGCACAGGTATCTCCAAGGAGTCCCACCGGGAAGGCGCAAAATAACCCGGCGGATACTCCGGAAAATATTGGAATGTTCGATGTTATGTGGTGGCCCGGGCAGTAGTCCAACCTGCGACCTTCGGATCAGGAGTGCGCTGCTGTATGCATCTGAGCTACCGGGCCAATGATGTCGGCTGACATCATGTAGTGTATCGCGACGCGGAGACTGATCTTCCACGGAGCCGCGACCGCAAAGAGAACCACGCACGCGAGGCTCGTGCGCGTTTCGTTCTCTGTGAAAGTGAAGCGACAGCGTTTACAGCATTTTCGGTAATACTGTGGTTCTCTTCGACAGCAGCGAAGGCCGTTTTCATTGGGAGAAAACGGCTTCAGCACACTCTCTTCGGTCTACACCATTACCGGAACTGCTCTAGCTAGCGTTCGTGATGACTTGAGCGCCACCAGCGACTGCCGCAACTGTGAGCGTAGACGACGGGCTTGCGCCAGTCTTGGCGTCCATGCGGTAGGGCGGGGTGGCGGGGACAGATGAGACGTTCTCATTGCGAGTGCATGGTTTGGTGGACTTCAATATCTTTCGCGTGAAAGCCCCACGCCTCAAAGTTGCGGTATACGTCCCGTCTGTCACCGGTTTCCTGCCCGCGAACCGTGTACGCCATTGAGGTGATGGCCTAGCAGGGATGCCCCGAACCTTCCCATGGCTTGGTCGATGTGTGTTTTGCGCGATCGGTGAAGGGGAATGACGGGACGTTCTCACTACGAGTGCATGGTTGGAAGGACTTCCAGCTCTTTCGCGCGAAAGACCCCCGCCTCAAAGTCGCGGTATACGTCCCGTCTGTCCCCCGGCGGTTGGTTGTCCTCCGGGTTGGTTTACGTCAAAGTACTCTCGAACGGAATCTTCGAACTGGTCGCCGCGGGCGAGCCATAGACATTGGGTGTCGATAAACTGCATAAACTTCGCGAAATCCATATATCGCCATAAACGAGTGTCATCAGCCGGCTAGGACAACTTATGATGCTCGATGACAGGCCATAGTGGCATTTTAGCGGACCATGCGGGCGGGAATTGAGATGGACACGGACGTAGTCAGGAACGCGGTTGGCGGCATCGATGCGCTCCTCAACAAAGCGAAACGCGCTTTACGCGAGATGGAATACGCACAGTTCGGTGGATCGGACGACCTGGGCAGCTATGAAAGCCCGGAAGACGCCATGGTCTATCACTTCAATAAGCTCTACGAACAGTTGCTCGTCGTTCTTGAAGCAGGCGATTTGCCGGCGGCACGGGCCGACCTCATCGCAAATTGGGCCAACTTCAAGAAGTTGGCTGGAGGGCTCCGGCATACGGATCAGTTCGGCGACTTCAATCATCTGACGAGCCCGGTTGTAGAGTATCTTGATAACCTCGTCTCCGCCCTACAGATGACGGTAAGCAACAACGAGATCCCGAGCGACGAGAGGTTGACCCTGGCAAACCTCCAGACCATGCTAAGAAACACGAGCGTGATCGTTCATCGTGACGGAAAGCCACCATCGAAAGAATCCGAGCTCCAAAAGATCATGCACAAGTATCTGAGGGCCAGTTTCAGAGGATTCACCCTCAAACCACAGGTGAACGGAGCATTGAAGAACTTCAAGCCAGATTGCGGGCTGTTGAGTGTCAACGCTGCTATCGAGTTCAAGATCGTTCGCGAGGAGAAGGACGCAGCCATTGCCTTTAGCGGCCTCGTCGAAGATACCGGCGCATACAGAGGCTCGAAGGAGTGGACACGTTTCTTTGCCGTTGTGTATCAAGCAAAGCCATTCATACCTGACAGCGAGCTGCAGGAAGATATGAAGCGCATCAAGGCTGGGCGATGGAGTGTGATTCTCGTCAACGGCCCAATGAGACGCCAAGGAAAAGCCGCAAAGACGTCATCGAACCGAAAGGCGACCATGAAGACAATCGCGAACAAAAATGCCTAAATCCCTGCCAAAGTCCGACTTTCGTTCCCGCCGACGAATACTGCTCAAGAGCGATTTCGCGTTCGCAGAGGGACCGGAGCCCGCTCCGAGCGACAAGATCGATGTTGGCGTTTGGCAGAGCGTCGTCACGCTTCCCGACGACGTGTCTGTTCGCACGTCGAACCATCAAGGGAAGAAACTCAAGCAGCTTGAAGAATTGAACACGGCGTGGCTCTATGCAATGAGAATGCCGCCTTATAGAGAGCGCATGTCTCAGGTTATGCTCGATGTCCATGATGAGATGAGTGCGTCCCTCTACAATTGCCTAGTCGGCTATTACAGGTTCTCAGCCGGTGGGATGAGAAACGTGCTGGAACTGAGCACAATCGGTTGCTGGGCGCAGGTATGCGGCACGAAGCAAGAGTTTCGCGATTGGCAGAAGGGGAAGATCGAGTTGAGCCTCGGAAAGGCCTGTGACGGGCTCATATCCGGCGCGTCGTCACTAGAAGCTCATCTGAAAGCGACCGTCAACGATACTCTTTTCGCACAGAAAAATTCGAAAACGACCGGGCTTACCGCCCAGGGCGGTTATGTCCGCCGGATTTTCAGCGGAATCTCCAACTTTGCTCACTCCAGGCCCAAACATACGAACGCCGATACGTGGGAGAGCAACGGCCCTATCTACGTTGAATCAGCTTTCAATCACATCGCTTCGATACATTTCGAAACGATCGCCATCGCTTATGTATTGGTGCTCCTCGCTCGGCCAAAGATGCGGATATCGCCTGTCATGAGGAAGCTATTTGCCGACACCGACCGCGTGAAAACTCGGGTGACGCGCGCTGCATTCATACACTTAAGCTGACAGCGCATCTCGAATCGTTGCCAAGGCGGACTGCGGTATCGACTTCCCGGGCGAGAGGCATTTGGCGTAGTGCCACAGCTTCATTCGTTATTCAAGGGTACTGTGGTCACTCCTAAGCGTTTTCGCCAGGATCAATATTTAGCGTCTCGCAAAGCGCGATGCGCATAGCGTTAATCGCAATTCGCGCTCTATTGAAGACATTCTCCATTGTTGCAAGCTCTGCAAGGGCTTCGAAACGGCTCGCTTCCGTAGCGAACATGTGATTTCGCTCCAGGAAATATTTATGCATCAGAAAGTTTCGCCGGCCCAAAGCTTCCAGAAAGTAGTCGGTATATGTGTCATCGGGAAACGTGACTACTTTCTTTAGCCTGTGCAGCAGTTGTCCCATAGTCTTGCGGCTGAGTTCGTCATTGCGGGATTCTAGGTCTTCTGAAGTCAGACTGTCATTTGTTGCTTGGTTGTAGACAACGAGAAACTTCGCAACTCCGTCTTCAAAGTTCTGTGCACGCTGGGCTGCCGATCCAAAGCAGGCGAAAATGGCATTTGACTGTCCCTCTGCTGTTTTAAGCATGCGCAGTGATTCTTCCGTGTAGCCGACGCTTTCTGTCTTTGATTCGGGCTGATCGTCTTCTCCGCTTCTCGATTCATCCATCACTAAGGAATACCAGACACAGTCCCCCTTCCTTAGTCCCGCCACGCCGGTTAGGCCAGGCACACGGTCTCAGGGTTGTACTGACCCGGTTTTCTGTTGCATGTATGGTGGGAATCTTGGTCGCCTATGCATTTATCAAAAGCGGTTATCGAGCTCGCTGGCATTGAGAGGGGATGCATCGTTGAGCTTTTGACGTAGACGGACGATTTGAGCCTCCGGGTCACGGAATGTCCACAGTATTGCAAGGGCAAGAAAGGCACTTATGATTACGAGTTGCATAAGCCCTGTGAGCAGCACATAAACGGCTCCGACTTGGTTGAAAAGCCGCAGAACAAGGTCCGAAAGGGCACTAGCCTCGGATGGAGAACGAAAAAACAGGCGATCGGTACTGTGAAGAGTCCAAAGGCCCATTATTAAAGCGTTCAGACAAGCTTGCATCAGTATGAAGCGAAAGACACGAGTCTTATCGTCTGCATAAGCTTGCAGGCGTTCTAGGCGGGCCTCCCGCTGTTTTCGAAGTGCCTGCTTCGCCCCAGCTGGTATGGCCTTTACAAATGCCCAAAAGCCACGGCTATATGTGAGCAGTACAGCGACTATGATCGACAGTATCCAGAATTCAAAGGCGTGATGCGCGTAGATTTCATTCAGATGTGTCATTGTCATCAGTTAGAGTCGCTTCTATTCTCACAAAGCCAGGCAGGTTTTGGGCGGCAAAAATGGCCGTCTCGGGTTACGGCCTTTCCGGGATGATTGCTGCGATGTGAATGCGCCGCCTTCGGTGTATAGGACAGCGAGCCGACACCTTCGACGTAATCTATACCTTTGATCAATTTGGGTTAACTGCACATGCAGGAAGCCGGTTTCCGCAAAAGAGACGCATCCAATTACGGGGTGGGGCGGGACGGGACCAGACGGGACGTTCTCATTGCGAGTGCATGGTTTGATGGGCTTCAATATCTTTCGCGCGAAAGGCCCGCGCATCAAAGAAGGGCTGTACGTCGGTCCTCGGTTTCCCGATTCCTCAATTGTGAGCAGATCGAACGCCATGCTGCATCGGTCACAGTTATAGTGGTCTCGGGTCGGGTCGGGTCGGGTCGGCGGGACGGGAGAACAACGGGCGATCCAGTCCGCGTCGTTTGATGGCGTCCACTAACAGTTCAGGAGGCATTTACTACTCCGTTCAGGATGCGAGCATGACGGAATCCTAGCACTCACGAAGTTGTCTGGATACTTGTGGTGCTCCGTCCGAGTGTGTCCGCACGGTTTGCACTTGTACGCGAATTGATACCGCTCTGGCTCCCCCAACGGGGGCATATTCCTGAGGCTCTAGTCTACGCTGGCAGGTCGGGCAGGTCTTACTGAAGTTGAACTTCAGATTCTTGGCTTGGGTGTTCGTGAGGCGTGGCATCGCCGAATCATAGGCGAAGGAAAAGAGAAAAATTGTAAGTATCAGTGTTCACCGCTCTCCACCATTTCGTTCCTGAACGGTCTACGTCCCGTCCGTCTACCAAGTTTCCCCATTAGGGTGTGTTCGAAGCTAACGAGGACGAAACGGGACATCGGATTCCTTCGGGATTAGACCAATGGATTCCGAAGCGAGAAAGCCGCGCATTGAGTCTACGCCTGTTTGCGTGTCACTTCCAGGGCCGAGGATTACCGCTTTGAGAGGGACGGGGTCTTTTCGTCCAGGCATCAGCGGGAACTTAATGTACGGAATTAAGGACGTTGACCCTGTCCGATAATGAATGGGATAGACGGTAGGTGTCGAACCTGACATGACGGGTAGAACAAGTCTCCACTCTTGCTCTTCGGAGAATGAGGAGTCTTTGAGCAAAGCCGCCAGCCGGAAGAGATCGAAAGCCAGTACTGTCGCTACCCTGTGTGTTTCCTGTTTCTGCCATTCGGTCGTCGTCTGCTTCACTTGTTCTGCAGCTTCGTCAAACGAAAGGTGCGGATTCTGTTCCATGAGCTTTTGTATCGTCTCCGATAGGAAGACGGGATCTCCGGCTTCTTTCCACAAGGCTGAACCTGATTCGATGAACTTGCCCATGGCATGCGCTATGAGTCTCTTTTTATCGACATCAGCGTACACGCAAGGGGCAAACGTCACCGCGCTTAATCTCGCAGCAGGGAGACGAAATGACTTCAGGTCAAACCCCAGACTGACCCCGGTGGTATCTCCTGAATACCCACGCCACTGGCTCAACTGATCTTCAGCAGTCGAGAAACTAGCCACAAAGACCTGAGTTTTTCGGGAAGAAAGAAAACTACCTGCAATCAGATGATCTAGGAGTACTTGCAGATGTGTTTTCTGAGACCATCCATTCGGGCACAGATCGGGAATCGAGTCAACGAATTCCTGAACAAGCTTTCTGATGTGGACAAATTCTTCGCGGTCGTTTAAGCAGCGAACGTCAGTGGCAAAGATTTCCCTATTCGTAATGATTCCCTGTGCGCCTCGGAGGGATGTGTAGTGCCACAAGGTTGCAGGTACGGGTGTGTTCAGCCAAGCTTCAAGAGGATCAGCGGTCGTGCTCATGCCTCTAGCGTACGCTCCATCTTTAGTGTCCTTGCGCGGCGAAGTGTCCGAAAACCTCTGATTAGCGGCGTCAAGTTCGAAAGGTCACCGGGCGCGGTATCTACAAACATCGCAACCGCCACAGTGATTCAGAGGTGTACAGTGAGCTTGCTGCAAGTTGTTGATTTGATGGTGGCCCGGGCAGGAGTCCAACCTGCGACCTTCGCGTTAGGAGTGCGCTGCTCTATGCATCTGAGCTACCGGGCCAATGATGTCGGCTGACACATGTAGTGTATCGCGACGCCGCGACTGATTCTTCCACGGGCCGCGACCGCAAAGAGAAACGCGCACGAGAGGCTCGGGCGCGTTTAGGTGTCTGTGAAGTGAAGCGGTCGCGTTTAGCGTTCGTGATGGCTGGAGCGCCACCAGCGGCTGCCGCAGCCGTGGCCGTAGACGAGGGGCTTGCGCCACTCTTCCAGGGTCGCGTAGAGCACGCAGCTTGCGCCGGTCTTGGTGTCCATGCGGTAGGTCAGGTCGCCCTGGCGGTAGAGTTCGTAGGCGCCCGTGCCGGCGTAGGCATAGCCGTTCGGCGGGTTGGCGGGCAGCGTGTCGGTGTTGGACTGAGGGAAGTAGGACTGCTGGAAGGTGGCGGGCGGGAGCTTGTCGTAGCGGTCAGACTTGCCGAATTTGTCGGAGTTGTCGCCCGGCTTGCGATCATAGAACCCGTCTCGCCCGTACTGGTAAGTCTCCGGCGTGTTCGTCGCGGGGTAACCGCTGTAGCCGTTGGCGCCGCTGTAGCCCGTGTAGCCCTTTTCGCCGTACTGGGCGACAGGCTCCGTGTTGATGGTGCCGGGAGCGTCGCTGCGCGAAGGCGTGGGGTGCGCTTCAATGGGTTTGCCGTCCACGTAGGTGGCGCCGGTCGACATGGCGTCCTTGGAGGACGTGCTCTGGACGTACACTTCGCCGCTCCCCAGCGAACTGTTGCCGGTGACTGCCTTGTAGATCCACCAGCAGCCAACCACCAGCAAGATCAACAGAACCACGGTGACAATCGTCCTCACCATCGAAAAATCTCCTCCGTCCGGCGGACCCGGACTAACGCTAGTGAACGCGCATTGCAACCAGGGTGGACGGGCTGACCCAATCGCCGCCTGACGGCGGCGTGCTGCATATCATGCGGAATCTAAAGCTATCATGTCCCGCGGGCAGGGTTCACCGCAAGAGTGATTCCATCGCATTCCGGTAACCGATTGTGGTGACCCGGGACGAGGAGGGTTTGCGCTGCCGGTAGCGTTTCATTCCGAAAGGCATATGTGGCGGCAGTCGAACGGTGACCTCCGGGGCTGAAGCCCGATTCTCCCTGATCCTTTACGTCACGGGTGAACCCGTGACCTTAAGCAAGACTGGTCTTCGATCTTGATCAGCGGTATGGGCTTTCCTCGGTGCTAAAGCCGCTCCAGTGCTCGGGGAACTACGGCGGGACGGAAGTCCCGCCCCTTCAAAGCTCTAAGACCCTGCTTCTGAAAGGCGGGCCGTTATGGGGCTCGGAGTGCTGCTTCGGGGGTGTACCTAAGGCGGATACCCGGGCTCTCCCAAAGGACCGTTTCACGCTGGCCATCCGCCCCCGGGGCGGGCGTATCATCAATACGTGCCGAAATATTCCATCGTCGTCCCATTCCATAACGAAGAAGACAACGTCACGCAGCTCTATGACCGGGTGAAAGATGTGATGGAGCACGTCGGCGAAAGCTTTGAGATGGTGTTCGTCGACGACGGCTCGCGCGACCGGACCTACCGCCTGCTGGAAGAGATTGCCGCGGTCGATTCGCGCGTTCTGCTGGTCAAGCTGCGCCGCAACTTTGGCCAGACCTCCGCGCTGGCCGCCGGCTTCGACCACACCTCCGGCGAATGCATCATCGCCATGGACGGCGATCTGCAGCACGACCCCAGCGAGATTCCTTCCTTCCTGTCCAAATTAGAAGAGGGCTATGACGTCGTCAGCGGATGGCGCGCGCAACGCGCGGATAACCCGATCATGCGGCGCTTTCCTTCGCGCGTGGCCAATTGGATGATGGCCCGGCTTTCCGGCGTGGACATCCACGACTTCGGCACAACCTACAAAGCGTATCGCCGCGAAGTGATCCAGAACATTCCGCTGTACGGCGAGATGCACCGCTTCATCCCGGCGCTGGCGAGCTGGTATGGCGCCAGCATCTGCGAAGTGCCGATCTCCAACCCGGCACGAATGTCGGGGAAGAGCCACTACGGAATTACCCGGACCTTCCGCGTATTTTTCGACCTGCTGACCATCCGCTTCCTGCTGAAGTACATGACCCGGCCACTGCATTTCTTCGGCGGCATCGGTTCGCTGGGTGTGATCTCGGGCGGCGCCATCGCGATGTGGCTGCTGCTGCACAAGCTACTCTCGCAGCATGATGTGGTGGGTGAGCACGGGCCGTGGTTCATCATTGCCGGCGTGCTGATCCTGGCGGGCATTCAGACTATCGGTGTAGGGCTGCTGGGGGAACTGCAGGTGCGGCACTTCTTTTCGCACTCGCAGCGGTCGCCGTATGCCGTGGATCGCGTGGTGAGGATGAGGCCTTCGGAAGAGAGTCTGCTGAGGTGAAGCAGTTAGCAGCGAACAGTTAAGGGCAGAAGCAGATCCCCTCCGGGGATGACAACAAGAAAAGCAAAAGATTCAAAAGCCGACAAGAGGCGGAGCGGAATAGATGCGTGCGATTCAGATAAGCCATACAGGTGGGCCTGAGGTGATGGAACTGGTGGAGCTGCCCGCTCCGAAGCCTGCGGAGGGACAGGTGCTGGTGAAGGTGGAAGCCGCCGGCATCAACTTCATCGATACCTACCTGCGCGAAGGACGTTATCCGGCGCAGTTGCCGTTTATTCCGGGACAGGAAGCGGCGGGCACGGTTCACGAGTTGGGCGAAGGTGTGACAGGATTTGCGGTAGGCGACCGCGTGGCCTGGAATGGAACGCGAGGCACCTATGCGGAGTATGCGTGCGCTCCTGCGAAGGACCTGCTGCACATTCCCGATGGGCTCGGCTTTGAAGATGCCGCTGCCGCGCTGCTGCAGGGGGTGACGGCTCACTACCTTGCGTACGATACGCACCCGATCCAATCGGGCCAGACGGTGTTGATCCATGCGGGCGCAGGTGGCGTGGGGTTGCTGCTGACCCAGATCGCGAAGATGCTGGGCGCGCGTGTGATCACTACGGTCTCCAATGCGCAGAAGGCGGAGCTCTCGCGTGGCGCGGGTGCGGATGAAGTGATTCTGTACACCGAAGAAGATTTTGTGGCCCGAGTGAACGAGATCACGGCAGGTGAAGGCCTGCCGGTGGTATATGACTCGGTGGGCAAGACGACGTTTGAGGGCTCACTGAAGTGTCTGCGCCCGCGCGGCCTGCTGGCGCTGTATGGAGCATCCAGTGGGGCCGTGCCTCCGTTCGACCCCATCCGGCTTTCGACCATGGGTTCGCTCTACATCACGCGCCCCACGTTGAAGGACTACGTCCAGACTCGCGAGGAGCTGGAAAAGCGAGCGGCAGATATCTTCGGCTGGGTGACGGAAGGCAAGCTGCACGTACGCATCGGCCATCGCTATCCGCTGGCCGATGCGCAGCAGGCTCACCGCGACCTTGAAGGCCGCAAAACCACGGGCAAAGTGCTGCTGACGCTGGAATAAAGCATTTCCCGCGACAGCGTTTCCCGTTGTGCTGCGTCTTCAGAGACAGGCCCGCAGGCGCAGTACACTTAAGACTCGCACCCTCGTGCGCTGCCGCCCGTACTGGCGCAGCGTGTGACGTCCTTTTTCGCAACAGGATGTTCGGGAAGCGCGGTGAAACTCCGCCACTGCCCCGCAACTGTGATGCGCGCACCCCGGTAACGCGGGGTGAAGCCGGCTGAAAGCTCCACTGGCCGTCACCGGGTCAAAACCGGGGCTGGGAAGGATGCTTTCCTGTTGTCCGCCGGTTTTGAAAAGCGTATTTCCTCATGCTGAAACGTATTCAGCATCTGGGAACGCCGTTTTCATTGGTAGAAAACGGCATAGACACCCTCTCTTCGCTAGAAACCCTGAGGGATACGCTATATCGCGCCAGTCAGGAGACCGGTCCTTATGCGCCACCAACCTGAACGCTTCCGCAGGGGAAGCTGAGGATCCGAATGTCGCGTTTTCTGAATTTTCCGGCCTGTGTATTCCGGTGCAGGCAAGCCGTTCCCTTTTTAGCCGCAGTGTTGCTTCTTTCCGGCTCCGCCGCTTCCATGCATGCGGTCATCGTACGCGGCCGTGTGACGGACGCCCTGGGGAAACCCGTCGCTTTTGCCCGTGTGCAACTGGTGGAAGCGGGACAGGTGGTGACCATTGCCTTTGCCGACGAAAAGGGCCTCTACGAGATTCGCAGCGCCGACTCTGGGCGCTTCACACTGCTGACCTCCGCGGGCGGATTTCTTCCCGGCGTGGGACATGACTTTTACGGCAATGCGCTCGATGTGCTGAGCCAGGATGTGGTGCTGGCGGCGAACACGGTTCACCAGGATATTTCGGTAACCGCAACCGGCATTCCCACGCCAACGCCGCAGTTGACCGCGCCTGTCAGCGTCTTGCCTGCAGAAGCCTTTCTCACCCGCTATGACGCGGTCGATGAAATGCGGCAGACGCTGGGCGCGTTTGTGGTGCG
>DASYEV010000026.1:0-72679 GCA_036498835.1 Acidobacteriaceae bacterium | reverse complement strand
CCAATACACGGAGAACATCCGGATCATCGTCAACACTCAGTACAACTGGCTTAGGCATAGGACTCGCATGCTGGAGGTCAGGATCGACGTGAATCCTGAAGTTACGAGGTTCTGCGGGCGGGACGTCTCCAACTCCGGCTTGCCGCCGGTCCGCACGCCAACTTCCGTCAGCATACCGTAGGGGACGGAGTCGCGAACGCCTCCAAAGAGGGGCGGGAAAACAGGCAAACCCTATCTCCGCGCCTGCCCTCCGAGCGCTCGCCACGGGTGCCGCATTGCCGGGCTTGGTTCCCTACGGGACTCCCTGTGGAATTTCTCTTGCGTTATTCGCCTTTCATTCGCTACCATGTCCGCCATGGCGATCACGCGGCGGCAAAAAGAAGTTCTCGACTTCCTTTCCGGCTTTACCAGTCAGAACGGGTACTCCCCCTCGTACGAGGAAATCGCAGGTGGGCTGGGCCTGAACTCGCTGGCGACGGTGCACAAGCATGTCACCAACCTGCAGAACAAAGGGTTGCTGCAGCGCGCTCATAACCGCAGCCGCTCGATCGACGTTCTTCCCCAGCGTTCCTCCAAAAAAGGCTTTGAGCGGCTTCCTCTGCTGGGCCGGATTGCCGCTGGAAAACCTGTGGAAGCTATTGAAACGGCTGAGTCGATCTCCCTGGGCGACATCATCGGCAACCGCGAGGTCTATGCCCTGGAGGTTCGCGGAGACTCCATGCGCGACGAACACATCGTTTCCGGCGACTACGTTCTGGTGGAGCGTACCCGCACCGCCCGCGAAGGCGAGATTGTCGTCGCCCTGATCGACGGGGCGGATGCGACCCTGAAGCGTTTCTACCGGGAAGGCGCCATGATCCGCCTTCAGCCTTCCAATACCGAAATGGCCCCCATTTACGCCCAGGCTAACAATGTCAGCATCCAGGGCAAGGTGCTGGGTGTTTTGCGCAAATACGCCTGAATTTTACCGGTCCCGCCTGCGACCCCCAAGGAATGCCCGGCTAACCCGCCGGGCATTCCTTTTTAGCTCCCCAGCCGGTCCCGGGAGCGAATCCAGCCCACTCGTCCCATCTGCGGAACCGAAACCGCTCCGCCTGCGTAAAGCTCCTCAGACCGCCGTGTATCCGCCCAGGAGGAGTAGCTGATGTCTCGCAAGCCAGGTAAGTCCCGCAAGCGCCTTTGGATCATTCTGGGCTCGGGCCTTGTCATTCTCGTTGCAGCCTGCATTTTTGGTGTGCGCGCCCTGAACGCCGCACCCAAAATCGACTCCACCCAGCTCAGCACGGTGGATGTCGGCGACATTGCCCGGTCCGTGGTCGCCACCGGCAAGATCCAGCCGGTCACCCAGGTAGAGGTGAAATCCAAGGCCAGCGGTATCGTGACGCGTTTGGATTCCGACATCAACCTCCCGGTGCATCGCGGGCAGGTTCTCGCCCAGCTCGACCAGCAGGAAATCCTGGACCAGGTAGCCGCGCAGAAAGCGCTGCTGGCTGCCGCTCAGGCCAACGTTCGCTCGGCCGAAGCTGGCGTCGGCTATGACAAGGTAGCCGCGGAAGCTCCCGATCTCCCCATGCTGGAGCACACCTACAAACGTGCACTGGAAATGGCGAAAGCCGGTGTCGTTTCGCAACAGGCGGTCGATACGGCGGAACAGCAATACCGCGCCGCGGGGAACGTCCGCGACCGCGCGGTATCGCAGATTCCCGTGGATACCGCCAAGCTTCGCGCCACGCAGGCGCAGGTTGAACAGGCACAGGCTTCCCTCAAGCAGCTCGAAGAGCAGCTCTCCTACACCACCATCACCGCCCCGATTGACGGTGTGGTGCTTTCCCGCGACGTGCAGGTGGGCGATGCGGTGAGCTCGATCCTGGTGCTTGGCAGCACGGCGACCCTGGTGATGACGCTTGGCGACACGCGCGAGGTCTATGTCAAAGGCAAAGTCGACGAATCCGATATCGGCAAGGTCTACATGGGCCAGCCCGCGCGTATTAAGGTGCAAAGCTTCCGCGACAAGACGTTTGTCGGGAAAGTCACCAAAATCGCCCCGCTAGGAGTAGAAAAGGACAACGTCACTACCTTCGAAGTACAGATCGCGATCGACAACCCCGGCGGCGAGCTCAAGGCGAATATGACCGCCAACGCCGAGATTGTCCTGGAAGAGCACAAGAACGTGTTGACCGTCCCCGAACAGGCCGTGCTCTATGACAAGGATCGCAACGCCAGCGTCTGGGTGCCCGATCAGCATGGCAAAGATGGGCACCGCGTCGTCCCGATCAAGCCCGGCCTGTCCAATGGCAGCCGCATCGAAGTACTTTCCGGCCTGAAGAAAGGCGACACCGTCGTCCTGCAGCAAACGTCCTGACGGCCCACAGCTTCAACGCTCTCCGGAGCGCGTTTCAAACACCCTGCTGTTTCAAAGGAGTCCTCTCATGAAGCTCACTCTCATCACCGCGACCGCACTGCTGGCATTCTCCGCGGCAGCGTTTGCCGACAGCAACTTCGACCGCAAGCTCAGCGTTGCGGCACAACCCGATCTGTATGTTTCCACCGGCTCCGGCAACATCCGCGTCTTCCCCGGAAGCGAAGGCCAGATCCACGTGGTGGGCCACGTTCATGCCGGCTGGAGCGCGTTTGGCGATGTCAACGCCCGCATTCAGCGCATCGCCGATAACCCGCCCATCACCCAGAGCGGCAACTCGATCCGCATCGGCGACACAACGGATCGCGGCCTGTTCAACAACATCTCCATCGACTACGAGATCACCGTGCCGGCCTCGGTTGCACTGAACCTGCATAGCGGCTCAGGCGACCTGGAAGTCGACCACGTCGGCCGCTACCTCTCGGCGACCACCGGATCAGGCTCCGTGCGCGCTCATGGTGTCCACGGTCCGTCTGAACTGCAGAGCGGCTCGGGCGACATTGAGCTGCAGCAGGATGGCGCGGGCGACGTGAAGGCCAAGTCCGGCTCCGGTTCCATCCGTATCAACGGTCTTTCGGGCGGCCTGATGGCACGCACCGGCTCGGGTGACATTGAAGCCAATGGCCACCTGCAGGGTGCTGCGAATCTCAGCAGCGGTTCCGGCTCCATTCGTATGCACCTGACCCAGGATGTGCACTTCAATCTTGAAGCTTCCACGGGTTCGGGCACCATCCGCCTGCACTTTCCCAACACCCAGGTCGATTCCGATTCGCGCCATCACCTGACCGCACCGGTCAATGGCGGCGGTCCGCCGCTGGAAGTACGTACCGGCTCGGGTGACATCGAAGTCGATGGCGGATACCACGGCTAGTTGTCTCACCCATCTCGAGGTTGAAGGCGCATATCTCCCCATATGCGCCTTCTTCATTTAAGACAAACTACACTGGATGGAATGGCTTTCGCACCGCGCTTCCTTGTCTTCGACCTTGATGGCACACTGATCAACTCATCGCTCGATCTCTGCAACTCCGTCAACGCCACACTGGAACATCTTGGCAAGCAACCGCTGCCGAATTCCCTGATCGCCACCTACATTGGCGACGGCGCCGCCATGCTGGTACGGCGTGCGCTGGGTGACCCCGGGGATCTGGACGGCAAAGATCACGATGAAACCCAACTGCGGCTGGCGCTGGATTTCTTCATCCGTTACTACCGCCAGCACAAGCTCGATAACACGGTGCTCTATGACGGCGTACTCACTTCGCTTCAGGCTATTCGCGAGCGCAATCCGAATCTGCCGATGGCGGTGCTAACCAATAAGCCGGTACGCCCCTCGCGAGAAATCTGTCAGGCGCTTGCCCTGGAGCCGTTCTTCTTTCAGAACTATGGCGGCGATTCGTTCACCACGAAGAAGCCCGATCCGCTCGGCCTGCAGACGCTGATCGCTGAAGCGGATGTGCTGCTGCACGCGGACGGGGCTCAGCCGCTTCGTCCAGACGAAGTTGTCATGATCGGCGACTCGGACGTGGATGTAACCACCGCTCGGCGCATTGGAGCACGTTCGCTCGGATGCGCCTTCGGTCTCGCGCCTCATGCGCTGGCGGCCGCACAGCCGGATATGGTGGTTGATCACGCATCGGAATGGCCTGCGATGCTTGGGCTGTAGAGATGCTCACCATACAAGCGGGTATCCCATTCAGTCCGGTGGCCCATCCTTTCACGCTTTTCGTGAAAGGGTGGGGTGCTCCTGCCCACGTCACCGGACAACCACCATACGGTAGGTCCGGTCTTGAGACCGGACATCCAAGCGCTTCATAGGAATTGGGCTTCAGCCCCTGAGGCGGCGCTCCCGCCCAAGCATGGGTAGCAGCGGTCGCGCGTACGCGCGATGGCCCACTCATCGCGATGAAACTGCGATGAATGGGGCACCCGGTCGATAGTCGACCTGGTACATGGGCAGGGGCATGGGATTCCCTGCGGGGATAACAAACAAGAAAAACAACAGCAAAAACAAAATCCTACTGCACTACTTCTTCCAAGCTCCAAGCAACCGCCGCACAACAATCAACTCGCCAACGTGGTACGCATTGTGGTCGGCGATCTGCAACGCTTCGCGCAACAGCGTCTGGCCATCGCCCCAGGCAAACGGCTCAATAAGCGATTCCGCTGAGGACGTTTCGAGCAACGCGTCAAACGCCTTGCGGTCGGCATGAATCGCGTCGATCGAATGCTGCCAGGCCTTCTCGCTGGGAGGCTCGGCTGCCTTCGGCCAGTAGTCATCCGGCCACTTCATTGCTTTGTATTTGCTTTCGGTGTGATTGCTGAAGTGCAGCATGTCAGCCTGCGCAATGCGCAGATGCTCGACAATCTGCCAAGCGGAATAAGGCAGGCCTTCCGGCACAACACCGCGCAGATTCTCAGGAAAGTCTTTGACAGCGTCTTCGAAGGTGGCATGAGCACCGCCTCCGTCAAGCAGCTTTTTCAGTTCCTGATGAAGACCCTGGAGCAGGTTGGAGTTCGGCTGTTTGTCCATGCCAACTCAGATGCGGTGAGCCCTTACACGGATGCGCTGGAGCAAATTCCCTGATGCGGTGGGGTCGATGGGCAATCGTGACGGCCGTTTTCCTTGAGAGAAAACTCCCTTGAGCGACTTCGCTCCTGCTCTACACTTTCAGGGAATTTGCGGAACGCTCCGCTTCGACACAGCTCTTGAAATAGTCGAGCGACCTGGTCAGGCCTTCACGCAATGCGACCTTGGGCTCCCAGCCTAACAACGACTTCGCAAGCGTGATATCCGGCCTGCGGCGGGTCGGGTCGTCCTGCGGGAGGGGCTGAAACACAATCTCAGCATCCACACCGAGCAAGGTCTGCACCTCTTTCGCGCATTCCAGAATCGTCCACTCGTCGGGATTGCCGATGTTCACTGGCGTGTGCTGATCCGATTTGGCAAGCCGCACAATGCCATCCACCAGATCCGAAACATAGCAGAAGCTGCGGGTTTGCGAGCCATCGCCATAGACCGTCAACGGCTCTCCCCGCAGGGCCTGCATCATCAGGTTCGAAATCACGCGGCCATCGTTGGCCTGCAGGCGCGGGCCATAGGTATTGAAGATACGCACCATGTGCGTGTTCACGCCGTGATAGCGGTTATAGGCTGTCACAGCGGCTTCAGAAAAGCGCTTGGCTTCGTCATACACCGAGCGCGGACCGATAGGGTTCACATTGCCCCAATACGTTTCCACCTGCGGATGCACTTCCGGGTCTCCATAGCACTCGGAAGTCGACGCGTGGAGATAGCCGGCTCCATACTTCTTCGCCAGTTCCAGCGTGTTCATCGTTCCCGCTGAACCGACCAGAAGCGTTTCAATGCCGAGACGCATGTAGTCGACGGGGCTGGCCGGCGAAGCGAAATTGAAAATGAAATCCACCTGCCCGACGTCGAACGGCGAGCAAATATCACGCTCTTCAAAGCTGAAGCGCGACTCATTCTCAAGATGAGCCAGGTTAGCCAGGTTGCCGGTACAAAGGTTATCAACAGCGACGACGTTGTTGCCTTCCGCGAGTAAGGCGTCGCATAAATGAGAGCCAAGAAACCCAGCAGCCCCAGTAACAAGGATCGTAGAAAGTGGCATTCGATCAATGTTAGCGCATAGCGAGCAGCGAGAGCGCGCTCATCGTAGCAAGACGATTCTCCGGTATTCTGCAAAGAAGGTTTCAATAACGAATGTCCTCATCCGGTAAACAAATCACGCTCTGCCTCGGGGGCGTTCGCAGCGGAAAAAGTCGCTTTGCGCAACAGTTGGCGGAGCGTGCCGGGCAGGTTTGCTTTCTCGCAACCGCGCAGCGGAGCGATGACGAAATGCGCGCGAAAATTGAGCGTCATCAACAAGACCGGCCTTCGCATTGGACGACACGTGAAGAACCTCTCGATCTCGCCGGCGAGCTTCAGCGCGCAGACCCCAAGAATCTGCTGCTTGTCGATTGCCTGACCGTGTTTGTTTCCAACCTGCTGTTGCAGGACGAAACGGGAGCGGGTGCAGCGTCCCAGATCGATGCCTTTTGCGAAGCCCTTCTCGATACACAATCATCGGTCGTCCTGGTTTCGAACGAGGTAGGCAGCGGGGTCGTGCCGCCCTATCCCCTCGGGCGCCGGTATCGCGACATTCTGGGCGAACTCAATCAGCGCGTCGCCGCCCTTGCCGACAATGTTGTGCTGATGGTCGCCGGCCTGCCGCTGATGTTGAAGGGTAAGCTTGAGCACGTTGCATGATGACCAACGTCCGCCGCTTCTTTGCTCTTTACGCGCTAGTCCTCACGTGCTGTTGCTGCCCACCGATGCGCGCATCGCGCGTGGTCGTCGACGCAGCAGGCCGCAGTGTGACGCTGCCGGACCATGTGCAGCGCATCATCTCACTCGCACCCAGTGTGACCGACGATCTCTTTCATCTCGGAGCAGCGCGCGAAGTCGTTGCAGTGAGTTCCTACACGAGCTATCCGGTCGAAGCGGCCAGGAAGCCGAGCATCGGATCGCCCGCTGCTCCTTCCTTTGAACAGATCCTTGCTCTCCATCCGGACATTGTTCTTGCAACGGTCGGTATCAATCACCAGGAAACCGTGCACGTGCTCGAGCAACGCGGCATCGCGGTCTTCGTCGTCAACCCCGTTGGTCTGCCGGGCGTGTACCAATCTCTGCGTCAGATCGGCAGTGCCATTGGGCGCGATCGCGAAGCCGCTGCGCTGGTCGCCAGCCTGCAGGCTCGCGAAACGGCACTTCGTCAGGCCAGCGCAGACCGGCATCCGATACGCATCTTCTTTCCTGTATGGCATGATCCGGTGATTTCCATCGGAAAGCCAGCGTATCTCACCGATCTCCTCCAGGTCATTGGCCTGCGCTCCGTTACCGACGACATCGCACAGGAGTGGCCCAAGGTGAGTCTGGAGGCGGTGCTTGCGCGCGATCCCGACATGTTGCTGGTGATGGACAGCGGAGGATCCGGTATCGAAAAACTGCGCGCGCTGCCGGGTTGGAGCACGCTCCGCGCCATCCGCGAGCACAAGATCCTGCACACGGATGAACGCATCGAACTCCCCAGTCCCGTCTGCTTCGACGCACTGGAAGAGCTTGCGCGACAGGTTCCAGGCGGCCAATGAACCTTCGTCAACGTATCGCGGCCCATTCAGCAAACCCAGGCGCGGTGACTGCTGTGCTCGCGGTCATGCTGCCGCTATGCATTTTCCTGTCTTTGGCACTTGGCCCGGTGCCGATTCCGCTTTCCGGCATCGTTTCCGAACTGGCAGGGCGGCATACGCTCGAACCTACCCTGCACGTCATCCTGTTTTCCCTGCGGCTGCCCCATATTCTTGCGACGGCAGTGATCGGCGCCGCGCTGGGTGTGGCAGGCATGCTGTTCCAAGGTCTGTTCCGCAATCCGCTCGCCGACCCTTACGTCATCGGATCATCCAGCGGATCGCTGGTAGGCGCGGCCATCGCAATCTTCTGGTTTCCCGCGGCCACCTTCTATGGCTTCGCGTCGTCCGCGCTGTTCGCATTTCTTGGAGCCGCGCTGACTATCGGCCTCGTCTACCTCATCGCGCAATCGGGCACGGACGGCTCTTCGAACAGCCTGCTGCTCGCAGGGTTCGCCATCGGCACCATGCTGACCGGAGCGGCCTACCTGCTGGAAACATTCAGCAGCGATTCATCTGCCGGCCTGCGTGCTATGTCCGCGTGGTTGCACGGCACCATCGCCACACCCGCATGGCCGCAGCTTGGCGTGATCGTCGCGATGCTGGGGGTAGGCGTCTTCTTATCGTGGCTGCTGACCCACCGCCTGAATGCGCTGGCGTTTGGCGATGAATATGCCGCTCAGCTCGGCATTCCGCTCGAACGCACACGAGCTGCGGTCATCGTGGTGGGTGCGCTGCTGACCGCTGCTGCGGTTTCGCTGGGCGGCATCATCGGCTTCGTCGGCCTGATCGTTCCGCACGTGATGCGCATGCTGATGGGGCCGGACAACCGGTCGCTGCTGCCCGCATGCGCGCTGGGCGGAGCCATGCTGGTCGTGGTCGCCGATATCTTCGCACGCACGCTGATTGCACCGTCGGAACTTCCGGTTGGCATCCTGATGGCGTTTCTCGGAGGACCGTTCTTCCTGTTCCTCCTGCGCCGCAGGCCGGAGGTCTACGCATGAGCGCGGTGCTGGAACTCCAGGATGTCTGCTTTGCGTGGAAGGATCGCAAGGTGATCCATGGCGCAAATCTTTCCATGGGCAAAGGAGAAGCGCTGGCGCTGCTAGGGCCGAACGGCTCGGGCAAGACCACACTCCTGAAGCTTGCTGCGGGGATGCTGCAGCCGCAGTCCGGAACTATCCTGCTCGATGGCCAGCCGCTTGAAGCGCTGCAGCGCTGGCAGCGAGCCCGCAAGATTGCCATGGTTCCGCAGCGTCTTCAGGTCCCATTTGCGTTCACCGTGCAGCAGGTTGTGGAGCAGGCCCGCACACCCCACACCGGATTGCTCGGCCGCCTCACAGAGACAGATCGCGTTGCCATCGAACGTGCGCTGGAACTCACCGATACCGCCCAGTTTCGCCATCGTATTTTGCGCGAGCTGAGTGGCGGTGAACAACAGCGCGTGAAGCTGGCCCTGGGCCTGGCGCAAAGTCCTGAAGTCCTTCTGCTCGACGAGCCCGCACAGAGCCTGGACGTCGGCTGGCAACGCAGCCTGCTCTCCATGATCGCGAATCTGGCCCAGGAAGGCGTCGCTATACTTGCTGCTGTGCACGAACTGCATCTTGTCGCCGAGTTCTTTCCATCGTCTGTGCTTCTAGCAGCGGGTGAGCCACTTTGTGGTGGCGTCACACAGGAGTTGCTCGAGTCGCAAGCATTACACGATGCGTTCTATCGCGCGCCCCAGGGTGTGGGGAGGACGCAGGCCCTGTGACCGGCGAAGACTTTCCCCAACTTCAGAGCACCTTGCAGAAGATCGTGGCTGTGAGTCCTGATGGGATCGCAGCGCATCAGCGGCATCTCGACACACTGACGAAACCCATTGGCAGCCTCGGCGAGCTGGAAACCCTCGCGGCGCGTATGGTCGCGGCTCTTGGCAAGGCGCCCGAGTTGCCCCTGCACAAAGCGGTCTACGTCTTCGCAGCGGACCACGGCATTGTGGCCGAAGGCGTCAGTGCGTATCCGCAGGTAGTGACCGAGCAAATGGTGCTGAACTTCCTGCGTGGCGGAGCGGCCATCAATGTGCTTTGCCGCGCGCACAACGCCGAACTGACCGTCGTAGATGTCGGCGTGTGTGCGGACTTCGCGCCCGCGGATGGACTGCTCCAACGCAAGGTACGGCAAGGTTCACGCAATATGCTGCATGAAGCAGCCATGAGCGAGGCCGAACTGCAAGCGGCCATGTCGGTTGGTTTTGAGATCGCTGACGCTGCGGCCAGTACGGCCGTCACGTTGCTTGCTGCGGGTGAGATGGGCATCGGCAACACCACATCCGCGAGCGCGATCACAGCGATGCTCACCGGCCGCGAAGTGACCGCAGTTACAGGCAAAGGCACCGGGCTTTCCACGCAAGGGACAGCCCATAAAGCAGCCGTCATTGCGGCGTGCCTTGAACGCCATGGACAAAGCCCTTCCGCCAAGGAGCCGCTGGAGATTCTTCGCTCGCTGGGAGGTCTCGAAATCGCCGCGATTGCCGGGATGATTCTTCGTGCCGCCAGTCTTCGCATTCCGATTCTGCTGGATGGATTTATCGTCACGGCGGCGGCGGCCGTTGCAGTTGCTTTAGAAAAGAATGTGCGCGGCTACCTCATCGCTGGGCATTGCTCGGAAGAGCCCGGGCACCGTTCGCTGCTCGACTTCCTGGAGCTTCAGCCGTTGATCTCATTGAACATGCGGCTTGGCGAAGGCAGTGGAGCGGCGTTAGCCATGCCTTTGGTGGAGGCCGCGCTACGTCTCTCCGCGGAGATGGCGACCTTCGCGTCGGCCGGAGTCTCGGAAGCCGGCGCATGAAGAACCTGCTGCGGAGTTTCGTGCTGGCATTCCAACTGCTCACACGGATTCCCATGCCTGCGGTTACCTATACACCCGAGGCAATGGCGGGAAGTGCAGCATTCTTTCCTCTCGTTGGATTGGTAGTTGGAGCTTGTGCTGTGCTGGTGCGGTTCGCACTGAAGCCGCACCTCCCGGCAGCGCTGGTCGCGATCGCTGTCCTGCTGGCAACCATCCTGCTCACGGGAGCGCTTCATGAAGATGGACTCGCTGATGCCGCCGACGCATTTGGCGCGGGTGGCAGCCGCGAGCACATGCTGCAAATCCTGAAGGACAGCCGCATCGGAAGCTATGGCGCGCTGGCCTTGTTGTTTTCCGTAGGCGTCCGCTGCCTGTTGCTACTGGCAATGCCCGACGATCGGTTTGTCGCCTATGTCGTCTGCGCGCATGTGCTGTGCCGATGGACGGCCGCGCCGCTCGCGTTTGCCCTTCCCCCAGCGCGCGAAGGCGCAGGCCAAGGCTCACAGCTTGCAGGCAAGACGTCGCTAACCTCGCTTCTTGTGAGCAATATTTTCGCAGCCGCCATTGCGGTTTACCTGCTGCGCGCGCATTGCATTGCTCCGTTGCTTGCGATGCTGGTAGTGACCGGACTTTCAGGCTGGTATTACCGGCGCCGGCTGGGAGGCATAACCGGCGACTGTTTCGGCGCAACCAATCAACTGACGGAAATCGCCATCTATCTCTGCGGAGTTGTTCACTAAGCATGATGACTGAAGGATGCTTTCCGCACGCCCCAAACTTTGTCATCTCGACCGAAGCGTGTGGCGATTTCACGCAAAATGCAATAGCGAAGCGAAGGTGTCGAAGCTGTTTTCCTCCAACGAAAACAGCATTCACAAACCTTGAAAGGGCGAACTATGCGGGAAACCGCCAGCGTAGTGGAGAGATCTGCTTTTGCCCCCGCCCATGCATGGCAGGAGAAGTGTGGTTATCGTGACGGCACTTCATCGTCCTAATACGGAAGGAAGTAGCGCTGAAGGCGCGTTCTATACCAGCCTGGGGCGAGCCGGGGTCCCCGGCGGGCGCCTTTGCTCGCTGGGGCGGAGAAGCCCCAGGTCCAGTGCCCTGAAGAGATTGAGGGCTGAAGGCCCGACCTATCGTGGCGCCACGATAGGTCGGGCCTTCAGCCCTCGGTGCATTAGCCGGACCGATACCTGGGGCTTCGCCCCAGGCTGGTATAGAACGCGCCGTTGGCGCTTGAAACCATGCCAGTTTCGTCCCCTTCAAGGCTGCGGCAGTTCTCACGCACATACTTCGGCCCGGACCTACCGTGAATTGCCTCAATGGCACCTGCACCTCTACGGACATCACTTCTTCTTCGCGAAGCAGTATTCAGAACCACCTATCAGAGACACGAGCTCAGGAGGCATACTCCAGTGGGAGAGTTGATCCTTCTTCGCCATGCAACGACGGAGATGGCCGGAACCTTCTGCGGCCACAGTGATCCTCCACTGTCGGCCCAAGGGCGCGCACAGCTTCCCTCACTTACCGCACTTTCGCGCGAATGGGATCTGCAAAGCGTGTATGCGAGCGATCTGCAACGAGCTCGAGAAACGGCACAGGCTCTCGCAGATGCAAACAAGCTTCCTTTGACCCTTCTCTGTGGGCTCCGCGAGATTTCGTTCGGGGAATGGGAAGGCCTGACCTGGCAGGAGATCGAGACTCGCGATCCAAACACATCCTCCGCCTGGCTACAGAAATTCCCTGCCATCCCCACACCCGGCGGCGAACTCTACACGCATTTCGCACAACGAGTGGTGGAAGCGCTGCAGACAATCGAAACCTCGCTATCCACAGGCTCCGTCGCCGTTGTCTCCCATGCCGGCGTCCTGCGCGAGATACTAGCGCAGAGAAGCGGAATCTCCACCGGGCTTGCGTGGGAATGGACACGCGAGTACGGCGCATGGATTGTCATGCGCGCCGATGGCACGATTCTCGAAACTTCGACGGAGCGCGTTGCCCAGCAGAATGTCTGACAAGCCTCAAGCAATTCAGGAAGCCAACAGCCCCGTGGGCCGGCAGGCATGTGCACTCATGGTGCTTGGCACCGCCTCGCATGTTGGGAAGTCTCTGCTGACCGCAGCCCTGTGCCGCATTCTTGCCGAACGCGGCTACCGCGTCGCTCCATTCAAAGCACAGAACATGTCGTTGAACTCCGCCGCCACACCGGAGGGCCTGGAGATTGGCCGCGCGCAAGCGTTGCAAGCCGAAGCCGCAGGCATTCCGCCCTCGGTACACATGAATCCCGTGCTCATTAAGCCGACAGGCATGCGCTCGTCGCAGATCATCGTGCAGGGCAAGGTCTGGAAACATCTCCAGGCTGCCGACTATTACGAAAACCGTGCCGCGGAGCTTCTGCCCAAGGTTCGCGAAAGCTATGAGACGCTGGCGCAGGACAAGGACATCCTGGTGCTGGAAGGTGCGGGTTCACCGGCAGAGATCAATCTCCGCGCCAGCGACATAGTGAACATGCGTATGGCCGCGCTTGCCGATGCGGCGTGCATCCTGGTGGGCGATATCGACCGTGGCGGCGTTTTTGCGTCCATTCTCGGCACGCTGGAGTTGTTGGAGCCTGAAGACCGTCAACGCATCCGTGGGTTCGTGATCAACAAGTTCCGTGGTGACGCCAGCCTGCTCTGGCCCGGCATTCGCATGCTGGAAGAGCGCGTCGGAATTCCGTGTGTTGGTGTCGTGAACTATCTCAAGGGGCTCACGCTCGAAGAAGAAGACAGCGTCGGCATCGCACAGACTCATCGCGGAGCGTGGACTTCCACCACGGGAACGGATCGTCCCCTGCGCATCGCGGTGATTGCACTCCCGTGGATTTCCAACTTCACCGACTTCGATGCGCTGGCCGCCGAACCTTCGGTGGAGCTGCGTTTCTGCCGCTCGCCTCGCGACCTTGCAGCCGCAGATGTCATCATCCTGCCAGGCACCAAGCAGACGGCCGACGACCTTCGCTGGTTGCGTGAGCAGGGCTTTGAAGCGATATTGCAGCAACATGCTGTCGCGGGCCGGGTAACCATCGGCATCTGCGGAGGCATGCAGATGCTTGGCCGCGAAATCGTCGATCCACACGCCATGGAATCGAGCGAAGCTGCGCAGGGTTTCGATCTACTGCCCATTCGCACCACCATGCAGCCGGCTAAGATCACGCAACTCGCGACTGGGGAGCTGACCGGAAAGCCGGCGAAGGGCGTCCTATCCTCTCTGCCGAACATACCGGTGCGAGGCTATGAGATTCATCTGGGCGAGACGGAATATCTTGACGGAGCGCCGCCGTTCGCCCACATCCGCCGTTCGCTCGATGATGCCAACGCTCTTGAAGACGGCTGTATCAGCGAAGACGGCAATACCTTCGGCACATATCTTCACGGCGTTTTCGATCATGACGCTTTCCGGCACGCGTTCCTTTCGGCCGCTCGAGCACAGGCAGATCTCGCGCCCGCCGCGAGTTGGACTTTCCGCGAACAGGACCGCGCGGCCCAGTGGAGACTGCTGGCGGATGAGGTGAGCAGCGCACTCGACCTCGGACGTATCCTTGGCTGGCTTCAGCTTCCCGCATCCCGTGCCGCCGCCGAGGTGACGCTCTGACTCGCTTGGAGCTTGTGCTTGCAGCCTACGCGCTCGATTGCGTTGTGGGCGATCCTGAAAGCTTGCCGCATCCAGTCCGGCTGTTCGGGAAAACGATCCGTTCAGTAGAAACCCGTGCGCTGGCCGGCGAGCGTTCGCCGGAACAGAAGCTGCTTGCGGGCGCTGCGCTCGCAGTCGGACTGCCTGCCGCCACGGGATGGATCACGCATCAGGCCCTTCGGCAGCTTCGCAGCCGTTCACCCCTTGTCGCCACCATGGTCGAGGTCGGCCTGGGCGCCTCATGCGTGGCGACGCAAAATCTTCTGAGCGAAGCACTCCCAGTGGTCCAGGCTCTCGAACGCAACGATCTCGCAACCGCACGAACACACGTCGCACGCATTGTCGGGCGAGATACCGCACAGCTCGATGCGCATGAAATCAGCCGCGCCGTTATCGAGACGCTTGCCGAAAGCCTGTGCGACGGCATCCTTGCGCCGCTCTTCTACCTCGCAGTAGGTGGCGTGCCTGCGGCCCTCGCCTACAAGGCGATCAACACCATGGATTCCGTGATCGGCCACACCAGCGATCGCTACTGGCATTTCGGAAAAGCAGCGGCGCGCCTGGACGATGCAGCAAACCTGATTCCTGCACATGCTGGAGCGCTGCTTCTTTGCGCTGCCTCCGCGATTACACCCGGCGAGAGTCGTACCCGCGACGCCTGGCAGACATGGCGAGCCGACCGCAACAACCACGCCAGTCCAAACGCGGGGCAGATGGAAAGCGCGATGGCCGGAGCCCTGGGTGTTCGTTTGGGAGGCACCAACTTCTACGATGGTGAACCGCACCACACGCCGGAGATGGGTGCGCAGTTTCCAGCGCCTGACCCAGCGGATGCGCGTCGAGCCTTGACGCTGACGGCTGTTGCGTCCGTGTTGGGTTTGTGTGCGGCTGTCGCGCTCATCGCTTGCAGCGCCAACGGCGCGTCCTATACCAGCCTAGGGCGAAGCCCTAGGTACAGACCCAATCAACGCACAGAGGGCTGAAGGCCCGACCTATAACCCCGCAGAAAGCCATGGGGAGTGATGCTCTTCGCGGTTGAACAACTGCGATAATCCAACCTTTTTATCTCAGATGTACCAACAATATTGGCTGAGCCGTCGTTCGCCTGCCATTCGACGGTGTGATAGGTCGGGCCTTCAGCCCTCGATCCTTGTAACGACCGTCACCCTAGGGCTTCGCCCTAGGCTGGTATAGAGCGCGCCGTTGGCGCTTAGATTTGCGCCCGATCATACGGTATGAGGATCCGATTTGTGACACCGGCGCTTAGCCTAAAAGCTCCAATAACCCGGCGCTTCGCTGTTGCGCGAACCTTGCACACGCTGCAACGAAATTCGCTGCAATATCAGGATTACTAGCCCAATGAGCGTGGACGTAACTCGCGACAACATTCGCGCCACGGCGGTAACCTTCGCGTTCCACCACACCATTCCTCTTGCGCTTCATCGCGTAGACTCCCATTGCGGACTCATCCGCGCCGCGCAATTCGGAGTAACGGAACTGGTGACCGCGAAAGGTCAAACCGGCGTCGCCGAGAATCGATGGCGACTGCGTCTCAACTTCGACATATCCCAGCGATTGCAAACGGTCATGCATTACCACCTCACCGGAAATCAGTCCGGTCATCGCATGGAACGAGCCGTCCAGCTTGCGGATCCCACCGGTCAGATACATCAGCCCGCCGCATTCGGCATAGATGGGTCCGCCGGCTTCGGCAAAATCCACCATCGCCCGCCGCATGGAACTGTTCGCTGCGAGTGCTTCAGCATGGACCTCCGGGTATCCGCCGCCGAGATAAATACCACCGATACCCACAGACAACGTTTCATCGCGGATCGGCGAAAACGGCACGAGCTCCGCGCCAAGTGAGCGCAAACGGCGCAGGTTGTCGTCGTAATAAAAGTGGAACGCTTCATCCAGCGCATACGCAATGCGGCAACGTACCTCGCCTTGCACGGAGACATCTTCCCTGCCCCCCTCCATGTCCAGCGGCTCTGCCGCCTGCGCGATCTCCAGGATGCGATCCACACGGCACCACGCTTCGATCGTGTTAGCCAGGGTCTCCAGCGTTTGATCGGTCAACGTGCATTCATCGGCCGTCACCAGGCCCAGATGACGTTCCGGGAAACGCAATGCCGGGTCTTTTGGCAGCCCTCCGAGCAGCGGAGGCGACATGACAGACTTCTCCAGCAACGACAGGTGACTACGGCTTCCTACGCGGTTCGCCAACAGACCGCACAGCTCAACGTCCGGATCGAAGGTAGAGAAGCCGTGGGCTATTGCGGCAACGGTCCGCGCCATGCCCGAAGCATCCAGCGCCAGCAACACAGGTGCACCGAGCCATTTGGCGATCTGCGCGGTTGAGCCTTCTTCCGATGTTGGATCCGCTCCGTCGAAGAGACCCATCACTCCCTCGACAATTGCAACGTCCGCATCCTGCGCTGCCGAGGCAAACGTCGCGAGCACAGCCTGCCGGCCCATCATCCATGCATCGAGGTTATGACTGCGGCCGCCGGTCGCGCGGGCGTGATACGTGGGATCTAGATAGTCGGGTCCAGCTTTGAAGGCCGCCACCCGCAGACCTCGCCGTTGAAGAGCGCGGCACAAACCCACGGTGAACGTCGTCTTGCCGGCGCCGCTTGAGACGCCGCCAATCACGATCCGCGGAATCGCCCGCATTTCGCTCACGCCTTGCTTGTCTCCGGCGCGGCAGGAACAAACCATTGCAGGCGCTCATGCAGAGCAACCGAGGAGCCGGCGAACAGGATGACCGGCACGTGTTCCGGGATATTTGCAGCTTGTTCCGGCAGCGTCCCCACAGTGCCGAGAAAGACCTTCTGCCTCGGTGTGGTTGCACTCGCAATCAAGGCGGCCGGTGTTTCCGCGGTATAGCCCTCGCCGTGCAGGTACTCCAGGTTTTCCTGCAGCCGCCGAGCGGCCATATACAGCACGGTCAACCGCTGGGGATGTCCCGCACGCTCTTCCGGTTCACCTGCTTCATGCCCGGTTCCAATCAGCACCTGCGAGGTGAGCCCGCGATGCGTCAGAGGTATCCCGGCATAGGACGCAGCGCCAAGCGCCGCAGTCACTCCCGGCACAAACTCAAATGGAATCCCCGCCTGCGCCAAAGCTTCCGCCTCTTCGCCGCCACGGCCAAAGAGCAATGGATCCCCGCTCTTCAACCGAACTACGGTCTTGCCCTGCTGCGCGCGTTCCAACACTTCGGGGTGGAGTTGATAACTGGTCGGGCCCATACCAAAACGGCGGCCTACAGGTAGAAGTTCCGCCCCCTGGGGCATCTCCGCCAGCATCTCCGGTGAGATCAGAAGATCGTAGGCAATCACATCCGCACGCCCCAGCAACTCCTTCGCGCGCAGGGTCAGCAATCTGGGGTCGCCAGGGCCAGCCCCGACGAGGTACACGGTGCCCGGCCTTTCTTCGCGAGGTGTCCTCATCTTCGCGGCAAGGGCTTCTACCCAGGCAGCGCGATCTCCAACACGCAAGAGACTTTCAGGCAGAAAGTAGAGCTTCTCCGCAGAGACATAACGGCGTAACAAGCCTTCCAGCAGAGTCTGATAGCGCAACTGCAAAAATCGGTCCGCCGGCCGGATGCCGTCCTGCTCATACGGCAGCACGCCCCACGGGAGCAGGACAACGGCGTCGTATCGCTGAACGGCTTCCACCGCTGCATGGATCAAGGTGTCATAGCTTTGCTCGCTGAGGCAGCCGTAGTACAGCGCATAGGCCGCGAAGTCGAGCGGGCAGTTATCCGCAATGAAGCCGGTTGCAGACGCTTCAGCCTGCACACGCTCCTGCCACATCTTCAGCAGGGCAGCTTCCGTGTCGGCAGGAGCCTGTTCCGCAAGTGAGCTGCCTGAGGATTCAAGATGCGCTCGCATCTCTTCGCCAATGCAGGGAAGCTGCAGACGGCGGGAAACTTCATGAGCCAGGGTGGTTTTGCCTACGCTCGCTGAGCCGCAAATTCCAATCCGGGAAGCGGACTTGTCTTCAAGGGGCATGGGTGCCAGCATTCTCCAACTTCAGCCTTGCGAAGGCGATGCATGTGTTTCAGGTAAGGACGACGCGCTCCGATCACGGGCCGTATCAGCTCGGGCAGAAGTCTTCATTTTAGCGTGACATCCGAAGCTGGGCAGGAGAGCCTTGCCCATGCCACACTGCGTAGATCTTGGGCAATTGCTTTGCCTGTCACCAATGGAATGACAGCGCTTTGACAAATCGGTGACAATCTCGCCCGGCACGCTCCCTATGCTCGTCACCAGAGCGAGGAAACAGGGTGCGGAAGTCCAAAAAGATTGTATTTTTCTTTCCGTCGTTTGCCAGTTCGGAGGCAACGGCGCCGCTCGGTATTCTGGCCGTGACAACACCCCTATTGCGGGCCGGCTTTGAAGTGGTTCTGGTCGATTCCACCATCACGCCCAATTTCAAACAGCGTGTGCTGGATGAAGTGAAAGACGCGCTGTGCCTGGCCGTCTCACTGGTCACGGGCCCCATGATCCGCGAAACCGCAGATATCGCCAAGTCGGTCAAGGCCTGGGACAAGGATTTCCCTATCGTTCTGGGCGGCTGGCATCCGTCCCTGATGCCCCAACAGACGCTGGAAGCTCCCTACATCGACTACATCGTCAAGGGCCAGGGCGAAGACGCATTTCCTGAGCTGCTCAAACATATCCAGGCCGGCTCCTCACCAGACTTCGTTCCCGGTATTGGCTTCAAACGTGACGGCAAGCTGATCATGACGCAGGAACGGGCGCTGCGGCCGCTGGCCGAAATGCCGCCCAAGGCCTATCAGATCGCGGACTTCGACGCGTATGAACGCAAATGCGGACGCCGCTGGGCGATGTACACCTCCAGCCTGGCCTGCCCGTTCAACTGCGGCTACTGCACGAACTCCGGCGTCTACGGACGCAAGTGGAATGCGCTGCCCGCCGAGCAGGTTGTCGAAGAGACGGTCGACCTAAGCCGGCGCTATGCGCTGGAAATGATCTGGGTCGTCGACGACAACTTCCTGGTCGATGTGGACCGCGCCCGCGGCATCGCCGAGGGGCTTGTCCGTGAGAACTCGCACTTCACATGGAGCGTGCAGGCCACAACCAACGTCGTCGCGCGTCTCTCACCCGAAGACCTTCGCTTGTTCAAACGTGCGGGCCTGAAGCAGATTTGCCAGGGCGTGGACTCCGGTTCGCGCAAAGTCCTCAAAGCCATGGGCAAGGACTGGCAGGACTACGACTCCATCAGTGAAAGCGCAGCGCGCTGCATTGACGCAGGCATACGCCCTTCTTTCAACGTCATCTTCGCCTTCCCAGGCGAAGGCCCGGCGGAACGCCGCGAAAGCATTGAGTACATCATGAAGATCTGCCGGAAGCACCCCGGCGCCGAATGGTGGACCAACATCTTCACGCCGTACCCCGGTTCGCCGATCTTCCAACGCACCACGGAACTCGGTATCGAACCACCCAAGACCTTTGAAGAGTGGGCGGATTACTTTCCCCGCTACACACGTCTTCCCTGGCTGGACGGCAAGGAACACCAGCGTCTGCAGACCATGCGCGACTATCTGCGCATGGCCTTCGACCGCACCAACATCGCCGCGGACCGCCGCGGCAGCATCACGCGCCTTGCGCAGAAAGCGCTCTCGCTTCCGGCACGCTGGCGGCTGGATAACGACCGCTATGGCGTACCCGTCGAGATCTGGCTCAACAACAAGCTCAAGCGCTACACCGCTCTGAAACCCGCCGTCGATGCGAAACGGCTTTCCAACACACCGGCTGAGGCTGCGTGCTAGGAGACCGCAACATGACCATTGCACGACTGGTACGAGGTGATTCGTGATCGACGTTCTGCTGACGCACTCGTATCACTTGCTCTACGACACGAAGCAGGCGCGGAAGATGCAGCCGTACATGCCGCTCGGCACGCTGTACGCTGCCACGGCGCTTCGCACGGTGGGCATGTCGGTCGCGTTAGCGGATACCATGTTGAGTTCGCCCGAGGAAACGTTCACGGCCGCTCTCATCAGGTTTCAACCGCGCATCGTCGCGATCTATGAGGACGATTTCAATTTCCTGTCCAAGATGTGCCTCACCCGCATGCGTGAAGTGGCGTGGACCATCGCGGCCGCTGCAAAAGCGGCCGGCGCCAGAGTCGTCATGCATGGCTCCGACGCTACGGACAGCCCTGAGCTCTTTCTGCAGCACGGCGCCGATTATGTGCTGCGTGGCGAGTGCGAACATACCCTCGTCGAGCTGTGCTCCTACCTGCTGCGTGGAGAGCAGCCCCGGGAGATGGACGGCCTCGTTTCCCGCGAGAAACCGAACAGCGTGACGGGGAAACGCCTGGCGCGCAACGCGCACTGGCCGGAGATTCCCGCTCCCGCGATCGACCTGATCGACTTTAGCGAATACCGCAGTGCCTGGACCAAGGCCCATGGCTATTTTTCCGCCAACATGGTCAGCAGCCGCGGTTGCCCCTACCAGTGCAACTGGTGCGCAAAGCCCATCTCCGGGGACAAGTTCCAGTTACGGCCACCCGCCGTGGTCGCAGAAGAAATGCGGCGCATGAAGTACGAGGTCAAAGCCGATCACATCTGGTTCGGTGACGATGTCTTCGCCTTGAACGCGCGCTGGATGTCGGAGTTTGCCGCGGAAGTAATGCGGCGCAAAGCAAGCCTGCCTTTCAAGATTCAATCGCGCGCTGACCTGATGTCGGAAACCACGGTAGCTGCCCTGCAGGCCGCAGGTTGCGCGGAAGTGTGGATGGGCGTGGAATCAGGGTCGCAGCGCATCCTGAATGCGATGGACAAGAGCCTCAAGCTCCCCGCCGTGCTGACCGCGCGTCACCGCCTGCGCGATGCCGGCATCCGTGCATGCTTCTTCCTGCAGCTTGGCTACCCGGGCGAGACCTGGGATGACCTGCAGCAGACCATCAGGCTGGTTCGCGAGACTCGCCCGGACGACATCGGCATTTCCTTCTCCTATCCGCTGCCTGGCACCGTGTTCTACGAGCGGGTCAAGGCTGATCTCGGCGAGAAGCGCAACTGGGTGGATAGCGATGATCTTTGCATCATGTTCCATGGCGCGTACACCACGGAGTTCTACCGTGCGGTGCGTGAAGCGCTGCATGCGGAAGTTAACAGTTGGCACAAGGGAACAGGCGAGCGTCCATCCGACAGCGAGGTCGAATGCCTCTGGGACAATGTGATGGCGCTTGAACCCGTGTGCCGGAACGCCGAACCAACGCGCACGGCTTTCAATGGGCGCTCGACACATTCCAGTGTCGTGCCTGTAACGCAGCTTGTCGCATCGGGAGGCCTTTCGTGAGAGACCTTGTGCTCACACACGGCTACTTCCTCTTTGAAGATCCCAAAGAGATTCAGATCATGAAGCCGTACGCTCCGCTCGGCATCCTGTATCTCTGCTCCCATCTGCGCAACAAGGGCTTCGATGTGGACGTGTTCGACACGACGTTCTCCAGCCGCGAAGAGTTGTTCAAGTTTCTGCGTTCGGAAACACCTTCCATAGTTGGCGTGTATGCGAATCTCATGACGCGCATGAACGTGATTGAGATTCTGGCTGTAGCGCGCGAAGCAGGGTGGACGACTGTGGTGGGCGGTCCGGAGCCGGGCGCCTATACGCTCGAATATCTGCAGGCCGGAGCGGACTTCGTTGTTTCGGGCGAAGGTGAACTTACGACGGAAGATCTCTTGCTCGCCCTGCGAAGTGGAGAAACCGACTACTCCAAAATTGGTGGCGTTTCCTACCTCGATGAAGCTGGCGCGATGCACCAGAACCCGGCGCGCACGCAAATCGAGAATCTCGACGCGCAGCCCTGGCCCGCGCGCGATGCCATCGACATTCGCCGCTACGTCGAAACCTGGCGCACGCACCATGGCACAGGATCCATCAACTTCATCACCGCCCGCGGTTGCCCCTTCCGTTGCAATTGGTGCAGCCATCAGGTCTACGGGCAATCGCACCGCCGGCGCGATCCAATCCGCGTTGTCGATGAAGTGGAGTTCCTGCTCAAGGAGTACACACCGGACATGGTGTGGGTTTCCGACGACGTCTTCACCATCAACCATGCGTGGCTGCGTACCTATGCGGGCGAAATGCGCCGCCGCGGGCTGAAAATTCCTTTTGAGTGCATCTCGCGCGCCGACCGGCTCAATGGGGAAATGCTGGACATTCTCGCGGAACTCGGTTGCTTCCGGGTCTGGATCGGCTCGGAAAGCGGCTCGCAACGCATCCTCGATTCGATGGACCGCGGCGTGAAGATTGAACAGGTGCAGAACGCCGTACACATGTGCCGCGACCGCGGCATCCAGAGCGGCATGTTCCTGATGTGGGGCTATGAAGGCGAGGAGTTGGAGGACATTGAAGCCACGGTCAACCACGTCCGTGTCTCCAACCCCGACATTTTCTTCACCACGGTCTCCTACCCCATCAAAGGCACGCCCTACTACAAGCGCATTGAAGATCGCCTGGTGCAGCTTGCGCCATGGGGAAAGACTTCCGATCGCGAGCTGAAGATCCGGGGCCGGCACACACGCACCTTCTACGCCCATGCCGACCGTCTGCTGCGCGATGAGGTTGCACTGGCCCGTCTGCAGGCTGCCAAAGAAGCTGACGACCTGGAGAAGGAAGGCGCACTCCGTGCCAGTATCGACGCGGCGCGGGCAGGCCTGCACCAGACCTACGGCGAGGTTGAGCTATGACAGCCTCCGCCCAGGCGCCGCGTGTTGCGGGACTGGCTTTCGACTCGATGGCCGAAAGCTACGATGCCTCGTTCACGGAAAGCTCCATCGGACGAAGCCAGCGCGATGTCGTATGGCGCGCTGCAGAGCGGGCCTTCAAACCCGGCGAGCATATCCTTGAGCTCAACTGCGGGACAGGCGAAGATGCGCTCCATCTTGCTTCGCTCGGCATGCGTGTCACTGCCTGCGACGCCTCCGAGAAGATGATCTCCTGCGCGCTCGACCGCATTCTGGCCGGCCCATCTCCAGACAGTGTCGAGTTCAACATTCTTCCCAATGAGCAACTAGGCCAGCTTTCCACCGAACTTCGCTTCGATGGTGCGTTCTCCAACTTCTCGGGGTTGAACTGCACGGAAAATCTCGTTCCGGTTGTGGACGAGCTCAACCGGAGGCTCAACCGTGGCGCTTCGCTTCTCTTTTGCGTCTCTACGCGCATCTGTATCTGGGAAACCCTGTACTACGTGGCCAAGGGGCGTTTTCGCAAAGCATTCCGCCGCTGGAGCGGAGTAACCCAGGTCAACGTCTCCGGATATAGCTTCTGGGTCTACTACCCCACCGTCGCCACGCTGCGGCGAATCTTCCAGCCACATTTCCGTCTGCGATCCATCGCCGCCGTCGGCCTGTTCGTACCGCCGTCGTATCTGGAGCCATGGATGCGAAAGCATCCGCGGCTGCTTCGTATTGCAGAGCGCCTTGACGGCGTTTTGCGCACCTTCCCTTTGCTTCGCGTAGCCGGCGACCACGTCCTCCTCCACTTCGAAAAGTTGCCCGCATGATCCTGCTCTACCATCCACGCGCGACCAAGCCCCGCAACCGCCGCCTGCCGCTCGCGGTGCTGGCGCTCGCTGCTGTACTTGAGGGCCGCGAAGAGTACGAAATCGTCGACGGCAACGTGGATGAAAACCCCACCGAGACCTTGCTGAAGTTTATCGACGCCCATCCGGTCGATCTGCTCGGCGTTTCCGCCATGCCAGGTCCGCAGATGGTGGCTGCGATGGAAACCTCGCGCGAGATTCGCAAGCAACGTCCGCACGTGAAGATCGCCTGGGGAGGCTACTTCCCTTCCATCTATCCCGACGCCACGCTGAATGCGAAATACGTCGATTTTGCGGTGAAAGGCCAGGGCGAAGACACGCTGCTTGAGCTGATCGATGCCCTTCGCGGCAACCGCAGCCTGGAGTCCATCCGCGGCCTCTGCTACAAAGATCAGTTCGGTTTCCATCGCACCAACCCCGAACGCCCGATGAAGGGGCCCGACAGCTTTCCCTGGTCGCCCTTCCATCGCCTGCCCGTCGAAAAATATATGCGGCCGTCCTTCTTCGGCAAACGAACCGCAGTCCATCACGCAAGTATCGGCTGCCCGTTCAACTGCAGCTTTTGCGGAGTCCACGCCGCCTATGGCCGCGATGAAAAGATGGAGACGCCCTCCCGCACGGTTGAGATTCTGAAGCATCTGGTGGACACCTACAACGCAGACTCCGTGCAGTTCTATGACATGAACTTCTTTCTTCGCGAAGACCATGCGCGTGAGCTCTGCGACCTGATGGCTCCTCTGAAGCTGCGCTGGTGGTGTGAAGCACGGGTCGACATCATGTAGCGCTACTCGGATGAAACGCTGGCCGCCATCGCTCGGGCGGGCTGCACCATGATCTTTTTCGGCGCCGAAAGCGGCTCCGATGCAACACTCGTCGAAATGCAGAAAGGCATTACCACTGAGCAGACGTTGATCATGGCCCGGCGCACGCGCCAGTTTGGCATCATCCCTGAGTTTTCCTTCGTGGTCGGCAATCCCAAGGACCCGGAACGCGATACCACGGAAACCTTGCGCTTTATCCGCAAGATCAAGCGCATCAATCCCGACTCGGAAATCATCGTGCAGCACTACACGCCCACACCGCAGAAAGGCGCGATGTATGGCGAGGTGGACGATAAGATCGACTTTCCCGACTCACCCGCGGAATGGGCCACCAAGCAGTGGATGGATTTCACCCTGCGCATCGATACCAGTGCCCCCTGGCTCAAACGCAAAACCAAGCGCCTGATCGACGACTTCGAACTTGTAGTTGCGTCCCGTTGGCCCACCGTGCAGGACATTCGCGCTCCGCAATGGAGCCGCACACTCTTGAAAGTTCTCAGTTCCTGGCGATACGCATTCCGCTTGTATGGCCACCCCTACGAGCTGCAGTTGGCTCACCAATTCATCAACCTGCGCAAACCTAAACGGGAAAGTCTATGAGAGCGGCGGCAGGCGCGCCGGCCGATGCAATTCCTGGCGCCGACTCGAACGCGGGCGCATTCGCGGCATGGGCCGAGGCTTATGACAATCAGCCGAACCCCCTGATCGCTTTGGAAGGCCGCTATCTCGGTTGCCTGCTTCCCCGTTTGCGGGGACTGGACGTTGTCGATATAGGCTGCGGCACAGGGAGATGGCTGGAACGCATGGCAGCCGAACGTCCTCGCACGCTGTGCGGCGTGGATAGCTCACCTGCCATGCTGCAGAGAGCTGCCGCACGAGGTCTTGCCGGAGTTCGACTTCTTCAGGCCGAAGGCTCCGACCTTCCGCTGGCGGCAAGCAGTGCGGATGTGATTCTCGGAACGTTCATGCTGGGCTACGTTGAGGACGTCGATCGCTTCGCTCGCGAGATCGCACGCATCGCCAAACCTCAGGCCACTGTCTTTCTTTCCGACATGCACCCGGCCACCGCTCAGCAACTGGGCTGGAAGCGGGTTGCCAACCCTGGCGCGACACCAATTCCGCTCGCGACCTTCCACCACGATCCGCAGCCGTTGATCGCCGCATTCGAGCGGGCCGGTTTTGCGATGCGCGCTCTGATCGAACCGGGGTTCGAGCCGCCTGAACGTTCTATCTTCGAGGGTGCTGCTCACTTGCACCGCATGGAGGAAGCAGAGGGTTATCCAGCCATCTACATCCTGGAACTGGAACGTCTGCCTTCCCGCTTTCACACGCAGGAAACAACGCTTCACCTCAGCGGTGTTCGCTGTGCGCTGGGTGCTGCGGAGAGCGGCCAGCTTGCCGTCGAGATTGAGGATGGCAAGATCGCGTCTCTGCATAGTGGGACAATCAAGACCACGACAACGGGCAGTGTGCTGGAGCTTGATGGATATCTCCTGCTGCCGGGGCTGGTCAATGCGCATGATCATCTGGAGTTTGCGCTCTTTCCACGCCTGGGCAAAGGAGGTTATGCCAATGCGAAGGAATGGGCGGAGGACATCCATGCGCGTGATTCTGAAGTCATCGCAAAGCACCGTGCGGTGCCCAGGGATACCCGGCATTGGTGGGGTATCCTGCGTAACCTGCTGAGCGGCGTCACCACAGTTTGCCATCACAATCCAGTCGCACCGCTTGCCCACCTTGGACACCTGCCCTGCCGCCACGTCGAACACTTCGCATGGCAACACTCTCCCTGGGCTTCCACTCCCGAGGAGATACGCCGCGCATTCACCCAATCGAGCAACGATGTTCCGTTCATGCTGCATGCAGGAGAAGGTGTCGATGGGAGCTCAGCACGCGAATTGCAGGCTCTTGACGATCTCGGTGTGTTGAGCGAGCGAACCGTATTGATTCACGGTCTTGGCTTTGAGGCAGCAGGGATCGACCTGCTCAACCGGCGCGAGGCAGCCGTTGTCTTCTGTCCATCCTCGAATGAGTTTCTATTCGGTAAAGTTCCCTCCGGTTCGACCATTCGCAGCGTAACGCACACAGCCTTGGGCAGCGATTCTTCTCTCACGGCGACGGGTGATCTGCTGGATGAGATTCGTTTCACATCGGAACATTGCAAGTTGAACGCGGAAGAGCTCTACACCATGCTCACCCGCTCATCGGCCTCAATGCTGCGGCTGACGGAAGGCGAAGGCACGCTTCGCCCGTTCGCATGCGCGGACCTGATTGCCGTGAAAGACCGCCCGGGCACACCTTCCGAAGTGTTGGCCACACTTGGATGGAAGGACATTGAACTGGTATTCCTGGCCGGCGAAATTCAAATGGCCTCGACGACGATCTATGAGCGCCTCACTCCATCTCTTCGCCAGGGACTCGAGCCGCTGTGCGTTGAAGGTGTGGCCCGCTGGGTGCGGGCGCCGGTACGCCAGCTGCTCAAAGACACGGAAGCAGTTCTTGGCGCCGGCGATGTTCGCCTGAACGGCCGCAAGGTTGCATCCATAACTTTCGATAGGGAGGCCGCGGCATGAGTCTTCCTCTCGTCGCGGAACAAGCCACCGTAATCGATCAACAATCGACGCTGACCTCGCTGCCCATTCTTCTGTTGCACGTTCACGAAAGCTGCAACTGCCGCTGCGTGATGTGCGATATCTGGAAACGCGAACGAGGGGCTGAACTGGATCTGGAAATACTCGAACGGCACAAGGCCTCGCTACAATCGCTGAACGTGCGCCAGGTTGTTCTGACGGGAGGGGAACCGCTCCTGCACACTCGACTCCCGGCACTGTGCGCGTTTCTTCGCGAGTCGGGCGCAGAACGAATCACGCTTCTCAGCACCGGATTGTTGTTGCGGAAACATGCGGAGATGGTTGCCGCTTCGATCGATGAAATCTATCTATCCCTGGACGGGCCAGAGGAAGTTCACGATCGCGTACGCCGAGTGCGCAGCGGCTTCCAATTGATGCGTGAAGGGATCCAATCAGTCCGCGCGCTGGCGCCGGAGATGCCGATTCATGCGCGCATGACGATCCAGAATCAGAACCACGTCACCTTACGCGCTGCAGTCGACGCGGCAAAGACTTTGGGCGTCGATTCCATCTCCTTCCTGCCGGCAGACGTCACGTCGCAGGCATTCAATCGCGAATTGATCTGGCCTCTCGAACGCCAGTCGCAGGTGGCTCTAACGCCCAGCGAGGTCCACGCGCTTGAAGCGGAGATCGAGGCGTTGATCGATGAGTACGGTGACGACCTTGCGAGCGGCTTTATTGTGGAGCGGCCGGAGAAGCTTCGCCGCATTGCGCGGCGTTTCCGTGAGCAGTTGGGGGAACTGGCGCCGGTATCCCCACATTGCAATGCACCGTGGGTCTCTGCTGTTTTAGAAGTCAACGGCGATGTGCGCCCCTGCTTCTTTCATCCGGCGATCGGCAATGTCCGCGAACAATCGCTGGAAGCGGCCCTCAACAGCCCGCAGGCGCAGGAGTTTCGGCGCACGCTCGATATCGAGAGCAATCCGATTTGCCAGCGTTGTGTTTGTTCGTTGCACTACAAGGGATAATTGCCAGAAGGAAGATCACACGCATGGATTGTGTAGCGTAACTTCAAGAATCTATATCCACGTCTATGCTTCTCACCCAAGCGCAATGCCTCAAGCGCCAACGGCGCGTTCTATACCAGCCTAGGGCGAAGCCCTAGGAAATCTGGGTGTTGCAAGATTGAGGGCTGAAAGCCCGACCTATCGTGGCGCCACGATAGATCGGGCTTTCAGCCCTCGATTCTCCTTAGCGACCGTTACCTAGGGCTTCGCCCTAGGCTGGTATAGAACGCGCCTTCAGCGCTCTGACCTCTTCGCGTAGACGTCTTGTGCCGCAGACATGGGTGTTTCCCTCATCGCGCATGCACTGGCGGCGTTAGATGGGCAGACGATAACTCCTTAGCGAAACAAGAACCAAGTGCCGCCAACAACCGCAAATTATCCTCGCGGCCACGTACGCCTACACGAAAGCAGTGATCATCCAACCCACGAAAATTTCCGCATGCACGGATCACAATACTGTGCTCCAAAATCATCCTTGACCACAGGTCCATCTCCGCTGCCGTGCGAAACAGAAGAAAATTCGCGGCGCTCGGAAATACAAGAAGTCCGAGCTCTCGCAACTGCTCAGCAAGCCAGTCACGTTCCTGTTCATTCGCAACACGCCTGGGTTCAGGGTCGTCGGCAAGGAGAAGCTCCGCGAGCTTCGCTGCCAGCGCATCGACCGGCCATAGCGGGAGCGCTCTCAACAGCTTCGCCGCACACATGGGATGCGCAACCGCATAAGCGACGCGGGCGCCGGGAATGGCGAAGAACTTGGTCAGCGAGCGAAGCACAATCAGGTGCTGACTATCTCTCGTGATGGCAGCGGCGCTCGCGAATGGCGAGTAGTCAATGAATGCTTCATCGACGATCAGCAGTTTCCCTGCGTCGCTCACCCAGCGAACAATCTGCTCCATTTCTGCGCGTTGCAGCAATGCTCCGGACGGGCTGTGCGGGTTAGCGAGAAGCACGGCATCCACGTCGCCCCTGCTGAGCAACTCCCGCAGGTTGTTCCTCTCGGGCAGGAAGCCATGCTGCTCCTTGAGAGCTGCGGGCACAGGCTCGCAACCGGCAATGCGAAGTGTGCGCTCATATTCACTGAAACCCGGAACGAAAACAGCACACCGCTTCAAGGCAAAGACATCGACACACGCATGAAGCAGCGCCATCACACCGTTCGCGACAGCCAGCGCGGCCACGTCGACTCCCACGTATCGGGCCAGCGCGCTACGCAGGTTCGCGTACGTCATTTCGGGATACGCGGAAAGAAGCTCACCTTCCGCCAACAGGCGCTGGAGTTCCTCCACGACCGCGGGCGGCATGGGATGCGGATCAATGCTGGCGCTGAAGTCCAGCAAGCCTCGTTCGGCGACACCGAACTGGGCCGCAATAGCGCGAAGTTGGCCGCCATGCGCAGGAATCTTCTCACTCATGCGTGACCGACTCCGCCCGGTAAGGCTCGCCGAACTTTTCGGAATACAGGGCCTCTTCGAGACCCCGTCGCGATTCCCATCCAAAGCGCTCAAGATCAGGCCGCTCCGCAAACTCAGCGACATAGCCGATGCAGAGATAGGCCACGACCTCGACGCCTTCGGGAACTGCAAGCAGGGCTCGAAGGTCCTCCGGGTTGAAGATGCTCACCCAACCGACACCAATGCCTTCTGCACGCGCCGCAAGCCACAGGTTCTGCACCGCGCAGACGGCGGAGTAGGCACTCATCTGCGGCATCGTCTGCCTGCCAAGCCCGTGGCCCTGTTCCGAGCGATGGTCGCAAACCACGCAGAGATGCAGAGGCGCTTCCCGCAGTCCTTGTAGCTTCAGCCCGTCATAAAGCTGGCGCTGTTCGCCCTCATACTTCTCCGCCGCAAGTTGATTGGCGCGTTGGAACGCCTTGTACATATGTTCCCGCAGCGCCGGGTCACGGATCACGATGAAGCGTGCTGGCTGCATTAGGCCCACGGAAGGGGCGCAGTGGGCAGCGTGCAGCAATCGCATCAATGCATTTTCCGGCACAGGCGTGGGAAGGAACCCGCAGCGCACGTCGCGCCGCTGTTCCATGATGCGGTACAGGGACTCGCGATCTGCGGGGGAGAAGCGGGTTGAATCAACGTCCACTCGTCTATCGTATGGCCCCGGCGCAGGTATGGCCACAGCAGCGGCTCGCCAATCGGTGGGCGGCTTATTGCTTTGCCGAATCAATGGGAGACGGTTAGTACGCCGCTCGAATAGTAGAAGTCGTTGAATACCGGTTTGGCGGTAATGGGATCGTTTCCGACGGCTGTCCCTAACGTTTTGCCAGTCCGGAGCAGTTCAAACCGGGGCGCTTCACCCACCTGAAAGGGCGTCTGGGTATCGGAACTCCCGGCGGGAAGATGAAGGGTTCGTGTCTCGTTTCCGGAAGTCACACGCAGTTCGGCCGCTGCCGTCAGGTTCGAGGTGATATAGATCGCATCGTCCACCGGTCCAAATTTGTTCGCGACCGAAGGCTTGCCGGCGTCCACGGCTTTCGGTTGTGTCCGGTAGAAGAAGTACACGGCGTCGTGCTCGATCGCCGGTTCAATTCCGGTTTTGTACCAGGCGATATAGAACTTCAGCAGATCGGTCGCTGCCGCGTGGCTGTGGAAATAGCCTCGGATTCCGCGAGGCACACCTGTCGTGTCCAGGAAGTTTGCCCCTGCATATCGGTTGGGGTCATCGATCGGGCTGATGTACGTCCCCTCGATGAAGTCGTTCCAGGTGATGATCTCGACCCATTCCGGATGCGTCACCCGGATCGCATCCATCCACATCGCTCGCATGCCGGTCGCACCGCTGTATTCGTAATAACGGTTGGCATTCGCTCCCCAGAACTGCAGGCATACGGGCGCGACATAGAGCTTCCCGGCGTGATGGAGCGCTTCCGCATAGTAGCGGCTGCTTGGCAGCTGATCGAGGGCCCCGTGAGAGCCCGGCACACCAGCAATTCCCCAATACACCATGCCATCCAATGCCGCTTTCCAGTGCGCCACCGCTTCGTCCAGGTTCTTTTTCTTCGGCAGCTCACCATCGAAGAAAAGCGCCGGCACAAAGAACACCTGCAAGGGCGCGTTGCCCGGTGGGTCGCTCGCCGGCCTCAACGCTTTGGGTTCGGCCGAGGTGGATGGATGGGTTCCGAATTCGAGATCCGTGCGAATCTGCTGCCATCCATCGGTGCCGATCTTGTCACCGGCAAATGTGGTGAGCACAGACTTCCCTTGCTGCTGAAAATAGACCTTGGCATAACGTGGATTGCCGGCAAAGCGCCGCATTATGTCTTCAATATCTTCGGCTGTATTGCCGCAGCACATGTCGGCTGAAAGCATCAGCTTGAACCCGCTGTTCAGGCGCAGGGCGGCCTCGAAAATTTGAGCTGTGTAGCGGATGTAGTAGGGTTCGCGTAGCCACCCTCCCACGTTGAGCACGAACCCATCGATACCTACAGCCTGCGCTTCACGCATCTCGCGTTCATAGGCGGCGATCTTGCGTTCCTGGGTTGGGTCGGTGTCACCCTGGTAGTCCTGGTTGGTGACCATGTAGTGCGCGAAGACCATGCGCTGCCCGTGGGATTGCAACGGACACAAGGCCAGGCAGCAGCCCAACATACCCAGCAGGGAGCGCCATGCGTATCCAGCCCATCCAAGTCTCGTCATCGAACCTCAGTCAGCGAGGCAATCAGCGCACGCTCACGGCCGCCCCGCCCCCATTATCCGGCAGCGTGAACTCGAAGCTGTGTTCGTGGCGAACCAGAGGAAGCGCTGCGCCTCCGGATATACTCACCTCTTCAGAGCTTGGCGACCAACCGAACACTTCGACGTGGAGATCGCTCCACCAGGGAACAAAACTTCCCTCGCGCCTGGAAACAGCGAAGGTCATGCCGTCCGCCGCTACACTGCAGTGAAACTCTTCACGCAGGAACACACCCTTGGTATACGCGAAGCTTTTGCCATCGTCGGTGTAGATGCTGCCGCGGCAGTCCGGCCCTGCATACACCCGTAGCGTAAGGGGGCCGCGCGGCGTTTCTTCGGTGCTTTGGGTAAGCGGAGCTATGGGCAGAATCGCGCCGCCACGCACATATACCGGTAGAGTCTCCAGTTGTGGATGCACTTCCATCGACAGCGCGATCATGTCCGTCGCGGGAGCGGGAGCGTTCGGATCACGCTTCGCCGCAACCGGCGCAGGAACACGTTGACCGGTCCAGTAGTCGTACCACTCCGCGGAGGGAAACTCGATACCATACGCATCGGGCGCTTCCGGGTACGGTGACGGCGCGATCAGCAGGTCATGCCCCAGCAGAAACTCCGCATCGACGTTGGCATCCAGATCGATCGGGTGCTTGTCCCTGGCTGCTTCCGGGAAGTCCAGAAACAGGGGCCGCATCATCGGCATGCCGGTCCGTGAGGTTTCTTCCGCGACGGTATACAGATACGGCATCAGGCGATAGCGCTCTTCGATGTAGCGGCGGCGAATGTCTTCATGTTGTGTGCCTCCGATCCAGGGTTCCTGATCACCTGTTCCCTTCTCGGTGTGGTCGCGGTCGATTGGGTGAAACGCCGCGATCTCCAGCCACTTGGTCAACAGATCAGGCGTCGCAGTCCCCGCAAATCCGCCGACATCGGCGCCGCTGAATGAGAAGCCGCTCAATCCGAGGCTTTTCAGCATGGGGCTGGTCATGCGCAGATGGTTCCAGGTGCTGCTGTTGTCTCCCGTCCAGGTAGCGGCATAGCGCTGCCCGCCTGCATAGCTCGCGCGAGTCAGCACAAAGGGCCGCACATCTGGCTGCAGCTTGCGTAGACCCTCATAGGTCGCACGCGAATTTTCCATGCCGTAGACGTTATGCATCTCGGCGTGCGTTGCCGTGCGCGTGATGAAGCCGGGCTCTTCGATCCGGTGCACGGTATCGAGCGGCATCGTGCCGGTCGGTGAATCGAAGATTGAGGGCTCGTTCATGTCATTCCAGAAGCCTGCAAACCCTATCGCTGTGAAGGGCTGATAGAGCGTCCCCCACCATGCGCGCGATGCGCTCCGGCCGAAATCCGGAAAGACACTGGGCCCCGGCCACACCGAACCGCTGTAAACCGAGCCATCCGGCCGGTGCAGAAACTCATTGCCGGCTATCCCGCTATCGTAGGGTGCGTAGCTTTCGCCGGGTGCTTTGGCGATATGCAGATCTGTAATCGCGACGACGTGGAAGTCCATCGCGCGCAGTTTGGCCAGCAGGCCTTCGAGATCCGGAAAAGCCTGGGTATCTACCGTGAAGGGCCGGTTCTTGTGCTGGAAATCAATGTCCAGGTACAGCGCATCTGCCGGGATGTGGTCAGCGCGCAGACGGTTTGCGATCTCCATCAACCGTCTGGCCGGCACATAAGAATAGCGCGACTGCTGAAATCCCAGCATCCATCGAGGCGGCAAAGGCGCCTTCCCGGTCAGCCAGGCATAGGTTTCCACCACATGGCGCGGGGAAGGTCCGGCCACGATGTAGCAATCGAGCGGACCTCCGTCCGCTCCGAAGGAATACGCGTTGGCCAGCTCTTTGCCGAAGTCGAAGCTCGATCGCCACGTGTTATCGAGCAGGATGCCAGTGGCTGTTCCCGCACGATAGGTCATGAAGAACGGAATGCTCTTGTACAACGGATCGGTCGACTCTTGGAAGCGGTATGCATCCGTGTTCCACATGGTGAAGGCGTGGCCGCGGCGATCAAGTGGCCCGGTCTTATCGCCCAATCCAAAGTAGTGTTCATCTGAGGGCATGACGTCGGTCAGACGAAAACCTTCCCCCAAAAACTTGATAGGTAGAGCCTGCTGCAGAACCACTCTTCCAACCGCGTCGCGTATGGTCAGCAAGCCGGTCGCCCGGACCGCTTCCACGCGGAGGTCCGCGGTGTGAAACCCCACTGCGGTTGAATTCGTGTCCTGAGCGACCTGCACGGTCGCAGCCCGCGCTTCCGGAAGCACCGCCCAGGATGCATCTTCAGGCAGAGCGCCGTCGCGTCCCGCGCGCAGGCGGATCACGTCGTCACGCAAAGCAACGATCCTCACGATCAATCCGTCATCGCGAAGCTCGATTCCATTCGGAAGAGACTTGACCCCAGTCACCTTCGAAAACGAGTTTTGCGCGATCGCCTCTCCCACCGTTCCGGAAAGGCTCAGCAGGCCGAAGAAACAAGAGAGGACAGCGGCCTGCGCTCCGCGTGCAAACATACATAACTCCAAGGCAAACGTTACGAATCGACAGAAAAACAAGCAAAAAATAGAAGGCCAAACGAACAAAGATAGATGGCCGCCGCAACCCACGATGCCGCGGCCATCGCCTCCACTAGAACTCGTACTTCAGGGACACTTCCGACAAGCGCCGTCCCAGCTTCAGCGGCGCCTGGCCAAAGCCGGTTGCCGGATTGTAGACAGCTGTCGTGGGTGAAGCCCCCGCCGACGTATCGCTCAACTGCAGCGTCGTCTGCGAGGCGTAGCCGGTTCCAAAGCTGTTCAACGGATGGTTCAGGAAGTTGAACGCCGCATAGCGAAGCCTCAGACGTTGCTCATGCGCGATGCGGAAGGTCTTCTCCAGGGTGAGGTCTGTGTTGAAGAACGCCGGTCCGTGAGCATACGGTTCGATGTACTGGCCGTTGGTTCCGAGCGCAGGCAATCCAAAGCAGGCACCGTTCAAGTACTGGTGTGCCCCACGGCCTGAGCGCGGATCGCACTTCAGAACCGGCTGCAGGTTGACGTCCGGAGTGCCAAGGATCGTGGTGTTGCTTACGCCGTAGCCCGAACCTACCGGGCCGATATTCCCCTGCACGTAGTAGCCAGGCGAAGCGCTGACGCCTGTTTGCATGTTCGGTCCGCTCTGCAAATTGGTGATGCCTGAGATGAGCCAGTCATTGATGAAGCCCCCGAGCATGCGCCTGTCCGTGAACTTCCGTGTCTGGTAGGAGTAGCTCAAGTTCAGCACCTGTGTGCGGTCGAAGTTCATCGGGCCATAGTTGTTGGCCAGGTTGAACGGATCGATGCCTGCCGTCCAGTTGAAGTCCGCCGACGAACCCAGGATGCCGAGCGCCTTGGAGAACGTGTAGTTCGCGTTGAAGTTCAGGCGGCCGATCTGCTTGATGGCTTCCACCTGGATCGCGTTGTAGTTGGAGTAGGTATTGTGGTGCGGCACCAGGATCTGGCTGTACGCCGGATACACGCGAGCATTCTGGATGCTCTTGTCACCGGGATAGTTGTAAAGGTTATCCAACGCTCCGGCTTGTTGGGGCGTGCAGCCGGTGGGGTTGCAGGCGCCGGGCGCCAGCTTGTTGATCGCAGCGGCAGCCTTGGCTGTAAATAACATGCCGACGGGCAGAGCGTTGACGTTGTCCAACACGACAGTCTGCGTGGTTCCGTTATCCATCAGGTCGCTGCTGTTGTTGCCGACATAAGAGGCCTGCAGGATCCAGTTGCCCGGCATCTTCTGCGCAATGCTCAAACTGTAGTTGTTGGTAACCGGCTCCTTGTTGTCGGTTGGATCAAGACCAAACACCGTGGTCAGCGGGATCGAGGTTTCCGTTCCGCCGGCATTGCCGTAGGTGTTGGGATCGAGATGCAGCGTGTTCACACCTTCCAGCGTGTTGTCTCCAAAGCCCTGCAGATCGGTGTAGCGAACATTCTCGGCCTGCGCGAACTGGCTGGTGACGTCGACCACGGAATCATGGAAGCGATAGATGCCTGCACCGCCGCGCACGACGGTCTTGCCGTCCTTGAAGACGTCCAGGGCAAAGCCGAAGCGAGGTTCAAAGTAGATAGGTGCATCGCCGGTCCCGGAGTTGGGAATCTGCGAATTCAAGGCATGCCACGAGAAACCCGGCAGCGGGTTGGTGGTCGGGTTTCTGGCCGTCGTGTAAAGCGCGGGATTCCAGATCGAAGCGCCGATGCCATGTGCATCCTGCCACGCGCCCAGCTTCGCAATGCGGAGACCGAAGGTGACGCTCAGATTGGAAGCGATGCGCCACGAATCCTGCGCGTAACCTTCGAAATTCCAGAAGTAAAGGTTGGTATAGGGATTGAAGTTCTGCTGGTGCCAGTCCTGGATCTGGCCTTCAAAGAAGTTTGCCAGCGCGTTGCCGCTGTTGAAGTGCGGGTTTCCATAAGCGGGAGAGCCGTCAGGATATTTGCCGTTATAGTCCGCGAAGTAGCTGCCCGCTCCACCGTAGTAATAATCCTGGATCGCGCCGTTCGTGGTCGGGTTGGTGGCTGTCTGGTTGTTGGTCGTGCGCTGACCGAAGATACCGAACTTCAGCGTGTGCTTGCCCAAGGCTGTGGTGAAGTTGTCGCCAATATTCGGTTGCAGCTTCTTCAACTGCAGCGGGTTGTTGGAGTAGTCGGGCCACAAGCCAAGCGGTAAGCCGCCGTAGGTCGTATACGTGCTGAGCTGCGGGTATTGCGTGTCTCCATTGTCGAAGGCGCCGTTGTAGGGATAGCTGATCGCCGACTTCTGTAGCGCACTGATCTGCCGTGCGTCGAAGGACTGCACGAACGAAGTCACCGTCGCGTACACCTCATTCGTCATGCTGGCCGACAATACGGTGACATAGTTCAAAGCGCCACTATGCACCCAGGTGTCATTGTTCACGCCATAGCCAGGTGTATTGACTGCGCCCAACACGCTGGAACCCGCGGGCGAGTAATACGGAATCAGCGGCTGACCCTGCTTGCCCTTTTCGAAGCTGTAGCGGGCAAACACCGTATTGCGCGGGCTGGCTGCGTAGTCCAGTCTCCCCACAAACTGACTGACGTTGTTGTTGGTCAGATCGAGTTGGTCGTAGTTGAAGCCGTCGCTGCCGGTCTGTGCACGTGTTGGCAGCGGCAGAGTTCCGTTCACCAGCGCCATGGCGCCGGGATTCAGAAATGCCGCGATGTTGCCGTTGGTCAGGTTCGATCCATCATCGCCCACCGTCGGAGGCGCATTGAACGTTCCGTAGTTGCCATCCGTGACCTTTGGGCCAAGGTAGGCAGCCAGCGCGCCTGCACTGAAGTCGCCGCTCCGCAATGCCTTGGTTGGCACCAGGGCGTGGATGATCGCGCTGCCTGCGCTCCCGTAGGCGTATACATTGCGCTGCGCGTCATACTCCGCGCCGCCAAAGAACGTCAGCTTCTTGATATGCGGAACCGGTCCGCTGATAGTGCCGCCCGGGTAGATGAAGCGGTCGTCCGGCTTGGCAATACCGTTGTACTTCGCCAGCCAGTCATTCGAGTTCAGCGCCGAAGTGCGAGCAAAGGTAAACAAAGACCCGTGATAATGGGCGGTGCCGGGCTTGGTGACGGCCGTAATCACGACCGGCCCGTTCGACTGGTCCACGCCAAAGTTCGAGGTCTGCACCTGCACTTCGCTGACAAACGAATCGTTGATGTTTTGCAGATTGGCGCCAAAGTTGCCGGCATCGGTAAGGTTCGCGCCATCGAGCTTCAGCGTGATACCCGCCACCGGAGCGCCGTTGGAGGCGTAAGGGGTCGGCTGGCCGACCTGCACCTGGGAGAAGTCCGGAGCCACATTGGCGCTGCCCAGGTTGCGGATAGCGAAGCCCGGCAGGATCTTTTCCAGTTCCGTGGCGTCGCGGCCTGAAACCGACAGCCGCTCCAGGTCGCTTGAGGTAATCGTCGAGCTGAGTTGCCCGCTATCCAGCGGGATACCCGCGACATCGCCTTCCACGGTGACACTGGCGCTGGTACTGCCCACCGGCAACTGGAGATTGCCAAGCGTCTTGTCATCGCCCGGATCGAGATGAATGGCGGTTTCGGTCAGCGAACCGAATCCTGAGCGGTCGACGGTGAGGGTGTAGTTGCCGCTCGGCACGGACGAGAACGAAAAGTTTCCTGAACCGTTGCTCCTTCCCTTGCGGTCAATCCCGGTGGCGGCATCATGCAGGGTGACCGTCGCATTCGGAATCACCGCCCCAGTCGTGTCCTGGACGACACCGCTTATGCTCGCGGTTCCCACCTGCGCACCCAGCCGAACGGGCGCCACTGTAACCATCCCTAAACCGAGCACGAAGCCCGCAAGCCGTAACCAACTTTGTATGCGCGTCATTCCCATTTTGTCTCCCCACATGCTTCCAGCGCTACCTTGTCCGGTGCTGCCGGTGTCTGATTCCTGGAACTTTCTGGAACGGCGGCCTTTATAGGCGCGCCCAAGAGCATCGCAACAGTGCCTTGCGGCAAACTGGCTGGAATTAACCGTTAAGGATCGGCCTAACCAGCTCAATCTACAAAGCTTATCCGCACACGGTAAAACCGCGCGGAGTGGGCCATCGGAGAGTTATACTTCTCCGGTTCACAGGGGAATGAGGTCACCGTTGAGCTTCACCACCAGTCCGCGCGAGAGCTTTACGGAGGAGGAACGTCAGGCTGTAGCAGCTCAACTCGACCGGCTGCTCGCCAATCCCTTCTTCAGTCACAGCCGCCGCTTCCCTTCCTTCCTGCGCTATGTGGTGGACCACACCCTTGCAGGCGACACCGACAACCTGAAGGAGCGCACGCTGGGAATTGAGATTTTCGGCAAGGACGCCGACTATGACACGGCCAGCGACCCGATCGTCCGAGTCACCGCCGCGGAAATCCGCAAGCGCATCGCGCTCTACTATCAGGGCGAAGGTCATGAGAACGAGCTGCGCGTGGGTCTTCCACCTGGAAGCTATATACCCACGTTCCGGTTTCCGCCCTTTGAGCCCCCGGCACCGGATCTGGCGATTGTCCCATCTCTTGAAATCGCCGCGTCACAGAGGCCGGCGCACTCCCCAACCCGGACGCGCACACGGCAGTTCATTCTGACCGCCTGCGCCTTAATGGTGATCATGGCGATCGGCGGGTTCTTTGCCTGGCGGCACAGCCGGCAGACAGCGCTGGGGGATTTCTGGGGGCCCATCCTGGGCTCGAGCGATCCCGTTCTCTTCTGCGTCGCCGACCAGACCCAATACACCGCCATCGCGCTACGTGATGCCCAGGATCCCTCCAAACAGGTTGTCCTGAAGGACAATCTCACGGCCGTCGTGATCGACGACCTGAGCACCATCATCAAGATTGCGGGTGTCGTCCAGGGTGCGGGTAAACATTTCAACATCATGGGCGAAGGCCGCACCAACCTGAGCGATCTGCGTAACGGCCCTTCGGTGATCATCGGCGCATTCGACAACGCTTGGACGCTGCGTCTTCTCCAACCGCTGCGTTATCACTTTGCCAACAACCCGGAGATGACGGCCTTCAGCATCCTCGACTCCAATGCGCCCGCGAAACCCAAGTGGGTCGTCGACCGCACCCAGCAGTTCGCGACCAACAATTATCGGGACTATGCGATCGTTGCCCGTTTCACAGACAAGACGACCGGTCAGCCCACACTTGTCGCGGCCGGCATCGGCCGTGGAGGCACAATCGCTGCCGGCGAGTTTCTGACCAGCCCTGATCTGCTCCAGATTGTCCGTACCAGGAAGCCGCCCAACCTTTCGAACGTCGAGGTCGTCCTCAGCACCCAGATCATTGATGGCGAACCAGGAACCCCGGCGGTCGAAGCCGTGTATTTCTGGTAGTTTGCCCGCTTCGAACACCCCCTCGCACGCAAGTGCGAGAAGGGTTTTAATGTGTTTCTTGTTCCTGTTCATGTGTCGGCTGGGCGTAACGGTCAGCGCACGGTGACCGTCGCGCTCACCGTGCGCTTCAACACCAGCCGCCCCCACGCCAGGTCTTGATACCTCGAGCGTGATTGTCTTTCCCTCTACTTCCTCTTCAAGCCGCGGTCCACCGCATCCAACAACGCCCCGGAAGGATCACCCGCATAGTCCCAAAACATCACGCCGCCGAGCTTCTGATCGAGCACATACTTCGCCTTGATCCCCAGCGACTCCGGATCTTCATACGAAACGAACATCTTCTGCGCCGGGCTATACAGATACGGAACCGACGAGGCCGCGTCCCAATAGCGGTCGAAACCTTTGCCGAGCATGGTCGCCGTGATCGTGCCGTACGTCGCATATCCAGGCTGAGAGGCTTTGCCCGGCTGAAACAGGCCGTGGTTGACGTCTTCGACGGCAGCCCAGGTATGTCCGTAGAACGGAACGCCTAGGACGATCTTCCCGGCAGGTACACCCGCTTGCTCAAACTCGCGTACTGAGCGGTCCGCCGAAATGCCCTTCGGATCGGCGGGATCGGTAAACAAGGGTGCATGGTTCCCGGTGAGTTTTCCCGGCTCATAGTAGTCATACGACATCAGGTTGACCGTGTCGACGTACTGCTGCACCTTGTCCATTTCCGTGTGGGCCAGGTACGACGAAGAGGCGCCACAGGCAATCGTCAGCAGCAGATGGCGATGAAGCTTGTGCTCTTTCTTCCTGAACTCCTCACGGAGTTCTTTCAGCAACAACGTGAAGTTCTGCTTGTCCTCCGGGCGGAAATGATCGGTCGAGCCCGCCTGCGCGGGGTATTCCCAATCGATATCGAGCCCGTCAAGACCTTTCGCTTCAAGGAAATCCATCACGCTGGCAATGAACACCGCCCGCGACTGACGGGTCAGGGCCATGTCCGAGAAGTCGCCCGACCACGACCATCCGCCCACCGACACCAGCACAGTCAGTGCCGGGTTCTGCTGTTTCAATGCGAGCAGTGCGGCGAAGTTCTTGTCATCCGCGTCGAAGCCGTTGACGATCTTGCCGCCTTGAATGTTCGCGAAGGCATAGTTGATCCGGGTGACCTTGTTGGCCGCAATCTCGCCGGGCTGAATCTCGCGATTCTGGACAAACACATAGGCCACCACCACCTTGGCCGGAGGCGGTGTATGTTGAGCGCCTGCCACGCTACCCAATGCACCCGCCACCGCAATCGCTCGCATGATCTGAGACAGTCGCAATCGTTTCCTCCGCATTCCCATGTCGTATACAGTCAACCATCATGGGTGACAAGCTCCGGGCCTGTCGAGCGTCGATCACGTTTAGCGCCGTCATGTTCTTTCTCCTCGCGTTGGCGGCTACCTGCACGGCGCAGGTTCGCGTGCTGGTGGATCAGGTCGGCTACGAACCCCAGACCACCAAGCAGGCCATCGTGGAGGGTGTCCCCAACGATCAGCCACAACGCTTTGCTGTGATTGACGAAGCCTCAGGGAAGACCGTGGTCAAGGGCGACCTTCTCCGGCGTGGCGAAGTCGATCACTGGGGCCGGGTCTTCTGGACTGCGGATTTCTCCAATCTGCAAGCACCTGGCCGCTATCTTGTGCAAACGCATGTGGGCGACCGGGTCATCAGCTCTTCAGTCTTCATCATTGAGAAGAACCTGCTGGAACGTGAAACTCTCTCCAACGTCATCTACTATTTCAAAGGGCAGCGCTCAAGCGGCGACTTCGACCGCGCAGACCGCCATCTCAAACTGCCCGATGGGTCCGGCTTCGCCGATCTCCATGGCGGCTGGTATGACGCGACCGGCGACTACGGGATTCATCTCTCGCACCAGAACCTGACCTCCTATTTCAACCCGCAGCAGGTTCCGCTGGTGGTGTGGTCGTTGCTCAAAACCTTTCGTACGCTCGAAGCGCGCGGCGAAGACGACTTCACCGAATACGAACGCCGCCTGCTTGATGAAGGCTTATTCGGCGCGGACTTCCTCACGCGACTGAAGCGCCCCGGCGGCTCGTTCTACCAGAGCATCGACGCACCCGGCCGAGGCAAACTCGCGCAGGATCGCGTCATCGGCAATCCTAACTGGCGCACCCAGATCAAGAAAAATGCGTTCGATTCCACTCAACAAGCAGAAAACGCCCGAGGTCCGCACGCCTATGAAGCCAGCTTCCGTTCCGGCGGAGGGATGGCCATCGCGGCACTGGCGCTCGCCAGCACTATGCCGGATGACGGCGACCTGCCCCGCAGCGCCTACCTGCAAACTGCGGAAGAAGCGTTCCGCTTTCTCGCCGCACACAATCGCGAACTGTTGAACGATGGCAAAGAGAACATCGTTGACGACTACTGCGTGCTGCTCGCAGCCACCGAACTCTTCCGGGCAACGCATAAACCTGCCTACAAAATCGCGGCCCAACAGCGCGCGCACTCCCTGATGAACCGCCTGACGACGATTTCCGGTCATCCCGATGTCTGGCGAGCGGACAATACATCCCGCCCATACTTCCATCCCTCTGACGCCGGCCTGCCTGTCATCAGTCTGCTCACATACCTGGAAATCGCGCCTGAAGAACGAGCCGCAATCACCGGCGGCGTTGCCCGCTCCCTGCAGTCCGAACTCGCGCTAACGCATGAAGGCAACAACGTCTTCGGTTATGCACGTCAGATCGTACGCATGGGCAATGGCACAGTCCGCAGCGCTTACTTCTTTCCCCATGACACCGAAGCGGCGCCCTGGTGGCAGGGCGAAGATGCGCGCCTGGCCTCACTCGCGGCCGAGGCCCGGCTGGCTGCGCCCCTGCTGAAGGATCAGCCAGCCCTGCAACATCAGCTCGAAGACTATGCGTGGAACCAGTTGCACTGGATTCACGGCCGCAATCCGTTTGACGTGAGTCTGCTGATGGGCAGCGGCCACGGTGAAGCCGCCTACATGTTCTTTCGCTCGTACAAGTACCACAACGCGCCGGGAGCCATCGTCAACGGCATCACCGCGGCTGACGACGATGAAGGCGGTATCGCCTTCAACCAGGGCTTTGCGGTTACGGGTAAAGATGAGGACTGGCGTTGGACCGAAGACTGGCTGCCGCATGCGGCGTGGTATCTCTACGCCGTCAGCCTGCCGCATTGAGCTTTGCGCTCATGCTTCGATTTGCAATTTTGCGTCGCGTTGAAATGTTGCATTGTTCTTCATCGTGACCAGGTAATACAGCGTCACGGCAATCAGGATTGCGCCTGAACCCGACAGCGCGCTGGCCACACCGACAATGGGTATCAGTTTGCCAATTGCCAGGCTGCCCAAAGGAATCCCCGCCCGGAACGCCAGGTTGTACACGCTCATCACCCGGCCGCGCATGCTGTCCGGCACAATCAACTGCACCACCGACAACATCAGCGAAGCGGACGCCATGATCGCTGCGCCGCCAATGAAGATCACCACACAGGAAACCGGCAGCCATTTCGAAATGGCAAACAGCACAGTTGTGGCGCCGAGCAAGAGCAACGTCAGCAAAGCAATGCGGCCTTGCCCTTTCAAACGTTCCATTGCCGCCACAATCAATGCGCCCGTGATGGAACCCGCCCCGGAACACACCAGCAGCAGCTCAAAGGTGCCCGGGCCTTTGTGGAAGATTGTCTGCACGATGACCGGCAAAAAGCCTGTCAGCGAAAAGCCCAGCAGGGTGGTGCAGAATGCCAGCATCACCAGTGGCGCCAGACCTTCACGCTCACGGATGAAGCGCAGCCCTGCTCCCATACTCTTCATGATGGACTGCCCCGTTTTCTGCGGGACGAACTTCACACGGATCATGAACAACGAAATGATGACCGCGATGTACGAAACTCCATTCAGACCAAAGCACCACGTCGCTCCGAGCAAGGTGTAGGCCAGTCCGCCCAGCGCGGGCCCCAGCACACGGGCGAGATTGAACTGGATGGAGTTCATGGCAATCGCGTTGGCCAGGTCTTCCGGTCCAACCAGCGTCGGCAGCAAGGCCGAATACGCCGGGCCGCCAAACGACTGTCCCACGCCTACAACAAACGACAGGGTCAGGATGTGCCACACATGCAGGAGATGGGTCTGGAACAGGATCGCCAGGATGAAGGCGCAGGTCATCTGAATGTACTGCGAAGCGAGCAACATCTTCCGCCGGTCCAGGCGGTCCGCAAACACACCGCCGAACAGCGAAAAGAGCATGATCGGCAACTGCCCCAGGAACAGGTCCAGGCCGAGGTAAAACGGATTTTTCGTCATGTCGTAGACCAGCCAGCTCTGTGCAAACTGCTGCACAAAGGTGCCGATCGTGGAGGCGCAAGCCCCCATCCACATCAACCGGAAATCGCGGTACTTAAAAGCACGAAACGTTCGACGAAAAAACGGAAGCTCAGACACTGGATTCCAGCCTACATCGAAAGCAGGGATTCTCAGCTAGCTGGACGGGCCGCTCATCCCTTAATCGCTTCGGGCGATGTTTCAGGAACGTTACGGCCAGCACCCATCAGGATGAGCGATCTCTGCGCAAAAGGCGCGTACACCAGCAGGGTCATGCAGGCCAACGCCAATCCGTAGTTGATGTGGTGCAGCAGCAGGAAGGGCGAAAGGGACCAAAGCACGTCCAGAACCAGCAGGAACCACCACAACCTGAGGAATTTTTGTCGCAGCCCGGGAGCGTGAAAAAGTACTGCGCAGATCAGAAAGAAACGTACGGGAATCATGACAGCGGCCGTAACAATCATCAGCACGAAGATCTGTGGAGACCAGTGCAGAGGCGACATCAGTTCATTGATCTCAGCCAGATTGCTCAACGCACCAACGTAAAAACCCACATACATCAACTGCAGCAACACAAACAACGTCTGCACCACACGGTGCGGGCTTTCCGGCAAATCTTCCGGTGTGGCCAAAACTTTGTCGAGGAACCCCACCTCCGGCGGTGCGGCAACCACCGGAACTGCTTCCAGAGCCGCTTCTGCTACGATTTTCTGCTCAGGATCTTGCCCTGCGGGTGCGGGTTCCACCGGTGCCGGCACACTGGGTCGCTCTTGCATTGGAGTAGTGACTGGACCAATTTTTTCCACAGGCGCCAGGAAACGATATCCGCGACGGGCCAGCGTTTCCACAAATCGCGGGTTGTTCGCTTTGTCGCCTAAAGCATCCCGCAGGCGGTTGATGGCGGAATTCACACCGTGGTCATAATCGACGAAAGTGCCGTCCGGCCATAGCTCCCGGCAGATTTCTTCCCGGGTGAGGACTTGCCCGGGACGGTCCAGCAGCATGAACAGGATCTGGAATGGCTGCGAGTGCAGCTTGATGCGCACACCCTGGCGGCGCAGCTCTCCCGTCGCGGAGTCCGCTTCAAAAACTCCAAAGCGATAGCGCCTGGCTGGCGGGATATCAGTCATTTTGCTGTCCAGTGTACCCCACCGAGGCCGCTATCCCGCCTCTGCGGCACCTTGAGAACTTTCTAAAAGCCTAACGGGCGCAACAACTTACACCGTGAGGAACAATCACGGATGTATGAGGTGGTTTGCATTGTTTTCTACCCCGCCCGACAGGCAAGGTGAGGCCCATGAAACAACGCTCGCTGGCCCGCTATCGAAAGGTCTGCCTCATCGGTTGGATCCTGCTGTTTCTGGACGCGCCTCACCTTCTTATGGCCGAGCCCACACCGGCAGCGGTCGCCGTCTTCAACGCCTACAGCAAAACGGTTGAGGCTCGACTCGCCCAGCAACACCGCACCCAGGGAGCCTTCCTCGCCGCTCCGGGGTCTGGGAACGCACAGGCACGGCTCCGCGCCGGGGAGTTGATTATCGAGCGGCTGAATCCCCCCGCCGGTGCGGAAGCTTCAGGGGCGCTTCTGCACCACTGGCGCGGCACCGCCTTCGCCCCGGGAGCCAAGCCGGCCGACTTCGAACGCCTGATCAAGGATTTCAACTCGTACCCGCAGCACTTCAGTCCGCAGGTGCTTCAAGCGGGAGTACTGGCCTCCACTCCCGATCGCATGCGGGCCTGGATGCGGGTACGCCAGAAACACGTGATCACGGTGGTCATGGACACGGCCTACGACATTGACTTTGGCCGCCTCGACGTTCAGCACGGCTACAGCATCTCGCGGAGTACACGCGTCGCCGAAATCGATGCCGCGGGCACGAACAAAGAACACGCGCTGAGCGGCGACGAGGAACACGGATTTCTGTGGCGGCTGAACACCTATTGGAGCTACGAGGAACGCGACGGCGGCCTCTATCTGCAGATCGAAACGATCTCGTTGACGCGTGCCATCCCTCACGGTCTCGGCTGGGTAATCCGGCCCTACGTGGAAAGCATCCCGCGAGAGTCACTGGAGTTCACCCTGCGCTCCGCATGCAATGCCATTCGAAAATAACCCCACTCCCGTTCGTATCCGGAAAGGAAGATAGCCATGAGCGCTCCAACCGTAGTCTCTCCCCAGGAAACGCCCTTTGTTCCCGCGCGCCGCATCAACCAGGCGCTGACAGCCTCGCTGGAAAAACGAGCCCTGCGATGGATGTCTCACAGGGTTCCAGGCTGGATGAACTCCGACCACCTCACCGCCCTGGGCCTGGCCGGACAGATCGGCGCGGGCATCAGCTATGCACTCTCGCGCTACAACCGCTACGCACTGCTTCTGGTGATCCTCTGCCTGATTGTGAACTGGCTGGGCGATAGCCTGGACGGCACCCTGGCGCGTGTCCGCTGCCGGCAACGTCCGCGCTACGGCTTTTATGTCGACCACATGGTGGATGTCTTCGGCGCCGTGGCCCTGATGTCCGGCCTTGGACTCTCCGGCTTTGTCCACTGGCAGGTTGCCATCGCCATGCTGGTCGCGTTTTTGATCCTGTCCAGTGAAAGCTATCTTGCCACCTACACGCTCTCGTGTTTTCAGCTCTCGCAAGGTATCTTCGGGCCCACTGAGATTCGTCTGCTGCTTGTCGCGGGAAACCTTGCGCTGCTGCGCAGTCCATACTCCATGATCCTCGGACACAAGATGCTGCTGTTCGATCTTGGTGGAGTGATTGCGACAGTCTGCATGCTGGGGATGGCTATCCTGCTCACCGCCCGGCATACCGCCCAACTCTATCGCGAGGAGCCGCTGCCGTGAACACCCTCATCCGCTGGTGGAAGTTCAACCTCGTCGGAGCCATCGGCATGGGAGTCCAGCTTGGTTCGCTCGCTCTACTCAATCGCTGGATGCGGGGCCGCTATCTCTACGCTTCCGCGCTCGCCACCGAGCTTACCCTGCTGCACAACTTCGTGTGGCACATGCATTACACCTGGCGCGACCGCGTCGACAGGCGCTCATGGCCTGGCCCACTGCTGCGGTTTCACCTTGCCAACTGGCTGATCTCGATCGTGGGAAATTTGGTGCTGATGAAGCTGCTTGTTCAAGGAGCACATCTGCGCGTGCTCCCGGCGAATCTGCTGGCCATTCTTGGCTGCTCGCTCGCCAACTTCTTCGTGGGACACAAGTGGGCCTTTATGAGCAGCGGCGCGAACGGACAGTTTGATCCCTCCAATCCCGTCGGTACAGGGCAGCGACTCCAGGGTCCCGTCCCCTCCAATTGTTCCACTTAAGAAACAACGGGGGCAGGTTTGAAACGGGCGCCGATACGAGAGAACGCAATGCGCAGCTTGCGGATGATCCAGCGCGCGGCCAGCAGACAGATAACCACCGCCACGGCGGCAAACACACCTGCGAATACCGGGTGATGCGTCGCGATCCAGGTGAGGACAATGGCAACAACGTCTTCAGAGCCACTAAGAACGGCGTTGCTGACAGGCTCGGGCGAGGGTGTCACAGCGACTCGTACTGCCGTTTTGGATCCATGCACGACCGCTGCAACGGCTGCGCCCATCAACGCTACAACAAGCTGCATTTCAGGGGAAAGCTGTTCGGAAGCCTTATAGGCCATCAAGGCAGCAACAGGAATGCGGATGAATGTGTGCAGCGCACTCCAGACGACATCCACCATCGGCACTTTGTCCGCGAAAAGCTCAACCAGAAAGAGTGCGATCGATACGCAAATCACCCATGTATTGCCAACGGCTTCCAAGCCATGCGGAAGCTGTGCAACATTGAACCGGGCCAATAGGCCGAGCACCGCGACCGTCGCATACAGGTTCAGACCCGCGGCAAAACTGAGGGCCACAAGGAACGAGATCAGAGAAGCGGTACTGAACTCCAAGGCTGCCTCCGGGAATGGCTCCGATTCTATCGGAGAGCCGGAATTCGCACCCATCAACCTTCAAAGAGATTTGTGATCTGAATCCTGATAGATGGATGGAACGGCTTCACCTTTTCCGCTCGCAGCGTGAACTCGTAGGCGCTGATAGCTTTAGACACACGAATCCTGATTGGTACAAGTGACGACGCTCAAAATGGAGCTATCCCATGGACCAATGCCGCAATAGTATCAGCGCTGGGTGAGAACAACTGTGAGTGAATCTATCGAACTTCCGGCATCCGATCGTTTCAGTCTCCAAAGGGTTGGAGCGTATGTATTCGGCCTGGCCAACATCGCTGCGGGCATCCTGGATGTGATCTGGCGTGATTTCGACGCAGGCCACCAACCGATCGACAATCTCGGAATTCAGATCCCTCACCGCGCGGCATTCGCCATTGTTGCCGGCATCTGGTTGATGCTTGCTGGAGCGGCGCTTCTTTGGCGGCGCTCGGCTCGTGTCGGCGTCCTGGCTCTCGCCGTCTTCTACTTCATCTTTGGCTTGTTCTCCTTCCCACTGCTGCCCGCGCTGCTTCACCGATATGGCTTTCACATCGCAATCGCCCTGGGTGTGCCCGGCGTCGTGCTGATGCAATGGATTGTGGTCGCGGGTTGCCTGATCCTCTATATCTTCCTGACGGAATCTTCCTCACGCTGGCACACCAAGGCGCAGCTCATCGCTCGCGTGATCTTCGGTTTGAGTGGGGTTCTGTTCGGTCTGGCGCACTTTACGAATCCCAGCGCTCCGGCACAGATGATCCCGCATTGGATGCCCTTCAGCGCATCGCTTTGGGTAGCCGTCAGCGGAAGTGGATTCATGCTGGCCGGACTGTCTATCCTGTGCGGAGTTTTGGATCGGCTGGCAAGCTTGCTGCTATGCCTCATGCTGCTGATCTTCGAGATCATCCTGGTGCCGTTGATGTTCCTCTACCCTCACCACCACCCGGCATGGGGAGCCAATGCCTACAGCATGACGGTCTTTGCGTCGGTGCTTTTGTACGCGGCATCGCTTCCACGCCGTGATCGCACATAACCGCAAACCCGGCTCCGCCCACCCGAACTCTAATCCGCCAGGCGGTCACCTTGCAGCGGGCTGCCGCGGAAGAGCTGCAGCACCGCCAGCAGTACCAGCAGGATGGCGAACCAGCCAAACCAATCGCCGAGCAAAAGATAAAGCGTTGCCGTGTGCGTTGCCGGAACCTGCGTCAGGAGCGTGGCGAACGGAGCAGAATCGCTGCGCGCTTCGGCGATCACTCGCCCTCGCGAATCGCTCACGGTCAGATACCCGTTCTTGGCAGCCCGAACAAGGTTGAAGCCGTCTTCCACGCCACGCATGATGGCCATGTGTCCATGCCATGCGCGGTCCACGTTGAAGTCCCATCCTGGCACAAGCATCAGGCCCACACCGGAACGGCCGTACTGGCGTGAGAGTGGGGTGAAGTCCATGTCCTTGCAGATCGCAACACCCCATGTCTGTGAAGCCCTGGGAAGCGTGACACGCTCCGTTCCCGGGATGAGATCGGATTCGAACGGCGGCAACAGGTGGTGTTTGTCATAGGTCATCGGGGTTGCGCCGGGCGTGTAAATTCGCGCCTCGTTGTAGGCAGCTTGAGGAAGAACTCGAACGTCTCCCACCACAAGAGTTGCTCCCGTTGCGTCCGCCAGTGGCTGAAAGGTTTCGTCCGTCTGTGCCGTCGCGGCATTCGAAACAACTCCCAGCTTTTCTGGAAGAACGACTACCGTGGCTCCCTGCCTGGTGAGTTCGGCGGCCTTCTCCGCATAACCCTGAAACAGTTGATGGGTGGGAGCGCCACCTTTTGCCACACCGCCATCCGTTGCAATGAGCCCCACCGTCACCTTCTCTCCCCTGTCGGGAAGAAGCAGACGGATCGTACCGAACCCAAGCACTGCGGTCAGGAAAGCGAACGTTGCACCCGTCACCAACAGTGCGCGTCTGGGCGCTACGGATCGCATCGAGATACCCAAAGCGAGACCGCAGGGAAACAGCAGAAGCACAAAACCCATTCCCCATGGCCCCGCGACGGAGGCAAGTTGAAGGAAGGGCAGAAATTTCAATTGCGTGTAGGCGAAGTCCGCCGCCGTAGCGTGAGGTGTCGCGAGATTCCGGATAAATTCATAGGACACCCAGACCGCCGGCAGCGAGATCCATGACGCCCACAGATGCCCGCGAAGCGCGAGCGCCCGAAAAAGAGCAACGCCCGCGGCGAACGCCAAAGCCGCAATCGAAAACACGAGCAGCCACACCCAAAACGGGGCGCCCTGCAGCCGCAGATAACCCCAAAGGTTGAGACTGCCCAGCAGCAAGGCCAGCGCTGCGACGACGGCCGCATTCGCGGCCGAGTTTCGTAACGCAAACAACAGAACCGGCAAAGGCGCGAACCAGAGCAACGGCCAGAAAGGATCGAGACCGGTACCGAACCAGAACAACACGGCAGAGGATGCGACCGCCAGCAGACCGGCGACAAGCTGCGAACTTCTACTTTTGAATTCCATGCATATACCTCTGAAGTGATCTGTGACAGAAAGCGCGAAACTGCGTTTCGCTCATGTCGACGCGGCCGCCCAGGTAGAGCATGACCAGCCCCTGAAGCAGCGCACCGGTTTCGAACACAATCTCCCAGACATCGTTCGGGCGGAAATAGCCGGTCTCCATTCCCTCCTGAACCAAGTCCGCCATGGGACTCGCAGTTGGGGATTTGCCGGCCTTGAAATCCGTAGGGAATTTTCTTGAGCCCTCGCGCCGGGACAGGAACATCAGCTCAAAAAGCCGTGGCTTTTCCAGCGCAAAGTCCAGATTGATATCCAGGAAATGCGTCAGCCTTGTAGCGAGTTTGCCGGTGGGCTTTACAAGCGCAACCCGGCCGGCCAGTTCGGCAAAGCCCTCATCGGCCAGTGCCGTCAAAAGAGCATCGCGGTCCGCAAAGTGCCGATAGACCGCCATCGGCGTAATGCCCACGCCCGCCGCTACTTTTCTCATGGTGACCGCTTCAGCACCACCACTGGCAAGCAGCTTTCTGGCCTTGGCTGCAATCTTTTCTGAAGTCGTCATTGCCATCACGTATACACCGTATACATGCCGGCTGCGCGCTGTCAACAGTGCGACCTTTCCGGTGAGTACGCGATCGATGCAGACGTGTTAAGCAACAAACGCTGCGAGCCTTCGCTCGCAGCGTTTGAATTCAGAAGAACAATGATCGGATCGGCTCTTGATTCTCCCTCTGTGCGTCCCGCTTTACTTTGCGAGACTCGCCGTTTCTGAGGAAGCTCGATCCGCAAGCAGCTTTTCCACCTGCGCCGTCACTTCGCGCTCCAACTCCGCGTGCCCCAGGGTGTTCCCCGGCCCCGCGAAACCAGCATGCGTCTCCTTCACCAGGCCATCGCGGCCGATGAAGAATGACGTCGGCCAGCAATTCAGGTTCACACCCTGGGGGATTTTCTCCGCGAGTTGATCTGTCGTACCTGCAGACAATACCGGATAAGGAATGCCGTAGTGTGCAATGAAAGCCTTGAGGCGAGGCGTATCCGTTTCGGGGTCTCCCTGCTCAAAGTCGAGGTTCACGATCTCCAGTCCTTTGGCGTGGAACCGCTGATACAGGCTCACGAGAAACGGCGCTTCATCATGGCAGTTCGGGCACCATGAGCCACCAACCGCGACGATGACCACTTTGCCGTGGAACTGCGCATCCGTATTCGAGACCAGCTTGCCTGTCTGGTCCGGAAAGCTGAAGGCCAACGGCACGGACGGATTCTTCACGGTCGTCTGCTGCGTCGGGTTGGTTGGAGCCGGAAGGTTTTCCTTACGTGCCTCGGCTGGCCGGCGTGCGATCAACTCCGCACTCGCAGGTCCGTGCGGGTTGATGAGCAGACTCCTGATCGACAGAGTTCCATCCGCCTGGGGTGTAACGGAATAGAGTGCGGGACCAGCCGCCGTGAAGTGGCCCACCACATAACTGGTTCCATCCCACGTACCCCACAGGCCGCCCGTGTCGCCGTCGATACGTTGAATCACGGTCTTGATGACAGGCGAAGTCCCGCTGGGGCGGTCCGCACGAAACTCCCATGCCGACTCGCCCTTGGAGCTTTTTGTTGCAATCTCCCAAGAGCCGGAGATATCAGGCGCGTTGGCAGCGGATACGGCATCAACACCTGCGGCATGCCGGGTCACGACGAATGGTATGGGTGGAGCGGATTTTGCCGTCGGATGCGTGGCGCCGTAGGTGCCGCTGAGCTTTCCATCGCCCAAAGTGGCATCGATCGAGCGGGCAAAGTAGTCGAACGAGGCGAGCAGATGTGCGCCGTCGAAGCTGGCGGAAGAAGCCGTGACCGCATCCGGATGGTCCGCGGGACCGTTCAGGAAATCGGCTTTCAGGTGCGACCCGCTCCCTGAGATGCGGAGGGTGATAGGAACCTGTTGGGTCTCATGGACAGTCGCATATCCCTGCCAGACACCGGCGATATCTTCCGTGTGCGACTGCCCCAACATGGCCGCAGGCGCAACGAAAGCAGGAAGAGCACTGATAGACAGCGCAAGAACGCTCGCTACAAGCTTCATGGTGAAACTCCATTCAGTTGTGTTGGAAGAAGTGCGGGAAGGTGCTTGGAGTCTTCAACGCCCTATGGGGTCTGAAGAATTCGACACACCTGACTGTGAGGGCCAGCTAGAAGCGGCAACAACAACACAGTTGGGAGATCATTCGCACAGTTCAAGGGTAAAACGGCGAGGATGTGCGGTCAAGCCGGGCTCCTGGGCAAGCCCTCCAAGCCTCTGTGATTGAATGGATTGAGACGAGTACATGCTGATCGTGATGCAGATCCGAACATCCAGGCCCATGCCCGCCCCATGCCGAGCGGCGTCAGCTTCGAACGATCAGGTCCACAGCCTTGTTCAGTAGTGAGCCAGCCGCTGGGGACAACGTTCCCCTTCAGGGCTTCCCGTATTCACGCTCAGCCAACGGAGATTTCCATGCCGGATAGACCAGACTTTCAACCCTCGACTCTTGTCATTCATTCGAATCGCAGCTACGAGAACCAGTCCAACTCAATTCTCTTCCCCATCCACCAGACGGCGACCTACATCCACGAAACCGTGGGTGTGACCAAGGGATATGGATATTCCCGGGGAGCCAACCCGACGGTGAATGCGTTGGAGCAGGCGATCGCCGCAGTGGAAGGTACGGAGTCGGCGCTTTGCTTTCGCTCCGGCATGTCCGCCATCACCACGCTGTGCTTCGGGCTTCTGCACGCCGGCGATCATGTGGTCCTCTCGGATGTGATTTACGGCGGCACCGCACGGCTGTTCCATCAGGTGCTCACTCATTTCGGTGTGGAATACACCTTCGCCGATACAGCCTCGGTCGAAGCAACCGAGAAGGCTTTTCGTCCCAACACCCGTCTCCTGTTCCTGGAGACGCCGGCGAATCCCACGCTCAAACTTTCCGATATCCGAGCGATGGCGGAACTCGCTCACTCGCGCAAGAATATTCTGCTGGCCGTGGACAATACGTTTCTGACGCCGCTGCTGCAAAACTGCCTGGAACTCGGCGCGGACATCTCCATGCTGTCGACAACGAAGTACATCGATGGGCATAACGCTACGATTGGCGGTTCGCTCGCGACACACAATCCGGAAATCACCGAGCGCCTGCGCTTCGTGCGGAAAATTATTGGCAGTATCCAGGCCCCGTTCGATTCCTGGCTGGCGCTGCAGGGCATCAAGACGCTGCCGATGCGGCTCGCCATGCATTGCGAACACGCCGGGCAGATTGCGCGGTGGCTGGAAGCGCACCCGCGCGTCGCCAAGGTGAACTATCCGGGCCTGGATTCCTTCCCTCAAAAGGAACTTGCGATGAAGCAACAGAAGGCCTTCGGTGGGATGATGTCGTTCGAACTCGATGCCAGCACGGAAGACTCCATGCACTTCATGGACGCACTAAAGCTCTGCACCTGCGCAGAGAGCCTGGGCAGCGTGGAAACCCTGGCGACCAATCCCGCCACGGCTTCCCACTGTGATATGCCTGCCGAGGAGCGCGAGAAGCTCGGTGTCCCCGATCGCCTGATCCGTTTATCCGTAGGACTCGAAGCTCCTAAAGACCTAATGGCTGATTTTGAGCAGGCATTTGCCGCGGTTTTTGGTTAAACAAGCGAGGAGGGATAGCTCCAATCGTACGTTCGCAACACAATGATGGTGGCTAACGAGTGATCGCTTTAGCTATCTTTGGATATGCCAAAGAAGAGCTTCGACGTTTTCATCTCGCACGCCTCAGAGGACAAAGAAGCTTTTGTTGAACCACTAGCCCTTGAACTGCGTAAACGCGGCTTGGTCGTGTGGTACGACAAATTTGAACTCAAGATCGGCGATAGCCTGCGAGAGTCGATTGAGCGTGGCTTATCGGTCTCTAGGTTTGGTGTGGTTGTATTCAGCCCGAGCTTCTTCAAGAAGCGTTGGCCAAAGAAGGAGCTGAATGGCCTTTTTTCGCGAGAACTTTCCGGCAATAAAAAGAAGATTCTACCGATACTGCACGGTACGTCTATAGACGAGATTCGAAAACGGTTTCCAATTCAGTCTGACCGCTTCTTTTTGCAAAGCACGCTGGATCTCGACGAACTTTGCCAAAAGTTGATTTCTGAAATCAAACCAGATCTCCTGAGATTAGGAAATTTGAAGACACAAGTCTTTGATCTGTCCGATTCATTCATCGACTCAGCCAGAAAAGAACATCCCGGTTACGACTTCAGCATCTCAACAAATCCGACCTCAAACCCAGGGCGAAAACAAATTGAGATTCGAATGACAGATCCGTCTGCTGTCATCTCTCCTCCCATCGTTAATATTACGTTCACGGGAGAGGGGGTGAGAAAGGCCCAAGAGTTCGTCAGAACTGGAAAACCTCAAAAATGGACCACCGGCGAATTTGGTTCAGTGACTTCCAAAATGCCTTTCTTCACTGACATGACTCAGGGAGAAATTCTTGTAGGCGCTTCTGCAGCCGTTGCGCCTCGACCGGTGGGAATTCGATGCGGTAAAGGTGAATTTCCTTATCTGCTCATGAAGATTCTCAGACACGGCACGGATGAGGCAGAAGTTGAAATCACCTCTGATACAGAGCCAATTACGATCCGCTTCGTCCACCATTTCAAAAAGAAACGCGCCTTCGATATCGGCCTCTCCTACAAACTAGGAACAACCCGCGCCACCAGGCTAGCCGCGTTGAGTGACTTCCTCGACGGGCTAGCCGACTCAAACGACATCCAGATCACCGATCTAAGCGGCGCCGCTCCGGTATTAAACATTCCCCTCGCGAAGCGAAAGCGATTCCTCAATCCACTGAGTCAAAGCGCAAGGAATGTGATCCGCGTTTCAGCTCAAGCAGAACACCAGTTCGGCCAACCAGTCATACCCATTTTCAATACCTCCGAAGATGATCAGGAAAGCCTCACCATATTAAACAGCCTGCTGAACCATCAAGATGTCCCAGTTCAAGTTTCCACAACGCTAACAGTTCGAAAGGGGGAGAACCCTCAAGTCGATGCGATGATTTCTGCAAAAAGCCAATCAACGTTGAGTCTTTTCACTGCGGTTGAAGACTTTCGTGGGTTTATTCCTTTGTTTGGGAGAGAACTACGAATCCCATTGTGGGGCTTAGCCGCAGAATGTCGCTTATGTCTCACAGATGAAGAACGAGAACAGTATAGCAATGCACCTGAGGGCACCGTCCTCGCCTGCAAAATATCAAATGATCGAGTTGCGCGGTATAGATGGGCCGCCGATTTCGGGGAGTCCGCTAATAACGCGAACAAGCGGGAAGCTAATGCTCTCAAACCGAACTTCAAGCGAAAACTTCTCCCGGAATTATGAGCACGTCCAAAACGATTCGTTCTTGATCCACGTATCCCGGAGTTAAGTCGCAGGCTACTTATCCGATCTACGCCGCCGCGTTTTCCTTCCACGGGTCGATCACAATCTTCGTCACATTTTCCTTCTTGTCGCGCCAGACGTTGTACATGGCTGGGGCTTCATCCAGTGAGATACGGTGCGAGATGATGTAGCTCGGGTCGATCTGCCCTTTCTCAATACGCTCCAGCAGGGGTTTCATATAGTTGTGCATGTTCGTCTGGCCCATCTTCATGGTGATGCCTTTGCCGAATGCCGCGCCGAAAGGCACCTTATCGAGCAGGCCGCCATACACGCCAGGGATCGAAAGCGTGCCGCCTTTGCGAACTGCCTGGATCGCTTGCCGCAGGACCCCGGGGCGATCCGTTTCCAGCATGAGCGCGGCCTTGATCGTGTCGTAGAGACCCTGCAGGTCGCCCATGTGAGCTTCCAGGCCAACCGCGTCGATGCAGGCATCGGGCCCGATTCCGCCGGTCAGATCCTTCAACGCGGTCAGAACCTTGACATCATCTTCTGCATAGTCGATCGTGATGGCGCCGATGGACCGTGCCATGTCCAGACGCTCAGGGAGGCGATCGATGGCGATGACCCTGGCGGCGCCCAGCATGAAGGCACTCGCGATTGCGAATTGTCCGACCGGACCGCATCCCCATACCGCAACAGTGTCGCCGGGCTGGATCTGGGCGTTTTCGGCGGCCATGTAACCCGTGGGAAAGATGTCGGAAAGAAACAGGACCTTTTCATCCGGCAGATCGCTTTCAATCTTCAGCGGCCCAACATCCGCAAATGGCACCCGCACATACTGCGCCTGGCCGCCCGCATAGCCGCCCATCATGTGGGAGTAGCCGAAAAGCCCAGAACCCGAGTAGCCGTAGGCCTTTTCCATCAAATGCGCGTTTGGATTGGAATTGTCGCAGGCCGCCCAGAACTTTTTCTTGCAGAACAGACAGTTGCCACACGCGATCGTGAAGGGGACGACCACACGGTCTCCCCGCTTCAGGTTTTTCACACCTGGCCCAACTTCTTCCACGATTCCCATGAACTCATGACCCATGATGTCGCCCGCCTCGATGGTGGGAATAAACCCGTCATAGAGGTGGAGATCGGAACCGCAGATCGCAGTCCGCGTGATTTTGAGAATTGCATCCCGGGGATTCAGCAGTTCGGGGTCAGGCACCGTCTGCGTTTCAATTTTGCTTGTTCCCATCCAGCAAACAGCCTTCATCACTCACTCCTTCCATTCTGTGTCAACGGTTCGCTGGTACCTTCCGGCGTTGCAATTTTCTCGCCGTAGGCAGAATGCTTGAGCCCGCCAATCCAACCGCGCGGGCCGGCGGGGGATGTCTGCGACCGTGGGATCTCACCCGTTTCGGCGAGCGCTTTAAAGTGCCTCAGGTTCTCGATGATCGCCTGCTTGGGATTGCGACCCACGAACGTCTCCCATGCGCTCGCCAGCTTCCCCATGCGAAACTCCTGCAGCACCACCACCAGTGTTCCCCGGCCGCCAGGGGCTTCTTCAAACACCACCTCGCCTGCATTCTCCGAGTCGCCTCCGATGGAGCGCCACGCGATGCGCTTTCCCGGTTCGTCTGCCAGGACTTCGCTGTCCCACTCAATCGTTTTTTCCCCTGACTTCATGACCCAGTGCGAGGTGCGTTCGCCCGTCTTCCTCACCTCCACAATTTCCTCCTGCCACTGCGGCGCATTTTCTACGTCATGCCACATTGCGTAAAGCGGGCCTGCGTCCGCCTGGATAAGGGCGCTGGTACGAATCCATAACTTTCCATCCTTGTCTTCCGGAGGCGGCAGATATCGCCCATTCAATAGCACCGAAGCTCCGTTGGTTACGGGCAAGACATCCGCTCCCGGCTTCTCCTTCAAAGCTGCACCCATGAGAGTCTCCCTTTCAGCTTGTTCGCGTTACTTCGCGGCGTTCGGTTTCGCCATCTTCTCGTGCATGGCGCCTTTGATCGCTCCCGGCGTGACGTTCGCCAGCATGCCTTCGAGCTTGGTCTTCCATGAAGCGGCATACACGTGGTCCGTGCCGTCCATCAGCGCATCGATTCCCTGCCTGGCGACATCCTGTGGCTTACTTTCTTCCTTACCTTCCTGGCCGACTTTTGTGTCGTCCATGCCGGCGCGGTGAAAGAAGTCCGTGTCAGTCGGTCCCGGCTGCAGAGCCGTCACACTGATTCCCGTATCCCGCAGCTCATAACGAAGACTGTGGGCGAACGACAGATCGAAGGCCTTGGTCGCGGCATAGACGGCTTCGCGGGGCGCAACCATCTCACCCGCGATGGAAGCGGTGATCAGGATCTTGCCGCCGCCATTGGCCAGCATATGTTTCACGACATGCTTCGATAAGTGAACAAGGCCGGCGCAGTTCAACTCCACCATGTTGAGTTCTTCATCCAGGCTGGTTTCCCAGAACAGCCCACCGACACCGACCCCTGCGTTCAGGCAAGCCACACTGACCGGCCGTCCCGTGGCCTGGACGCTTTCCCAGAGAGCATCTACGCCCTCGCGAGTCGCAAGATCGGCCTGCACTTCAATGACTTCCCCGCCGAAATCCGCAAAATCCATGGCGGCCTCAGTCAGCCTTGGTCCCGCGGAACACACCATCAGATCGTAACCTCGACCCGACAACTCCCTGGCTAACCAGTAGCCGATTCCACTTGATGCACCTGTTACTACCGCCAACTTATCGCTCATCCAAAAACTCCATCTCGATGTCTGCGTGCGGACGTACAAAGCCCTAGGATGCGCGCGTTTTGAGGCGAGTATGCTCGCCGACTCTGTGACGTATGCGTGAGATCAAAGATGAACTTCGCGCTGTCCTCGTGCAGAACAATGGTTCTGCAACGTCCGGAATATAGAAGGCAGATGAGGGTGTGCCACGGTAAACCACCTGCCGAGGTGTCCCTGCATCTCACGTAGCGAACGACCGAACGTCTGCGGCGTAAGCGGATCTGCCGAATACAAGCCAAGCTTTGTGCGAACCCACTAAAAAGCGGGCGCGGAGAACCGCGTCCACGAGGAGATAGGAACCATGGGAATTTTTACCCCTGACGTCAATACGTTGCGTGAGCTTTACGTCGAGCAATTGAGAAAAGCGCTCAACATGGAACGGCAGATCGTAGAAAAAGGCCTGCCGACCATGATCGAAAACTCCACAAACCCCGAGTTGGCCAACGCATTCCGCACTCACCTGGATGAGTCGCGCCAGCATGTCGCTCGCCTGGAACAGATTCTCGGGGAAACGGAAGGCGATGTGAGCGACTCTACCTGCAAGGTAATGTCGGCCCTCATCAGCGAAGGTGGTTCCTCAGCGAAGGACGCCGGGGATCCCACCCTGCGGGATGTTGTACTCATTGCAGCCGGAAACCAGGTTGAGCATCATGAGATCGCCGTCTACGGCACGCTCGCGACCTGGGCCGAAATTCTTGGAGAAGAGGGACACGCTGAACTGCTCGAGCTCACTCTGGACGAAGAGAAGAATGCGGATGATCTCCTGACCTCGCTTGCCGTACAGATCAACGTGGAAGCGCCTGCGCTTTAGAGTCTGAATGAGAACACGGGAAACGAGCGTGTTCGCTCCCGGGCGCGCTCGCTTCCATTCAACCACGCATTCCTGAAAGATCTCCCGCAGTAGGGTTAGTGAAGTGTGACCAGGAGAGCGAGTGCCGCGGCGCTCATCACCAGCGCGCATCCCCAACCAAACACCTTCATCCACACCGAGTTGACGCGAGGTCCCATCACCTTCCTGTCGCTCGTCAGAAGAACCACCATGACGACCAGCGGCGGGGCCAGGAGTCCGTTAAGGATTGCGGACCAAAACAACATCTTCACCGCATTGAACCCGGCAAAGTCGAATGCGAGGCCAACCATGATCGCGATCGCAATCACGGCATAGAACTTGTGTGCCAACCCTGGCTTCAGGTTCAGCGATGCTCCCCTCCACTTTGCTGCTTCAGCCACTGCGTAAGCGCAGGAGCCGGCCAGAACAGGCACCGCGAGCATCCCGGTTCCAAGCAGTCCCAGGGTGAAGAGCCAATAGGCGCCTCTTCCTGCCAGCGGCTGCAGGGCCTGTGCCGCTTGCTCGGCCGTCTCAATGTCCTTGTGGCCGTGGGCATGAAGGGTCGCCGCCGTGGTCAGGATGAGAAAGTACATCACGAGATTGGACAGCAGCATCCCGGTCACGACATCTCTCTTCGCTACACGGAGCTCGGTGTTGCTGGCTCCTTTCCGTTGGGCAACCGTCATCTTGCCGAGCTCGCGGTCTTCTTCCACTTCCTGCGCCGCCTGCCAGAAAAAGAGGTAGGGAGAGATCGTGGTGCCGAGAATCCCCACCAGCACGGCGATATATTGCTTGCTCCATTCGAGGTGAGGAATGAACGTCGCCCGAAGCACGTTCGGCCAGTCGGGGTGGGCTAGAAAGGCGGTAAGGACATAAGCGAAGAGGACCAATGTGAGCCACTTGAAGAGCTTCGCCATGGTTCGATACGACGTCCAGAGGAGCAGAGCCAAAATAAGCGCAGCGAAGAACGGCGTCCAGTAGTAGGCGGGGATGCCGGTCATCATCCTCATGGCGTCTGCCATGCCGCCAAGATCCGCCCCGATATTGAAGATGTTCGCGACGATGACGAGGCCGCAGGCCAGCCACAACACCCAGTGTGGGTAGCGGGAGCGAATGACGCTTGCGAGACCACAGCCCGTCACCATGCCGAGACGCGCGCACATCAATTGAATTGCCGCCATCAGCGGAAACGAGAGGAGAGCTGTCCAGAGAGTCGCATAGCCGAAGGAGGCGCCGGCCACCGAATAGGTAGAAATTCCTGATGGATCATCGTCCGCAGCCCCGGTGATGAGCCCTGGGCCAAGATCCTTGAGGAACTGCTGGACACCGCGCGACCGCGCCCGCTTTCGTTCTGGCGTATTGGCCTGCATGCTACATGCACTCCCTGGAGACGATCGTACTTTTGCCGGTGTCTGGACCCTCCGACGCCGTCTCTTGATTTTCAGTTGTATCAACGTTGTCCATTCACAAAGACCGGCTCCCGGGCTTCCGCCGTGGAGAGCAACGCAAGCGCCGCTCGCATCATCCCTATGAGATGGTGTTGCGATAGAGCAACCCCTTCAACGAGAGCGTTGCCCTGGCCATGCGCTGACACCGTTCGCGAATACGGCAACGGAAGGAGAAGTCATGGCAAAACGCGACCGCGGCTTGCAGGAACCCACGAGACTTGAACCGCATGACAGGAACACGGGGCTGTTTCAGGTCATTATTGAGACCCCAAAGGGCAGCCGGAATAAGTTCGCCTATGACACCGAAGCGCGCATCTTCTCGCTGAAGAAGGTGCTCCCGGCAGGAATGACCTTCCCGTACGATTTTGGCTTCCTTCCACGGACTCTTGCCGAAGATGGCGATCCACTGGACGTTCTGCTCTTGATGGATGAGCCCGCCTTTCCCGGTATTGCCCTCCATGCCCGCCTGATCGGCGTGATTGAGGGCGAGCAAATCGATGGCAAAAAGCGTGTTCGAAACGACAGGATCGTCGCCGTGGCAGACGCAAATCATCTCTACGCCGGTATCAAGAAGCTGGAAGACCTTCCCCGACAATTCGTGAAGGAGCTTGAACAGTTCTTTGTGAACTATCACAACCTCGAAGGGAAGAAATACAAGCTCCTTGGCTGCCACAGCTCCCGCACAGCGCAGCGTCTCATCGAGAAGTCTTCGCTATGAACGAGACACTGCTCCGCTTCGTGATAGGCGGAGTCGTAGTTAGCGCATTCGCATTAGCCGGTGACGTCCTGCGCCCCAAGAGCTTCGCCGGATTGCTAGGCGCCGCACCCTCCGTCGCCTTGGCAAGCCTTCCGCTGACACTCAAACAGCACGGAGCCGGATACGTCGCGATTGAAGGCAAGTCGATGGTGTTCGGAGCCGTCGCTTTCCTTGTATATGCCTATCTCTGTGGGCAGCTCCTCAGACGCAGTAGAAAGCCGACGCTGGTTGTGACCCTTGCGGCGTTGCCGGTCTGGTTCGGCCTCAGCTTCGGATGCCTTTTCCTGGTGGGAGGTGTACGGTAATGAAAATCCGTATGGACTTCGCTTCCCTTGCCGAAACCAGGCCCCATGAATACGGGCTCCGGTTCTTCTTCGGGGGAATGTGCACGGCGTTGGCCGGCTTGATTGCGAAGCGATACGGCCCTGCGGTTGGCGGACTCTTCCTGGCGTTTCCCGCAATTTTTCCCGCGGCTGCAAGTCTCATCCAGACGCATGAGAAGCGGCGCAAGGCCGAGATTGGAAGCGACGGAACAAGGCGGGGGGAGAATGCCGCGTCGCTGGATGCGTTCGGCGCGACGCTTGGCTGCCTGGGGCTGATCGGTTTCGCCCTCTGCCTGTGGCGCTTCGTAACGGCAATGAGCAGTGCGGGAACCCTGGCCCTTACCTTTACCTGCTGGACATTGGTAGCCGGCGGAGCTTATTTCGTACGCAGGCACTGGCCTCGCCCTCACGCCCGGTAGATATTGGCGTCCCGATTCCGGTGACTATGAAACAAGAGCGATTTTTTCTTTGACGGCTTCAAGAACCATCGATGGAGTGATGGGATCCATACACTTCATGTCGTAAGGGCAGACACCACCATGGCTGTCGTGGATCCAGCATGGACTGCATGGAAGCTGAACGAAGAGACTGGCATTTCCCGGGTAGGCAAGGACACCCGGGGGACGGGATCCGCCATAGATGATGACCGAGGGAACTCCAGTTCCATTCGCTGCATGCATCAGGAAACTGTCCGGCCCGATGTGTACCGAGCAATGCGACAGGATGGCCATCGACTCCCGCATGGATAACTTCCCCGCGAACCGTGTAACGCCTGTGAGCTCCGGCTCCCGGCCGTCACCCAGTTGCAGCACCGTCCCCATCTTCTCCAACTCGCCCAAAAGCTCTTTCCAGTAATCCAGACGCCAGACCTTAACCTTCTCGCGGCTCATGGCGTTGATCGACAGAAACGGGCGGCGCAGACCCGCTAACAATCGGGCGGCATTCTCTTGTTCTTCAGCACTCAGATAGACACGGGCACGGTATTCGTAGCTTGTGATCCCAAGTTTCGTCATCACCGGTCGAAGCACATTTCCCTCGGCAAGCTTTTGGTCGATGATCTCGAGATATTCCACGCGAATCGTGCAAAACGTTTCGGGCCCGTTGAGAACGTCAATACTGGGATCAAGCTCAAGCAAGGAAGGGTTGGGAGTCACGCAGTTGATGCGAATCCGTTTCCACCGCGCTCGGATTTCTCGACAAACGATCGCAGTCAGCAGGGTATCGCCGGGCGTCCCGAAGTGATCGATGACCGTGATTCCTATGCCGAAAAACTGCAGGAGAGATAGGTTTCGAACCAGGATCGGGTTGGTATGCCAACGCAGCTTTTCCCAAAACGAATTAAGAATTCGCTTCATCGGCAGGGGCACCCTGCGAACCGCAGCCACGCAACGGCGCGGGGAAGACGTCCCCGATTGACGACGGCTTCAGTCCACGCCTTCGGTCGATTCGCGTGAGTCCTACGCGCATGGATTTTGAACACATTCGGTTGCATCGCTGACCTTAATTCTAGACGAGATTGGGAGGCCGGCCGGTGCGCCTGGCGGGCGCTCGCGCTTGCCGTTTGGGTGCAACGGCGGAGCGCAGGCGCATGGCGCGATGCGACTGAAACAGCGCGCTTTGCCTCACTGCCGCAATGGTGCCATCATAAGAAGGATGCCGGCTTCCAGGCTGGATATCATGATGGGAGATACACGGTTGTCGCCTGAATTCAAAAAGATCCTCGAATATGTCGAACGAGGATTCTCCGGGATCAGGGTTCTGGTCATTGGCGATTTGATGCTGGACCGGTACATCCTCGGCGACGTCGACCGCATTTCACCCGAAGCGCCGGTTCCTGTTCTTCGCCATGTGGACCGCTATGCCCGGCCAGGTGGGGCAGCCAATGTCGCGATGAATCTGGCTGGACTCGAATGCAGTCCGATTCTCCTGGGTTTCTGGGGCAACGATCCGGAGCAGGCCGAACTGGCCGGATTGCTGCGCGAGCATTGCATCGATATCGATGGCATCGTCACAACAGCGTTGCCCACGATTTCGAAGACCCGTATCGTCGCCCACCGGCAACAATTGGTGCGGCTGGATATCGAAGGCACGGAACCGTACACGCAGCCTGAGGTGGACCTGCTGCAAGCCCGCGCGGTTGCTCTGGTTCCGGAGGTGGACGCGGTTGTTCTTTCCGATTACGCGAAGGGCGCCCTTGTCGAAAGCTTGTGCCAGGCCGTGATTGAAGCGGCCCGCGCCGCCGGCGTTCCGGTGCTTGTCGATCCCAAATCGCGTGACTTTGGCAAATACGCCGGCGCCACGACCATCTGCCCGAATCTCGGAGAACTGGTCGCGGCTACGGGTGTTCCCGCTGCGGATTCTGAGGGCCTTCTGCAGGCTGCCAGGCAGCTGATTGCAGCGCATGATCTGGAATTCGTTACCGTGACCCGCAGCAAAGATGGGATCACCCTGGTGAAGCCCGGAGAAACATTACACTCTCCGGCTCGCGCCCGTGAGGTGTTTGACGTCTCCGGAGCCGGCGACACCGTCATCGCCACACTTGCTGCTTCGCTTGCGAAGGGCGTTCCGCTTCCCATCGTGCTGGAACTCGCCAACCTTGCGGCCGGCATAGTTGTCGGAAAAGTGGGAACAGCGCCGATTGCGTTGCACGAGATTGTCTCTGAGCTCACCGCAAGCGCCAGGGTGACCTCAACCGAAAAGATTCTCGACCAGGCACAACTCGCGCGGCGCGTGCATGAATGGCGGGCCGGTGGGGAAACCATCGTTTTCACGAACGGATGCTTCGACCTGCTGCACGTCGGCCATATCTCGCTTTTCGAGGAGTGCGCGCGTCTTGGATCCAGGCTGATCGTGGGGCTGAACGGCGATGACTCCATCCGCCGCCTCAAAGGTCCTCAACGGCCGATCGTAGGTCAGAACGAGCGGGCCCGGCTCGTTGCGGCTCTTGCCGCCATCGATGCGGTAACGCTGTTCCATGAGGACACTCCGCTTGAGCTCATCCGGCTGATTGCACCTGACGTTTTAGTCAAAGGCGGGGACTACACGGTGGACACGATCGTTGGGCACCAGGAAGTTCTCGCGGCGGGTGGCAAAGTGGAAGTGGTGCCGATCGTTGAGGGCTTTTCCACGAGCGCCATCGTGCGCAAACTGACAGCGGAACAGAGCGGAGACAAACTTTGATTATCGTTACCGGCGGGGCGGGGTTTATCGGGTCCAATCTCGTTCATGAACTGAATGCGAGGGGTGAGCGCGACATCCTGGTGGTCGACAACCTGGCGTCTCCACCAGCAGGGTTGCCGCCGAAATTTCTCAATCTGCAGGGAGCCCAGTTCACCGACTACCTGGATAAACGCGACTTCCTGCACGCGGTCGAAGCCGGCAAATTCGATGGCAAGAAGGTTCGCGCGATCCTCCATCAAGGCGCCTGTTCCAACACGCTGGAAGACGACGGCGTGTACATGATGCGGAACAATTTCGAGTTCTCGAAAGTGCTGCTGCACTTCGCACTGGATCAGCGCCTTCCCTTTGTGTATGCCTCCACCGCCGCTGTGTATGGGCTTAGCACGCAGTTTGAGGAAGTCCCGGCGAATGAGCATCCGCTGAACGTCTACGGCTTTTCGAAACTTGTCTTCGATAACTATGTGCGGGCGATGTGGGATTGCATCGAGAGCACCGTGATCGGCCTGCGCTACTTCAACGTGTATGGCCCACGCGAAGGACATAAAGGCCGGATGGCCTCAGTGCTTCATCACTTCACGGCTCAATTGAAGCAGACCGGAACCATTCGCATGTTTCAGGGCTCAGGTGGCTACGGAGACGGGGAACAGCTTCGCGACTTCGTCTTCGTCAAGGACCTGTGCAAGATCAACATGTTCTTCGCGGGTCTGCTGCCGGGGCATTCAGCGAATGGGAAAAAGACCATTGTGAATGCCGGGACCGGAGAGGCGCGTACCTTCAAGGCGGTCGCAGAAGCGCTGATGCAGGTTCATGGCGAAGGAAACCTTGAGTTCATCCCGATGCCCGCCGACCTGCACAACCGCTACCAGCATTACACGCAGGCGGATACGCGAGGGCTTCGCGAGGCCGGATATACCGAGCCGTTCACGTCTCTCGAGGACGGCGTGAAGCAGACATTCGCGTGAGGCGGGGAGTCATGACACAGGCGACAGCCTGCGTACTGCTTTTTAGCGACCTTCTTCGGTAGCTAATCGCCTATCGACTTCCTCACTGACTTTCGCTTCCATCCAGTCACAGATCATGTGCCCACACAGAATGTGGGCCTCCTGGACACGTGCAGCTTCATTCGACGCGATGCCAAGTGTGAGATCCGCGAGCCGGGCTATCTCTCCGCCACCCGAACCGGTAAAGGCAATCGTGCGAGCGCCCAACTCGCGTGCCTTTTCGAGTGCCAGACAGACGTTCTTGCTGTTACCCGAAGTCGAGATGCCGACAACGACATCGTTCGGCATACAAAGCGCTTCAACCTGGCGTGCGAAGATCTTCTCAAAGCCGTAATCGTTGCCGACTGCCGTGAGAATAGACGTGTCGGTAGTGAGCGCGATCGAGGGCAAGCCGCGGCGCTCACGCCGGAAGCGGCCAACGAACTCGGCCGCCAGATGCTGCGAATCGGCCGCGCTTCCGCCATTCCCACACCAGAGGATCTTGTTCCCGGCGAGCACCGAATCCGTGATTTCCTTTGCGATGCGCTCAATTAGTGGAAGCTGCGTGGTCAACGAGTGAATCACCGAAAGGTGGGCGGAAATCGCTTGTTCAAATGTGGATGTTGAATTCAATGATCCTGCCATGCAACCTCGGTGAGCGCGCGTTGGGAAGCGCCCTCTTGAGTTGTTATCATAGAACCCACCTGCGCGCGCAGGCTATTGGATATGCCAAGCGGAAACGCCCGTTCTCTCTTCGCCGACACGCAGTTTGTCTTCCTCGACCGCGATGGCGTCATCAACAAAAAACTGAATGAAGGCGAATACGTCTCCACCTGGGAGCGGTTTGAGCTTCTGCCCGGCGTAGAGAACGCGATTGCCACCCTCAACCGCGCGGGACGTGCCGTCATCGTGGTCACCAACCAGAGAGGGGTCGCGCTCGGCCTCTACACGTCCGCCGATGTGGAGGATATCCACAAACGATTGCAAGCGCATCTCGCCCTCCACGGCGCACACGTGGACGCCTTGTACTACTGCCCGCATGACAATGGAGAATGCGATTGCCGAAAGCCTGCTACAGGCTTATTCGAAAAGGCATTCCAGGATTTCCCAAGCGCGTCACCGGCCAACAGTGTGGTGGTCGGCGACTCCCTTTCCGATATCGAGGCAGGGAAGAAACTGAAGATGAGGACGCTTTTTGTCCAGGGCGAAGAGTCCACCCGGAAGCCGGGAGCAGATCGGGCGGCAATTCAAGCTGACGCTGTGACCGATTCCCTTGCACAGGCTGTAGAAATATATTTCCAGACTTAGCGGCAAGAGCCCGCCAGGGCGCTCTTGCCGGACGCTGCCTCATCAAACCCGCCAATCACCACGAGTGATTGGCTCTCGATCGTTTCTGCGAATTATTTTTCGATGTCGAAAAATACATACAACACCATGCGGTTACTCTCGAACAAAGGCCTTCTGGCTTTGAGAGAAGCGCTTTGGATGGTTACTATAGGCAAAGAATGCCTTCGAGCGAGCGAGTTTCGCAAATTCCACTTGGAATTCACGTTCCTGCCCTGCTGCTCAGGTTTGACATATTATTTTTCATGAAAATAATATGTCGAGACACTGAACACCAGATCTACGCAGGTCACGATGACCAATGTCGTACGCGTGTGACGATGAATCGAACCGCCCTTCGCATTTCCATTGCCGTGTTGGTTTGCTGCGTGGCCTGGCGTTCGTGCGCGGCCCTCGGCGAAAAGCCCTACGTCGTCTTCTCTCCCGTTGCAAACAGCTTCGCCGTCGCACAAGGCGATCATTTGCCTCCGGTCATCGCCGGCAGCGACGACTGGCCGGGCGTAGTCCGGGCCGCTGGAGACTTCTGTGATGATGTCGAGCGTGTAACGGGCCGCCGGCCGACACTCCTCACGTCCACCGCGAATCTCAATGCGCCCGAAATTATCCTTATTGGAACACTTGGCCACGACACGCTGATCGACAGCCTCGTCCTGAACGGCAAGCTGAAGGCCTCCGATATCCAGGGTAAGTGGGAGTCTGCTGCAACGGCCATCGTGCAGAACCCATTCCCAGGTGTGACCCGCGCGTTGGTTATTTCCGGCAGCGACAAGCGCGGAACCATCTACGGCGTCTACGATCTCTCGGAACAGATCGGCGTTTCTCCCTGGTACTGGTGGGCCGACGTCCATGTTCCCCATCATGACGCCCTGTTTGTTGAACCTGGCCGCTATCTCCAGCGCGAACCTGCCGTGAAGTACCGCGGAATTTTTCTCAACGATGAGGCGCCCGCTCTCTCCGGCTGGTCACGTGAGAAATTCGGCGGCTTCAACACAAAGTTTTACGCGCACGTCTTTGAGCTGCTCCTCCGCCTTAAGGCCAATTACCTCTGGCCCGCCATGTGGGGAAGCGCCTTCAACGAGGACGACCCCGCTAACCCGGCGCTTGCCGATCGCTATGGCATCGTCATGGGAACCAGTCACCACGAACCCATGCTACGCAGCCAGCAGGAATGGAAGAAGCACGGGTCCGGTCCCTGGGACTACGCCGGCAATGCGAAGACGCTCCAGCAGTTCTGGCTCGGCGGCATCGAACGGAACCGCAACTTCGAAAGCACCGTCACTCTCGGGATGCGTGGCGACGGAGATATGCCCATGAGCGCGACCGACGACGTCGCCCTTCTCGAACGAATCGTCGGCGATCAACTCCAGATTCTCAAGCAGGAATCGACTCCGACCCTTGATCGGGATCCCAGGATCTGGGCACTTTACAAAGAGGTGCAAGGCTATTACGAAAAGGGCATGCGCGTGCCCGACAACGTGACGCTGTTGTGGAGCGACGACAATTGGGGCAACCTTCGCCGCCTTCCTACGCCCCGGGAACGCAGCCGCTCCGGAGGCGCCGGCATCTACTATCATTTCGACTACGTCGGCGGCCCTCGTTCCTACAAATGGATTAACACCAACCCCATCGCCAAGGTCTGGGAACAGATGCACCTTGCGCTGGAATACGGCGCCGATCGCGTATGGATCGTGAATGTGGGCGATCTCAAGCCCATGGAATTCCCTACCGAGTTTTTTCTTGCCTATGCCCGCGACCCGCTGCGCTGGGACCAGGACCATCTGCACGAGTTCGCCGTTCAGTGGGCAACACGCGAGTTCGGTCCCGAACACGCTGAAGAAATCGCTTCCGATGTTGAAGACTACACGCGCTATAACGGCCGTCGAAAGCCGGAGCAAATCGACCCGCGCACCTTCAGCATTGGCAGCTTCGACGAAGCAGCCCGTATTGAAAGCGAGTGGACAGGCTTGCAGAAGCGCGTGCACAAATTGGCGTCACAGCTTCGCGAAGACCAGCGAGCGTCGTTCTTCGAACTTGTGCAGTACATGGTCGATGCTTCCGCGAACCTCACCGAGATGTACATTGCCGCGGCGCGCAACCAGTTGTATGCGCAGCAAGGGCGCGTCACCGCAAACGACGAAGCCGCGCGCGTGCGTGAGCTGTTCGCTCACGATCGGCAACTCTCTGACGAATACAATCACGTGCTCCTCAACGGGCGCTGGAACCACATGATGGATCAGACTCACATTGGGTATGACTCGTGGAAAGACCCGCCCAAAAACATCATGCCGGCGGTTACGACGGTCAAACCCGAAGCCACCGGCTCCCTTCATGTTGCTGCCGGCAATGCCTCGGACGGAGTTCTGTCGCTAGGTGAATTCGATTCCCTCACACAGCAATCCAAAAGCTTGACTCTCTTCAATCGCGGCCTGCAGCCCGTTTCGTATCGCATCACCGCCGACGCACCCTGGGTGAACCTCTCCAGCACGTCCGGCACTTTTGAGAAGCAGCACGATGTTGCCGTCAGCGTCGATTGGCGACACGCGCCCGCGAATCTCGCCCACTCCCAAATCACCGTAACGTCCGCCGGTGAAGAGGTTATTGCCCAACTGAAGCTCACTGCGCGACGCCAGGCAATTACCCGCGAGCAGCTTCATGGCTTCAGCGAAGCCGATGGCATTGTAGCCATCGAAGCTGCACACACCTCGTCGCGGAACTCCGACGGAGCGACGCACTGGGTCGAACTGCCGGGGTACGGCCGCACGTTGTCCGCGATGACGCCGTTCCCCGTGACATCCCCTTCGGAGCTCCATTCGCGGGCTTCGCTGGACTATCAGTTTCATTCCTATGATTCGGGCAAATTCAGCCTGCAGATGATTCTTTCCCCCACGCTGAATTTTGTTCCCGGCCGCGGCCTGCGCCTGGCGGTGTCTCTGGATGATGGCCCTCGTACAACGGTCGACGTGCTGGCGCACAACTCAGACCGTGACTGGAGCCGTGCGGTCAGCGATGCCGCCAGGACCGTCGAAATTCCCCTCTCTCTGAAAAACGCCGGCGATCATGTTTTGCATGTCTGGTACGTCGACCCGGGAATCGTGTTGGAACGATTGGTGCTGCACTGGTCTGCTCTCCCTTACTCGTACCTCGGACCGCCGGAAACCTTCCGTGGCGCCGGAAGCCAAGGCAACATGGGGACCAACTGAACTTCGAGTACGCCGAAGGGAATCTGCCTTCTCTTTTGCGACGATGGCAATCACTTTGCCGCTGGCCGTTTACTGGCGGCAGGAGCGAAAAACGACAGCGAAATGGCGTCACTCATGGCTCGGTACCCGGCGGGAGAGGGGTGGAGATGGTCTCCCGAATCGAAGGCGGGTAATAGGCGCTCAGGATGGGCGGGGTCGGCGACGGCCTTGTCGAAATCGATGAGTGCATCGGCGTGCCCGATGGCGCGGATCCAGGCGTTGATCTGTTGTCGATCATTCTCGGTGTCCGCGTTCGGGTGGTAATAGTCCGAGCCGACGAAGGGTGTGATGGTGCCGAGGAAGACAGGAAGACCGTGCTCATGAGCGCGAACAATAAGCTGCGCATACGCCGAAATGATGCGTTGCACGAGGACGGCATGCTGAGCGGTGGAAAGTTCGCTGGCGCGGGTAGCGGTTCCAAGATCGTTGATGCCTTCGAGCACAACAACGTAACGTACGCCAGGCTGAGCCAGAACGTCGCGATCAAACCGTGAAAGTGCATTCGGACCGAGACCATCGGCGAGCAGCCGGTTCCCACCAATGCCCTCGTTGAGCACCGACAGGTTACTGTCGTGAAGACGCCGGGCGAGGTTATCAGGCCAGCGGTCATTGCCGTTGGTAGTTGCCCCGTGGCCGTCAGTGATCGAGTCGCCCAGAGCCACGACCGCGGCTGCGGACGGGGTGGTGGTAACGGAGACGCCGGAAAGAAAAAACCAGTGCTCGATATGCTTCGACTGCGCGAGTTCGGCAATTTCAGGCGAAACCCCGTGTGCAAGGTACGATGTTGCGCGTGAACCGGGATGGCCGGTCTGGCGCTGCGGGATGTGGTCGAACGCCATTGTGATGGCCAGGTCGGCCCCCGCAGTGACGGAGAGGGAAACCGGATCGGACACATATTTCGCTCCTGCAGGGATGGAAATATTGCTCAGGCCTGAAAACGTGACCGTCTTATCGGTAGCGGGGGCGATAGCAGAGGTGGCGGGCGACGTTGCGAGCGCAACGTGAGCCGCAGTGAATTCAAGCGGCTGCGTGCCGAACTCATTCGATATCTCCATACGAAGAGACGAGCCACCGAGAGAAAGGTGAACGATCTGCCGAAGGACAACGTGATCGGCGTCCTCCTGAGCAATGGAGTTCTGCGGTTCGCAGAGCTGAGGAGACGCAGCCCATGACCCGACCCAGCGATACGGAGAGGGCGCCTGCTGCGCGAGAGAAAGGACGGGCATGGCGATCCATGCTGAGATCAGGCAGAGGATGCGGAGAGACTTCGATTTGTCAGTTTGGGTCATCGAATATTCCAGAAGTGAATTCGAGCAGTCTTGGTAATACTGTGGTTTCCCAGCGTCCGGGTCGACTGCACCAACAGCGGGAACCGTTCGAACTTGGCACGGAGCTCCAAGGCATCGTCAGCTAAACTTCTCAGCTGAGCTTGAGGAACATTGCGCTTCGGCCTTTGAAGAGATGCGGCTGCACACAATCGGAACCTGCCCACTGAAAGCAACCTTGATGCATCCATAGACGTGGTCACTGCGCACTTTCAGATGCCGTCTTCACGACCGCGAAAAATGCCGGCTTAGGATTTCCCTTTCGATCGAAGAGAAGCGGATAGCTTGTTCGTCCCGAAACCGGCCAGTTGTTGAGCCATGAGTCCTGATCCGTCACACCCCAGAGGGTGATGCGGGTAACAGCATCGCGGTGGGCAAGGTACACGCGGAATAAATCGGCATATCGCCGGCTGAGTTGCTGCTGGACGGAATCGGGCAGACCCGCCCCATAAGGATTGAGGACAGGATCCTGCTGAACTCTGAGAGAGACATCGGCGCCTTGATTACGCGTGGCTCTTGGCAATACGTCCACGTCCAGCTCGCTGATGGCCACCTTCACACCCAGTTTCTCGAAAGCGCTGATCGTGGCCTCTT
>DASYEV010000025.1:0-9251 GCA_036498835.1 Acidobacteriaceae bacterium | reverse complement strand
GGAGGGCTACACCCAGGTTTCCGACGAAGCCGATGCCGGCCTGATTCTGTACAACACCTGCTCCATCCGCGATAAGGCGGAGCAGAAGGTCTTCCACCGTCTGAACGAGTACAAGCGCATGCAGGGCGAAGGCAAGAAGTTCGCCGTGATCGGTTGCGTCGCGCAACAGGAAGGCCAGAAGATTTTCGAGCGCGCTCCCTACGTTTCCCTGGTGGCGGGCTCGGCCTCGTATCGCAACCTGCCCGACATGCTGTCGCGGTTGGAAGCGGGTGAAACGCGCATCACCGGCCTGGACGATCGCCAGACCGACGAGACCTTCGATACCGAGTTCACTTCGCGTTCCAATCCGCATCGCGCCTACATCACCATCATTGAAGGCTGCGACAAGTTCTGCGCCTACTGCGTCGTGCCCTATACGCGCGGCAAGGAGCGCTCGCGCACTTCCGCATCCGTGCTGGCTGAAGCGCAACGCATCGCCGGTCTGGGCTTCAGCGAAATCCAGTTGCTGGGCCAGAACGTGAACAGCTATCAGGATCCCAGCGGCAAACGCAGCTTTGCGGAGCTGCTGACGGCGGTGGGCGAAGTCAATGGCATCCAGCGCGTGCGCTTTACGACTTCACATCCGCGCGACTTTACCAAGGACATCGTGGACGCGATCGACGCGATGCCCGCGTTGTGCGATCACGTTCACCTTCCCGTGCAGTCCGGCTCAACCAACGTCCTGCGTGCCATGCAGCGCGAATATACGCGCGATTGGTACCTGGAGCGCATCCAGTGGACCAAGGACGCGAAGCGCGACATCTCGCTGACCAGCGACATCATTGTCGGCTTCCCGGGTGAAACCGACCGCGATTTCGAAGATACGATCACGCTGCTGGAGACGGTGGGTTACGACGCAATTTATGGTTTCAAGTATTCGCCCCGGCCGAACACGCCTGCCATCCACATGCACGATTCCATCCCCGAAGATGTGAAGGTACAGCGTCTCGCCATCCTGAATGCGCGGCAACGTGAGATTCAGCGCGTGAACTACGGACGCCATCTTGATCAGACGATGGGTGTGATGGTGGAAGGCCATAACCAGACACGTGGTCAGGTGATCGGGCGGTCCTCGCAGAACAAAACCGTGAACTTCACCTGCTCCTCCATTCCGGTGGTCGGAAGCTACGTGGATGTTCGCATCACGCAGGTTTTCCCAAACTCGCTGGTTGGGGAAGCGGTGTCCGTTCCTGTTGCGCCTTCGGCAGCTTTGCTGGCGCAGCAGGCATTGAACGCTCGCGTACCCGCAATCCTGCAATAAATCCCAAATAACTGGCGCCGCGAGAATGCCCATCCGGATGTACACCAATGAGGAAAACCCTCGAACGTAGGCGTACACTGGGCACCATGCACCTGCCGGGTTTTAAATCGGAACGCTCCACACCGGCTGCCGAGCCCGATGTCGAAGTACGCATCCGCGGGTTGATGATGGACCCCTCGACGCGCATGCCGATCGTTGTGCTCAATGACCTGACAGGCGAAGTGGTGCTTCCGATCTGGGTAGGGCTGTTCGAAGCGAACGCCATCCAGCTTGAAATTGAACGAACCACCATGCCCAGGCCAATGACCCACGACCTGCTGCGCAACGTGATCCACGGCTTGAATGCCAAGGTCACTCGCGTGGTGGTTGGAGCGTTGCATGAGTCCACCTTCCATGCCACGATCTGGATGGACCAAGGCGGGGAAACGGTGGCCATCGACGCTCGTCCCTCCGACGCGATTGCGCTGGCGCTGCGTTCCGATTGCCCAATCTTCGTGAGCAAGCAGTTGCTGGAACAGGCTCGCCTGGCTTCGAGCAGCTCAAACGCGATTCCTCCCGAAGATCTGCGGCGCTGGCTCGAAAATCTCAATGACGATGAGATGGGCCGATACAAAATGTAGAAGGGCAGTTAACAGCGAACAGTTAACAGCGAACAGTTAAACGAAGGCGGCGATGCTTTGCTTCTCTTTTTGTCATCCCCGTAGGGGATCTGCTGTTCCTATCCAAACCCATACCCTGTCATCTCGACCGGAGCGAAGCGTAGCGGAGAGATCTGCTTTTGCACCTGCCCGTGCTCGGGGTGAGGAGCTTGGCAAAGAATCCGGAAACTCGCGCTACCGGGCGCATAACGGCGAGGTCTATCCAGTAACGATGCCGGCGTGCAGAAAACTTCGTAGATGTGTTGGCCTTATGGTCGTATTGCTGGCCGGCGCTCTTCCGGTCTACGCACAAACCGCTGCGGAAGATAATTCTGCCCCCGTCGCAGCCTATACGCTCAAGATCCCTGTCGATGAGGTGCGCCTCACGTTTCATGCTCAGGACATTGAGGGACACGCGGTGCACGATCTCCGCCTGGAGGAACTCAACCTGCTGGATAACGGCAAGCCGCCGCGCAAGATCCTTGCCTTCCAGGCCATGCCCGATCTTCCCATTCACGCGGGCTTCCTGATCGATACCAGCCCTTCCATGTCGCAGGACCTGGGATTAAATCGCTCCATTGCGATGCGTTACGTGCAGCATGTTCTGCGTCAGCAGACAGACCAGGCCTTTGTGATGGACTTCGCTTTTGCTTCCGAAGTGGAGCAGGCGTGGACCAGCAAGGACAACGAGCTAGCCGGTGGTGTTGCTCATCCGCCGGCGTACGGCGGCATTCACACACGCGGCACTGCGCTATATGACGCCGTGTACCGCGCATGTCTGAATCAATTCGGCCACCTTGATCCGGCACACAGCGGCAACTTCATCCTGCTGTTCTCTGACGGAGAAGACAATGCCAGCCGCGCAACGTTTCAACAGGCGGTCGACATGTGTCAGCGAAACCACACGTCGATCTACACGTTTCGCCCGCGGCCCAATATGGAATACGGGTCTGCCGGAGCACGCATACTCGCCGATTTCGCCCGTGAGACAGGCGGCCACGCATTCTCCGACTCGGAATCCGATGCCGAGATTGAGACGGATCTGCGCGGTATCGAATCCGACCTGCGCAATCAATACCTGGTGGTCTACAGGCCGGCGGAGATCAAGCATGACGGCGGCTTCCATCGTGTGGAGTTGCAAGCTCCCAAACGTGTGAGCAGCATCAGCGTGCGGTCGGGATACTATGCTCCGATTCGTTGACGGTCGAACCGGGCTCAAGGCAGGTGAAGCAGATCCCCTGCGGGGATGACAACAAGAAAAGCAAAGGTCCTGCAAGTAGGCTCGATACCTGCCCGCCCATCGCGCCAAATGCGTGCGCGATGAGTGGGGCACCCACATTGGGGCATCAAGGTAACTGTTCGCTGTTGCCTGTTAACAGCTCTATCTCACTGCCAACTGATCCAGGTAGTCAAAGAATTCAGGGAAGGAAACGCTCGCGGCTTCTGCTCCCTGGATTTCTGTCTGACCTTCGGCGCGCAGAGCGGCAATCGAGAACGCCATGGTGATGCGGTGGTCCAGGCCTGAATCGATCACTCCGCCGTGCAGCTTCTGATCGCCCGGGATGTCCATGCCGTCTTCGTGCTCGGTGACTTCCGCGCCCATGGCGCGCAGATTCTTCACCACCAGGGCGATGCGGTCGGATTCCTTGACGCGCAACTCGCGGGCATCGCGGATACGCATGCCTCCTGCCGTATAAGGAGCAATGGCTGCCAGCACTGGCAATTCGTCGATGAGCTGCGCCGCGAGGGAACCGGCGATTTCGGTGCCCTTGAGCCCGGCTCGGCTGCGATTGACCTGGATGGTGCCGACAGTCTCACCGTGCTGCTCCTGCACATCGAGCACCTTGATGGTTCCTCCCATCGCGGTAATGACATCCAGCAAAGAGGCGCGTGTGGGGTTCATACCCAGCCCGTCCAGCACCAGGTTGGAGTCCTCAAACAGCAGCGCGGCACACAGGAAGAACGCCGCCGAAGACATGTCGCCAGGAACTGCGGCGTCGATCGCGCGGAGCTTCTGGCCGCCGGCGATGCTGAGGCGGTCGTTTTCGCGATGTAACTTCACTCCAAAAGCACGCAGGGCATGTTCGGAGTGATCGCGCGTGCGCACGGATTCCGCCACGGACGTGGTTCCTTCAGCCTGCAGTCCGGCGAAAAGGACAGCGGTCTTGACCTGGGCGCTGGCGATGGGCGACTCGAAATCAATGCCGCGCAACGCTCCACCGTGAATGGTCATGGGGGCATGACCTTCGGTGAGATCGATGTGAGCGCCCATAGCCTGCAGCGGCTTGCGGATGCGCTCCATAGGGCGAACGGTCAACGATTCATCGCCGACAAACCGGTAGGTGCCCCCCTGTGCGGCCACCAGGCCGGCCAGCATGCGCATGGTCGAGCCCGAATTTCCGCAGTCCAGATCGCCGTCCGGCTGCCGCAGGACGCCGCCGGTACCGGTAACGACGATCGTGCGGCCTTCTGTGCTGACCTTCGCTCCCATTGCCTCCATGCAGCCCAGGGAACTGAGCGGGTCGGCTCCGGTGGAAAAGTTCGTCAACCGCGACGTGCCTTCGGCAAATCCCGCCAGCATGGCGTAGCGATGGGAAATGGACTTGTCTCCCGGCAGTGCCAGGGAGCCGCGCAAACTGCGAGCCGGACTAACGACACGCTTAGTGGAAGGGATATGCGAATGAGACATGACCTTATCTTAAACGCCGTCGTGCGGATGTAGATCGGAGACCTGGCCGTATTGGCACAGTGACCTGTGTTTTCCGCGCCTCTGTTGCTCGTGTCCCGGCCCCGACAAAGGGTGCCCCATTCATCGCAGCTTTATCGCGATGAGTGGGCCTGCACGGATGTTTGGCCGAGTCCTGGCACATCACCAAGGTGGCATTTAACTCTTCATCGCCGTCGTGTATGCCAGCGCCAGATCATCCTTCAAGAACTGATAGAGGCCCGCGCGGCTCTGCTCATCGCGCGCTCGTAACACTGCAGACGGGTGCACCGTAGCCAGCACACGTTCCGCGTACTGCGTTTCCTTGAACGTGCCGCGCTCCTTCATCAGTGCGAATGTACCGCCAAGTAATGACTTGGACGCCGACGCTCCCAGGCACAGCACAACCTTGGGACGCACTGCATCCATCTCCGCCAATAGCCATGGCCGGCACGCGTTGATCTCGCTCATGCGGGGATTCTGGTGCAGGCGGAGCTTGCCGCGCTGTACGAACTTGAAGTGCTTCACCGCGTTGGTCATGAAGACATGCTTGCTCGCGATACCGAGTTCTTCCATGGCTTTGCGCAAAATGTGGCCGGCGGGTCCAACGAACGGTTCACCCTGCTTGTCTTCCTGATCGCCCGGCTGTTCACCGACCAGCATCAGCTTCGCGCGCGAACTTCCAATGCCGGGAACAACCTGGGTCGCGCAGCGAAAGAGGTCGCAACCCTCGCATTTTGGCATTGCAGCGCGCAGGATGGGAAGCGTGCGTTCTTCGGGAACGAAGGGTGCGGCGGTTGGTTGCTGGGATTGGCGGGTAACCATGCTTTGAACGCGTACCTCCGCGCGCTGCATGAGGTCCGGCAGCAGCGCTATTTCTGGTAGATGCGTCCAGAAGCGTATAGGCATCTCGCTGCGCATGGCGGCCGGATTCAGGCGGGCCGGGTTGAAGATGGAACCGTAATAACTTAGCCAGAGTTTCTCCAACTCGTCTTCCTGCGGTGCGGTCTCGCGGCCGGCGCCGGGACCATAGGTGAGTTGCTGCGTGTAGGGTTCCCAGCTCATGGACTGATCGGGCGTCAGGATCGTCCAGCGCATGACAGCGAAGCGTTCCGCGAAGAAGGGCGCAGCCAGCGGGACGATCCGATGGTCAGGCCGGTACCAGGCGATGAAATGTTCGCGCGCATCGCCATCCGAGAGACCAGGTTCCTCCACGCGGCGGAAGCGGACGAACGCGTGCATCTTGTGCAGGTCGCGTTGCACCTGCGAAGCCAGGCGACGCAGTGCTGCAACGTCATCATCGACCTCGACGCGCAGAAGATCGGGGCGTGACTGCAGGCGATGGAGAAGACGGAAGAGCAGATTCCAGCGCGAGGGGCTGCGATGGGCAGCCGCAAGCTTGGCGGCTTCGAGAAACGCCCTGGGGACGTGCGGGTTGCGTATCGGCTGGCCGCGCGGCGGTTCCAGCGCCGACGTATCCGGCGGGCGTAAATCGAGTGCCAGCGGAAGAGGGAAGGCGGCGTCCTGCAGGTCGAGCTGGTCAGGCTCCAAACCTTGCGCGAGTGCGTCACGCGCGGCGCCCCGCCAGGTTTCGAAGTCGGATTCGATGAACACGCGGCGCATGGTCACACCGAACCTGTGAGGGCACTGACAGCGGCGAAGAGATTGAGCTGGGTTTCAGGAACGCTTTCCTGCGCGGGCTGGGTGACCAGATTCGTGTGAGGCAAATGGTCAGCCGCTACGATGAAGGCGGCGCATTGCCTGAGGCGCACGTGCAGTTTGCTCAGGTCAGTCAGCGAGAGGCGATGGTAGCGGCGTATGCGCAGGATGCGGTCGACGTTGCGGTAGCCGATACCCGGCACACGCAGCAGCGCTTCACGTGGGGCGGTATTGATATCGACAGGGAAGAACTCAGGATGGGATTTCGCCCATGTGGTCTTGGGGTCTTCATCCAGCGACAGATCAGGTTGCATGTCCGTCGTGATCTCTTCAGCGCGGAAACCGTAGAAGCGCATCAGCCAGTCGGCCTGGTACAGCCGGTGCTCACGCATGAGCGGCATCGCGCGCAGCGGTAGGCGCGGGTCGGCTTCGGGATATGGACTGAATCCGGTGTAGTAAATGCGGCGCAGCTTGTAGCTTCCGTAGAGATGGCTCGCCCGGCCGATGATCTCGCGATCGGTGGCGTTCGTGGCGCCCACCACCATCTGGGTGGACTGGCCGGCAGGAGCATATTTCGGCGCATGCCTTGAGTTCCTGCGCTCTACGTCGGATTCGTCTTTGCGCGCGCGGATCTGGTCCATGGTGGACTCGATGACTGCGGCCTTCTTTTCGGGGGCGAGTTGAACGAGATCCTGCTGGGTCGGCAGTTCGATGTTGGCGCTCAGCCGGTCCGCCCATAGGCCGGCTTCCGTCACCAGACGCTCGTCGCATCCCGGGATGGTCTTGAGGTGGATGTACCCGCCGAAGTGATGAACCGTGCGCAATGTCTTCGCGACCACGATGAGCTGCTCCATGGTGTAGTCGGGCGACTGAATGATTCCGGACGAAAGGAACAGGCCTTCGATGTAGTTGCGCTTGTAGAAGTCCAGCGTCAGGTTCACGACCTCATCTGGTGTGAAACGAGCGCGCCGGATGTCGCTGGAGACGCGGTTGACGCAAAAAACGCAGTCGTACGTACAGAAATTGGTCAGCAGAATTTTCAGCAAGGAAACGCAGCGCCCGTCCGGTGTGTAGCTATGACAGATGCCCGTGCCATCGGTGCTGCCGACGCCTTGGCCATTGCCGGAGCGCTTGGCGCCCGAGGACGCGCAGGAGGCGTCGTACTTTGCGGCATCGGCCAGGATCTCAAGTTTTTGCTGAACGCTGAGCATAGCTTCCGCCCTCTATCCTCATCCGAACAACATGGCGAAGTAAAGGCGAAGATTGTGGATATGCGAATGCGTCAACAAAAGTGATCCGCGCGTTGTTGGGATCACAAACAGAGCCAGGTGGGAACCATGGGTGGTTCAAGCGGGAGCCGTCTAGGTTCAGCAGAGCTGGCTGCTTAGCTGTGAAGTGGCGTCCTTCTTTTGAAAGGGCCGATCCGCAGCCTATCGCTTTGAAGGGGCGAGACTTTAGTCCCACCGTTACCGCAGAGAGGAAGATGCGGCTTTAGCCGCTGAGGGAATGTCTGGAGCACGCATGAAGCAATGGGCCGTGAGCTGTTTGCTCGTAAGAAACGGCCCTGACGTCTGGGGACAAGGTGCTGCCATTGCCGTTGGTAGCGGAACAAAACAGCGCCAACGGCGCGGCATATACCAGCATGGGGCGAAGTCCCATGAAAGGCCCACCGGCGTTTTAGAGGGCCAACGGCCCGACATATGCTCTCACTTATTTCACCGAAACGCATGATGCGTCGGGCAGGGCGTGGGTGGCCACAGGCCTGGCTTCCGTGGATGCTTATATGTCGCGCCTTCAGCGCTCTGTCCTTATTGCACGATTTTCATGGGGCGTTGCCCCATGCTGGTATATGTCCCGCCGTTGGCGCTTGCTCGTATGCGCGTTCGTGACCTCTCGAGCGACAAATGGAAACGGTCGCCCTGTCGCATTTGTCAGGGTCGGCTCCAACGGTGGACAACTTGGGAGAATGAGCTGAGGGCTCAGCAAGCATGCCCTCGGCGGCTAAAGCCGGAGAACTGTGCGAGGACTGACGGCGGGACCAAAGCCTCGCCCTTTCAAGGTCTCGAACTTCATGCGTTGGAAGCTTGGAGGTGTTTGCGGCACCAGATCGTTTTGCTTAAGGTCACGGGTTCACCCGTGACGTTCCAAGTCAAAACAACGCGGGCTTCAGCCCCGGAGGAAACCATTCCAAGGCAGCCACAGCACCTCACTGCGACTCCGGCGTCTTCTCACGTTTGATACGGGTACCTCAGCGGCTCAAGCCGCGATCCTGCCGCAACATACGACACGGGTGAACCCGTGTCCTTAAGCAAAACAAATACCTCGTGCGACATTCTCACAGAGCGTTTTACACTATGAGGCAGACACCTTGAAAGGCCTGGGACTAAAGCCCCGCCCCTTCAAACAGGGCACCACAAAATCCAACAAGGCACTACAAAATCCTTAATGGCCAGCCGGTGTATCGGGGAATATCCGGATGTCTTCCACACCGCGATAGCGCTCGGCATAGTCCATGCCATAGCCGATCACGAAGCGATTGGGAATGCTGAAGCAGACATAGTCTGCTTCGATCGGCACGAGACGGCGCTCGGGCTTGTCGAGGCAGGTGGCGATCTTCAGGGACGCAGGCTTATGCTGCAGCATGAGTTGGCGCAGGTAGCTCAACGTCAGACCGGTATCGAGAATGTCTTCGACCAGGATGACGTGGCGGCCTTCGATGGGGTTATCGATGTCTTTGATCAGCTTGACGGCGCCCGAGGAAACGCGCGCCCGGCCGTAGCTGGAAACGGCGACAAAGTCGAAGGTGTTATCGACCTCGATGGAACGTGCGAGATCGGCGAGAAAGATAGCCGCGCCCTTGAGCACGCCGATCAATACGATCGCTTGTCCGGCATATTCTTCGGAGATCTGTTTTCCAATTGCGCGAACGCGCTCCGCGATTTGATCGCGG
>DASYEV010000024.1:0-11905 GCA_036498835.1 Acidobacteriaceae bacterium | reverse complement strand
AACCCCACCGCGACACCGTGGGACCTTTGGATACTGATCGGCACAGAGTGTCCCCGAGGCGTTTACACCCGCGAATTGGCGAAACGCAAAGCGGTGCAGGGAAGCGCGCCCGTTTACGTGTACCGCTTCGATTGGGAAACGCCCTCCGGAGGCGGCCATATGCACTCGCCTCATAGCGAAGAGATACCGTTCGCTTTCGACAACATCAACGCCGCGCCGAAGGGCGTAGAACAAATGCCAACAGCGCAACCGCTCGCAGACAAGGTGAGCGCAACATGGGCTGCGTTCGCCCGCACCGGCGATCCCAACAATTCGAAATTGCCAAGCTGGCCAAAGTACACGGTCCAGTCCCGCGACACGCTGATCTTCAACAACGACATTCATGTTGTGTCTGACCCTGACCGTGAACAACGGCTAGCCATCGAGAAGGTCTTGAAGCTTTCGTAGTTCAATATGACGAATTCCATGAAGAGGTGAAGGACGCGCATGCGAGCAAGTTCCAAGCGCTGAAGGCGCGGAATATACCAGCATGGGGTGAAGGCGGGGTCCTCAGTGAGCGTTCTTGGCTCACTGGGGTGCCGTAGCCCCATGTAGACGGCAGATGGAAGGCAAGCGCTGAAGGCGCGACATATTAACCTGCCACGGAAGTTTGACCTATGGCCACAACATGCATCGCGGAAGGATCACTGTATTTGCAACGAAATCAGCGAGAGCATATGTCAGGCCTTCAGCCCTTTAAATTGTGGTGGGCCAACCATGGGGTTGCACCACCCAGCGAGCAGAAAGCGCTCGCTGGGACCCGGTTCCACCCCATGCTGGTATATATCACGCCGTCGGCGCTGTCCTATTCCCGCCACGAGCCGCAATGGCCAGCTTCGATCCTGAATGCGGTGTCGTTTTTCTTAGGAAAACGACCTTCACCACTGCCTATCGACTCCACAGCATCAGGAGATTGGCTTGAGTCCACTCGTCCACCACTCCAACGTGTTCTCTTAACGCGTCGCAACCGTGCGTTCATTGATTTCCGAGGCAAAATCACCATGATCCAGACTTACCTGCACCGCACAATTCAAGTCCTGACACTGGCGGCAGTCACAACCATCCTGGTGTCAGCACAAACCCCGCAACCGCAGGGGCGCTACGTTAATCCGCTGCAGATCGAGGACATGCGCAGCATGGCGGACCCCACGGTTCTTCGCTTCCAGGGCAAGTACTACCTCTATCTGACTGGCGGCGCCGTTTGGGTTTCCAACGATCTCGTCACCTGGAAGCATCAGCAGATTCAAATGCCCGCAGGGCAACATACGCCCACCGCGCCGAATGCCTTTGAATACAAGGGCTCGGTCTACATCTCTGGAAATAACTCAGGCTTCTGGAAAGCGTCCAACCCGGTTGGTCCGTACACCTATGCCGGCGACATCAAGGACCCCTCTGGGAAGGTCATGAAGATGTTCGACCCCATGACCTATGTGGACACCGATGGCCGTGTCTACATGTACTACTCCGGGATGCACACCAACGGTATCCGGGGCGTTGAACTCGATCCCAAGGACGTAACCCGCTTCCTCACCGCCCCGAAGCATCTCTTCACTTTCAATCCGGACCACCGGTGGGAGCGCTACGGCGACAACAACGAAGGCACACACGTCAGTTGGCTGGAAGCTCCATGGATGACCAGGCACAACGGCAAGTACTATCTCCAGTACTCCGCGCCGGGCACCGAATGGAAGACGTATTCGGTGGGTGTGTATACCTCGGCCCACCCACTCGGACCGTTCGTTGTCCAGCCGCGCAATCCAATGCTGGTCCACCACAACGGCCTCATCGCCGGCACGGGCCACCACACCACGTTTGAAGGTCCGGGCGGCAATCTTTGGACGATTTATACCGTGCTCTTCCGCAACTGGAGCACGTTCGACCGTCGCATCGGCATGGACCCGGTCTTCTTCGACGCGAAGGGGAATATATACGCTGACGGACCTTCGGAAGAGCCGCGCCGCGTACTCGCTCCGAATGATCCTAATGCGTCCATCGCCTTGTCCATCAACCGCTATACCTACTCCGCCAGCAGCGCCGCGCCTGGGCGTGATCCGCAGTATGGTTTCGACGACAACGTCCGTACATGGTGGCAGCCTGCGGAAGGCGACAAGCAGCCGTGGTTGACACTCGATCTTGGCTCACGCAACGACAACGACCCGAACCAGGAGTTCATGATGGACTCCAGCCGTGTCATTTTTGAGGCAGCTCCGATACGGCCTTCCGGCGAGATCCATGTCGATGGACATGACCGGCTGCATCAGTTTGAAAACCAACCCGGCCCACTCGGTGTGTACAAGTACAAGGTGGAAGCGTCGCTGGACGGAAAGAACTTCACAACGGTAGTCGATCGCACGGCGAACAAGCAGGTTTCGACGATTGAGTTCGATGAATTCAAGCCTCTGCGCTGCCGCTACGTCCGGCTCACCGTCACGGAAGCCCCTCCAGGCGCGCCGCTGGCCGTCCTGGAGTTCACAGCGTTCGGGAAATCGGCGGAGTAAATCGAAAGCATCGAAACGAAGTTGTCGGAAGAATTCACACGACGCTCGCTATGGAGCAGGTCTGCAGCGGGCCATGGCAGCCCTCTCTTGCTATCGCTGTTCAGCCCCAAACGATCCCAACGCCGCTTTGGCGGGCGCGCGTGGGTATTGACTGGATTCTGAGGTTAAAGTGTATGTTGGGCTGGGTATATATACCCAGCCCAACGACATTAAGAATTAGATCCGGAACCTTTCTAAAGAAAGGTCCAGTAAAGCGATTGGCCATCTCCTTCTCCTTGAAATGGTTCCGTATCACTAGGTATATATACCTAGTGATACAATGGAACTTGAGAATGGCGAAGAAATCGCAGGGGGTAAGGTATATATACAATCCCCCTGCAAATCATATGGCTGCTCAAAGTCGTCTCCAAATCGCGAAAGCCGACATCGTCAAAGTTTTTGACGGTGCTGGTCAGCGTGTCTTTTGGCCCAGCGATATTTCACGAATCCTCGAACAGCATCGAGGCTTCTGGAGGCTGGCACAAAACACCACGACAGCTAAGTTTTTGAATTTTCTTTTGGAGAAGACCGATCTCCATCTCCAGTATCTGGAACCTTCGAATCATCCAAACGCCTCCGGCATAAGCCGCTATGTTTGGAAAGAGGCATCCCCCTACGAGATCGCAGTCTCCATGAAGCACGGAGCCTATCTGTGCCACGGTACCGCGATGTTCCTTCATGGTTTGGCGGAGCAAATTCCGTCAAAAATCTACGTGAACAGTGAACAGAGTCCAAAGTCGTCCTCCGGAAATCTTACGCAAGAGGGCATCAATCGGGCCTTCGCAGGCAAGCAAAGAGAATCGCAGTTCATCTTCAAATTCGACGATGCTGAAGCGCTTTTGCTTTGGGGTAAGAATACCGGCCAGTTGGAAGTGGCCGATATGGAATACGACGGCACAACCTTGAGAGTGACGGGCTTGGAGCGGACTCTCATTGATATTGCTGTCCGCCCATCGTATGCCGGTGGCGTCTTCCAAGTTCTTGATGCCTATCGGAGCGCCAAGGATCGTGTCTCCGTGGGTACATTGCTGGCCACCCTCAAGAAGCTCGATTACGTTTACCCCTATCACCAGGCCATAGGTTTCTATATGGAGAAGGCGGGGTATGACAAGAGCCAATACAGCAGGCTCAAAAATATCGGCCTCAACTATGATTTTTATCTGGCCTATGGATTGAAGGACAAGGAATACGATGCTGAGTGGCGGCTATTTTTCCCAAAGAGCCTTCATTGAGTTCACCTGTTCGACGACGAAATCGAAATATGTGTCGAAGTCCGCAAGCTCGTCATCATTCGATGTCGTCTTGACACTGTCCCAGTCGGGCCGATGGAACTCCCTCTGTCCTTGGATTTTGGCCAAAAGCTCTATGGGAACTTCCTTGGCCGCAAAGATGTGCCGCGCCAACTCCAGAGTCTCCTTTGAGTCGAAAGACATGCCAGTCTTCGATGCAATCAGATGAATATCGTAGAAGTCGCGTGCCCGCGCCGAAGGCCGCTTCTGTAAGGGATACTCTGGCATCTGCTGGCAAATCGCACGCAGCTTCTCTATCGCGATCATGTCGGGGCTATAAACGTAGATTATGTAATAGTCGAGTTCCAGTTCCAGCTTCCCTGTCACATACTCGAACTTGCTGAGATCGATGGTGAAGACACGTTGCTGCCCAGGTCCGACAACCAAAGCGTCTCGGCGTTGACCGTCCACATTGCCTTCGAGCGCTCTGTACTTCTCCTTTTCCATGACTTTGAAGCTCGCCATGTAGCCGCCCCAGCGGGGACTCTGTCCTTCCGGAACAACGTTTGGCTTCGCCTCGAACTTGAAGTCAAAGACGACAAATCCCGTCGCAAGAAACCGGTTCTTAAGCGCCTTCTGGATGCGGCGGCTCGCGTCCTCCGGCTCGTCAAAGTCGTTCTCAATCGAAAAGTCCAGATCGAGGGAGGTGCGCTTGCCGAGCCCCAACGCCAGGGTAATAGCGTTTCCGCCCTTCAAAACGACGCGTTCGAACAGAACGTCATCGGAAAAAATCGCGGTGATCGCGATGCGTCGAACCTCACGATAATCAATCGGTGACGCAGTGGGCATAAACTCCAGACTCCTCGCCAGGCGGAGAACAGCATATTTTAACTGCGGAAGGAAGCCAAGGTGTGAGGAAACTGACGACAGACAGGACGTTGCCGACAGACGATTCGACGATTGCAATGCGCGCCGGCGCAAATTGTTCGCCGTTCAATTGTTCGGGTTACGTTCCGTCTGTCTCTCGCGGTTTCCTAAACGTACAATGGACACGATCTTCGTCAAGGGAGCAATGATGGCATCAGAACATAGCCTCGAGGTTTGGGGTATCGGGCTCAGCGTTGCGGCTCTTGTGCTGACCTTCCGATCTCACTCGCGGCCAACGTTCTTACGCCCCGACTTCAGAACTGGTGGGCTGAACGTTCTCTGGCGTCCCTGCGGAAACGCATTGCTACTCTCGAAAAGCAGTTGACCGAATACGAGCAGCGCTACCCGGTGATCACGAAGGGTGAAGAATATATACTGCATGGCATCGAGGCCTTGGGGATGTTAGGGTCGCTCGGCTTGGCAATGTTGGCAGTCCTTTTCAACGGTATGACGAGTGCCTCTTCATTCGAGGGAACGCCTAGAGGCACTCCGCCTCAGGTTATAGCTCTTTTTATCGCGATGATGGCAGTCATATTTATGACGATATTCACGGGCCAGATTGGGCGGTTTCGCGTGAAACATTCGCCATCCATCCGAGAAAATTTTAAGAAGTCGATCGATGACCTATCGAGGCGCTTAGATTCTCACGATAGATCACCAGATTAGGATCACTTCATGCAAAAGCTGACGATTGTCTTAGCCATCTGGGGCGCTATTGGTCCATTGGCCGGTATCCTCGCTACGCAGTACTTCACGCGGTCGGCTCAACGAGAACAATGGTTGAAGGATCGGCGCAAAGAGGAGTTTCGTGAACTCCTATCAGCCATTACTAAATGCGCTGTCGTGCTCATGACCCGCACTGCTCTTAACGACATAGGACAGGACGATGGTCGCAAAGAGTATCTCGCGGCAACGCAGCAAGCATTTCAGACAATAGCCGATAGAATCTTCATAGCGAAAGATGTCAAGGAAATGCAGGTGTTCGGACGCCTTCTAAAAATAAACACAGCACTACGCAAAGACAGTGATCGAGAGCATGCGCATGCTGCGCTGAATGATTTAATAAGCAATATCGTGTCTGTCGCGCTCCAGGCTGATCGGAAGTAATTTGAGAGCACTTGACAGTTCTTGCTTTAGCGCCAACTCAATTTTCGCCCAGTCATAGAGCGTCATCGGGTAAAATGTTCGATTGGCAATCACGCGCTGCAACCACGCCCAACGCTCCTGGACACTACCTAACCCGGTCGATGAAATACGCCGTTTCATCTTCCACCAGAACAATAAGCCTACTTGCATCTGACTTCGGGCAACGGACACTACAACTCAACATAAATTCCAGCCACACTAGTATTCGCTCAGATCCAATTTCTTCACACGTTCCAGACCAGACGTTCCCGTCAGAACGACTCTGCTGTCGTCGCCCGCTCCCGTATTACTCCTGACCACCGCGCGGTTCCGTTGCGAACGAAGCGGCCTCAGTCAGCAGAATTTCTGCCGGCAAAAAGTCGCTGTTCTGTTCCCACTCAACAAAAAAGCTGCCGCGTCGTGTGGGACGCGGCAGAGAGAAGCAATGATCGCGAGCTAAGTCTAGAACTCGATATTGCCGCGCAGTTCGATCACGCGCGGGCCATTCGTAGTTCCGCTGGTTCCGAAGCCGCTGTTCTGGACGTTTCCGCCGCCGTAGGTCGGAGATCCTCCGAACGAACCGGAGGTGCTGCCGAAGACTGGGTGGTTCCAGGCATTGGTCGCTTCGGCCTGGAGTTTGAACTTGACCGCCTCGAAGATTGGAATGGTCTTGGAGACCGACAGATCGTTGTAGAACGCGTGGGGACCATATAGATAGACAATGCTGCCAATGGTTCCAGGCGTCGTGTTGGGAGCGATAAAGTTGGTGTTCGCGCCGCCGCTGCCGTCCGAAGATTGCAGGTACTTCGGATCGATAAGCAGCGCATAGGTCTTACCTGGAACGCGATGGACGCCGATCGCTTTCTGCAACTGCCCAACGGTTACGTTATTCAACCGGATGCCGCCGTCACCGTAGTCGTTGTAGGTAAGATTGCCGCTGCTCAGCTCCTGAGGAGTTCCAGACTGGAAGGTGGCGATGGTACCAATCGTCCAGTTGCCCAGCAAACCGCTAGCGAAGCCGTTGCCGCTGAGGAACGCCTTTCCTTTTCCGAACGGAAGGTCGTAGGTTGCGGTGAAGTGGAAGACGTGGTGGATGTCGTACTGCGTCGGTCCATACGCGAGACGGGTATTGCGCAAGGTAAAGGTGTCCGGCCATGCGCACCATCCATCGTAGCCGCCGCAGGTTACGCCACCGGGGCCGTTGGTGTTGACTCCGAAGCCGAGGCTATGGGCGAAGGTGTAGTTGGCGTCGTATTGCAGGCCACCCCACTGTCCCTGGCGCAAATCAACTTGCAGCGCGTTGTAGTTGGAGTATCCGCTGGCAGTCATGTACTGCGTCTGCTGGCCGGCAGCGTAGGGATTGGCCTGGAAGAAGTTGATAGGCTTGCCAGCGCCGGCGCCACCCGTGTAACCAGCGTTGGTGACGCATGGCTTGAAGCTGGATCCCACAAGGTTACAGAGATAGGCTGTTGTTCCCAGTCCCGAGAGCGAACCCGCAAAGGCTCCTGCCTGGCCGGTCTGCAGGTAATTGATGAACGAGCCATTCGCGTAGTCGACCTTCGGAATGCCTGTGCCGCCGGAGGGCTCGTCGGAGAACGCGGCCGCCATGATGGGGAGTGCCGATTGACCTGGCAGGCCGTTGTTGGCAAAGCTGCAGGTACCGTTTGCAGCGCAACCGGGATGGGCGGCCATATAGGAATTCAGATTGGCCTGGGCAAGTTTGAACTCATCGAGAAATCCATTCTCGAAGATATTCACCTCGTTGGTGTTGTTGTTGATCCACTGATGGAGACTGCGATTGCCGGCATAGCGGATCTCCAGCACCCGTGAGCCGAACTGGCGCTGGATACCCAGGTTCCAGGACTCTGTGTAGGGCTGTTTGATGTGTGGATCGATGCCGTCCACACCATCGCCGCAACCGGTGCAGTTGCCCGTAAATGTGAAATCGCCTTCCGCCTCAGAAGCGGCGTAGACCGCGGGATTGAGCTGATAGGCCGGCAGCGCGCTACCCAGCGACAGAGAGCCCGGCGCGAACGTGCCCGGCGTTCCTGTGTTGTTGGCGTTCAGAGCGAACGACTGATAGAAAAAGCCGCCCTGGTCCGACACGTTATTCCAGTAGTACTGATAGGGCTCGGTAAAGCGGCGCAGGCTAAATCCGGCGCGAATCACGGTGTTGCTTCCGCCAGCCAGTTTTCCCAGCAGGCCGGAAGTCACCTTCGGATTCCAGGCTAAGCCGAAGGCGGGCTGCGGCGTAACATGCCACGGTGCATAGGCGACGGGCCGGGTGTCCAGGGTGGGATTGGGGTTGCCCTTCAAGGACCCGGGATGGAAGAGATCGCCGATGGCCGTAGGTCCATAAATGGAGCTGGGATCGGCGTTGTGGTAGGCGTTGCTCTTGTCGGTGCTTTGCCCGGTGAAGTCCCAACGCAGGCCATAGTTGAGCGTCAACGTCGGAAAGATGCGGTAGGAATCCTGTGCGAAGAGACCCCATGCCAGGGTGGACTCGTCGAGAGCGTAGCTGCCGATCTGTCCCGGCTTCAGGTAGGCCTGGGTCTTCGCGCTAAAGGAATCGGTTCCGCCGACGCTGGAGATGCGGCCCGTCAGCGTGGCGTAGAGGTTCTGCGCCTCGGTAAGCGCCGCGCTATTGGCAAAGGGCACCGAACCGCCGCCGCCGCTTGTAAAGGCATTGGCTGCCGGATCGCCGCTCGCGATTCCAAGATTCGTGGTTGGGAATCCCGAGGGAGGATTCCAGTAGTGGTCCTGCTCGTGATAGCCGGTGACGCCCGCTTTCAACGTGTGGCTTCCCCTTTGGTATGTCACGGAGTCCGTCAGGTTGAAGGCTGGATAGTAGGAGGTGACAGGCAACTGATAGGACTGTCCGGACTGCCCTAGCGCCCAGTTCACACTCGGCTGGGTGGCGTAGAGTTGCTTGGCATTGTAGGCAAAGGAACTGACGTCATAAAGAAAACCGAACTTGAACTGGTTGATCAACCGCGGCGTAGCGGTCCAGTCGACCGAGTAAGACGCCGTGTAGTTCTTGGTCTTGTTCCCGGCAGTCATATCGGCAAAGGTGGAGCCGGGAAAAGGCGCAGCGTTGGAACCGGGTAGAAAGTCCTCGGTCATCGCCCATGAAAGACCCATGCGCAGATTCTTGGTCGCGTTGTAATCGAGGCGGGCAAAGGGATAGTAGGTGGACTCGGAGTTGCTGTTGAACCAGGAGACCTGGTTGAGATTGGGATCGGCGTTGGTGGATGTCGTGCCCGAGCTGAGCGACGAATTGATCGCCGACAGTTGCGAAGCGATCTGAGAATTAACCGTTCCAGGCAGAGCGCCCGAATAGTTATGCGCAACCGCAAATACGTTCACCGTGTGCGTAGCGCCGTCTGTTCCGGTGTAGGTGAAATTGCCCGTTTGCGCGGCCGGCGTCAGATAGGAGTTGGAGGCGGTGAAACCGCCGGGAATCTTTCGCTCGGAATAGGTGCCATAGAAGAACAGCTTGTCCCTGAGCACCGGGCCACCGATGGAGCCGCCGAAATCGTTGTAGATGGACTTGGCCCTGCGCTGCCCGATCGCGTTATTTCTCCATGAGTTGGCATTCAGACCGCTGTTATGGAAGTTTTCGAACAGGCGGCCGTGAAACTTATTCGAGCCGCGCCGGGTCACAAAGTTCGACTGCGTCACTGCCTGGCCGAATCCCTGATCGAGATCCAACTGGTCAGTCTGGACCGTCATTTCCGCGATGTCTTCAACACGTGGCTGGACCGCGGGTTCGGCGTTGCCAAAAATCTTCATGCGGCTCGAAGAACCTATCGTTCCGTCAATGTTGGTACCCTGGCTGATCAGCGGCTGGCCGTTCCACTCGCCGGTTCCACCCGCGCCGGCATAGCCGGGCGTGTAGGTGGCCAACTGGGTCAGGTCGCGGTCGGTGATCGGCAAATCTTCAATCTGCTTCATGTCCACGACGGTGCCGATGGCGTTCGAACTCACCTCGAGCAATGGCGCCGTACTCGAATTCACCGTCACCGTTTCGGACTGCGCCCCGACCTTAAGAGTCACGGTCAGATCGGTAGTCAATGCGGCATGAACCGCGATCGGGCCAACCTCTGAGGTTGCGTAACCCGCCTGTTCGGCCTTGAGCTTGTAGGTGCCGACAGTGAGATTCACGAAGGTGTAGGTGCCGTTCTCATGTGTGGAGGCGTGGCGGGTATCGTTGGTCGACTGATCGATCAGGCTCAATGTCGCCTTCGGAACCAAGCCTCCGCTGGCGTCCACCACCGTTACAGAGATGGTTCCCTGCGAGCCGGACTGCGCTCGTCCCGTTCCCATGAACATCGTGATCAGAAAAGCCGCTGATAGCAGGCACAATATCCTGCGTATTCCTTGAGTCACCATTTCGCTCCTCCACAATTGTTTTTTCGGAATTGAACCCAGCCCGCCTTCAGAAGACCTTCTCCCGGCGAACACAGAACGATCGCCTTCAACGTATACATGGGAGATCCGTTTCTGGTATGCATTCATGCGCGTTATCTAGGTGTAAATTATGGATTCAATTTCGCATTTTTTGCAAGAGAAAACGGTTTCATGGTCGAATTTTCGGGTTTGGCGCCGTGCCGAAATGGATGGAGCCTGATATTTCAGTGATCGCTATCGAGAAGGCATATGCAGCAGTAAGGAAGCAGAATGTATTCGCGCCGGGGAGGTGCTCGCGCAAATTCCCTGATGCTGTGGAGTCAGTAGGTGTTCGTAGAGGTCGTGTCCTAAAAATCCCGGCATTCGGAGACAAAGTGTTGCCCTTGCGGTTTGTGTCCGAACAAAATAGCGCCAACGGTGCGGCATATACCAGCATGGGGTGAAACCCCATGTCAGACCAAGCAAAGCATTCAAGGGCCAAAGGCCCGACATATGCTCTCGTCTATCCTGCCGAAAATACACGATCCGTCCGAGATGTATGTTGTGGCGATGGGGCGCGCTTCCGTGGCAGCTTATATGTCGCGCCTTCAGCGCTTATCTTCTATGGCCACGTTACATGGGGTTTCAGCACCCCAGTGAACAAGTTCACCGGGCCCCCGCCTTCACCCCATGCTGGTATATACCGCGCCGTTGGCGCTTGGGGACCTGTTCGTATGCGAGTTCCTGGTCCCTCCGACGACAAAATGGTGGGAACAATTATTGGTGGTGCAGCAACAAATAGAAAAGAAAAACGGCACGGATTCCGGAGATCAAGAACGGGCGAATGCTTCTATTCGCGATCCGTCTTTTGTCTCGTGAATCCGTGCCGCCGGTGGTTGTTTACTTGCCGCCTTCTGTCGACTTGATGAAGTTGGCCACATCCGAGTGGAACTGCTTGAGGATGTCCTCGCGGATGTAGATCATGTGGCCGGCTTCATAGTAGTGGTAGCTGATGTTGGATTGCAGCGCTTTCGGCATGGGCAGGTGATGCATCTCGTAGATGCCTTCGAAATACGGTGTCGCGAGATCGTAGTAGCCGCCGGCGAGCATCACCTTCATCTTCGGGTTCAGCTTCATGCGATAGGCGAGGTCGGGCATCACGTTCGCGCCCTGCTCTGTGGTGCCGGCGCCGCCGCCCCCACCACCGCCGTTACCGCGGCCCGGTGGACGATGCGTCATGTTCCAGCTGAAGGCCGGATCGCCCTGGCGAGCGCTCATCAGGTAAGTCTCCTGCGTCGCGTACTTCATATCGTTGTGCAGGTAGTCATTGATGGCGGTGTTCCAGGCGCTGGTGATGGCGTCGGACTGCGGATCGTAGCCAGATGTCGCGCCCAGCGGATCCATCTCCGGGCCTTCGAAGCGCGAATCGAGACGGCCCGTGGTCATGCCTTCGTTGAGCTTCAGTTCCTCGGAGAATTGGCCGCCACTGACGCGCAGATCGGCGCGCATCAGGTAGTCGACCGGCAGGCCAATGTAGCTGTGCAGCTTCTCGGCGACGGCACGCTCGTCCGCTTCAGACAACTCGCTGCCCTGCAGCAGCGCGGCCATGTACTCGCCCAGTGCGTACTTCTGTACCTCCTCAAGGAACGGATGCAGTGC
>DASYEV010000023.1:0-17655 GCA_036498835.1 Acidobacteriaceae bacterium | reverse complement strand
AGGAAGCCAATGGAAAAGGGAGGTTTCTCCATGCTCTCCAATGCCGCGGAGAAGGCCTTCATGTGTGTAATTTCGCGAGTCATGAGGAACTGGAGAGTATCGATCGTGCCGGGATCGTCGGTGTGATCGATGAGGCGCTCGTAAACAATCTTGGCGCGAGCCTCAGCGGCGATGTTGCTGCGCAGGTCGACGTCAAGCTCACCCGTGATCTTCAGATAATCTGCAGTCCAGGCATTTCCCTGGGAATTGTACAGATTGACTCCGCCACCGCCCGCGATGGTCACGAGTGGATCGGCCTCGGCCGCTTCCCGGTTCGTCTTGAGATCTTTCAGATGGAGACGGATCAATGCGCCCACTACCTCAAGATGGGAAAGTTCTTCCGTGCCGATGTCCAATAAAAGGTCACGGCGCGCGAGGTCATCGACGCAATTCCAACCCTGGATCGTATATTGCATCGCTGCGGCAAGTTCGCCGTTTGCCCCTCCAAACTGTTCCAGCAACATGTTGCCGAACCTCACGTTTGGAGTTCCAACATTGACGGTGTACATCAGTTTTTTGACGTGGTGATACATGCAGAGCCTCGTGTGTTTTCTCGTCCGCTGAGATTGACGTACGCCGCAAGGCAGTATGGAGATACCAGATTCTTGTGATGCAGCGCATCGTCTCTGTGGAGGCCCAGAATCGCACCTTTTATGGGAAGGGCATGTGTCTCCTACGCGAAGAGGAGGAAGAATTAGCCACGTCCATCGTTGGCACCATAGCGATCGGCGTGACGATCACGGCGGCTCTGCGTTACTCCGGGTTGCCTCCCGAATGGAGCAACCGGTGCCCTTTGGGCGGTGACAGGTTTGCCATGCGTAAGCGGAGGCTGTTTGATCCCGTACAAGACGGGAATTGCAATCTGACTATTCGCGAGGCACCGTGTCGACGACGCACCGAACATCGTAGGTCGATGTGATTGCATGCGACCCGGGTCTTTGGAGCATCGTCTTATGGGGGTATGACGTTATCCGGCGCAGCGACCGACCTCACCGCTCCACCCGGCCACTCCGCAGCCAGCAAGCGCCTCCTGCCATGGCTTGTCGCGTTTGCGTTTTTCATGGAGTCGCTCGACACCACGATCCTCAATACCGCGGTGCCGGCAATTTCCGCGGCATTGCACGTCGGTCCCCTGAGCATGAAGGCGGTGCTCGCCAGTTACACGCTGAGCCTGGCTGTGTTCATCCCCATCAGCGGTTGGGTGGCGGACCGGTTTGGTACGCGGCGTGTCTTTGCGGCGGCGATTGGGCTGTTCACGCTGGGATCGCTGTTATGCGGTCTATCGAGCAATATCCATGTGCTGGTTGCCTGCCGCATCCTGCAGGGCTGTGGCGGTTCCATGATGGTGCCCGTGGGGCGGTTGACCCTGGTGCGGACGTTCGCAAAGACAGAACTACTGCGAACGATGAGCTTTGTTTCCATTCCCGCGCTGGTCGCTCCGATGCTGGGACCTATTGCCGGCGGCTTGATTGTCCGTTACCTGCATTGGCGGGTGATCTTCTTCCTCAATATTCCTATCGGCCTGCTGGGGCTGATCCTCGTCTATCTGCACCTGCCGGACTACAAGGAAGAAACCCATCCGCTGGATACTGTCGGCCTGATCCTGTTCGGTTCCGGTATCGCGCTGCTGTCCTATGTGCTGGAGGTGTTCGGAGAGCATACGTTGGGCACGCGGGAGATCTCAGGCCTTCTGACGCTTTCTCTGGCTCTGCTCGTGGGGTATTGGCTCCATGCGAAGGCGCGTGCCTATCCCTTGCTGCAGCTCAGCCTGTTCAAAATTCGCACCTTCCGTGCGGCGGTGAGTGGGAGCTTTTTTACCAGGCTCGGTATCGGCGGTGTGCCGTTTCTTCTGCCCCTGCTCTACCAGGTAGGGCTGGGATTCAGTCCAGTGGAGTCCGGGCTCCTGATCATGCCGCAAGCGTTGGCTGCGATGAGCATGAAGGCCGTCATGCCACGCTTGCTATCCACGCTTGGCTATCGCGGCGTGCTTATCTCCAACACCATTGTTCTCGGCCTGCTGTTATTGCTGTTCGCGACCATCGGTATTCATACGCCGGTGTGGCTGATCGTGCTGCAGGCATTTTTCTACGGAGCGTTTACCTCTCTGCAGTACTCCAGCATGAACACGCTGGTGTATGCCGACACCACCGATCAGCAGAGCAGCGCCGCTAGCTCAATTGCGAGCACCATGCAGCAGATGTCGATCAGCTTCGGTGTTGCAACCGCGGGCCTCGCGACGGCTTTCTTCGTTCCAGTCAAAGGACAGGCGGGGCCGGCCGAAATGATCCATGGCGTCCACAAAGCCCTGGTTGCGCTGGGCGCGCTGACGATCGTTTCGACGATCGTCTTCCGCACACTGAAGCCTGGTGACGGTGATGCGGTAAGCCATCAGAAGGTCTTTCATCCGGGTGGGTGAGGAGCAACAATAAAGAGTGTTTTGAAGCTTCGCCCGAGTTGGCCGGGAATGCTGAAATTCCTAGAGCAGTTCCAGTAATACTGTGGTCTTCCAGAACGGTGCTGAAGCCGTTTTCATTGGGAGAAAACGGCTTCAGCACTCTCTTTGGTCTACACCCTTACCGAAACTGCTCGAGCCGCCCACAACGAGAAACAAAATTCTCCGTTTAGTTCCGAAAGAAAGCAAAGACAACCACAGCCACAAGTGACCACGTGCTTGGTCTTCTAAACTCTAGCCCCTAAACCCTAGCCCCTAAACCCTAGCCCCTAAACCCTAGCCCCTAAACTCTAGCCCCTAAACCCTAGCCCCTAAACCCTAGTCCCTCGCCCTAAAGCGCTTTCAGTTCCTGGATACGGTTCTCGACGATGGTGGAGTAGATCACGATTTCTTCGGGCGGGAAGTTACCTGCGCGGAAGGCATCGGCAATTTGTTCGCGTGTGAGTTCGCCGAGCATGGAGCCCATCCAGCGGGCGTCATCGATAGGAATGTTATCGCCGATCCAGTCGTAGCCCTTGCGCCGCATGTAATCGGAGGAAAGGATTCCCGCGCTTGCGAAGAGCACGCCGGTAGGCGGAGCGGGAGTGCCAAAATCGACTTCGGTGTCCGTCTTGCGGGTGATGAATTTGGAGTTCCGGTAGCTGTCGACATTGCCCTTGTCCTTCTTGCGGCTGGTCGCAAGGCTGTTGGTGGCAAAGGTGGCGCCGGTGTCGGAGACTAGGAAGATCTGACGGTCGTTGTCCTTGTCTTCATAGACGGCGTTGTTGACGTCCTTGAGGTCCCAGTCGTTAATCAGGGCGACCATCACGCGTAGGCCGTTGAACTCGCGGGTGCCATAGAAGGGGTTCTTCTTCCACTCCCAGATGCCGATCTTCTTTTGCCCGCTGGGCTTGCGCGAAAAACGCGCGTCGGTGATGTGTTCGCCTTTGAAGAACTTCCCGCCGCGCTTCATCTTCAGGCCGTGGATGTCGGCTTGCGGCATCACATAGTCGTCCTGCACGAAGTAGCCCATGGCCCAAAGCAGGCGTGAAGCTACGACTTCAGGGCGAGACTCTTCGCCCAGCTTGACGCGCCACTTGCGGTCGTTGGCATCGTTGGCGTCAAACTTGGGATTGGTGCCGTCCATATCCTCTTCGAGAAAGGTGAACGGCGGCGCGGGCTTGTGTTTCTCGCCGCCCTGGCCGAGAAACAGGTCGAGGCCAGGGATGTTGTCCGGCTTCTGCCAGAGCACGGGATTGTGGATCTTTTCCTGGGGGACAGGCTGGTCGTTGTCCTTGTCGCCCTTATTTTTTGCGTCCTTGGAGGGAGTGTCTTCCTGTGGGATGGCCAGTGCGGCCAACATGGGCCGAGGCGCCGGAACTGCGGATTGATCGGACAGACGTTGAGCGAAAAGCAGTGGGGCCGTGATAAGACATAAAACGACTGCTGGCGCCAAAATGATCCTGCGAGACATTGGACGTGCTCCCTTAACTTGCGAAGTTACCTGTTCACCTGCACATTAGAAGCAGAACGAGCCTGCGGCGGTTCCCGAAGAAATAGAAAACATCCTGCAAGCGGGAAGGCGCATCCTCTTACAGGACAGGCCAACTTGTTCCGCAACACGATACACCCGCACTATAAAGGAATCGCGTGAAGCTTCTTGTTCAACCTGAGAGCGGCATTGAACCCCTGCTCGAAGCCCTCCGTAAAGCAAAAAAGAGCATCCACATCCTGATTTTTCGGATCGACCGCAGTGAAATTGAAAAGGCGCTGGTGGACGCGGTGGCGCGCGGTGTTTCGGTGAAGGCGCTGATTGCCTATACCAATCGCGGCGGCGACAAGAACCTGCGCCGGTTCGAGATGCGCCTGCTGGAGAAGGGCATCACCGTGGCCCGCACAGCAGATGACCTGGTGCGGTATCACGGCAAAATGTTCCTGATCGACCACAAAGAGCTCTACCTGCTGGCGTTCAACTTCACCCACATGGACATCAACCTGAGCCGGTCGTTCGCCGTCTCCACCACGGATGAGGAGATCGTTGCCGAAGCGGAAAAGCTGTTTGAGTGCGACGTCAAGCGCACCCCGTATACGGCGGGCAACAGCCAACTGGTGGTCAGCCCGGTGAACGCGCGCGAAGAGCTGGTCAAGTTCATCCAGGGCGCAAAGAAGCAATTGCTGATGTACGAGATGAAGATCAGCGACCGCGACTTCATCGAGCTCTTAACCGAGAAAATTTCCCAGGGCGTGGATGTGCGCGTCATCGGACGCATGGCCTACAAAGGCCGGTCTCTGCCCACGCGCTCGCTGCCGAGCAGGCTCCATGCCAGGGTCATCCTGCGGGATGGGCACTCGGCGTTCCTGGGCAGCCAGAGCCTGCGCAAGCTGGAACTCGAAGCGCGCCGCGAGGTAGGCATCATCTTTCACGAGACCAAACTCGTGAAGGAAATGATCGATGTGTTCGATGCGGACTGGAAGAAGTCGGAACCTGCGATTTCAACCGACAGCGTAGCGGACATGCTGGACGTGCCCGCGAAGAAGGTCGCCAAAGCCGTTGCCAAGCAGATCAACATGCGCCCGGTGGTGGAGCAGTTGCTGGACAAGGTGATGGAAGGCAAGGGCGACACACCGTTTGAGCCGGATGAAGTGGCTGAAACGGTGCGCGAAGCTTTCCGCGAAGAGGTCCACGACGCGGTGGTGCATGCGTTGGAGGATCTGGTAGCAGCTTCTGTGCAGACGAATGGGAACGGGCATGAACATGCGAACGGACACGAGCACCCGAATGGGCACGGGCATGTCCCTGCGAAAGCGGCGAAGAAGAGCTAAGGAAGAGAACAGAGATTGGAGAATAGAGATCAGGGTTTGGGCTTTTGATCTCTGTTCTCTGTTCTCTGATCTCTCGCCCTGCTCAAAATGCAACATTCACCGAGCGCCCTTCCCGGGCGCTTTGCTGTGCCTGCTCCAGCAGACGGATGGAACGATAGCCGTCTTCCGCGGTGACGGCGAGAGGGGCGCTGCCTAGAATCGCGTCGCGTACGTTTTCGTAGTAGCGGCGATAGTCTCCGGTCAGTGTGGGGTAAAGGCCGCGCTCGACGGTGATGGGGTCGAGCAGATGGGTGGCGCGGGTCAGCGTTCCCCAGGCCGATTCGGGTTCAGGCAGCCATGGTGTGGGTGAGTCCTGATGGGGAGGGCGTGCGCCGGCGACAATGGCCGGCTCCTGAGGATCGACACCACCCTTGCTGTAACTGCCGTGCGTGCCGTGGATCAGGAAGCGCGGTGAGGGCTCGGCGGCGAGCAGGGTAGCGTGGCACTCGTAGAGCAGCCGCTGGGCTTTGTATTCGAGCGTGATGTGGAAGCCGTCGTCAATGTCGGTTTGGTCGCGGTCGCGGCGGATGTTGGCGGTGACGGTGTCGGGTACTCCAAAGAGGGCGAGCGCCTGGTCCACAAGGTGCGGGCCGAGATCGAACACCATCCCATTGGATGGGCCGCTGGCTTCTTTCCAGGTGTTGGGGCGCTGATAGGGGCGGTAGCGGTCGAAGCGGGAAACCACCTGAACAATGCGGCCGAGGGTCTTTTCCAAGAGCAATTGCTGCACGGTGAGGAAGTCGCCATCGAAACGGCGGTTGTGGAATGGGGCAAGGACACGGCTTGTGTCTTTCGCGAGAGCAACCAGAGAGAGCGCTTCGTCGCCGGTAGCGGCGAATGGCTTGTCGATGACGACGTGCTTCCCGGCCTGCAGGGCGCGTACGGCGAGATCGAAGTGCGTGTCGTTGGGCGTGCCGACCACGATGAGATCAATGGAGGAGTCGGCCAACGCGTCTTCCACCGAGCGCAGGATGCGCGCGGAAGGGTAGGCGGCCGCGGCTTCGTCTCCCTTGCGCTGCACGATGGCGGCCAGCTCAAGGCCGGGGACAGCGGAGACGAACGGGCAATGGAAAACGCGGCCCGCGAGACCGAAGCCGAGAACGGCGACGCGGATATTGGCGGAGTTCGATACGGAAGCCATGTCGCCATCCTACGATGAGGCCCAGTGGGGCGGTTCAGTTTGAATGTCAGGGTCAGGGTGCGAAGAGAGCTTTGACGAAGTAGCCGAACAACGAATGTGGATGTTGAGAGGCATAGACACAGGCCAGGATGATCACCAGGATTCCAACTACTTTGCCCCAAGGGATAGTTGAACCCGCGGTTTCCGGCTGCCTCTCCATGGCGTCCATCATTTCAGGGAAGCCTGCCGGCAGGCAACGGAGATCATCGTCCAGGCAAAACCGGTCCAGATGGTGTTGCGAATCAACTCGCGATATGATGGTGAAGATGTGTTTGCAGCCTGAAGTCGTTTTGAATCCCACTCCTGCGAGTACCAGGGCGTGGCCGGACCGTGTGGGCATCTGGGCCTCGGCCTTGTGTGTTGTGCACTGCATTGTGACGCCGGTTCTCATTTCGATGTCGGCGGTGCTGGCGCACGTTCTGCCTTCGGACGAGCATGTCCACCGGCCGTTGGCGCTGATCCTTGCCTTGATTGGCGCGATCGCCCTGGTACGGGGATACCGCACGCATAAGCAACGTTCCGTGGTCTATCTGATGGGTGGCGGTCTGGCGCTGATCTTTGCCGGCGCGTTTGTTGGCGATCATCTGGGCGGCCACTGGGCCGAGGTTGGGATCACGCTGATGGGCAGTGTGTTGATGATCACCTCGCACCGGATGAATCACACGTTCTGCCGGGATTGCGTCTGCGCGGAGTAGGTGGTCTGCGCCTTGGAAGGGTGTGCCGGGTGCCCCATTCATGAGCAGCTGTATCGCTCATGAGTGGGCCGGTCGCGCGAAGGCGCGACTGCTCCTGCCTATGTCCCATCAACCACCAGCTCGAAGGAATCGAGGCCTGTGGTTCAGCTGAGCACGATCACGAGCATCACTGGGTGCCCCACTCATCGCGATGAAACTGCGATGAATGGGGCACCCACGGCAGTGGTTATTGAGCTAACCCCACCGATCTGAAGAAGCGTTAATCCGAGACGACGAGATTTACACCTGCTTCAACGCCGGATACAGCCTGCGGAAGTGTTTGTAGGCTTCAGCCATGACTTCGGCATTCTGCGGTGGAATGACCTGTGCGGCGCGGATCGTCGCGTCGCAGGCGGCTTCTACCGACTGCCATGCACCGATGCCAGTACCCGCAAGCAGCGCTGCGCCGAAGGCTCCGCCTTCTTCTGCTTCGAGCAACTCCACCGGATGTCCGTAGACATCGGCCTGGATCTGCCGCCACAGCGGGCCCCGCGCTCCTCCACCACCCAGGCGGATGCGGTCCACAGGGATGCCGAGTTCGTGGAAGAGGGTTAAGGTGTCCTGCAGGGAGAACGCCACGCCTTCCAGCACAGCACGGATGAAGTGGGCGCGGGTATGCGAGGCGGTGATGCCTACGAAGGCGGCACGGGCATCGGGGTCGAGATGCGGCGTACGTTCGCCGAAAAGGTAAGGAGCCCACAACAGACCGTCGCTGCCTGGAGGAACATCGGCGGCGAGTACGGTCATGTCGTCGTAGGTGTTAATGGGCATGAAAGTGTCGCGCAGGTAGCGGAAGCTGAGTCCCGCTCCATTGGTCACGCCCATGACATGCCAGACGCCCGGTGCCGCATGGCAGAAGGTATGAAGCCGGCCTTGGGGGTCGAGCGTCGGCTTGGCGGTGGCGGCGAAGACCACGCCTGAGGTTCCGATAGTCGCGGAGACCGAGCCGGGAGCAAGGATGCCCATGCCCACCGCGCCTGCGCCCTGGTCGCCCGCGCCCGCCGCCACGGGGAGTCCCGGTTCGAGACCGGTAGCGGAAGCGCCATCCGTGGAGATACGCGCGCAGATTTCAGGCCCTTCGAAGAGCTGAGGCAGCCAGGCCATGGGGATCCCTGCGGCTTCGGCCACTTCCTGCGACCAGCGGCGGTGCACGACGTCGAGCAGCAAGGTGCCGGAGGCTTCCTGCATGTCCATGGCGTAGACGCCGGTCATGCGGAAGCGCACGTAGTCCTTGGGGCAGAGCACATGCGCGATGCGCGCGAAGATTTCCGGTTGGTGCTCGCGGACCCAGAGGAGCTTGGTGAGCGTGAAATTGGGCAGCGCCGGATTCGCGGTCAGCTGGATCAGCTTTTCGTAGCCGATGGTCCTGTGCAGCCAGTCGGCCTGGGGCTGGGTGCGCTGGTCGCACCAGATCAGCGCGGGACGCAGGACACGCCCTTCTGCGTCGAGCATGACGCAGCCGTGCATCTGCCCGGTCAGGCCCACGGCCTCGACCTTGGCCGTATGGCCGGCAGCCGCCGCGGCGTTCAGAGCACCCAGGATGGCGGCCTGTGCGGCTCGCCACCAGTCGTCCGGGTCCTGTTCCGCCCAGCCGATGTGTTCGGAGCGGACGGCGGCGTGCTCCTCGGAATGTGAGGCGAGAACTTTGCCAAAACGGTCAATCAGAACGGCCCGGGTTCCACCGGTACCGACGTCGATGCCGAGAAACATGCTCGACTCCTTCAAAAAGCGGCTGCGGTAATACGAGCCCTTGCGAAGAGAGGGCGAAGGCCATTTTCCTTGGGAGAAAAATGGCTTCGACACTTTCCTTTCGAGCACACCCTTACCGAAACACGCAAAATCGCAACGTTGTCAGTGCATGATGAGTGTAGTGGCAGTCAACCCCGGTTGTCGCCTGCCGTAAAGCCAGAAGATGAAAATTTACAAGACCCGGAAGGGCTGTGCAAAACCGTTTTCATAAGAGATTTTGCATACCTGTCCGGGGGCGACGCATCTAGTACCAAGAACACTGTTTTGGTGCCGGAGTGAAGATGGCGGCAGCGGTTCGCTGTTGCAACGATTTAGCATGAGAGATATGGGCAAAAAGCAAAACCGCGCGTTTGGGAACGCGTTCGTCCTTGCACTGGCTATCAGCCTGCCGGCGGCGGCACAAGGTCCGGGAGGAAACACACCGGGAAGCAATGGCGGGGGCTCCAGTTCGGGGGCCAATCTCGGTGCGGTGACCGCCGTGCAGCAGCAGCTTTCCCAGCCAGGCCCCAACGTGACCCCCCAGAACAGCAACGATCCCTCCTTCAAGGGCAGCCTGGTGCGCGATAAGGCGACCGCCGGGGTACTTCCGCTGACCTTGGATGACGCCATTCAGCGCGGCCTGCGCAACAACCTGGGCCTGATCCTGCAGGGTTCCTCGGAAAAACAGGCCAATGGCCAGAGGCTGCAGCAACTGCAGCACCTGCTGCCGACGGCGACCGGTTCGGTTTCCTACGAGCTGGAGCAGGTGAATCTGGCGGCCTACGGTCTGAAGTTTCCGGGGCTCAACCCGATCATCGGACCGTTCCAGGTCGTGGATTTCCGCGCCTACCTGACGCAGAACCTGGTGAACCTGCAGGCATTCGAAAACTACATGTCCGCAAAGCACAACTTCGAATCGGCGAAGCTCACGGCTCAGGATGCCCGGGATCTCGTGGTGCTGACGGTGGGCAATGCCTATCTGCTGTGCATTGCGGACGCTGCGCGGATTGAGTCGGTGAAGGCGACGATGGACACCTCCAAGGTGTCGCTGGACCAGGCCAACGCCAACCACGAAGCCGGGACAAGCCCCCGCTTGGACGTTCTGCGGGCTCAGGTGGATTACCAGAACGAGCAGCAGAACCTGATCGCGACCACCAACCAGCTCGCCAAAGACAAGCTGGCGCTGGCTCGGGCTATCGGCCTTCCGCTGGACCAGCAGTTCACGTTGTCGGATGCGGTGCCGTTCGCGGCGCTGGAGACTCCTGACCCGGACGCTGCGTTCCACCAGGCGCTGAAGTCGCGCAAGGATCTGGCGGCCTCGGCGGAGCAGGTGGAAGCGGCGAAGGCAGGGAAGAAGGCGGCGTTCGACGAGCAGCTGCCGGTGGCGAGTTTCAGCGGCGACTTCGGCGACCTGGGCACAACGCCCGCACATTCGCACGGAACCTTCACGGCGACCGGGCAGGTTTCGGCCCCGCTGTTGCAGATTGCCAAGACGCATGGCGATGAGCAGGTGGCGGATGCCCAGTATGACCAGGCCAAGGCGCGGCTATCCGATCAGGAACAGCAGGTAAACGCCGATGTTCGCGACGCCATTCTGGACATTCAGTCTTCGGCCAAGCTGGTCGAAGCCACCAAGAGCAATGTGGACCTTGCGCGTGAAGCTCTGAGCGAAGCGCAGCAGAGATTCAAGGCGGGCGTCGCCGACAGCCTGCCGGTATCGCAGGCATTGTCTGCCGACGAGCAGGCCAATGACCAGTACATCAGTGCGCTGTACCAGCACAACGTAGCAAAGCTCGCGCTGGCGCGGGCGCTGGGTGCGGCGTCGACAAATTACAAGGATTATGTGGGAGGGAAGTAACGGTGGCCGATCAGAGCGAGCAACAACACAACGGCGCTGACCAGGGCGGACAAACCGCACAGATTTCTGGCACGGTGCAGATTAAGCCGCAGGGCGGCGAGGGCCAAAAGGCGCAGGGTGGCCAGAATGGCAACGGTGGCGACTCCAAGTCTAAGGACGAGGCTCCGGAGAAGAAAGGCAAGCGGCGCTTCATCGTGATCGCGGTGCTCCTGGTGCTGGCCATTGTGGGAGGCATCTTCTATTGGCACTCAACCTTTACCGAAGACACGGACGACGCGCAGGTGGATGGCGATCTCTATCAGGTGAGCGCGCGTGTCGCAGGTCAGGTGGTCAACGTGTACGTGAAGGACAACCAGACGGTGGAAGCCGGCGCCCTGATCGCCGAGGTTGATCCGGCTGACTTCAAGGTGGCGCTCGAGCAGGCCAAGGCGAACCTCGCGAACGCGCAGGCTGAGTACGAGCAGGCCAAAACCAACGTGCCCATCACCAGCGTGAATGTGCGTACCACCGTTTCCACCTCGGGTTCGGATGTGGCCAACAGCCAGGCTTCGGTCTCGCAGGCTGAAGCGGACACGGCGGCTGCGGAGTCTCGTATCGAGCAGGCGAAAGCGAATGCAATCAAAGCCCAGCTCGATGTGGACCGCTACACCCCCTTGGTGCAGAAAGACGTGATCTCCAAGCAGCAGTTTGACGCGGCCGTTGCTCAAGCCCGCGCCACGACCGCTGCTGTCACAGAAGCGGAGCGCGCGTTGACTGCGCAGAAGGACAAGATCAACCAGGCCAAGGCGCGTCTTGCCCAGGCGCAGTCGCAGGAGCAGCAGAGTCGCCAGACCGCTCCCGACCAGGTGCGTGTACAGCAGGCTCGCGCACAGGCGGCATTGGCCTCCGTACAGCAGGCGCAGTCCCGTGTGGATCAGGCGGAGCTGAACCTCAGCTACACCAAGATCAAGGCGCCGGTGGGTGGCATCGTCAGCAAGAAGAATGTCGACGTGGGTGAAAACCTCAGCGTCGGCCAGGATCTGCTGACTATCGTTCCGCTGGACAACCTGTGGGTGACGGCAAACTTCAAGGAAACCCAGCTCAAGCAGATGAAGTCGCAGCAGGAAGTCGATCTCAAGGTCGATGCCCTGGGCGGACGCAAGTTCCATGGGCATCTGACCGAGATCGGCGGCGCTACCGGTTCGCGGTTGAGCCTTTTCCCGCCGGAAAACGCGACGGGTAACTACGTCAAGGTCGTTCAGCGTATCCCGGTCCGCATCGATTTCGACAACCTTGCGGACGAAAACAAAGATCATGCACTACGTCCCGGCATGTCGGTGACCCCGGATGTCAGGGTCAAGCAGTAGTCGTTACGAAACAAGTTTTTCCCTTTCCTCAGAGCGAGGGCAGGCCCGGAGAATCTCCGGGCCTTTTCTTTTTCGCGTCGCAACACTTTCGAGGGGCATCTACTGGATAGCCGTGAGGCAAACTACAATCAACCAAACGATATGGACCGAACGCGTGGTTCTGTAAGGCACGACCGAAAGGAGAGCAGCGATGACTGGTGGAGTGATGGGAATGTTCGTACACCACGCCTACAGCGTTCTCTTTGGCTGGGTGCTGATGGAGCAGGCGGGCGTGCCGGTTCCAAGTATTCCTCTGCTGCTGGCCGCGGGCACAGCGAGCGCGGCGCACCGCCTGAACATCTGGTATGCGCTGCCGTTGACCATGTTCGCGTCCCTGATCGCGGACAGCGCGTGGTTCTTCCTGGGTAAGCGTTACGGCAGCAAGATTGTGAACGTGCTTTGCCGCTTCTCACTGGAAGCAGCAACCTGCGTGGCCAAAACCCAGGGCACGGTAGCCAAGCGGGGCGCGACGACCCTGTTGTATGCGAAGTTTGTGCCTGGGCTGAGCACCATGGCGCCTCCCATCGCGGGACAGGCCAATATTTCGTTCCTGCGCTTTGTCGCCTATGACCTGGTCGGGACGTTTCTCTGGGCGGCAGCGTGGCTGTTCGCCGGCCGGTTCTTCGGCGATATCGCCAAGCGCAGCAATGAGTTTTTCGGCATGCTGGGACACTTTGCCGTTCTGCTGATTCTGCTGGCGGTGGTCGGTGTTGTGGTCTTCCGGCTGGTCCGGCGCCACCAGTTCCGAGTGGAGCTGCGCGGACTGCGTCTTGAGCCGGCGCAGTTGCTGGCCATGATGGACGATGCGAGAGAAGCGGGCAAGGAGCTTCCGTTCATCGTCGATCTGCGTCATCCGCTGGATGTGTTGACGGACCCGATGGTGTTGCCGGGAGCGTTGCGCATTGGGCCCGAGGATTTGAAGCAGCGCCGCGATGCCATTCCTCGCGACCGCGACATTGTGTTGTATTGCACGTGCCCCAGCGAAGAGACCAGCGCCAAGATTGCGATGGAGCTGCGCAAGATGGGTGTCCGGCGCGTACGGCCTCTGCGTGGAGGCCTGCAGGGATGGAAAGATGCAGGCTACCCGCTCGAGGCCGTTGCGCTGGTGTGAGCGACTTCTCTATCCGTTCATATGGAATGTGATTGTGATCGTGGTTTCCACCTCCGTGGGCTGATTGTTCAGCAGGTAAGGCTGGTAGCGTGCGGCCTCTACGGCTTCAAGCGCCGCTCCCGCCAGCATGGCTGGACCACTCACGACACGGGCGCTTTCGATACGCCCGGTCTTTGAAATGATGGCCTGCACGATCACCGTCCCCTCCTTATGGGTAGCCTTTGCAATCGCTGGATAGATGGGCCGGATGGGATTCATCAGCAAGCCCGCGATCACTCCCGAAGAGACAGTGACCGGGCCAACGTGAGCTGCCGGGGCGGGCACGACACGGACAGGCGAGGTACTGGTGGGGCCAGGGAGAAGGCCTGAGGGGCCCGTGCTTGTAGCGCCGATGTTGATAGGCCCGTCTGTGGGCGGATCCATACTCGGATTGTCAGAGGGCCGCGTGAAGGTTCTGCCAGAGTTGATGGGCGGTTGTGCAGCCGCAGGCGCCGTAAAGGCCGCTGTAGTGGTAGGAGCGACACGTACGCGCTCCGGAGGCGGTGGCACGGGCGGCTTTTCCATGCGCGGCGCCACAAGCGTCAAAAGCGGCGGGCGCATCTTCATGACTTCAGGGTGAAGGAGCGGCACGCAGATAGCGGTGGCGGCGATGACCGCCTGGATGCCGATGGATGAAATGACGGGCCAGCGCTTGCGTTGCGCAATGACGCCAGTGGACTCAATAAGGGATTCCTCGAACATGATGGCACCTCGAATACTTCGTCGATAGTGCGCATTCAGGCGAGGAATGCGTTTGCATGCTTAGACACCATGGCGGTGTGTGGTGTTCCCGATGCGTTGTGCAGAGTGTGGAGAGAACAGAAATCAGGTTCTAGGTTGAGCGATGCGTTGTGCTGGGCTGCGGTGGTTGTTTTTGCGGTTGTCTTTCTTGTTGTCATCCCCGCAGGGGATCTGCTGTACCAGACAGCCACCAACGTGGGTGCCCCATTCATCGCGGCTTTATCGCGATGAGTGGGCCATCGCGCCGAAGGCGCGACGCTCCTGCCCGTATTTGTAGGGCCACAACATACAAATTCCTTCAAGGGTCAAAGCTCTGTGCAAGCCCACTCATCGCGCCAAGTGCCGCGCGATGAATGGGGCACCCCGGTCGTGGCAGGGAGACGGCGGACTGAAAATCCTTCGTTGCACGTGACGCATTGCGCCCGACAGGCGATGATAGGGAGATGGCATCCAGTCTTGCGGACACACCCGAGGTCGTGGCGGCGCCTGTGGTCAAGGCTGGGCGTGTGCTTTCGATCGATGTGCTGCGCGGTCTGACGATCGCGCTGATGATTCTGGTCAACGACCCCGGTGACTGGAGCCACGTTTTTCGGCAGCTCGACCACGCGGAGTGGAATGGCTGGACGCTGACAGACCTGGTGTTTCCAACCTTCCTGTTCCTGATGGGCGCGTCCATGCTTTTTTCGCTGGAAGCGCGCGCGGAACGCGGCAATTGCAAGAAGACGCTGGCGGGTCACATCTTCGCGAGGGCAGGGAAGATCTTTCTGCTCGATCTGGTGCTCGGGTATTTTCCGCGCATGCACTGGGCGGGATTGCGGTTGTTCGGGGTGCTCTCACGCATTGCGCTGTGTTCGCTGCTGGGCGGGCTGATCCTGTTGGTCACGCGCAAGGCCAAGGTGATTGCGGGCATTGTGATCGCTCTGCTGATCGGCTATTGGGTGCTATTGCGTTGGGTGCCGGTGCCTGGGGTGGGCATGCCGGGACGCGACATGCCGTTCATGGATAAGAACCTGAATCTCGCTGCCTGGATCGATCGCGGCTTCGTGGCTTGGACGCAGCGCTGGCTGCATACCGGCACGCTCTACAACAAGACGCGCGATCCCGAGGGCCTGCTAAGCACACTGCCGGCGGTCGCGACCACGCTGCTGGGCGCGCTGGCGGGCATGTGGATGCGGCGATCGGAACTCAGCGCGGCGCGCATGCGGGGGGCGTTGGCCCTCGCGGGTGCGGTAGCGTTTCTGGCCGGCGAGATATGGTCGCGGTGGTTTCCGGCCAACAAGAATCTCTGGACCTCAAGCTATGTGCTGATCAGCGCGGGTCTGGCTGCGATGGCGGTGGCATTGTGCTCGTGGCTGGTGGACGAGCGCCCGCAACCCTGGCCGGCATGGCTGCGGGCCATCACCACGCCGTGGCTGATCTTTGGCTCGAACGCGATTGCGGCGTTCACGGTTTCGGTGGTGCTGGTCAAGACGATGCTGTATTTCGGCCATACGGGAGCGGATGGCAAGCATCGCAATCTTTGGGGGCTGGCGTATTACCGGATCTTTGCGGCTCACGGGTCGACAAAATGGACCTCGCTGGCGTTTGCGGTAAGTGTTGTGATCGTGTGCTTCCTGCCCAATTGGCTGTTGTGGCGGAAGAAGATTTTCCTGAGACTGTAGAGGCAATGAAATTGTAGGGACAGTGAGACTGTCCAACGCCGCAGGTGTGTTGCCGCGGTGTGGTCATGGAAGGCCGGAGGGCGAGAGTTGGCATACCAGGGTTTGCACGATTGGATCAAATTCCTCGAGCGGGCGGGCGAGTTGAAGCGCGTGCAGGCGGAAGTGTCGCCCATCCTGGAGATGGCCGAGATCGCCGACCGCGCAGCCAAGAGCGGGAAGGGAACACCGCAGGCGGGCGGCCCGGCGCTGCTGTTTGAAAATGTGAAGGGCCATCCCGGCGCGCGTGTGCTGATGAACCAGTTCGGCAGCGAGCGGCGCATGCGTATGGCGCTCGAAGTGGAGTCGCTGGATGAAGTGGCCGGCCGCATCGAGACGCTGCTGCACCCTGTGCCTCCCGCGGGTTTGCTGGACAAGATCAAGACGGTGAAGATGCTGGCGGAAGTGAACTCCTTCCTTCCTAAACGCGTGGATGCGCGCGTGGCTTCCTGCAAAGAAGTTATCCTGCATGGCGACGACGTTGACCTGTTGAAGTTTCCGATTCTGCAAACCTGGCCGGACGATGGCGGCCGCTTCATCACATTGCCGTGCGTGGTGACGCGCGACCCGCGCAACGGCAAGCGAAATGTCGGCATGTATCGCATGCAGGTTTACGACGGCAAGACCACGGGCATGCATTGGCAACGGCAGAAGGTGGCCGCGGAACATTTCCGCGATCGCCTGCGCGAGGCCACGGTGGATGCGGCGGGCGCCGTCGACGTCATGGCAATCACTGCGGGCGGGACATCCGCAGCGGTAGACGTGAGCAGCGTTCCGCAGACAGTGCTGACGAAGATTCGCGGCGACCGCATGGAAGTCGCGGTCGCTATCGGCACCGATCCGGCGACGACATTTTCGGCAATCGTGCCTGCTCCGCCCGAGGTGGAGGAGTACATCATCGCCGGCTTCCTGCGCCGCAAACCAGTAGAACTGGTAAAGTGCGAGACCGTCGACCTCGAGGTGCCCGCGCATGCCGAGATCGTGCTGGAAGGTTACGTAGAACTCGGCGAGTTGCGCACGGAAGGCCCCTTCGGCGATCACACCGGCTTCTACACCATGACCGATGAGTATCCGGTATTTCACATAACCTGCATCACACATCGCCGAGACCCGATCTTGGCGGCGACCGTTGTCGGCAAGCCGCCCATGGAAGACGCCTGGATGGGCAAGGCGGTAGAGCGCATTTTCCTGCCTCTGATGCGGCTGACGCTGCCCGAGATTGTGGACGTGAACCTGCCTTCCGAAGGCGTGTTCCACAACCTGATGATCGTCAGCATTCGCAAGAGCTACGCCGGTCAGGCACGCAAGGTGATGAACGGTATCTGGGCCATGGGGCAGGCGATGTTTACCAAGTGCGTGATCGTGGTGGACGAAGACTGCGATGTGCAGGACCTCGCCGAAGTCACGCTGCGCGTGACCAACAACATCGACCCGGAACGCGACATTCAGTTCACGCTGGGGCCGGTGGATTCGCTGGACCATGCCAGCCGGTTGCCGAACTTCGGCAGCAAGATGGGCATTGATGCGACGCGTAAGTGGGCAGCGGAAGGCTTTACGAGACCGTGGCCGCAGATGCTGACGATGCCGAAGGACGTGAAGGCGAAGGTGGACGGCATCTGGAAGGCATTGGGGATTGAATGAGGCCTTTATTTTTCGCGGCGTGTGCCGCGCTGCTGTTGCCGGGGTGTGTTCGGGCGCAGGGTGCGGATGGGGAGTATGGACGCAGGAATACGTTTAGCGTGTTTGCGGACTACTCGAATGATTCGAGCCATATTTTTCTGGGGCAGGAAGAGAATCGGAAGATTGCGGGCCTGGGGGCGGGGTACTCGCTGCGGCTGGCGCATAAGAGG
>DASYEV010000022.1:0-12738 GCA_036498835.1 Acidobacteriaceae bacterium | reverse complement strand
ATGGACGCTGTCGGCTCGGGCTTTGATTTGGGGAAACGCGGCACGGGAAGGTTAGATGTCGTCGGCAGTCAGGTCGTTCAATCCGTTTGATCCGTCTGATCTTAGCTTGTTCCATCTTGACCAGCTGCGCGATTTCATCTGCATGATGGCAAGTGAAGGCCGTTTGGCTCGCCTTGATCCCCGCTGCCAAACCCTCCTGCCTCCAATACTTTCGTCACCGCCCAATGAATCCTTGATTTTGCATGCGACACGTTTGCCTGTCTGGGATAGGATGTTGTGCAACCCGACCACGCTCGTACCAAGAGGAGCCCGATGCAAAGCAGGATCATAGGGACGACGATGCCCGTGCTGGAAGTGTTGCTCCAGCCTGGGGAAGCGCTCATCTCTGAAGCCGGCGAACTGAGCTGGATGACTCAGACCATCGCCATGCAGACCCACACCCAGATGGCGGGTGGCGGTGGTTTCTTCGGCGCCATCAAACGCATGGCCGGTGGCGGCACCCTGTTCATGACCGAATATTCGGCGCAGGGCTATCCAGGCGAAGTGGCTTTTGCCACCAAGCTTCCAGGACACATCCTGCCGATTGAGGTCGGTCCCGGACACGAGTTCATGATCCATCGCCATGGCTTTCTGTGCGCCACGCCCCAGATTCAACTCGGCGTCGGTTTTCAGCAGTCGCTGGGCGCCGGCATCTTCGGCGGCAGTGGTTTTCTTCTGCAGAAACTGTGGGGCTATGGCACAGCATGGCTGGAATTGAGCGGTGAGACGGTCATCCGCGACCTGCAGCCCGGGGAAACGCTGCGCGTCCATCCAGGCCATGTGGGCGCATTTCAGTCTTCCGTCAGCTTTCAGATCACGCGCGTGCCCGGTATCAAGAACATGATTTTCGGCGGTGATGGAATCTTCCTCGCCGCGCTGACTGGGCCCGGCCGAGTGTGGCTGCAAACGCTGCCGATTGCCAACCTCGCCCATTCACTGCGGCCCTACCTGCCTTCAGGCGGCGAGTCGCGCTCCAGCGGCGGTATCGGCAACATCGTTTTAAATGACATATTCGACAGCAACCAGTAACCGGTGCTGATCGCAAGGGTTTCAGAACTTGGGCTCCGAACGTTTTTTGGTTTCAGGAAACAGGAGATTAGGCGATGAGCGATCAGTATGGCGACGTGAACACAGGCGCAACTCCACCTGTGGGTGACCCCAGCACAACTCCGGGCGGCTACTACGGCGCTCCGCAGCCCCCCTACAGCCAGCCGGGCTACACCGACCCGTACGCGCAGCAGCAGGCGGCAGCAGGCAGCGGCCTCAGTGACAATGCAGCCGGAGCGTTGGCCTACGTCACCATCATTCCGGCAATCATCTTCCTGGTGATGGCCCCCTACAATCAGAAGCCGTTTGTGAAGTTCCACGCATTCCAGTGCCTGGGGCTAGCCATATTGTGGTTCTGCCTCGGGGTCATCGGCATCATCCCGATTCTGGGGTGGATCATCTTCTTTGTAGGAATGTTGGCTGTCGTCGTGCTCTGGGTGATCTGCGTGGTCAAGGCATCGCAAGGCGGCGCATTCAAACTACCGGTCATCGGGAATTTCGCGGCGCAGCAGTCCGGCTATCAGATTTAGTTTGTTTGGCGCACGACGGCGCCACTGCCGAGGCAGTGTTTGCAGTGGGTCGTGGCTGCGGATCTCAGATCGACGGCAATTGCCGGGAGGAATTACGCATGAATGAACAGAATGGAGGCTGGAACCCGGTAGGCCAGGGTCAGCCCGCAGGCGCTCCGATGTACGCATCTTCCGGTGGTTACCCTCCCCCGGGGGGCTACCCACCACCGCAGGGCGGGGGATACCCACCACCTCCGGGCGGCGGTTATCCGCCTCCTCCAGGCGGCGGCTACCCTCCTCCGGGATATCCGCCCCAGGGTCAACCTCCCTATGGCGGTCCCCCAACTCCCCCGCCAAACCAGGGCATGCCACCCAATACGGCGGCGGCCGTGGCCTATATCACCGTGATTCCGGCCATCATCTTCCTGGTGATCGATCCATACAAACGCATGAACTTTGTGCGCTTTCATGCTTGGCAAAACATCCTGCTGTGTGTCGCAATGATCGTGTACTCGATTGCCATCACGGTCGTCGGCATCGTCCTCACCTTCATTCACTTGGGCATTCTCAGTCTCCTGCTCATGTTCCTCAACATCGCTGTGTGCCTCGGATGTTTTGTTATCTGGCTTATGGCCATCATCAAGGCGAGCAAGGGCGAGCGCTGGCATATTCCACTCATCGGCGGCATCGCCGAGAACATGGCCAACAAGTAATCCTTCTTCCCTGCAACCTCCAGACCGGGCGAACGCCGTTCGCCCGGTCTTTCCTTGCTGCTAGCATGCCTGCATTGAACCTATGACTTTGCACACCACAGCATTTGCCGTCTTTTGCGTCCTTTTCCTGCTGATCGCGGTCGCCGGTTTCTGGGCGGCGCGCTGGCGGCGGCCCATGGCCGGCATGCACACTCTGGAAGAGTGGGGCCTGGCCGGGCGCAGCTTCGGCACATGGATCACGTGGTTCCTGATCGGCGGCGACTTGTACACCGCCTACACCGTGATTGCCGTTCCGGCAGCCTTATATGGAGGCGGCGCCGCCGGCTTTTTCGCATTGCCTTATGCGGTGCTCGCGTATCCCTACATGATGGTGGTCATGCCGCGGCTGTGGCGCGTGTGCCATCGGCACGGCTACGTCACTCTGGCTGATTTCGTGCGCGGCCGCTACGGCAACCGTTGGCTGGCGGTCGCCATCGCGGTTACCGGCATTCTTTCGCTGATGCCGTACATCGCGCTGCAGCTTGTCGGCTTGCGGGTAGTCTTCGCCGCCATGGGGCTGCAAGGCGAGATCCCGTTGTCGATCGCATTCATCATCCTTGCCGCCTATACCTATTCGAGCGGTCTGCGCGCCCCGGCGATCATCGCGATTGTCAAAGACCTGATGACCTACCTGATGGTCGCCGTGACGCTGACGGTTCTGCCCTGGAAGCTTGGCGGCTATGCCCATGTCTTCGCGACCGCAAACCAGCAACTCCATCTGCATACTCCGCCCGGCTCCATCGCCCTGCAGCCTTCGCAGTTCCTGGGCTACTCGACGCTCGCCTTCGGAAGCGCGCTGGCCCTGATGCTCTACCCCCATACGGCAACCGCGGTATTGAGCGCCAAGGACGGCAATGTCATTCGCCGCAACGCCGCGCTGCTCCCCGCCTACAGCCTGCTTCTTGGCCTGATTGCCCTGCTGGGCTATGTCGCCCTGAGTGCCGGCGTGGCAACGAAGGATACAAGCGCGGCTGTGCCCCTGCTGTTGCTGAAGATGCTGCCGGGGTGGTTCGCCGGCTTCTGTCTCACGGCGATCGCCGTCGGCGCCCTGGTCCCGGCAGCCATCATGTCGATTGCCGCGGCGAACCTGTTCACACGCAATCTGGTAGGCGAGTTCCGCCGCACGCCGCTGACGCCAAAAGCTGAATCGACCGTTGCCAAAATCGTGAGCCTCCTCGCCAAAGTGGGCGCATTGATCTTCGTGCTCCGGCTGGAAACGAAATTCGCGATTGAGCTTCAACTGCTTGGCGGCGTCTGGATCACACAGCTTTTCCCGTCGGTGGTTGTGGGAGCCTTTACCCGCTGGATGAATCCCTGGGCGTTGCTTTGCGGCTGGGCCATAGGAATGGGATCCGGAACATGGATGGTCTACAGCGCGGGCATGAAATCGTCATATCCACTCCATCTTTTCGGAGGGACCTACACCGTATATGCCGCTGTGCCCGCACTTGCGCTTAATCTCGCCATCAGCGCGCTTATCACCCTGCTCCTGCGAGCCCTTTCGAAAGGTGATATCGCGGATGCCACGGTCGCCGCGGACTACGCCTGAGCAAGGCTCCGGGGCCGAAACTTTCTCGCGAAGGCCGGCGTCTGTCGTGTATCGTTCCCCGTACCGGGTTAGCCCCTTGCAGCAACGCCGCCAGGCCTACCTGCGGTGCACCGGCCTGCTTCAATCTTCAAGGAGAGCCATGCGATTTCTCGCTGCTGTTTCACTGTTCGCACTGACCGCACCTTTGTGTGTGGCACAAAACTTTGCCGCCGATGCGCCCACGGGCCCGGCGTCAGCACCCAAGAAACCCTCTATCTTCGATACCAGCGCCATCGACAAGACTGTCGATCCGTGCACCGACTTCTACAAGTACGCCTGCGGCAACTGGGATAAGGCCAACCCCATCCCGGCGGACCGCACCGCCTACGGCCGTTTTACAGAGCTCGCGGACTACAACAACTACCTGGTGTATTCCGAGCTCAAGCAAGCTTCCGAAGCGCCCAAAACGCCACTGCAGAAGAAGTACGGCGACTACTATGCCGCCTGCATGAATACCGACGCGATCGACAAGCTCGGCTATAAGCCGATCCAGCCTCAACTGGACGCGATTGCGAAGCTTTCCGACAAAAAGGACCTGGCGGCGTTCAATGCCCGGCAGGACCGCCGCGGCGGTGGAGCGTTCTTCTTCATCGGCGTCACCCAGGACCAGAAGGACGCATCGCAGCAGGTCGCCGCCACCGGACAGGGCGGGCTCACTCTGCCTGACCGCGACTACTATCTGAACGATGGGCCGCGCTTCGTCAAGCTTCGTGAAGGCTATGTCGAAAACATGAAGAAGACGTTCGAGCTGATCGGCGATACGCCTGAGCAAGCCGCGAAGGAAGCCGATGCGGTCATGAGCGTGGAAATAGCTCTCGCCAAGGGCTCCCTGGACCGCGTCAAGCTTCGCGACCCCGCGACCCGTTATCACCCGATGACCATCGCCGATCTGCAGGCGAAGACCCCAAACTTCAATTGGGCCGTCTACCTGCAGGGTATCGGCCTGCCGCAGGCCAAAACGGTCGTCGTGACCAGCCTTCCTTACCTGGATGCGGCCAATGACGAAATCGGCGCTGCGGATCTCGCCACTATTAAGAGCTATCTGCGCTGGCACGCGGTTCACGGCTCGGCAACCATGCTGAGCAAGCCGTTTGAAGAAACCAACTTTGATTTCTTCGCCCGCACCTTGAACGGCCAGAAGGAAGAGCAACCCCGCTGGAAGCGCTGCACCTCGCAGACCGACCGCGCTCTGGGTGAAGCCGTTGGTCAGGACTGGGTCAAGCAGAACTTCCCCGGCAACTCGAAGGCCGAAACCGAGAAGCTGGTGAAAGCTCTGGAAGCCGCTATGGCCAAGGACCTGCAGACGCTGCCCTGGATGAGCCCCGAAACCAAGGTCGAAGCCAAGAAGAAGCTGGACGCGATTGCCGACAAGATCGGCTATCCCGACAAGTGGCGCGATTACTCTTCGGTGGTTATCAAACGCGACGACTATGTGGGTAACGCGGAGCGCGCAGGCGCATTCGAACGCAAGCGCAACCTCTCCAAGTTCGGCACCCCGGTCGACCCGACCGAGTGGGGCATGACACCGCCGACGGTGAACGCGTACTACTCGCCGTCCCAGAACAACATCAACTTCCCTGCCGGCATTCTGCAGCCACCGTTCTACCAGGCAAAAATGGATCCCGCGGTCAACTTCGGCGCCATCGGCGTGGTCATCGGCCACGAAATGACGCACGGCTTTGACGATCAGGGTTCGCAGTATGACCCCAAAGGCAATGTCCGCGTGTGGTTTACAGAGGACGATCTGAAGAAGTTCCGTGAGCGTAGCGAGTGCTACGCGAAGGAATACGACGGATTCCAGGTTGCCCCCGGTCAGAACCTGAACGGCCACCTTACGCTGGGTGAAAACTCCGCCGACAACGCCGGCATCCGGATCGCCTTCCAGGCGCTGACGGCCACGCTGGCCGAAGAGGGCGCCAAGGCCGAGCCGGGCTACGGCGACGGCAAGCGCGACGGGTACACGCCACAGCAGCGCTTCTTCATCTCGTTCGCACAGGTATGGTGCGGCACAATGACGGAGCAGGCAGCGATCAACCAGGCCAAGACCAATCCTCACTCCACCGGCGAATGGCGCGTCAAGGGCACCGTGCAGAACTTTGACGAGTTCGGCAAGGCGTTCGGCTGCAAAGTCGGGCAACCCATGATGCCGGCGAGCGGCGGCTGCCGTACCTGGTAGGCCTTCTTCCTCCAACCGAAAGCCCCGGACCCCGCGTCCGGGGCTTTCCTTTTGCATCGAAGCGTTGCCGATACCCTGACCGGAGGTCCCCGTTTCCTCCGGGAGATGTACGGGCCGGCGGGCGAACGGCTCTCCGGAAGTAAAAGATTCCCTGCGCGGTGGTGGCCGGTCGAAGGGTCGCCTTACGGAGCTCGCGCCAGACGGACGAGGGGCTGGGAGCGGGTTTTCCGCCGTTCCTCTGCTCACTTTCATGGCAGGCTAGCCGTCGAACCCCCAGCTTTCGTTCGCATGTGCGGTATTTTTGTATCCCTGGATGCCTGCGAGTGCGCTTTCTGCCATGGTGAAAACTGGCAGAAAGGCTCACAAGCTTCTACAATTAGAGGCAAGGTTTGGACTCTCCCCTGAAGCATGTTCCCCGGTTGCGTAGCCATGGGCAGCAAAGCGGGTGATTCGAGGAACAGCAATGAAGTTAGGTTTTTTTGGCCGCATGGCCATGGCCCTTGTGGCGTCGCTTGCATTGGGACTTGGCATGACAGCTTGCGGCGGCGGCACTATCGCCTATGTCTGGGTAGTTGGTTCCCAGTACAACCAGATCGCCGGCTTTAAAGTCGACGATTTCAGCGGCAATCTCACCACGATTCCCCGGTCGCCGTTTTCGGTGAACGGAGCGAACCCGGTGTCCATTCTTGTTCGCCCGGGCGGACGCTACGTGTATGTCCTCAACCAGGGAACAGGCGGCGGTCCCACCAACGCCGGTGGTACACCTTCTTTCACCAAGGGTTCGTCCAGCGGCATTTCGGTATTTGCTGTGGGTGGCGACGGTACCTTGACCTATCAGGTGAGCTACCAGAGCCAGGGCTTCGTACCCATGTGGGCACAGTTTGACGGCACAGGCAGCTACATTTATGTGCTCGATAAGTATTCGCCTTACGCATCAGCCGCGGCTTGCCTCGCCAGCCCCACCTCGGCGACCTGCTTCGGCGCGATCACTGCCTTCTCGATCGATTCGACCACCGGGCGTCTCACGCTGGTCACCAACTCGCAGACCCAGGTTGGCGGCGTGAACACGTTTGCCTTCAATGTGGGTGTGGCACCCAACATGATGAAGACGGCCGGCGGATGCCTGTTCACCGCCAACACGGCGACGAACACCATCACCCCGTACGGCCTCGGCTCCAATGGTCAGCTCACCACGCAGACCACCCAGTCCATCGTGACCGGCGCATCCGCGATCAGCTCCATCAATGGCAGCGGTTCGTACATCTTCCTGACCGACCCCGTTCAGAACCGCATCTTCCCCTTCAATGTCGGCGCGGCGAACTGCAACCTGAACATCTTTACCGGTGGCTCACTCCTGCAGAACGACGGCGCAACCCAGCCTGCCAACTCGCTGATCGACAACAGCGGCAAGTACCTGTATGTGCTGAACCAGGGTACGACCAACCCGACTTCACAGTCGTGCTGCTCGATCTCGGGCTATACGCTCAACACAACCACCGGCACGCTGACCGAGATCACCGGTTCGCCGTACACGGTGGGCTCGGCTCCGGTTTGCGCGGTGGAAGATCAGACCAACCAGTACATCTACGTTTCAAGTCACAACGATGGTGTTTTGACGGGCAAAGTCATCGACTCAACGACTGGGAGACTTACCAACCTGACCCGCGGCGCGACCTTCAATGCGACAGGGCAGGCAGGATGCCTCGCATTGAGCAACAACGTCCAGTAGAAGCAAAGCCCGGCGCGCACTTTGCCGCCGGGCGCACATCATGTTCAACGGCGTATGCGCCGGATTTTGCAAAAACCGGCGCATAGCCGCGTAAGGGAAACACATGAAGGGTAAAAACATCGGCCGGATCGCCTTGGCCATGGGAATGTCGGTCGCGACGGTTCTGGGGACTGCGTCCTGCAGCCGCGATTACACGGTGGCGTACGTCTACACAACTTCGGCGCAAAATGCCTCGGTATCCGCCTTCGCGGTGGACTACCAGGCTGGCGTGCTGACTCAGATTGCCGGATCGCCCTTTACCGCCGGCATCGGACGCAACCCCGACGGTCTGGTGGCTTCGCGTAACGGCAAGAACCTGTATGTCATCAGCCATGACGACCCGGATGTCACCGAGTTCGCCATCGGAACCGATGGCAAGCTCTACGGGCAGAACACCTACAACACCACCGGAACGTTCCCGACCGCGATCGCGATCGATACAACCGGCAAGTTCCTGTATGTAACCTTTACCTACCAGACGGGCTTCACGCCTGCTTCGCCCGGCCCCGGCGGCATCACGGTGTTCCCCATCAACTCGGATGGCACCTTGAACAACTCCGGCAAGTTCCAGGTGAACGTTGGGTTCAATCCCGTCAGCATTGCGGTCTCGCAGCCATTTTGCGCTGCCACGCCACTGATCGCCGGCAACGCGACCTGCACCGGCATCAACGGAGCCGGACATCAGAACGTATTCGTCTATGTGGTTGACCAGGAACCGGCATCGAACGGCACCATCGTCGGTTTCGCGCAGAACACCGCCACCGGCGGCCTGACTCTGCTGGCGGGTTCCGCTCCTTCCGGTGGCACCATTACCGGATACCACGCCGGTATCGCACCCACCTCGATCGCCATTGATCCGACCGCGACCTATGCGTATGTGTCGGACAAGACGGCAAACCAGATCTACGGCTACCGCATCGCCAATTCCACAACTGGCGCTTTGACCGCGTTGTCCAGCAGCCCGTACACCACGGGTCTGTACCCGCTGAACATCACGATTGATCCGCGCGGCAAGTACCTCCTGAGCGCGAACTACAACGCACAATCGGTCAGCTCGTTCTCGATCAACATCGCGGACGGCTCCCTGGGTGCGAACTCCGGTTCGGGTAACACGCAGGTAGCCACCGGCCCAACCTGCGTTGCCATTGAACCGGCGCTGGGTATCTACGTGTTCACCTCGAACTCCATTGACGGTTCTGTTTCCGGTCTGCAGATGAACGCAAATACAGGCCAGCTCAGCGCCGTTCCCAATACACCGTTCCCAACCGGCCAGTTGCCCTCCTGCGTAACCGCAGTGGCCAACGGATCGCACACCCAGTCGATTGTGAATCCGTAAGGCAGGAAGTAGCGAGTAGGAAGTAGGAAGTAGAAACGACAAATGCCCCGGCTTCGGCCGGGGCATTTGCTCTTTAAGCACCGTCACCGAGTCCAAGCTGTTCGCTACTTCCTACTCGCTACTTCCTACTTCCTTGCCTGTACCCGCTCCCTGCTGCTCCAATAGCATTTGTGAGCCATCCATCGAAATTCTCAATCGGCAATGTCGTTGCGGGCAATGGCGAGTTGTTCCTGATCGCCGGCCCCTGCGTACTTGAGTCTGAAACCCACGCTCGCGGACTCGCCGACGCCATTCAGCGCATCACCTCGGATCTGGGCGTGCCGTACATTTTCAAAGCCAGCTATGACAAGGCCAATCGAACATCCATCCACAGCTTCCGGGGGCCGGGTCTGGAAGAAGGCTGCCGTATCCTGCGCTCCATTGCCGAGTCGAATGGTCTGCCTGTACTGACCGACGTCCACTCCGCCGAGCAGGCCTCCCAGGCAAGCGATGCACTGGGATCCGCGGAAGCCGTGTTGCAGATTCCCGCCTTTCTCTGCAGGCAGACCGATCTTTTGATCGCCGCGGCGCAGACGGGGAGGGCTATTAATGTGAAGAAGGGGCAGTTCGTTGCGCCATGGGACATGCGGCACGCCGTGGAAAAGGTGCGCGAAAGCGGAAACCCACGCGTCAGCCTCACCGAACGCGGCGCGAGCTTCGGCTACAACAACCTCGTGGTGGATATGCGTTCCCTGCCGGTCATGCGTGAATTCGCACCTGTTGTTTTCGACGGCACCCATTCCGTACAGACACCAAGCGCGGGCAAAGGCGTGAGCGGTGGCCAGCCCGAGTTTATCCCCGTGCTGGCACGTGCTGCAGTCGCCGCCGGTGTGGATGGCGTGTTCCTTGAAGTGCACGATAACCCGGCACAAGCCAAGAGCGACGGAGCCAATGCGCTTCACCTGAACAATTTGAAGCCTGTGCTGGAGACCCTCTTAGCCGTCCACGCGGCTATACGATAAGAACTGTAAAGCTAACCCTTCTGAGTGAAAAGATTGAGCGCACGCGTGGCGGCCACGACTGTGGGTGCCCCACTCATCGCGCATGCTTTTGGCGCGATGGGTGGGCCGACACGGATGCCGGATCACTCGCGATCCGGTTCACCGTGGACCAGCGAACGCTCTCTCCACCACGACATCACCGTAAGCGCTGCCAACAGCGGCAGCAGCCAGATCACGCGAGCCTGATAGCGCGAATCCACTTCCGAGAGAGCGCCGGTCGACAATGCATTGGCCTCCAGAAGCGGCGTAAGCAGCACCCCCATCCAAAGCAGCAAAAGCGCCTGTGGCTGTCGCCGTCGCCGCCACAGCCACGGCGCGAGTACAGCAAGCGCCAGCAGCGACCCAACAACAACAATCTGGTGAAGCGTTGTGAACACACCTGACGGCACCACATTGCGGGCCTGCAGGCTGCGCTGGTAGCGTGCGTGCGCTCCGGGCATAGCGCTGTCGAGAGCGCCTTCCATCCACTGATTCGTGTCGAAGTCGTCGACTCCAAAGTCGATGAGCTGCGCGAGAAAGTTATGCAGCTCGCTGGCGATCAGCTCGCGGGGATAGGTACGCAATGTCGCCAGCGCAAGCGGGATCTCTTCCCGCCGCATGGCCTCCTGCATGGCAGGGTCGGCGGCCCCCCATACCCCATCCGGGTCCCAAAGGAACGCGTCATCGTTGTCCGGCAGATCGTGGACGCGCGAGCAGATCGCCCAGCCTACTGCCGGACAATGCGACTCAAGGTATCGGCGAGCGGGGCCATCGGCGACCAGGCGTGCCGTGAGATAAGGCACGCGCTTCACGCTGATGCGCGCCTGTCCTGACACACGCGCGTTCACGCCAATCTGCGCGGCAAAGGCCAGCAGCAAGGCCAATACGGCCAACGCAACGCCGCGGCCTTCTCCTCGCATGACGCCTCGCCGCAGGCAGGCAAACAGTACGACAAGCGCAATGCACAGAAGCGCGCCAAGCAGCAGATGCGTCAGGTGCGCCGTCATCCCGAGGACTGCGATCGCCACCAACGCGCCAAGCTCCATCCGGGAAAAGCGTTCCCGCGCAAACACCAGCAGCAGGATGCAGAGGTACGCGGAGGCGCCCAGGATATCCGGCATCAGCAAACTGACGTACCAGCTCACGCTGGTTGCAGCGCTGAGGACCACCACCAGCACCACGTAGCGCAGATGAAGCCAATGCGCTATGGGCGCCAGACTGGTGCGGCGTGCCAAACATGCACGGGGCGCAAGGAATGTGCGAACAACCATCCACAAGACGTATGCCACCAACAAAGCCTGGAGCACGACCACCGGCCACGGTGTGCGGTTCAGGTGCCAGGGCAGAATCAACAGGCTGTATAGCGGCGAACGCATGCCGCCAAGGTTTGGATTCGGTCCATGAAGCAGGCTGTGCAGGACGCTATGGCCGTCGGTCACATACTGCACCGAATCCGGATAGAGCAGCGGATACCCGTTCATCCACGCTGGCCACATGAGCAACAGCGCGCCTGCCGCAATGGACAAGGTTGCACGCCACGGCGAACGGGACACGTTCGCAGGTGAGGAGTTCTCCACGCTGTTGTTCGTACTCAATGAAGTCTGCGGAAAGTATAGGATGCGTCACGGCGCTGCACAGACACAAAAAAAGGCCCTCCGGAAGGAGGGCCAATCTGCCTTGGAGCGTCTCCTCCGAAAAGAGGAGACGTTCAGGGAACGAGTGCCAGCGCGAAATGGATTGTGAATGTTTGACGAATCAGCGGGTGGTTACGCGGACGATATGGATTTCCGGAAACTGGCCATTCCAGTTGTCGTTGATCCCTTCAAAGATCAGCCGGAAATCCGCGCCTGCACCGGGCGCAATAGGCGCGGCGGCAACCGCCTGTGTATCCACATACGGTTCGCGCGTCCTGATCAGGTTGAGCACGTCCGACATCATCTGGGGCGGCATGGCCTGATCGTTCGCGAACAGCACCTGTACATTAATCCCGGTTACCGTGGATGGCCCGTGGTTGGTGATATGGCCGTCGATGTAGGTCACCTTACCGCCTGAAAGGCTGGTGGACTCGCTCATCTGGATGTCCGTGATCTGGAGGTTCGCGGCATAAGCGGCGATGGGCTGCCGGACGCGCGGATCAGGATCAGGGGCGCCGTGACGGCGGTTGAACATGAAAAGAAATACACCCAGGATGACGATCGCGACCGTCGCAATAGCGACAGCGGCAGTGGGAAAGCTGCGCTCCCGCGACGGCTCGGCGAACATGCCTCCGTCGCGTGTTGTGCTGGACTGGGGCTGTGTTTCCTCGGCCATGATGTGGCGATTCTATCGCGACCGAACAGAAGCTGGCTTGGCGCAGGATTTGGCCTTTGCCTCTGCCTTTGCCTTTGCCTTTGCCTTTGCCTTTGCCTTTGCCTTTGCCTTTGCCTTTGCCTTTGCCTTTGCCTTTGCCTTTGCCTTTGCCTTTGCCTTTGCCTTTGCCTTTGCCTTTGCCTTTGCCTTTGCCT
>DASYEV010000021.1:0-26998 GCA_036498835.1 Acidobacteriaceae bacterium | reverse complement strand
CGTTCTCTCCGGACTCCATCCGCTTCACCGACTGCAGCTTGTACTCCCGGCTGAAAATCCGAACCGCTTGCTTGGACATACGTTCTCCTTCTCGAGAACCTGTCCCTATTTTTACTGTCTCACTTCAGGGGTGCACTCCACCCGGAACGATCCCGCTCAATTTGGATACTGTTGCCAATTTTCGGTTCAGTCAGATGCTTCCCATCGCTGCAGGGCCCTAAGCCGGAGCAACAGTTGGGAAAGTCAGCCTATGAAAAATCCGAATCCGCACTCCGATGCTCAGATTCCTCGATCCAGGGTCGTCTGTACGAAACTGCCCGGGCCTGCGATGAGGGCTGCTGTCCGGGGTCGTTTGCTTAATCGAATAGCTATCGGGGTAACTCTAATAGTAAGAGGGGACTCAATAGGGCGAGCTGTGTCGATTCGACAGGGAAGTCACATGCTGGCCTAGTCCGCGGCAATCCCTGGATTCCCTCGAATGGTCAGAATCTGGTACCGGCTGCATTGTCGCCCGATGGGCGGAGTTTGTTGGCTTTAGAGTGGCGTTGCCCATCGTATCTTCCGAGACAAAAGCTAGGTAGGCTTCACGAGTTGGGAGAGAAGTTCCGATCATCAGGAAGAAGTGGCCGAGGAGGGCAGATGTGCGGCGTAGCTCCCGCTATCGATGTGGCACTCCATAGCCATGCGCATCGATCGAGTGATTGGGAGTCTACGCGCCCATCCGTGATCGGACAGACTGTGTAGAGCCGCCGCAGCCCGCTCTTCTGTCAGCGGTGCCCGCGTACATGTATTGGAGTTCTTGCGCCACCGGAATTCCCCTTCACTGAGTATTCGATTCATTCCATTGTCACTCGGGCTAAGAGAAGAGAAGACGAGGAGCGTATCGGCGATTTTTGCAAAGCCCGTTGATGCGGCTCCTCTAGATATCTACGCGAATGTCGAGCCGGGCGGAGGCTAAATTGTGGGTGACCACGGCGCAAACCGAGATTTGTCGTTTTTGCGCCGATTGGCAGCACGAACAAGCAGAAAAGTTCGCGCACCGGGTGCCCACACGTATTCAAAGCCCATTTCGCAGGCGTAGGATTTTGTGAAGCATCATTACCTTTGTCATTGAGGGTGTAACACTTGTCGAGACCGTGGCCCAGTGGTCTGGTTCTGTTCGCTTGTCTTTGCGGAATCGCCTGCGCACAAATGTCGCCGCCGGGACCAACGCTTGCGCCAACGCCGCGGTTCGAGTTTCAGGAAGGGCCCCTTAGCATCCGCCAGGCCACGATGCCGAATCATCCCTTCACCGTTACCGGCCGTAGGGGAGCAATCCTCGGTATGCAGGACGGTTCCATTGAGTTATGGCAACTTCCGGTCAAGTTCTTCAGCGCGCTGCATCTCACAGCGGAAGTCTCCGGCTATCCCGTTCCGATCGACCTGAACAGTGCGGCTGAATCCATCGTGGTAAGCCCCGACCACACGACCATCCTCTATTCGCATGCCGCCATCACGGTGCGGCAGCACATGTTTGTTCCCGCAGGGGAGGGCAACGATGGGCTGGGCGGCGTTGTGCTGTTTGAGATTGCCGCAATCCATCCAGCCACGTTGACGGTGTCGCTGCAGCCCGACATGGTGCGGGAATGGCCGGCGCCGCAGTATGGTCACCCAGGATGGGATTGGAACTCCATGGGGCAGGGCGGCGCCTATGTTGTGGCGACTGATAACCCCGGTATGTTCGGCATGATCGGTATGGCCAACGCCACCCCCGGCATCAACTCGCCCTACCAGGAGCGGCCGCACACGCTGCCCCTCCAGTTCCGTGTCCACTTCGATCCCGCCAATGACTCCGGGAAGTACTTTCCTCTCCTGTGTGAGCTCAATCGCAGTGGTGAAGTTCTGAACGCCGCCGGGATCGAGACACTCAAGGCGCGGTTGGTGGCGCGCTCACAAGCCATACCGGCGATCTATGAGCGCACCCGTAATTACTATGCCCACTTCTTCGAAACGCGTTTAGTCGCACATACACCCGATCCCCGGTTCGACCTTGCGCTCCAGTGGGCGGAGTTGGCCATCGACAAGGCCCAGGTTACGACTCTGGAGGGCGAGACAGGGCTGGTGGCCGGATGGTATCCCTCGTTCGATTCGGCGCGCCCTGGCTTTGGATGGTTCTTCGGCCGGGACACACTGTGGTCGATGTATGCCATCGACAGCTATGGCGATGCGGCTCTTGCGCGGCGAGCCTTTGAGTTTCTGATCAAGCGGCAGCGGGCCGATGGGAAGATGATGCACGAGTTCTCGCAGACCGCCGGCAGCCTGTCCGGTGAGATGGCATGGTCCAACTTCCCCTATGAGTATGCGGCCGCGGACTCCACGCCGCTCTATCTGCTTGCCATGCAGGATTACGTCCGCGCAACCGGCGACACGGCGTTTCTGAAGCAGCATTGGGACAGCGTTCTGCGCGCGTACCGGTTTGAACGCACGCACGACTCCGACGGCGACGGTGTGTACGACAACAGCGAGGGAACTGGATGGGTGGAAGGCTGGCCACCCAAATCGCCGCACCAGGAGCTGTATCTCGCCGCGCTCGATCGCGATGCGACCGCGGCGATGGCCGAGTTGGCGCGATGGGAGGGTGACGCATCGCTGGCTGCTGAAACCAATACGACCGCCGCGATGTTGGGTACCAGGGTTGAAGAATACAAGCGTAGCGACGGTACGTATGCGTTCAGCAAGAATGCGGACGGAACGTTCGACCCCACACTGACTGTGTATCCATCCGTTGCCATGTGGAGCTCCGGCAGAGGCATGGCGCAACCGGAAACCATGCTCCGTGACTGGGCGGGCAATCACTTTGAAACGGATTGGGGCACGAGGGCGCTGGCTGACACCGATCCGGTGTACGACCCAATCAGCTATCACCAGGGCACGGTATGGCCTCTATTCACCGGATGGTCCTCAATGGCGGAGTACAGAGGCGGCCATCCTTTGGCCGGTTATGCGGCTCTTTTCCGCAACGTCGATCTCACCTGGGCGCAGGACCCTGGCTCCGTGACCGAGGTGTTGTCCGGCCGCTTCTATCAGCCATTGGGCCGTTCGAGCACGCATCAGCTCTGGTCTTCCGCGATGATCCTGTCGCCTGCACTACGTGGGCTCTTCGGACTCGAAGCAGATGCGACGACGCACACGCTGGCCGTACATCCGCATCTCCCGGCTTCGTGGAACCTGGCCACGCTCGATCATCTGATGCTTGGCGGGAGATCGTATTCCGTACGATTCGAACGCATTGGCGCCGAGCTTCAGGTCACGGCAACCAGCGAGGCTCCCACCGTGCTTTGCCTGCTGGATATTCTCGACCTTGATGACGTGAAACCCTGTGCGGAGCCCGCAAAACGTGTCCATCGTTTTCAGAAGCCCTTGCCGGGAGTAGAAGTTGAGGTCGCCAAGGAAGGCTTGCCCGAGCCCGGCGCGGAGACGCACCAGGCCCATGTTACCGGCGAAGTGTACGAACCGCACGCGCTTGCCTTGACATTGGAAGGTCAGCCGGGCGAGACGGTACGCCTGAAGCTGCGCCGCAACACACGCAATCCTCTGCAGGCGGAAGGAGCCGAGATCGAGGGCGACACGATGCAGGTCACGCTTCCGCCGGGCAGCGGTTGGGTAAGCCGGCAGGTCAAGATGACGTGGTAAGCCTTCGAGTCTGCCGCGCCGGCATGATGCTGGCCCTATGCGCTGGATTGCTCTGTCCGATGCAGTCGAAGAATGTGACAGCAGCCGGGCAGGAAGACAATACGACGGCGTCAACGCGTGAGATGGCGGCCACGTTGCGAGCGATCTTTGCGGCGCAGGACTGGAAGACAGATCCGAACAAGCCGGCGGAACGCGTCGTGTACTACCGCGGAGTTTTGAAGGAGCACAAACTCGATCTCCCCACAGAGATCACTCTGCGTGAGGCATTGGCCACGGAGCTTCTGGGCGCCGGCGACAACGCGGGGGCGGTGGCGGAACTCGACGGTGTCCGGCACAGCCTGTCGGAGCATCACGTTCGATTGCCCGCGGCGCAGGACCACGATCTCCATATTCAGGCAGGCCTTGCCTACCTGCGGCTCGGCGAGCAGGAGAACTGTCTGGCGCATCACTCCATGCGCTCCTGCTTCTTTCCCATCGACGCGAGCGGAAAGCATCAGAAGCCGCAAGGAGCGGAGGGCGCGGTGCGTGAGTACACCGCCGCACTTGCGATTCAACCCGACGATGCCGGCGCACGCTGGCTGTTGAACCTTGCTTACATGCAACTGGGCCGCTATCCGCAAGACGTGCCCTCCGCATTGCTGATACCTTCGAACCGCTTTCGCTCGGAATATTCTTTGCCCGCGTTTCCGGATATTGCACCTGAGGCAGGTCTCGCGGTTACAGGTCATGCCGGCGGTGTCGTGATGGAAGATTTCGATGGGGACGGTCTGCTCGATCTCGCGGTGACAAGCTCAGGTCCGAACGATCCGATGCATCTGTTCCACAACAACGGCAATGGGGCATTCACCGACGTAACGCGCAAAGTCGGGCTTGCCGAGGTGAAGGGCGGATTGAATCTCATCTGTGCGGACTATGACAATGACGGCCATCCGGATCTGCTGGTGCTTCGCGGCGGTTGGTGGGGCAAACACGGAGCCTATCCGCTGTCCCTGCTGCGCAACCGGGGTGACGGGACGTTCACCGATGTGACGCGGCAGGCGGGCCTGTTTGCACCGCACCCCACGCAAACCGCCGCATGGGCTGACTTCGATGGCGATGGCTGGCTTGATCTCTGGGTCCCTCATGAATCCACTCCCGGCGATCCGCGCCCATCAAAGCTCTTTCACAACAATCGCGATGGGACGTTCACCGACATTGCAGCGGCTAGCGGCATGGGTGACATGGGTTTTGCGAAAGCGACCGCATGGGGAGACTTCAACAACGATGGCCGGCCCGACCTATACGTTTCCATCAAAGGCAAGCCCAACCGCCTGCTTCGTAACGATGGACCCTGGCCCGGAGACGATCCGGCGAAGCTCACGCGATGGCGCTTCACCGATGTCACACAGCAAGCGGGAGTGACAGAGCCGATCGAAAGTTTCACGACGTGGTTCTTTGACTATGACAATGACGGCTGGCATGACCTGTTTGTGGCCGGCTATTCTTCAACACCGGGCGATGTCGGTGCATTCGAGGCAGGACTGCCGAACCATGCTGAAGTGCCGCGTCTGTATCACAACGAGCACAACGGCACATTCCGTGACGTAACGCACGCGGTGGGCATGGACCGGACCATCCTGGTGATGGGAGCGAGTTTCGGTGATCTCGACAACGACGGCTTCCTGGATGTGTATCTCGGCACCGGCGATTCGCTCTACAGCAGCCTTCTTCCGAATCACATGTTCCGCAACGCAGCAGGAAAGCGGTTCCAGGATGTCACCACGGCAGGCGGGTTCGGACATCTGCAAAAAGGACATAGCGTCGCCTTTGGCGACCTTTCAAACAGCGGCAGCGAGGATGTGTTTGAAGAGGTCGGCGGAGCCCAACAGGGGGATAGCTACCAGAGTGTGTTGTACCGCAATCCCGGAACGCCTGGAACGCATTCGGTGACTCTGCTGCTCGAAGGCCGGCAGAGCAACCGCTCGGCAATTGGAGCGCGGGTCCGTGTGATCCTGGGTGCCGGCAGCAGTGCACGTTCGGTCTACCGGACAGTAGGCTTCGGTTCAAGCTTTGGCGGCAATCCCCTGCGCCAGCACATAGGCTTCGGAACCTGGGCCGGGCCGGTGAGCGTGGAGGTCGAGTGGCCCAGAGCCGGCGGAGCGAAGCAGCGATTCGAGCATCTTCCGGCGGACCATACCTTTCGGCTGGTGGAAGGGGAGAAGACAGCGCAGGTTGTGACTCTCCCGAAATTCAAACTCCGCATGCCGGAGATCATGCATGAGGATATGGAACACGCGGGCCCTTGAACAAGCAGCCCGCTATTTCGCTTGCGTTGCGCGAAGCGCGGCCTCGTTGTGGGGGTCGATCTGAAGAGCTTTCAGGAAAGCCTGTTTGGCAGCGGCGTCGTCGCCCGCATTCCGTTCCATGATTCCCAACAGACTCCAGTCATCCGCGTGCGTTCCATTGAGAGCCAGCGCCGCCTTTTGTTCTGTGACGGCTTCCTTCCAGTGTTGCTGCTGGGCGTACATGCGGGCAAGCAAGGTGCGCGGCTCGGGGTTGTGCGGCTGAAGCGTACACACCACTTTCATGTGCTCGATCGCTTCCGGCATCTGATTCTGGCTGGCTTCGAGAAGCGCCAGCATTCGCTCCGCATCGGCATCTTCGCTAACCGCAAGAGCACGCTGCAACAAGGTGCGCGCGTGTGCAGGGTCATGCGCATCGCTGGCGATCGAGGCGAGATTGTAGAGCGCATCGAAGTCTTTCGGGTCAAGGTGGAGTGCGGCTTCAAACTCCTGCCTGGCTTCATCGCTGCGATTCTGAGCCAGCAGTGTTGCCCCCAGACCGTCATGGCCGGCGGGATCGGATCCGGCTTGCGCAACATAGGCGTGGAACAGTTTCTCCGCAGACGGGAGGTCGTTTGCGCTGAAGTCGAGCCTTGCGAGATCGAACTGCGCGTCGGGATAGGCGGGATCGCCGGCGAGTGCTGCCGCAAATTCCCGCCGCGCGGCGGGGCCTTCGCCTTCACGAAATTCCGCTAGGCCGAGAGCGGTCAGCAGCCGCGCATCTCCGGGTCTGCGCTCCAGGGCATGCTGAAGCCGGGCCTTCGCCGATAGGGTGCGGTGATCTTCCATATCGATTGAGGCGAGATTGTAGAGTGCGGTGATGTCGTCCGGATCTTTGGTCAGGCGATTTTCCATCCAGGCCCGCTCCAGAGGAATGCGCGGGTCCTGACCTTGCTTTGCGTCTTCGACGGGAAGGACCTGCAGCCAGAGATGTCCCATCTCATCTTCACTGCGATTGCCCGCATGCACCCGCTCCGGAGGCGCGTGAGGATTGCGTATGTTGCCCGATGAGTTGTCGTAGCTGTAACGCATGTGGATCTCGGTATGCGCGGGAAGCAGCAGCGGCTTGGCCAGCCGGTAGATTGCCTGCCGCTCGATGTCCCAGTCTTTGATCAGAATGATCCAGCGCCGTTCGCCGCCGGGAAGGACCGCGTACCCTTCCATCGTTTTGCCCAGGTAGTGCGCGTGCGGATAGACTGCCAGCACTTCAACGGCTTCGGGCAACGTGAGCTTGTCTTCGATGACGAAGTGCGCATCGCCCGCCGGGATGTCGAGCGCATCGTCATGTTCCAACTGCAGCAGCATCGGCAGATGCCGCGCCGGAGCCTGCGCAAAGTAGAGACCTATGCGAGCCTGAACCGTCTCCGCCTTGCCGGTTGGCTTCAAGTGCATATTCAGGATCAGGTCGTTGCCTGGATCGAGACGCCACGGCATGTCCTCGGGCTCGATAAGCGCCGAAGAGTCCGGCTTCCAGAACAGCAGGTGGCTGTCGGGATCGAAGCTGGATCCGCTGTCGATCGTGATGTCCATTCCTGGAATGCCTTTGCGCCAATCATTAGGATGCTGACGGCGCAGGCTCGCTGTGCGGTCGATCACGACGTTGGCATGATGGACTACACGTGGGGAGCCGGGTTTGATTTCCATCGCCCGGATCCATCGGGTCTGCTGGAGATCCACGGGCAGAATGAAGTTACGAAACTGATCGGGACCGCTTGCCGGGACTTCTTCCGGTGACGTCACCTGGAGCACAATGTCAGGCTGTCCAAGCTGCCATTCCGAGGCGTACACAGGTGCGTGAACGGCTTCGCTCGCATCGCCCACCGGCATACCACCGGCGACCCATCGTTGAAGGTTGACGATTTCGTCGTTGCTCAATCGCCGGTTCTCCTGAAACTCTCCATAGCCGGGTTCCGGGAGCCAGGGTGGCATGTAGCGAGACTGGGTGACAGCCTCCATCAAGCCGCTCCAGCGTTTCCCGTCGGCATAGGTCATCAGGGAAAACGGCGCCGAGCCTCCGGAGTGATGGCAGGCTGTGCAGTGCTTGTACACAAGTGGAGCGATGTCGTGATTCCACGTTGGCTCCCGTTCCGAGGCTGCAACGGGCCGCACGACGGAGCAATGGATCGCCCATCCAAGCCCGAAGGACGCTCCCGCTGTCACAACGCACATGAGAGCGTGTTTGGAAACGCTGGTCATTGCGACGGTCCCAGAATGGCGCATCCCACGGCTGAGCCGTCCGCCGGTGGCGCCGGCTTTCCATCGATCGCAGCGCGGATTGCATCCTGCAGGTCGTGGCGTTGCGCGTGCGGCCGTTCCAGACCCAGCCTCACGTACCGGTCGTCGATGCGTCCGTGATAGACGGTTCGCCATGAACCATCCTGAGCCCTGACCAGAACCGCGGCTTCGGGAGTGATATGCGTTTGCGCGAGCCGTGTGATGGCTCCATCGGCGTCGAGACGCGCGCTTCCTGATGGCGCTCCGAACTGTTTCTGGTGGGCCTGCACGTTAGCGAGCTGTTCGCCTTGATCGGGATAGATCCAGCGAAAGCCAATCTTTGTGGATTCAAACTGACGCCGCAGCCGTTCCATCTCAGGGAAGTAGCGGTCGGAGTACAGGCAATCGGAAGCGACGAAATACAGAACCGCAATCTGCATGGCCGGCGGTTCGTCCAGTACCTGGCGTTGAACAGTTGTCCCGCGTTGAGTGGTTGTCCTGTAATGCGCGGTTGTTCTGTGTTGCTCGGTTGTCCCGTGTTGCGCGACGGAGGGATAGAACCGCGCAGCATGCATGGACATCGACAAACAAACGACGGCGGCCGATCCCACACGCCGGAACATGGTGCGGATTCTATAGCAGCGTTTCGACAGATGCATACAGGCGGGTCAAGCTGGGTTAAACAACTATTTGAGCGTCGACAGATGAGGTTCCTGTGCGGCCTGTGTCTTCTGCGTCAGCTCCAGCTCCCGGGCCGCGTCGGCGGTTCGCCCCAGGGCTTTGTAGGCCTGCGCCAGCAGGTTGTGGGTCATGAAGTTCCCGGGGTCCATCGATTCTGCCCGCTGCAAAAAGGTAACCGCCCCCACAGCATCACCCTGCTTGAGAGTCACCTTTCCCAGAAGGATGTAGGGGCCAGTGGAATTGGGTTGGAGCAGAACGGCCTGCTGCAGAACACGCTGGGACTCGGTGTAGCGTCCTGCGCGGCTGTAAGCGTCACCGAGGCGTTCGTACGTGCTGCCTTCCAGTGGATCGATCTCAAGCTCCTTGCGGAAGTCCTGGATGGCATCATCCGTCCGGTTTTGAGCAAGGGCGATTTCGCCGAGAAGCGAGTGCGCCAGCGGCAGTTTGGGCTCGAGTGCTATGCCTCGTTCCGCAAACGTCTGGGCAATGGGCAGGTACTCACGCCGCAGCAGCATGCGGGCGGTGAGCAGATAGCTTGCCGCAGAGTCCGTTGTCACCCCATATTGTGCGGCGAAGGCGCGGCGCGCATCGTCATAGCGCCGCGTGTCCATGTAGCAGAGAGCCAGCACATACGTGGGGTCGGCCTTCACCTGAGCGCTGGCGCCATGAAACTGCTCAAGGAAAGGAATCGCCTCCGCGGGTCTTCCCAACTGGTAGAGAGTCAGGCCGCGCATTTGCGCCGCTTCCTGGTCGTGAGGATCCATCTCGAGCGCGCGGCCGAACGCAGCTTCGGCCTCACGCAAACGGTTCAAGCCGTAGAGCGCGGAACCGCGAGTGCGTTCCAGGCCGGGCGACGAGGGTGAAGTGGCGGCCAGCTTGTCCAGCGCCTGAAGCGCCTGTTCCGGGTGGCCAGTCTGTATCAGCCTGCGGCTTTCGTCGATGCTTCCCTGCGTTATGGAAACGTTGGGCGTCGATGAAGCTGAGGCCTGGACTCTGCTCGAAACTTGCGCGGCTGTCCACGCGGGTTGCAATACAGCCAGCGTCAGCGTGACGGCGGAAAGGGGAACGAAGAAACGTGAGACGGATCGCATAGAGGCAGAGCAGCAGTTGCAAGAAGTATGAAGCAAAAAGAAGTGGGAAGAGCGGAAGCTCTTCCCACAGGAGGAAAATGCCGGTTTTAGAACTCGATACGTCCGGAGAACTGCATCTGACGTGGATTGGCGCCATTCGGGTAAGGTCCGCCGCCGATAGAGCCGCCCTGATCGATATTGCCGTTGGGGCCTCCAAAATTAATGTGGTTGAAGGCGTTGAAGGCGTCAGCACGTACCTGCAGGGTCAGACGCTCTCGTATGGAGAAGTTCTTCTGAATCGACAGATCAGTGTTGAACAGACGCGGGCCAAACGCTGTGTTGCGTCCGGCGGTGCCAATCTGATCAAGACCGGGGACCGAGAACGGCGTGCTGCTGCCGCTCAGGTTGTAACTGTCATAGAAGGAAAGACCCTTCCCGCCATTAGGACCGCCGGGAGCTCCCGTGATGTGCTTCGTGAACTTGCCCGGATCCCCATTCACGTAGCATGGGGCGCCGCCCGGCAGGTTGGCGCTGCAGCCTGAGTAGTTCAGCGTAAACGGCAGACCACTGGACCATGTGAGCACGGGGTTGATTTCGAACCCGCTGACAATCTGATTGACGACTGGATTGACATGGTTGAGGTATGCCTTGTTGCGGCCAAACGGCAGCTGGAACAGGCCATAGGTAATCAACTGCTGTTGGCGAAGCGCTCCGTCACGCCCGCGAACAGCGGCGCGGTTCCATGTGGAGTACGACGTGTTCTCACTAAGCGCCTGTTGATAGGCGTAATTTCCCGTGACGGTGTACCCGTGGGTCATCTGCTTGGTGAGCGTCAGTTGCAATGCGTTGTAGTGGGTGTCGAGGTCGTCACCGTAATACTGGATACTGTTGTTCCAACCGCAGCCGCCATTCGGAGCCCTTACGCCGCCGGGACCACCGGTAGCCGGAGACGCTGTGTAGTACGCGTCCTGGCAGGCAGGCAGATTTCCACCGTAATAACGCTGCAGGTAGAGCGAGTTGCCGGTAGCCGTCTGGCCCGCCGTTGGCAGTGCCGTTCCGGCTGCCGGGTCGTAATGAAGGGCTTGTCCATTCACGCTGTACGACGCAGGCAGCGTGATGGCCGGTTCATTGGGGTTGGTCTGCTGGCCGGACTGATCGCCCAGAGTATGTGTGCCTTTGTTCCCGACATAGGCTGCCGTGGCAGACAAGGTGGGCGTAATCGAACGCTGCACGGAGATATTCCATGCATCCAGCGTCGGCAGGCGAAGCGTTGTCGGCCGCGAGTGGGAGCTTACGAGATTGCCGGGATTCGGCAGCAGACCGTTGCTTGGCACATTCACAGGTGTCGGAGCCACCGGGCCTACGGAGAGAAGGAACGCGGCAGTCTGCTGGCCTCCGCTCTGATTGATCTGCTGACTGGCCAGAACCGGAAGGTTTTGGGTTGCGGCATGTCCAAAGATCGAGCCGAACACACCGATGTCAAAGCTTCTGCCGTAGCCCGCGCGGACGACGGTTTTGGAGTTGTACTGATAGGCCAACCCAACACGCGGGCTGATGGCTTTGAACGAAGGGGAATAGTTCATGTTGCTTCCCACTCCGCCAATCCCGGCGACCTGAAGATAGCCGGTGCTGAGGTTCAGCAAGGAGCCATTGCCCGGGCCGTTGATGGACTCTGGGAAATAAAGCTCATAACGCAGGCCGTAATTTGCGGTCAGTTTCTGCGTAACGCGCCACGTGTCCTGGGCATAGAAGAAATCGCGTTTCTGAAACTCCTTGGCATTGGTCGATGTGCTGACAAAGCGGGAGAAGTTCGTCACTTTGCCGGCAAGCAATGTCGCCATGCCGAGCCCACCGGTGTTAGTGCCTACCTGGGATGTGGGGCCGTTGTTGAATTGCAGCACGCCGGTGCGGTCCGAGTCGCTGGGTACGCGCAGATTGCGTGCGTAACGCAGGTCAGCCCCCAACTTGATGGCGTGGGAACCCAGGGTCTTCGTCCAGTTATTGGCGAGCTGGAACTGGTCTTCACGCTCGGTCAGAGGGCAGTTGCAGCGATTGACGTTGAGGCTGGCGCCATACTGTGGGCCCTGGTCCTGGCTCGGGAAGACGCCGAGATTGGCGCCCGTTTCCTGAATCTGGAAGCCAGGGGCTCCGCTGGTGAAGCTGTTGGCCGTGTTCAGGCCGGGAATGCCCAGGTTTTGCGCGAAGGGAGTTCCCTGGTCATACTTCGACGTATTGATGTTGTAGCGCAGGTAGCCGCCGCGCAGATCGACCACCAGCTTGGGGTTGATCACAAGGTCGACGCCGGCAGCCGTGCTGTCGTTCGCGCCGTGCGATGTTCCGCCATATCCTCCAATGCCGAATCCGGCGCCCCCCGCGTCACCGAACATGACCGCGCCGGTCAATGTGTCCGTGAAGCGGCTGAAGCGCGTGAAGGCATGAAGGCGCTGACTGAAGGTGTAGTCCAGACGAACATCCCACTGGTCGCTGTTGAACAGACCGTTGCCGCTCTTGGAGTAGTTGTTCACCAAACCGGCCAACGTGCCGCTACCCGGGTTGTTGGGTTTGTAGGGAGCCAATAGCTTCAACAAGGCCAGAGCCTGCGGCGAGACTTCCGCCGTAGGGATGACGTTGCCCGTATACGGCGAGGACGTGGTGACACCGGCGGTCGTGGTATTGCGGTAGATGAGCTGTCCGCCGCCGGCCAGGGCCCGGGCATATTCACTGAAGTCGCAACCCGCGATACCGCTGGGCCCTACCTGTGTGCCGAGGCAGGTCGCCGTCAGCAGGGCAGTAGGCACGGTCTGTGTATTCGAGGTACCGACCTTTTGACGGACACCCTGATAGTCGCCAAAGAAGAAGAATCTGTCCTTAAAGATCGGACCGCCCACAGAACCGCCAAACTGGCTCTTGATTGCGGAAGGGATATCCGACGCTACATATTGCGTAAAGGGATCCTTGGCAAGGTTGGCGCTGCTTTCGCGGTAGTCGAAGATCGAGCCGTGGAATTTGTTGGTACCGGACTTAGTCTGCGCCGTAACAACCGACGAAACAGCCTTACCGAACTCGGCATCGAAGTTCTGGGTTGTGATCTTTGCTTCCGACAGTGAATCGGAGTTGGGGTTCACCACGATGATGCCCAGGATGGGGTCCTGATTGTCGGTGCCGTCCAGCTGGTACGCGGTTCCGGCAAACGCCTGGCCGTCAACTTCGATCTGTTTCGAACCCTGCGGGTTTTCACTCGCGGCATGGCTCCAGCCGAGGAGCTGTGCGCCCGGCAGGAGCAACTGCAGGTTGGTGAAATTACGGTCGGGAATCGGCAGGTCGACGATTTCCTTGGAGGTCAACGTCGTCGAAACGTCGGCACGGTCGGCTTTGAGCAGAGGAACCGTATCCGCGTTGACTTCGATCGTTTCACCCGACCCGCCGATCGCCATCGCGGCGTTGATCTTGAGGGAAACGTCGGCAAACACGCGGATGTTGTTTTGTTCGTAGTTCTTGAATCCTTGCGATACCACGCGAATGGAATACTGATCCGGGATCAGGTGGTCGGCTGTAAACTCGCCGTTGTCATTGGCTTTCACATCGACCGAGGTGCCTTTGGCGGTGTCCGTGACGGTGATGGTTGCATTCGGGATCAGGGCTCCGGATGCATCGGTTACGGTTCCGTAGATCGAACCGTACACAGCCTGCCCGAAGCTGGTGCCGGTGGCCGCTACAAGCAGCGCCGCCAGTCCCCAAACCCATAGACCTTTCCATGAAAATTTCATGTATGACCTCCGGAAATGACCTGACAAATTCAAGGAGAGCGCAGATGCACGCCAATCGGAGAAGTCTGAATGGCTTGCAGGGCGTTCCAACAGCGAGTCCAGTGTTGCGCGGAACACTACGGTAACCTTCGATCATCTGTCAATCGTTTTAAGGATGGTTTTTCCAAAAGCTGTCATATCAAATGGGATCAACATCCAACTTTCGATGGGCAATCGTTTGCCACCCAAGGTTGAAAACTGATGTTGCGACCTCGTACTGAGGGCCGTTTCCCCTTTTCCGGGCGGTTTCATCGGGTAATTGCTATGACAAATTACGTTGACTGGGGATGACTCTTGCAGGCAGTATGATTGCGAAAATTGCGTGACAGCTTGCGAGCTCGCAGCGACCCACGTTGAGGCTATCCATGCGCCGGTTCCTCAGGGCAAACTTCTTATTTTTGTTTATCTTAGCCGTTGTTTCAGCCGCCGCCCAGGAAGACACGGGAGGCGTGCTTTCGGGCCGGCTGAACGCCTACATCGCGGACGGCTGGAATGGGCTTTCGAGGTCACTGAGCGACTGCAAATCGCTCAAGGACCCCAAAGTAACCAGCTCCCCGGTCCTGTATCTCCCGAGTGGGATGGCGGCGCCCCCGGCGATTGGGAACCTTGAAAAGGAGTGCAACGTCCAGATTCGCCACCTGCCGCGCCCGGTGGCTCGGCTGGGTGACGTTTCGCAAAATGAGATTCCTGTTCCGGGAATCCTTTACCTTCCCAACCGGTATGTCGTTCCCGGCGGGCGCTTCAATGAGATGTACGGGTGGGACAGCTACTTCATCATTCTCGGCCTTCTGGACGACTCTCGCGACGACCTTGCTCGCGGCATGGTCGAGAACTTCTTTTTTGAGATCGAGAACTATGGAGCCCTGTTGAATGCGAATCGCACGTATTTCCTGACACGCTCGCAACCGCCGCTTCTTTCTTCCATGATTCGCGCCGTGTATGAACATCCGGGCGCCTCGCCGCTGCCGAAGGAGTGGCTGGAGCGCGCGTACACCGATGCGGTGAAGGATCACGCTCTGTGGACCTCGAATGTGCATGCCGCTGGAAGTACCGGTCTCGCGCGCTACCGTGATGTGGGCGAAGGGCCGGTGCCGGAGATGGCGGACGACAGCAGCTATTATCCCGACGTCATCCGCTGGCTGCTGGCGCATCCCGATGTGCACACCAATTACCTGATGGATGGGCCTGAAAATCCGAGCGCCGCGGATGCTGAGGCACTGAAGACCACAAGCTGTGACGTGAAGGCTCTGCATGTCTGCGCCCATGCCTATCTCGACGGCCATCGGCTGACGGCCGCCTATTTTCGCGGCGACCGCGCGATGCGTGAGTCCGGGTTCGATACCAGCTTTCGCTTCGGCCCGTTCAGCGGCTCGACCGACCGGATAGCCCCCGTTTGCCTCAACAGCCTGCTGTTCAAATATGAGCTGGACCTCGCGCACCTGGCGAATCTGCTTGGCAAGTCTGTCGAATCGCGGCGTTGGAACGCCGCCGCGCAAAAGCGCAAGCGGACGGTTGACCGCTTGCTCTGGAACGCAGGCAAGGGTTTCTACTATGACTTCAATTTCGAGACCGGGCAGCAAACCGGCTACAACTACTTAAGCGGTTTCTATCCGCTGTGGGCGGGCATGGCAACACCCGCGCAGGCTGCCGCGGTTCGCAGCCATCTGCCCGTCTTCGAGTATGACGGCGGGCTGGCTATGAGCGACAATCCTTCGGGCGTCCAATGGGATATGCCTTTCGGTTGGGCGCCCGAGCACTGGTTCGCTGTTTCCGGTCTCGACCGTTATGGGTTTCATGAAGATGCCGCGCGCATCTCGCGCAAGTTCATGACAACGGTTCGAGAGAACTTTGCCCGGGATGGAACCGTGCGCGAAAAATATAATGTCGTAAGCGGCTCCGCCAACGTTCAGGTTGCCGCCGGCTATAAAAGCAACGTTATTGGCTTCGGATGGACCAACGGTGTGTATCTGGAAATGACGAGGTTGCTCGCAGCCGCCCCGGCGGCAGACGCCAGCGATTGATCATGTGCCGCTTTCGAACCAATGCATGCTGCATCGTGGTGCTGGCCGCGGTGCTTCCTCTGACAGCTCAGGAGAAGACGCCAGTCAAACCCGGCGATCAGGCGGGACAGCTTTTTCGCAGCGGTTCGGCTGCCTATGCCGCGGGCGACCTCAAGACAGCGCGCGCACAGTTTGAAAAGCTGGTTCGTATCGCGCCCCGAGTCGCCGCAGCTCATGCTGCGTTGGGCGCGGTGTTGCTGGACGAAGGCAATCCGAAAGCCGCTCTCACCAAACTTCAAGAAGCTTTGCATCTCCAGCCGGGAGACGTTCGAACAACCATCAACGAAGGCACGGCCTATGCCCGGTTGAAGGACGACGCGCACGCGGTGCAGGCCTTCCGGTCGCTCCCTCAGGACGCTCTGGTGCAGATGTCGGCTGACGATGACATTGCCTTCGCAGGTGCGCTGCAGGCGACCGGGGAGCAGGCCGAAGCCGAAGCTGTTCTGCTTCGTGCAAGCTCCTCCAATCCCGCAAACGCGTTGCTGCTGGATGCGTTGGGTTCCGTGCAGGCCTTCGCGCAACAGTACGACGCGGCGGCTTCCAGCTTCTCCCGTGCGCTTGCTCTCAATCCCAAACTCGGTCAGGCCCACGCCCATCTTGGCCTGGTGATGCTTACGAGAGGCGACAGCGCCGGGGCGGTGAGGGAGATGAAGGCGGCTGTGGAGGATGGCGATCACTCGTCTGCAACCGTCTTGACACTTGCCCGGGCTCTGACCACTGCAGGACAGGACGCCGAGGCTATCCCGCTTCTGCGCAAGCTGCTTGCCGCGGAACCGGCTTCGCTTGATGCGAAGTATGCGTTTGCGCTGGCCCTGCAAAGCGCGGGGCAAGCCAAAGAGTCTCTGCCGTTTTTTGCGGAAGTTATCCGCAGCCGCCCATCGGACGCCGGAGCCCTTACGAACTATGGGCTGGCGCTCGTGCAGACCGGCGACGCGAAAGGTGCGCTCGTCATGTACGGCAAAGCATTCGCCGCCGGCAATGCGGGCCCCACTGTCCACCAGGATGCGGGCGTGGCGTACCTGCAGCAGAACGATATCGATCATGCGCTGGAACAGTTTCAGGCGGGTTTGAAAATGGATCCGGCCAACGCGCAACTCCACTATGACCTCGGGCTTGCCTACAAGCTGAAAGACAATCTCGAGGCCGCCGTGCCGGAGTTCGAACGGGCTGAAACCCTGGATCCACAGTTGCCCGATCCGCCCTACACGCTGGGTGTCCTGCTGATGCAGCAGGGAAAGTTTCCGGATGCTGAACGCGAGCTGGAAAGGACATTGGCGCTGCGCCCTACGAATGGAGATGCCTGGGCGCTGCTTGGTTCGGTCTATAAAGACGATGGCAAACCCGAACTCGCGATCGATGCCTTGAGGCACGCGATCACTCTGCTCCCTGATCAGCCCAGCCCTCACATCACACTGGCCTCCATTCTCACGCAGCAGGGAGACAGGCCGGGAGCAACCGCGGAGAGAAAGATAGCCGCGGACCTCAGCCGGGCGGCGATGAGCCGTCAGCGTGCAACGTTCGCGCTCGATAGTGGCCGTGAGCTTCTCCATCGAGGCGACATTCGTGGAGCTATCGTTCAATTGCAGGCGGCCGTGAAAGCCGATCCCACGATGCCGGAAGCCCATTGGTTGCTCGCGGATGCCTTCACACGTGAAGGGCATCTTGCGGAGGCGTTAATGGAGCGACAGACGGCTGAGGCTCTCGCCAAGCAGGCTTCACCTTAGAGAATCTAGGCACAATTCCCCCGCCGCTGTGGTTGAGGTGACAATTGCAGGTAGGGAAGGAAGATTAAAACCTGGCGACTCGGAGCGTGCGTTGCCTGTCAACGCCTTGTTCTCTATACTCAGGCGCACGTTCGCCGTACGGCAATTGGAGTGAAGTGAATGGGATGGACACGACGGAATTTTCTGAGATCGTTATCCCGGACCGCGCTTGTGCTTGGCCTGGAGGATGTACTCAGTCTTGCAGGCGCCGCGCAGCAGCAGTCGATGCCCAGTAGCTCCCGGCCGGCCTACAACGCGCCATCCCGTCCTGCTCCCAAGGGATTGCCCTCGCCCATCACCGGAACGCCGCTTGGCTATGCGTTTCTTGACGTCGCGAAGGCAAGCGGCCTGAACGCCAAAACCATCTACGGCGGCGAGCATAAGAATCGGTATCTGCTGGAGACGACCGGCTGTGGTGTCGCGTTCTTCGATTACGACGGCGACGACTGGCTGGACATCTTTTTCGTCAACGGAAGCCGGCTGGAAGGGTTCCCCAAGGGCCAGGAGCCGATTTCGCGGCTCTTCAAAAACAATCGCGATGGAACCTTTACGGACGTGACGCTGAAGAGCGGTCTGGGGCGTGCGGGATGGGGCCAGGGATGTTGCGTCGGCGACTACAACAACGATGGATGGAACGATCTCTTCGTAAGTTATTACGGACAGAATGTGTTGTATCGCAACAACGGCGACGGCACATTCACGGACGTCACCGCGAAAGCCGGTCTGCTACAGCCGAAGACGCGCTGGAACTCGGGCTGCGCGTTTCTGGATTATGACAGGGACGGGCATCTCGATCTCTTCGTCGCCAACTACATCGATTTCGACATCAAAACGGCTCCGCTTCCTGAAGCCGCGGGATGTGCCTACAAGGGCATTCGGGTCGCGTGCGGTCCTCCAGGGCTTGAAGGCGGAAAGAACATTCTGTACCGCAACAACGGCGATGGCACATTTACCGACGTAAGCGCCAAGGCGGGAATTCTGGACACGATCGGCACCTATGCGCTGAGCCTCGTCGTCGCCGATTTCGACAATGACGGCTGGCCGGATATCTATGTGGCGAACGATTCCACGGCCGCCACGTTCTACCGCAATCAAAAAGACGGGACGTTCAAAGACGAAGCTCTTGAGAGCGGCGTGGCCTATTCGCCGGAAGGCAAGCCGCAGGCCGGTATGGGCGTTACCGTCGGAGACTTCAATCGTGACGGTTTGCTCGACATTGTGAAGACCAATTTTGCCGGTGACACCGACTCGCTGTATCAGAACCTGGGTGATGGAACGTTTGAAGACGATACCTACCTCTCGGGTCTGGGCGTCAACACTCGCTATCTCGGTTGGGGAGTCGGGTTCTTCGATCCGGACAATGACGGCTGGCTCGACATCTTCATTTCAAACGGACACGTCTACCCCGAGGTCGATAACTCATCGCTCGAAGCTCCGTATGCGGAGCGAAAGTATCTGTACCGCAATCTTCGCAACGGTCAATTTGAGGAAGTCACGTCGAAGGCTGGAAGCGGCATCACAGACCCGGTTCCTGCCCGGGGTTGTGCGTTCGGCGATTTCGACAACGACGGCGACATGGATATCGTGGTCAATTGCGTGAACAGCACACCGCAATTATTGCGTTGCGATACAGCGCCGGGCACGGCGATGCGCAACTGGCTGAAGGTCCGAACCGTGGGCACGAAGAGCAACCGCACGGGGATAGGCGCAAGGTTGAGTGTCACAACCCAGGATTCCGCAGGCAAGCCTTTCACGCAGATCGAGGACGTTCGTTCCGGCGGAAGCTACTACTCACAGAACGATCTGCGTGTGCATTTCGGGTTGGATGGAGCCAGCAAGGCGGACGTGGTGGAGATTCAGTGGCCTTCGGGAGCGAAGGATGTCTGGAAGGACCTTCCCGCCAACCATCTGTATGTCCTGCAGGAGGGTGGGAAGATCCTGAAAACCATGGCAATGGGTGCAGCTCAGGTGCAGCCGCCGAAGTCCGGTGTGACTGCTCCATGACTGGTTTGCGATGGCTTCTTCTGACCGCTTGCTTGTGTGCTGGAAGCGCGGCTGTTGTGCGGGGGAGTGGAGCTCAGGGCCATACGGCGCAGGCATCTCAGCGTCGCTCGCCCCATCCCCCTGAAGCCGGGCACACCGGGCCGGCGTGGTTCGTGGATGTGGCGCCCCAGGCCGGCATCACCGTGCGGAACGTGAACGGGAGTGCGGAAGCCAAACGCTACATCATCGAGTCGACCGGATCCGGCGTTGCGATCATTGACTATGATCGCGATGGATGGCCTGACATCTTTCTCGTCAATGGACAGGAAATGCATCCGGCCGATCGCACCTCGCAGGCGAAAAACTCGCTGCCGACCAGCCATCTCTTTCACAACAATCATGACGGCACATTTACGGATGTGACCGAGCAGACCGGCCTGCGTTTCACCGGATGGGGACAAGGCGCATGCGTCGGCGATTATGACAACGACGGGTTTGACGACCTCTACGTTACGGCCTATGGGAAGAATCACCTGTTTCACAACGAAGGGGGAAAGCGGTTTCGCGAAGTGTCCGATCCCGCAGGAGTGGCCGGAACCGGTGCGGAGTGGGGAACAGGATGTGCCTTCATCGACTACGACCGTGACGGAAAACTTGATCTCGCGGTCGCCAACTATGTCCATTTCGATCTGACCAGGACACCAAAGCCTGGAGCCGATGCTGGATGCACGTGGAAAGGCGTTCCCGTCATGTGTGGGCCGCGAGGCCTGCCCAGCGCGCCCAACATCCTGTATCGCAACCTCGGGGTCCTGAACGGCCAGGTCCGTTTCGAAGATGTCAGCGGAAAGAGCGGTTTCGAAAAGACGGCCGGCCATTATTGTTTTTCAGTCACCACGCTCGACTATGACGAGGACGGCTGGCCCGACATCTACATGGCATGCGATTCCACGCCTTCCATCCTGTATCGCAACAATCACGACGGCACGTTCACCGATCGAGCCGCCGAAATGGGCGTCGCGTATAACGAGGACGGACGAGAGCAGGCGGGCATGGGCGCGACAGCCGCGGATTATGACGGCGACGGTCATCTCGATCTGTTCAAGACAAACTTTTCTGACGACACCTCAACGCTGTACCACGCCAATGGCGACGGCAATTTTACAGACGTCACGTCGCAGGCGGGTCTGGCCGCGAATGCGGATGCTCTGGGTTGGGGAACCATGTTTGCCGACGTTGACAACGATGGCTATCCGGACATTCTGGTCGTCAACGGGCATGTGTATCCGGAGGTGGATGCCGCGGGCATGGGCTCTTCGTTCAAGGAGAAGCGCTTCCTTTATTCCAACCTCCGCAACGGACATTTTCGCGACATCTCCGCAACCGCGGGGCCTGGATTGACGGAGCCGCTTTCCGGACGTGGGCTGGCGATTGCGGACCTGTGGAATGACGGGCGGCTGGAGGCGGTGGTCAACAATCTGAGCGATCGTCCTCTGCTCCTGGTCAACCTGGCGGGCAATAACAACCACTGGATCGGTTTGCAGCTTCGCGGAACGCAATCGAATCGGGATGCTATCGGGGCGCGGGTTACCCTGCGTGGCACTGCAGAGGGCAAAGAGCGGATGTGGGTGGATGAGGTACGCTCCGGCTCAAGCTATTCGAGCTCGAATGATCTGCGCATGCACTTTGGTCTCGGGACCAATCCTCGGCTCAGCCAACTCACCGTCCGGTGGCCGAACGGCACGGTGGAAGAGTTTCCGCTGCCACTGCAGGACCGGTTCACAGAGATTGTTGAGGGGAGAGGAAGAGTCCCGGGGAAATGATCCGACCAATGCGCCGGTTGAGTTCGCATCGGGGCACTCTGAATTGTTTGACATCTAACCCTCACATTTTCAAAAGTTTCCATTCCTCCGTTTCCTATCGAACATCCAAATGGATATGACAGCTTGTCGACATTTGTCCGGTCTGAGTGATACGGTTGCCACCGATTCAAAAGTGCTCCCATCCGAGGAATCATTCATGCGCCGTTTTCTAAGCCTTGCCGCACTGTGCTTGTTGTTTGCTGCTTCTGCCTCACCGGTCAACTGTCAGGTCGCGAAGGAAACCCTGCTCAATGGGGCTACGACGCCCGACGCGCTGGCGGCTGCACCCAGCATGGACCAGACGTGGTGGAAACACGCGCTGATCTATGAGATTTACCCCCGTAGTTTTCAGGATTCCGATGGCGACGGAGTCGGCGATCTGAACGGCATTACAAGCAGGATGGGCTATTTGCAGGGCTTGGGAGTCGATGCGATCTGGATCGCACCCATGTATCCGTCCCCCCAGGTGGATTTCGGCTATGACATTTCGAATTACGAGTCTGTCGATCCCCAGTACGGCACGGTTGCTGACATGGACCGGCTCGTCGCGGAAGGGAAGAAGCGCAATATCCGCGTTGTGCTGGATATGGTGCTCAACCATACCTCGGACAAGCACCAGTGGTTTATTGAGTCGGCCGCCTCACGCACCGGCGCCAAAGCCGATTGGTATGTGTGGAACAACGGCGTTCCTGAAAATTCACCGGGGGTGACGGACTACCAGAAACGTTTCGCTCACGACGGGATGGTGCCACCGAACAACTGGGTATCCTTGTTTGGCGGTTCTGCGTGGGAGTGGGTGCCGGCGCGCAAGCAGTTTTATTACCACAAGTTTTACAAGCAGCAGCCGGACCTTGACTGGCGCAACCCGGCGGTCGAAAAGGCAATGTTCGACGCGATGCGGTTCTGGCTGGACCATGGAGTCGCGGGGTTCCGGCTCGATGCGATTCCCACTCTGTTCGAGGATCCAAAGCTGCGCAGCGAACCAGAGAAAGGCGGGATCAACGCTCAGGGCGATCCCAACCTGGACACGATCTACACGGACAATCTTCCGGAAGTTCACGATGTGATCCGCCGCATGCGGGCGATGGCGAACAAATATCCCGGAAATCGCGTGCTGATTGGGGAGACCTATCTGCCGAACACGGTGGAACTGGACAAGTGGTACGGCGGACCCGCTCACGATGAGCTTCAACTGCCGATGGACATGCTGGTCGGGTTTGGCGGTGCAACGTTCAATGCGGCCAATTTCCGCCGCTACATCTCGGAAGTGGAAACTGAGGTGCACGGCGGGCAGCCCCTCCTGGTGTTCGACAACCACGACAACGTGCGCTCGATCGACCGGTTTGGCGACGGGACGCACAACATGGAAATCGCCAAGGCTATTGCGACGCTGCTGCTGACCACGCGAGCGACCGCGTTGACCTATTACGGAGCTGAGATCGGAATGCCTACCACGGAGCCCAGGCGCCGTGAGGACGTCAAAGATCCGATCGGGATTACCGGTTGGCCGCAGGAAAAGGGCCGCGACGGTGAACGCACGCCCATGCAGTGGATAGCAGGTCCTGTTGCGGGCTTTTCCACCAACCCCAACACATGGCTGCCCATTCCTCCAAGTTACAAAACGATCAATGTTGACACTGAAAGCGCGGATCCGAACTCCTTGTTGAACTGGAACAAGAAGCTTATTGAGCTGCGGCGGTCGAATCCTGCGCTGCACAACGGTGGGATTGTTATGCTGAACAAGGACAGCAAGGACGTGTTGAGTTACATTCGCACAGCCCCCAAAGGCGCTGCTGCCGTCGTGGTGGCCATCAACATGAGTTCGCAGCCACAAACCATCGCACTTGATCTTGCCGGTACAGGAATCAAGGGCACCGCAGTCAAAACCATCGCCGCAACCGACCCGTCGCTGATGTCGACGACCGGGCTAGGTGCAGTGAGTCTTCCGCCATTTTCGTCGTGGATCGCGGAGGTCCGATAGATCGTCTAGCGATGTATCATCGCTAGACATGAGGCCTGAAGTGCGAAACCGTCGTGCACGCAACGACCATTCCAAGCGCATCGAGCCGAATCTCCCGGAGATCGATGGAGAGCTTCAGCCGTTATCTGAGTCGATTCCGCTTCATCGCAGTATTTACGAAGAGTTGCTGCACGAGATCAAGAGCGGCCGCTACGGCCCTGGTGATCGCTTGCCCAGTGAAACCGTGCTGTGTGAGCGCTTTGACGCGTCCCGCATCACGGTCGCCAAGGCGGTTCAAGGTTTACAGGCCGATGGTTTGGTGATGCGGCGCCCTGGTTCAGGAACGTACGTTCAATCCGCCGAGCTGACATCCAGCAAGCAGTTCGGACTGTTAATCCCGGAACTCGGTAGCACCGAGATATTCGAACCGATTTGCCAGGGCATCATGCGGTCACCACGGGCAAAATCCCACGCATTGCTTTGGGGGCATACCCCCGCCGGTGACGCAGGGCGCGACAGCGCTGCCGAAGATCTTTGCCACCAGTTCATTCAGCAAAAGGTCTCCGGAGTATTCTTTGCCCCCCTGGAGTACGTAGATCCGGACAATCTCATCAATCAGCGGATCGTCACGGCGTTGCAGCGGGCCAGCATTCCCGCTGTCCTGCTTGATCGTTGTTACGAACCGTATCCGCGCCGTTCGACGCTGGATTTGGTCGGCATCGACAACCACCGTGCAGGCGTGATCCTCACCCAGCACCTGTGGCAGCAGGGAGCACGGCGCATCCTGTTCCTCGCTCGGAAGCGCTCGGCCAGCACGATGATCGAGCGGATTTCGGGGTATGGTTTTGCCTTGCATGAGGCGCGCGCTGAATTTGGTCCGCAGGTTGTTTATGGGGATATGAGCGACCCTGAGCTTGTTCGCTCCATTTTGGAAACCTACAGGCCTGACGCCGCGGTATGCGGAAATGACCTCACCGCTGCCCGAGTGATGCGAACCCTGGTGACACTGAATGTGCGTGTGCCCGAAGACTTTCGCCTTGTTGGCATAGACGACGTGAGCTACGCCCGCTATCTTCCGGTGCCACTCACGACGATCCAGCAAAATTGCAACGAGATCGGAGACATTGCAATGGCTCTGATGTTGGAACGGCTAAGGATTCCCGATAGACCGGCCACCGAAGTGCGCGTTCGTTTCGAACTGATCGTTCGTGACTCGTGCGGGGCGGGACGAGTGCCCAGCGATCCAGCCTAGTAGTCCGCCCGCGCCTAATTTAGGTTTCAAAAATGAGGGAGAGAGGGGCCGCAATCATGGCCTTTCGTTGCCTGCGGCCAGAAGCAACCAACCATGCGACTGACTTCATCGATCGCGCCGCTGACCGAGTCCTGGTGAGACGGACGCAGACGCGCACACAGCAGTTGTTCACCCGCGAAGCTATACAGAGGCAGATAGCAATAGCCGTCGTTATAGCCGTGGAAGAATCGCCCCGGTTGATGACGATGGAGCGGGATGTCGGTCGTGTCGAGATCCAGCACGATCTCCTCCGGCGGCGCCGCCTGCGACTCCCGATACAGATCCACCAGCAGCCGGTCGATGGCCGCGCTCGAGTGGTTGATCTTGTGATAACGCTTCTTGCCTTCGCACAGCTCCAGACGGTTCAACGTGCTCTTGCCCGCAAGAGGAGACTCCAACTCCCGTTTCCCGACAGAAGAGACACCCAGAACATGCGCGAGCGTTCGATCTTCAGCTTCGGAAAGAGCGGCAATCGAAGAGACAGCAAGGTCGTTGTCAGAAAGGGATCGGTATAGGGAGACTTGCCGACATTCAAGATGGTGTCGGCGCATTCCCTCGCTGTACGTGCGGCCTGAAAGGCGCGCTTCCCATGAAGAACCGATAGGCGCGCCTCGGCGACAAAGGCTCTTCCGGAATCGTTGATGTCCGTGGCCTCGCGCCCATCCCGATCAATGAGCAGAACACGCAGGCGGTCCTCCAGTTCTGCGATCTGTTTGGAGAGCGCAGGCTGCTGGATATGCCGTTTCCTCGCCGCCCGTGAAAGTTAAGTCCTTCGGAGAGAGTGATTGCTGCTTCCATCAGGGTGAATTCATCGCGCGCCACGCTCGATTCCGTCCTTGCGCTGAAGTGGGAGAGAAACCCGGAAAGACGTTGGCTATCCTGACGAATGCCACCTAATTTCTGCACAAAGATTCCTGCGCAAGAAATCTCGTATTTACGGATGCGATGAACCTCAAATGAGTCGTTTCTGCCGATGATGGGCTGATGCGTGGTCAGCCGGTCTTTCGACCTACATGGTGCATGTGTGGCACTTTTCGACTGAAAAGATTGAATTTCGACCAAAGTTGCACTATATTGAATTTCGACGAAGGCGAGAGATTCGTGGCGTTTTTCGACACCATCAAGGAGCTTTCGATCATGCAACTCAATTTAGGGCCGATCCGGAGATTTCAGGAAAAAACCGTGCCTGCCAATGCCCGTCTTGTCGGCTGGTCCGCCCTTGTCCAAGAGTCGGGCGTACGAGTTCCCGTTCGCCGGACGTCTGTCGTTTCGGAATCACACATTCGCGGTAGTCGAAGAGAGGAACCGGACTGGAACATCTTCGATAAGAGATATTGGCCAGGTGAAGATTTTGGCAGCCACTTGGCATTTGCTCTGCGACACGAAAATGTAGACCCCCTCATCCTGAAACGGCTATTTCAGGCCGTACCCCAAGCTGTCGTGGAACAGTTTGTGCGTAATGCCCCAACCGGCGTGCCAAACCGCCGCGGTTGGTTCTGGTACGAATTCTTGACCGGCCGGACACTCGATATACCAGAACTGCCTTCCGTTGCTGCAATCGACCTTCTCGACGAGAAAGCATATTTCACCGGAACGCCGCAATTATCGAAGCGTCATAAGGTGCGGGATAATCTGCTCGGAACACCAGATTTCTGTCCCATCATCCGGCGGACAAAGCCGTTGACCGATATGGTTGCCCGTCAACTTGGGCGTAAGGCGACCGAGATCGTTGGCCGCACGGGTGCACATGTTGTCGCGCGCGCAGCCAGCTTCCTGCTCCTGGCTGACAGCCGTGCCAGTTTTGCAATCGAAGGCGAACGGCCGCCGCGCGGGAGGCTGGAGCGTTGGGCCCGCGCTGTACTTCAGGCAGGAAAAACTCCATTGACTCTCGATGAGATCATTCGTCTTCATGGCATCCTCATTGAAGACACGCGCTTTGTGCGCGCCGGACTAAGGCCTGACGGAGTTTTTTTAGGGGAACGCGATGACCAGGGTGATCCGTTACCGGAATTCATCGGCGCGCGCGCGCAAGATCTCGATGGTCTGATGACAGCCATGATCGAGGCCAACAACCGGATGAAGGCGGACGCGATCGATCCGGTCCTGCAAGCAACCGCCACCTCATTTGGTTTCGTTTATATTCATCCGTTTCAGGATGGCAATGGCAGACTTCATCGTTGCCTGATCCATCATGTACTTGCAGAACGAAGATTCAGTCCAGTCGGAATGGTCTTCCCGGTTTCGTCAGTGATGCTTGCTCGAATTGAAACGTATCGGGATACATTACGAGCACACTCCGGACCGTTGATGACTTGCAT